>DATFFT010000017.1:0-34442 GCA_035249905.1 Actinomycetota bacterium | reverse complement strand
CCGGCACGGCGTCGACCTCCTCGCCGTCGACCGTGAAGGCGAGCCGGCCCGCCAGCACCTGGACGATGGCCGTCCGCGAAGCCGCGTGTTCGGTGAGCCCCTCGCCGCGGTCGAACGCGAAGATCGTCACGTCGAGCACCTCGTCGCGGTGGATCACCTTGGAGACCACCGCGCCGGGCTGGACCGTGACCGCCTCGGTGACATCGGCGATCGCTGCATGCGTCATGCGTACCTCCTCGATCCGAACGACCGATCCTGGACGACCATGTTGCACATGCGGGCGCCGCCGCGCCGGCCGGCCCGGGACGTGGGGACCGAGGCTTCCCAACATGGGGGTCGATCCGAGAGGATGGTGCGACGACCGGATCGAAGGGGGAACGATGAGCGAGAGCATCTACCGGGTCACCGAGGTGATCGGGACGAGCCCGACGTCGTGGGAGGAGGCGGCCAAGAACGCCGTCGAGACCGCGTCCCAGTCGCTCCGCGACCTGCGGGTGGGCGAGATCGTGAGGCTCGACGTCACGATCGAAGACGGACGGGTTTCGAGCTATCGCGCGAGGGTCAACATCTCGTTCAAGTACGAGCACGAGTGACGTCCGCCATCCAGTCGAGACCGGAGCCGCCCATGGAAGATCCGAACCGCGAACGTTCCGAACCCGTTCCCGAAGCCGACGAGCTCGAGCAGGCGGCGCCGGTGGACGACGGAGCCGACGGACCCGAGCAGCCACGCGAGATGCCCGACGATGCGGCCGAGGGCGATGCGCTCGAGCAGGCCACGCCCGTGCCCGGGAGTGAAGACGACGACGCCCCCCGCTGACCGTGCGGGGTGAGCAGCGTGGTTCAGGAACCCGTGGCCACCGCGCGGGTGGGCGACATCATCGAGTCGACGACCTCGGCGACGTCGCGCGGGTCGAACGGCTTCGTCATCACGCGGTCGGCGCCGTTGGCGACGCAGATCAGATGCTCGCGCGACATCGTCACGGCGGTGAGCACCAGGATCGGCACCGAGCTCGTCTCGTCGTCGTGTCGGAGCGCGTCGAGCACGTCGAGCCCGCTCACCTCGGGCATCATCAGGTCGAGCACGATCGCGTCGGGATGTTCGGTGCGTGCGGCGTCGATCCCCGTCTCGCCTCCATCGGCCGCGATCGTGTCGTGGCCCATCGCCGCGAACGCGTACTCGAGGATCGTCGCGACCACCGATTCGTCGTCGATCACCAGAACCCGGGACATCGGAACCCTCCTTCCGTTCCCACCTCGAACATCGTCCCCCCGGCATCCGGACTGAAGCCTCGTTCTGCGTCGCGGAGTCACCGTCGCTACGCTGGCCGCGCCATGCCGGAACCGGTCGACATCGTCGAGATCCGAGTGCTCGAGGGTCCGAACCTGTACTTCCCGAGGCCGGCCGTGAAGCTCACGCTCACCGTGCCGGGATGGATCCACGCCTCCGCCTCCCGCCTGGAGCGTTTGGCGATCCGGATCGACCTTCCCGGGAACTCCCGGCCGGGGGCACGGGCCACGGAGCAGCGGCGCCGGTTCGCCGCTCGCGCCGGAGCCCACGTGACGCGGACGATCGCGAGGTCCTCTCGCGTTCGTCTGGGGGTGCGAGGCCGTCCCGACGGGCACGACAGGGTCGTGGTCGCGTTCCCGTGGCGGCGACGTGACGCGGCCGAGGCGCTCGCTCGCCAGGTCGCCGCCGTGATGCGCGATCTGCTCGCCACCCGCCGCTCGTTGGCGAGCCTGACCGCCGAGGCGGCCGAGCGCATCGCGGGGGTCGATCCCGGGCCCGCCCCCACCGTGGTCGAGCCGACGATCCCCGTGATCGCGGTGACCGGCACGAACGGGAAGACGACCACCGTGCGCCTGCTCTCCCACATCGCGCGCACCGCCGGCCGCAGCGTCGCCTATTCCTCCACCGATGGGGTCTTCCACGACGGCGCGCTGGTCGAGGCGGGGGACTACTCGGGCTTCGGCGGTGCGCAGATGGCCCTCGCACAGCCCGGCATCGACATGGCGATCCTCGAGACGGCACGCGGCGGGATCCTGCTCCGCGGCATCGGCACGAGCCACAACGACGTCTCCGTCGTCACCAACATCTCGGCCGATCATCTCGGCCTGCACGGCATCGACACGCTCGATCAGCTCGCCGAGGTCAAGGCGACGATCACCTCGATCACGAAACCCGACGGCTGGCACGTGTTGAACGCCGACGACCCTCGGGTGCTCGCGATGGACCGGCGGGCGGGAGGGCGGCCGTTCCTCGTCTCGCTCGACCCGCGGCACCCGGCCCTGCGTGGAGCGCTCGCCGACGGCGGACGGGCGCTCACCGTGCTCGACCACGGCATCGCCGAGCTCGGTCGTTCGGGGTCGAGGCGGATCGTCGACCTGGAGCAGGTGCCGATGACCCTCGCCGGCATCGCCTCGCAGCACGTGCACAACGCCCTGTCGGCTTCGGCTGCCGCATTGGCGGTCGGACTCCGGCGGACGCACGTCGTCGAGGGCCTGCGCTCGTTCCTGCCCGACGCCGATGCCAACCCGGGGCGCGCGAACGTCTACACCCTCGGCGAGCGCGTGCTCGTGATCGACTACGCCCACAACGAGGCGGGCATGGCTGGACTCACGGAGATCGCACGCGGACTGTGCCCTCGCGCCGCGGAGACGTGGGTCGGGTTCGGCACCGCGGGCGACCGCGACGACGCGATCCTGCATCGTCTGGGGTATCGGGCAGGAAGAGGCGCGGACCACGTGTGCGTCGCGGAGCTCCCGCGCTACCTCCGCGGACGGGACCCCGAGGACCTGATCGCCCGGCTCCTCGCCGGCGCGATCGAGGGTGGCGCGGGCGAGGTCCCGGCGATGCCCGACGAGATCGCCGCGCTCCGGTTCATGCTCGAACGCTCCGGACCCCGCGACGTGCTCGCGATCACCGTGCTCGCGCAGCGTCAGGAGATGTTCGCGCTGCTCGAAGGCGAGATGGGGGCCCGCCGCGCCGATCCCGCGACCGTGCGCCGGCTCGTTCGCCGCGCCAGGCCGAGGGGCCGCTGACCATGGCGCACCGACGGCTCCGACCACCCGCCGACGTCGAGGTCACCCGGCCCGACAAGCCGCTCTGGCCCGAGATCGGGGTGACGAAACGCGACTACGTCGACTACCTGGCCGCGGTCGCCGATCTCGCGGTGCCGTGGCTCCGCGACCGCCCGCTGACCCTCGTGCGGGCACCCGACGGGGTCGGGGGAAAGCGCTACTTCCAGAAGGCCATCTCGGACTACGCGCCACCCTGGATCCGGCGCGTGACGATCGAGGCGCCGAGCGCCGGCCGAGACGTGGACTACGTCGTGTGCGACGACGCCGCGACGCTCGCGTGGCTCGGCAACCAGGCCGCGCTCGAGTTGCATCCCGCGCCCGTGCGCGCCGATCGACTCGACCGCCCCGATCTGTTCGTCGTGGACATCGACCCTCCCGACGACGCGTTCGAGGCTGCCGCCGAGGTCGCGCGGCTCGTGCTCGAGGTCCTCGACGAGCTCGGGCTCGAGAGCGGGGTGAAGACCACCGGCGGCAAGGGTCTGCACATCGTGGTGCCGATCGAGCGCAGGCTCGACGACGATTCCTTGCGGGCCGCGGCGTCGGGCCTCACATCGATGGTGTCCGCTCGACGGCCCGATCTCGTGACCGACGAGTTCCGCAAGGCGAAGCGGGCGGGCCGCGTGATGCTCGACCCGTCTCGGAACGGCAGCGGCGCAACGATCGTGGCACCGTACTCCCCGCGCGCGCGTCCCGACGGAACGGTGTCGTTCCCGATCCTGCCGGCCGAGCTCGGCTCGGTCCGCCCGGACGATTTCACGCTGCACATGGTGCCCGGGATGCTCGATCGGGAGGGCCCGCGCCGGTGGCGCGGCCTGCTCGACGCGCGTGCTCGCCTGCCACGTGCGCTGATGGACGCCGGGCGCTGATCGAGCGGTCCGATGGCGCATCCGATCCCGTCGAACGGGACCCTCGGCGAGCTGCTCTGGCAGGAGAGCGAACGGCACGCCGACCATCGCCGGCGGGCCTTGGCACGCGCGGCCCGAGCGGCCCGGCTCTGGTCCGAAGAAGCAGCAGATCTCGTCGCCGCCGGGCGTTCGCTCGCCGAGCTCCCATCGGTCGGGCCCTGGATCGCGGAGCGGCTCCAGGAGTGGCTCGACGATCCTCCGCCTCCGACCGAGCCGGAGCCGACGAGGCGTGGCTTCCTCACATGGGCCGAGGTCCGTCGGGCCCTCGACGCCGACGTCGAGTGGGAGGCACGTCCTCATGGCGACCTGCAGGTCCACAGCACCGACAGCGACGGCGCTCTGCCGCTCGCCGAGATCGCGGCGGCGGCGGAAGCGCTCGGACGCACGTTCATCGCCAGCACCGATCATTCCAAGAGCCTCAGGATCGCCCACGGCATGGACGAGGCGGCGCTCGAACGGCACAACCGTGAGGTGGATCGGCTGAACGCCGGCTTCGCCGACCGCGGCAGCGGGTTCACGATCCTCCGATCGATCGAGATGGACGTGCTGGAGGACGGGTCGGGCGACATGGACCCCGCGGCGCTCGCCTCGCTCGACCTCGTGCTCGGCGCGTTCCACACGAAGCTGCGAGTCACCGATGACGCGACCGACCGTTACCTCGCCGCGCTGCGCAACCCGACCGTTCACGTGCTCGCCCACCCGGTCGCCCGCATGTACGGTCGGCGGGTCGGGCTCACGGCCGATTGGCCGCACGTGTTCGAGGAAGCGGCCCGGTTGGGGAAGGCTGTCGAGATCGACGCGACGCCCGCGCGGCAGGATCTGAACGTCGAGCTCGCGCGCGCCGCGGTGGCCTCGGGCGTTCGATGGTTCTCGATCGGGAGCGACGCGCACGTCGCCGCCGAGCTGACGTTCCTGCCGTTCGGGCTCGCGATCGCGGCGCTCGCCGGCGTGCCGCGCGAGCGGATCCTGAACTACCTGTCGGCCGACGAGATCCGGGGGTGGGCACGGGCCCTCGACGACGACTGACCCCCCGAAGGGTCAGTCGGGCAGGTCGATCTTCCGTACCACCCAGCTCGCGGCCCGTTCCTCGACACCCGCCGAGCAGGTGAGGCGCATCGGCGGCAGCTCCAGCCGCTCGACCTCCACGGTCGCCTCGCCGGTCGGTATGCCGACGCGGACGCGCCCGAGCGCCCCATCACGTTCGACGCCGAGTACGTTCACATCGTCGACGCGATCGAGGCCCAGGCGAGCGCGCACCGCGATGTCGGCTGCCTGAGCCGACATCGGGTGGCTCGTGCGGCCTCGGAAGCGATCGAGCTCGATGCGACCCTCGCCGTATGCCGCGACGACACCGGCGGCCCGTTCCGGCTCGACCCTGCCGAACATCAGCCCGTGCGGGAACATCACCAGGTTCCCCGCGAAGCGGTCGCCGCCGACGTGCGTGCCTTCCCATACCGCAAGCGGGAACGTCGCGGCAGCGGCAGCGGCGAGCGGCCGCCCGCGCTCGGCGCAGCAGGCATCTCGGCGACCGTGCGTGCAGACCACCGCCACGGGGTGGTCGATCTCGATCGGGAACGCCCTCCGATCGGACGGATCGAGCTCGACGGAGCGTTCGATGCGATCGAGGGTGGCGGCTCCGATCCACGCATCACGTGTGTCGACGGCGATGCAGCCGATGCCCTCTCCCGGTTCCCGGACGGGCCGACGGATCAACAACACGCGGCTCGCCGTTCGCCGCTCGTGCGCCCGCAAGCCCTCGCCCACGCCGTCGGGCAATCGCGCGTCGCGCAGCCCGTCGTGCCCCCACGGGCCCGCATGCTCGATCAACAGCCACCGCCGGATCGTCGAGGCCGTGCCGGCGAGCGTCTCCCCCGCCGCCTCACTCCGGGCGGAGCATCGATCGGTCCGGTCGGCGGGCCGCGATCGCCTCAACGAGGTCCGGCCTCGGGAACGCCGTCCGGCACCGCGGTGAGGAGACCTTCACGGATCATCCGGCGGACGAGCACGACGCGGCTCCCGGCGTCGGGCACGTGCTCGCCGAGATCGCCGATCGTGAACCTGTCGGCGTCGGCGATCGATCGCATCGCGGGCCCGAGCCACGCGGGCATGCGCACGAGCCGATCGCCCAGCAGCACCGTGACACGGTCGCCATCGGGGCGCACGACGCAGACCGACCCCGGCCGTCGCCGCACCTCCGTGGAGTCGTCGAGGTCGATCGGCATCGCTCGCTCCCCGATGGATCCCCGAGCGAGCTGGGCCCGGCCGGACAGGAACCGGTCGGCTCTGCGCTCGAGCGCTGCCCCCGCATCGGTGGCCTCCAGCCTGCCGGCCGCCGCCCGAAGCCGTGCGGCGAGCTCCCCGGCGTGCGCCGCGGGGTCCAGGTGCCACCCCGCCGGCAGCGGCTCGTCAAGCGAAGGGTCGGATGCGCTCACGGTCCATGCAGCGGAGGCGATCTCGCGCCACGAGGCCGGGTGGACGCCGACGGTGAGGTGCCCGGACACGTCCGCCTGTGCCGACGCCGCGTGGGGGGTGCCCGCCGGCATGTAGATCGTGTCGCCGGGGGCGACCTGCTCGTCGAGGGCAGGCCGCTCGGGCTCACCCGGCGCGGCGTGTATCCGCCATCGCTTCCGCCCGAACGCTTGGAGCACGAAGACGTCGTGGGGATCCTCGTGCAACTCGAGCCCCTGGGCGTCGGCCGGCGTGATGTAGGCATTGACCTGACACGGGAAGCCGAGCCGGAGCTCGAGGTCGCGAACGAAGCGCATCACCGGCTCGGACCACCGATGGAGACCCTGCAGAACGATCGTCGCCCCGTCCTCGAACGCCGCCGCCACCCGCGCCGGGTCGGCGATGCCCTCGACGTCACGTGAGCCCGCCCGGCCCGATCGCGTGTAGCTCGCCTCCGGGATGCGTTCTCCCGCCCGCACGAGCCGGAAGAACGGCGTGCGCAGAGCCGTCGTCGTCAGGAAGCGATCGACGTCGTCGAGCGTGAGCAGGTCCGCGAACCCGCCCGGAGCCACGGCACGGTAGATCGCCGCCCGCCGCTGCCAGTCATCGGCCAGGAAGCGGTCGGCGTCGCCTGTACAGCGTTCCAGCGCCTCTCGGGTGTCCGCTCCATGTCGAGGAGCGGCGATCGTCACGACGTGGCGCTGTCGGTGCCGTCTGCGTCGGTGCCGTCGGTGCCGTCGCCGTCGGTGCCATCGCCATCGGTGCCGTCGCCATCGGTGCCGTCGCCGTCGGTGCCGTCGCCATCGGTGCCGTCGCCATCGGTGCCGTCGGCGTCCCGCGGCGGCGTCTCCAGTGACGCGCTGGTGCCCACCATCTCCGTGAGCATCTCGTCGTCATCGAGCATGGTACCTGTGGTCTCGTCCATCCGCGTCCTCCCCCTCGACTCCGGGAATCCGGCCGGTCCTTCCGACCCACCCTACCCGTCCGCCCGGCAAGCACACCTCGGCCCCGTGACTCATCCCTCGCGGATCGAAGCCCGCCGAGCCTCGAGCTCGTCCCAGACCTCGGCCGTGCGATCGACGCAGAGCACGACGAGGTCGCCGGGTCGGCTTCGGTCGAGGGCCGAACGGCACGCCTCCAGCTCGTCGGCGATCAGCAGGGCGGAGCCGACGCGAGCGCCCCGACCGCGAGCCTCCTCGATACCCTCCAGCACGAGCATGCCCGTCTCTCCTCGTTCACGTCCGCGAGGGTTCACGTCCTCGCGGACGATCACCTCGTCGAAGTACTGCGCCGCCACGCGGCCGAGGTCTCGCATGTCCTCGTCGCGCCGGTCACCGGCGGTCGCGATCACCGCGACGCGCAGGTTCGCCGACCACGACGGTTCGCCCGGATGGGCGGCCGGCGGCTCCGACGTCATCCGCTCGACGAAGTCGCCGACCGTCCGAAGCCCGGCGGCGTTGTGCGCGTAGTCGAGCAGCACCGTGACCCCGCCCAGATCCACCAGGTTCAGGCGCCCCGGCGCCTGGAAGAAATCGGTCGTGAACGTGCGCAGGCCGTGGCGGATGTCGTGCAGGTGCGCTCCGGACACGTGACATGCCGCCGCCGCGGCGAGCAGGTTCTGCACGTTCATCCGAGCGCGACCCTCGAACGTGGCGGGGAACTGGTGCGTGTACCCGACCGGCATCGTCCGCCGGCCGTCTCGCAGCACGATCTGCTCTCCAGCCTCGTCGCGCCGGAGCACGACGGCCTTCCGGCCGCGACGCACCCAGCGCTCGATCAGGTCGTGATCCTCCCGCATCGTGAACAAGATCACGTTGCCCGGGCAGTGTTTGCGCATCTCGAGCACGAGCTCGTCGTCGGCGTTCAGCACCGCGTATCCGTCGCGTGGCACCGCTTCGACGATCACACGCTTGACCGCGGCGAGCTGCTCGATCGTGTCGATCTCTCGAAGGCCGAGGTGGTCACCGGTGACGTTGAGCACGACCGCGACGTCATTGCGGCCGTACCCGAGACCCTCGCGCAGGATGCCGCCGCGGGCCACCTCGAACACCGCGAGATCCACGCGCGGGTTCTGCAGCACGGTCTGCGCCGACCGCGGCCCGCTTGCGTCCACCCGCTTCGTCAGCCGTCCGTCGATGTAGATGCCGTCGGTGGAGGTGAGCCCGACCTTGTGGCCCATGCTCTTCATCACGTGCGCGATCATGCGGACCGTGGTCGTCTTGCCGTTCGACCCCGTCACCGCGACGATCGGGATGCGCGAAGGCGAGCCGACCGGGAACAGCAGGTCGATGACGGGGCGCGCGACGTACTGCGGCTCGCCCTCGGTGGGATGTGTGTGCATGCGGAAGCCCGGCGCCGCGTTCACCTCGACGATCGCACCCCCGGTCTCCCGCACCGGCCGGGTGATGTCTGGCGTGATGAAATCGATGCCCGCGACGTCGAGACCCACGACTCGGGCGGCTTCCTCGGCGATCTCGACGTTGTCCTCGTGCGCGTCCCAGGTGCGGTCGATCGCGCTTCCCCCGGTCGACATATTGCCGGTGGACGCGAGCAGCACCGTCGCACCCGCCTCGGGAACGCCGTCGAGTTCGTATCCCTGCGATCGCACGAGCGCCTCGGCGACCTCGTCGACGCGGATGCGCGTGAGCACCTTCTCGTGGCCGATGCCGCGACGCGGGTCGGCGTTCTCGGTCTCGACCAGCTCCCGCACGGTGTGGTCACCGTCGGCCACGACGTGTGCTGACACCCGCTCGGCGACGGCGACCATCTTCCCTCCGACGACGAGCAGCCGGTGATCCCGGCCTTCGATCATGCCCTCGACGACGATCCAATCGTTGCGGCTCTGTTTCCGCGCCCGGGTGAACGCGCTACGTACCGCCCGGATCGACGTGATGTCGAGCGCCACACCGCGGCCGTGGTTGCCGTCGAGAGGCTTGAGGACCACAGGGAACCCGATGCGTTTGGCCGCGGCCACGGCGTCGTCGGCCGTTCGCACGATGGCCCCGGGGGGCACGGGCAGGCCGGCCGACTCGAGGAGCTGCCTGGTGAGATGCTTGTCGCCCGCGATGTCGACGGCGAGCGCCGAGGTGATCGACGTCATCGTCGCCCGGATGCGCTGCTGGTACTTCCCCTGCCCGAGCTGCACGAGCGAGCGGTCGTTCAGGCGGATGTACGGAACGTCGCGGCTCGCTGCCTCGTCGAGGATCGCCTGCGTCGACGGTCCGAACGCGCGGCGCTCCGCGAGCAGGATCAGCCACTCGAGCTCGGATGCGAAGTCGAACCCCTCTTCGGGCTCGACCAGGTGGTTCACGAGCCGCACCGCCAGGCTGCCCGCCATCAGGCCGACCTGTTCCTCCCAGTAGCCGAACGTCACGTTGTACTGACCGGGCGTGCCGGTGCCGCGTGTCTTCCCTCGGTATACCTGCGCGCCCGACTCGCGCTGCAGCTCGATCGCGATGTGTTCGGCGACGTGGCCGGCCCACGTGCCCTCCTCGAGCCGCTCGCGGAACCCACCCGCGTGCCCCCGTGAGCAGGAATGTTCCCCGACACCGGGCAGCAGCTCGAGCAGGGAGTCGTTGAACCCCGGCAGCGTGTTCGAGGGCCACGCCTCGAGCGAGCCGAGGTCGACGACGAGACGGATCGCCGGCTCGTAGGAGAAGTAGTTGGGGCCCCGCAGGACCTGGGTGTGCAGGATCCGCAGGTCGGGGCCGGCCTTCGGCTCGGTGGTCTTCGCGGTCTTCGCGGGCTTACGGGTGGTGGTCACTCAGAGGCCTCGCGGGCGCTCGTGCTGGATCCCTCCTCGTGGATCAGCGCCCGGGCCCGCAGATCGAACCAGTAGCCCGCGGGGATCGAGTGCAGGTGGGCACCCGAGACCATCATCGGGCGGCGTCCGCGCAGCCGGTAGGCGTCGGTGTCCATGTTCGACCCGTCCACGACGGTGACGGCGCCGCGCCCGATCACCTCCATCGTGTGGTTCGGGTGCACGATCGCGCACGTGTCCTCGTCGAGACCGAGCCCGATCAGCGACGGCGACTGCGCGATCGCGCTGAGCAGCCTGCCGAGCCGTGTTCGTTGCTCGAAGTGCTGGTCGACGATCGCGCCCTCGACGAGCGCGAGGCCCGCCGCGGTCTGCACGTGGCCGTGGCGCGGCGTCGCGCCCGGCTGGCCGAAGGCCATCATGTGCGAGGCGAGCGCGCTGGCTCCGGCCGATGTGCCCGCGACGACGGCGCCCCGGTCCTGCGCGAGATGCAGGGCCCGGTGCAACCGTGTCCCCGCGACGATCGACGTCAGCCGCAGCTGGTTGCCTCCCGTCAGGAAGACGGCCGTCGCCTCGCTGAGCAGCCGGTTCGTCTCGGCCCGATCGGCCTCGGCGCGTTCCTGGGGACGCAGGCCGATGACGCTTCCGGCGCCGAGCTCGAGGAACAGGCTCTCGTAGAGCTGCAACGCCTGCTCGCTGATCTCCGACGCCGTTGCCACGACGGCGACGCGCGCCTTCGCGCCGCCCGCCTGCTTGACGAACCGCTTCAGGATCTGCCGCCCGCGCAGCTTGTCCTCGGCGCCGCCGATCAGCATGATCGGAGCGGCGGCGCCCGAGGCGGGAGCCAGGTTCGCGCGTCTGCTGCCGTCTGACATCGCAGCCAAGTCTAGACCGGCTTCCGCTCCGACCGGCCGCGGCAGATGCGGGATGCGGCTCCGGACGGCGGTGCTCAGACCGAGCGCCTGTTCCTGGATCCTCAGCCTGGCTTGAACGCGGGCAGCCCGTCGTCGACCGTCGAGACGAGCACGGTGGGCTCCCCGATGAGTGCTGCGAGGGTCGCGGCGATCTGGTTGAACGCATCGCGATCCCACGCACCGACGGCCTCCTGCACCCGGCCCTCGTTCACCAGGTACAGGGTGGGCACGGACTCCAGGTCGTAGGCGGCCGAGATCGCGTACGGGGGAGCGTCCTCGACCGATGCGATGCCCACGTCGTATCGCTCGGTGAACCGAGTGAGCTCGAGCTCGGGGTCCTGACCGATGCCGATCACGCGCCCGGGGAACGCCCGCTCGAATCGCCCCATCACGGGAGCCGCGAGCTGACACGTGGGGCACGTGACCTTGTAGAAGAACAGGCCGCGCGGCCCGTCACCGGTCCAGACCTCGGGCACCTCGGGCGCGACGTCGCCGACCCGCAACGGACTCATGTCGCCAGCCTACGACGAGCACCGATCGTGAGCCGGTTCACACCGCGCTCGTGGCCCCGGTCACCGACCGGCGACGAA
Organism: Actinomycetota bacterium; assembly: GCA_035249905.1. GTDB lineage: Bacteria > Actinomycetota > UBA4738 > UBA4738 > HRBIN12 > JAOUEA01. The sequence goes on along the minus strand of DATFFT010000017.1, from coordinate 22,750 downwards.
CGCGTGCCTACGGTCGTCACGAGAGCTGCGATCGACGCAGCTACCGACCGGAAGGAGGAGTCATGGATGCGTCCAGGACTCGAGAGGTGACCCACGCACAGTCGCCCTGGTCGTGGGTGTTGATCGGCACCGTTGGGATGATCCTCGTCGCGGCGATCGTCATCGCCCTCCAGGGGAACACCGACGACATCATCCTGCGGGCGCCTGCGGACGTGCAGTCGCAGGTGGAGCGGACCACGGAGGACGCTGTGCTGCATGGCCGCGGGCTGGTCGACGTGAAGGCCGGCGCTGCGGAGTTCACCGGATCGGCGACGGAGGTCCGTGAAGGCGGCGCGTACGCCGGAGGGATCCCGCTGGGAACCCCCGACAGCTTCGACGCCGTTCGTGAGTACCCAACCTCCGTGCCTGCGTTCACAGGCAACGGCCCGAGCGCCTTCACCGAGGTGCGCGAGGGTGGCGACTACGCCGGCGGCGACGTGACGGCGCAGGACCCCACGCCCGGGTCGGCTCCCGGCCGATAGGCCGGAAGCGACCACGCAGCGCCCCCAGCGGCGGTGGATCGAGATCGATCCACCGCCGCTTCTCTCGTGTCTCGCGCAGCCTCGACGCGTGTGAGCGGGTTCACATCGTCGCCGTGGAGCCGTTCACCGACCGGCGAGGCTCGCGTGCCTACGGTCGACACGAGAGCTGCGAACGGCGCAGCCACCGACCGAAGGAGGAATCATGGATGCGTCCAGGACTCACGACGTGACCCAGGAGCAGTCGCTGTGGATGTGGCTGGTGATCGGCGTCATCGTCTTGGGCTTCGCCGTGGCGATCGCGGTCACGCTCGGATCGAACGCCGGCGACGACACCGTGCGGGCCCCCGGGCAGGTGCAGGTGCAGGCGCCGGCGGAGGCGCCCACCGCCGACTACGCACGGCACGGCCAGGGACAGGTCGCCGGACGGATCGTCACGGGCGGCGCCTTCCTCGGTGCCGCGACGGACATCCGCGAGGGCGGCACGTACGCCGGAGAGATCCCGCTGGGAACCCCGGACAGCTTCAGCGACGTGCGCGAGAGCGGCGCCTACATCGGAGCAGGAACGGCGACCCCTCAAGAAGGCCGCTGCCCCGTGAAGGAAGGCTGCTGACCTCCCGCACGAACGGCGGCGGATCGGGCGAGGAAGCCTGATCCGCCGTCGTTCCTCGTCCGGCGCCCCTCGTGCCCGTCTCAACCCTCGGCGAAGCGGCGGAGGGCGTCGGTGTCGAGGAGCACGTAGCGGCGCCCCTCACGATGGACCAGGCCGCGTCGCTCGAATGCGGTCAATGTCTTGGAAACGCTCTCGCGCGTCACCCCGCACATGCTCGCGAGGTCTGCCTGGGTGATCGCCGGCACGACCGGACGACCATCGGGTTCCTGGACGGCAGCGAGCTCCAGGAGACGTTTGGCGAGCCGCCCCTTCAGATCGAGCCAGACGAGGTCCTCGGCCAGGGATTCCTTCGACACCACCTGCCTCGCCATCGCACCGAGCAGGTCCATGGCGATCGAGGGTTGCGCCTCGACGAGGGCCGTGAACGCGTCGCGGCCGAGGGTCCAGATGCGGGAGTCCTCCAGGCACAGCACCGAGGCCGTCCGTGGCGTGCCCGCCAGGACCCCGAGCTCACCGAAGAGCCGAACGGGTTCCATCACCGTCTGCAGCTGGGGCTTGGCCTCGGGTGAGACCGTGGAGACCTCGAGCCGCCCCTCGAGCAACATGAACACCTCGGTGGACGGGTCACCCTGCATCGTCACGTACGAGCGCGACCGGTAGGTGCGGATCAGCCCGCTCTCCACCATCTCTCGCAGCGAGGCCTCGGACAGGTCGGCGAACAACCCGTGCTGCCGCATCGCCTGCATCGCGCGCTCGTCGTCCCCCCCTGCCACGTGCTCATCGTGCCCGCTTCCGGCCGCGACGTCGAGGCTCGACGTGGATGGGCCCCGGGCGCCACGGCCGCCGGGTCACTACGATGGCCCATGACGCCGAACGAGGAGCCAGACGCGATGACCACGGTGAAGGCCGCGCTGCTGCAGACCGACTGGGCCGGTTCCCAGGAAGCGATGATCGACAAGCACGAGGAGGCAGCCCGCGACGCCGCCTCACAGGGAGCCCAGGTGATGTGCTTCCAGGAGCTGTTCTACGGGCCGTACTTCTGCCAGGTGCAGGACGCCCAGTACTACAGCTACACCGAGCCGATCCCCGACGGCCCGACGACCCAACGGTTCCGGAGCGTGGCGAAAGAGCTGGGCATGGTGATGGTGCTTCCGATGTACGAGATCGTGCAGCCCGGCCTGTACCACAACACGGCCGCGGTGATCGACGCCGACGGAACCTACCTCGGCAAGTACCGCAAGCAGCACATCCCGCAGGTGCAGGGCTTCTGGGAGAAGTTCTATTTCGCCCCGGGAACCGGCGGATACCCGGTGTTCGAGACCGCGGTCGGCAGGGTGGGTGTGTACATCTGCTACGACCGTCACTTCCCCGAGGGATGGCGGGTGCTGGGCCTCAACGGCGCCGAGATCGTCTTCAACCCCAGCGCGACGCACCGCGGGCTGAGCGAGTACCTCTGGCGCCTCGAGCAACCGGCCGCCGCCGTCGCGAACATGTACTTCGTCGGGGCGATCAACCGCGTGGGCCTCGAGCCACTGGGCGACAACGACTTCTACGGTCAGAGCTACTTCGTCGACCCCGAGGGGCAGTTCGTCGGCGACGTCGGCGACCCCGAGAAGCCGGAGCTGATCGTGCGCGATCTCGATCTCGGGAAGATCCGCGAGGTGCGGGATCGATGGGCGTTCTACCGCGATCGCCGCCCCGACGCGTACGACGAGCTCGTGGCCCGCTGAGGAGTTCCGATGTCGCGGACGCTGATCCAGAACGGGAGGCTCGTCTCCCCGACCGGGGTGGAGGCCGGCGACGTGCTGGTCGACGGGGAGACGATCGCGGCCGTCAGCGCGCCGGGGTTCTTCTCCGATGCCGTGACGACCGCCGACAAGGTGATCGACGCGGGTGGCAAGTACGTGATCCCGGGCGGCATCGACGTGCATACCCACATGGAGCTGCCCTTCGGGGGCACGTTCGCGTCGGACACCTTCGAGACGGGCACGATCGCCGCGGCCTGGGGCGGAACCACCACGATCGTCGACATGGCGGTGCAGCGCACCGGCGAGAGCGTGCAGGAAGGCCTCGCCGACTGGCACCGCAAGGCCGAGGGGCAGTGCGCGATCGACTACGGCTTCCATCAGATCATCGGGGGGGTCGACGAGGAGTCACTGAAGGCGATCCGATACCTGACCGAGCACGAGGGCGTCACGAGCTTCAAGCTGTTCATGGCCTACCCCGGCGTCTTCTACAGCGACGACGGGCAGATCCTGCGGGCGATGCAGACGGCGTCGGAGTGCGGCGCGATGATCATGATGCACGCCGAGAACGGCATCGCGATCGACGTGCTGGTGGCCCAGGCGCTCGCGCGAGGCGAGACCGACCCCCGCTACCACGCCGACACGCGGCCCTCGGACCTGGAGGCCGAGGCCACCCATCGGGCGATCGTGCTCGCGAACGTGGCCGGGAACGTGCCCCTCTACGTCGTGCACACGTCGGCCGGCGACGCGCTGGAGGAGATCGCCGCGGCGCGTCACGCAGGGCGCAACGTCTTCGCGGAGACCTGCCCGCAGTACCTGTGGCTCACGCTCGAGGAGACGCTGCAACGGCCCGGGTTCGAGGGGGCGAAGTGGGTCTGCTCGACACCGCTGCGCTCGCCGAACGACGAGCACCGTCATCAGGAGAGCCTCTGGCGCGGACTGCGCATGAACGAGCTGGCGGTCGTGTCGACCGATCACTGCCCGTTCTGCTTCAAGGACCAGAAGGAGCTCGGCCTCGGCGACTTCTCGAAGATCCCCAACGGCATCGGGGGCGTGGAGCACCGCATGGAGCTGCTCTACCAGGGGGTCGTGACCGCTGAGCTCACGCTCGAGCGGTGGGTGGAGACGTGCTGCACGACCCCCGCTCGCATGTTCGGCATGTACCCGCGCAAGGGCATCGTGGCGCCCGGCGCCGATGCCGACATCGTGATCTGGGACCCCGACGCCACGACCACGATCGGGGTGAACGACAAGCACCACATGAACATGGACTACTCGGCCTACGAGGGGTTCGTGGTCGACGGGAAGGTCGACACGGTGCTCTCGCGCGGAGCGGTCGTGATCGAGGGCGACGACTTCGTGGGCACGAAGGGCCACGGCCGGTTCGTCGCGCGCGAGCTCTCCCAGTACCTCGTCTAGAAGGGCGAACGATGGACATCGGCGTCGTGCTGCAGACCACCCCGCCGAGCGCGAGGGTCGTCGATCTCGCGAAGCGGGCCGAGACGTACGGGTTCAGCCACGTCTGGACGTTCGACAGCCACATCCTGTGGCAGGAGCCGTTCCCGATCTACACCCAGATCCTCGCGAACACGCGCAACGTCACCGTCGGCCCGATGGTGACGAACCCACTGACGCGGGACTGGACGGTCACCGCGAGCCTGTTCGCGACGCTCAACGAGATGTTCGGCAACCGCACGGTGATCGGGATGGGACGCGGTGACTCCGCGGTCCGAGTGATCAACGGGAATCCCTCGACGCTCGCCGCCCTCGGCGAGGCCGTGCACACGATCCGCGAGCTCGCGAACGGGCGCGAGGTCGAGTATCGATCCTCGACGATCCGCTTCCCGTGGGCGTCGAAGAGCCGCGTGGACGTGTGGATCGCGGGGTACGGCCCGAAGGCTCTGCGGCTCGCCGGCGAGATCGGCGACGGGTTCATCCTGCAGCTCGCCGACCCCGACATCACGGCGTGGACGATCGACGCCGTGCGCAGGGCGGCCGAGGAGAAGGGTCGCGACCCCGACTCGATCACGATCTGCGTGGCCGCGCCCGCCTACGTGGGCGACGATCCGGGGCATGCCCGCGAGCAGTGCCGCTGGTTCGGCGGCATGGTGGGCAACCACGTCGCCGACATCGTGGCTCGCTACGGAGGGTCCTCATCGGTGCCGGCGGCGCTGACCGACTACATCGCGGGACGCCAGGGCTATGACTACAACGAGCACGGCCAGGCCGGGAACCCGCACACGGCGTTCGTGCCCGACGACATCGTGGATCGCTTCTGCCTGCTGGGGCCGGTCGGGGAGCACGTTCGGCGGCTACAGCAGCTGGAGGGGCTGGGAGTGGACCAGTTCGCCGTCTACCTGCAGCACGACGCGAAGGACGAGACGCTGCAGGCCTACGGCGAGAAGATCATCCCGGCGATCACGGAACACGCCCTCGCCAAGTCGTGAGGGTACGCCGTCGATCCGAGAGAGAGGTGCCATGGAAACGGTCACGATCGAGGGGCGGTCCTACGCGAAGCGGAACCCGCTCGTCGTCCTGGGACTCAGCTTCATCACGCTCGGGATCTACTTCCTCTACTGGTACTACAAGATCAACGACGAGCTGCGCACGTTCGAGCACGACGAGTCGATCAGCCCGGTCCGCTCGCTCATGGCGATGCTCTTCGGGTGGCTCGTGATCGTTCCGCCGTTCATCGCGATGTACAACACCGCCAAGCATGTGCAGGACGCGGAGCAACGGCTCTCGATCCAGCCCCAGCTCGAGCCCGCGCTCACGATCGTGATCTTGATCTTCGTCGCGATCGGGAACGGCATCTACGTGCAGGAGCACCTCAACCGCATCTGGGACCGAGCCGCCGGCCAGCGAGGGTCGGAGAGGGGCGGGCAGCTCCCCCCACCCCCGTAGCGACCACGGCTCGATCCGTTGTGACGAGCGCGTCGCAGATGCGAACCTGGGGATGCGTTCCCAACCCCGGAGGATGCCCGTGATGTCCATGACCCTGGAGAGCACCAGCCTCTCCCACGACCAGCCCATCGACCTCGTTCATGTGATCGCGACCCCGACCGCCGACGGGAAGGCCGAGATGGCCGGCGCCGACCGCAGCCCGCACCTGCGATGGTCGGGCGAGCCGGACGGCACCCGCTCATTCGCGATCTCGATCGTCGACCCCGACGTGCCGGCCGACCGCACACGCATGGGTGTCGAGGGCCTCTCGCTCGGTGACGACGAGCCTCGCATCGACTTCGCGCACTGGCTCGTCGTCGACCTGCCTGCCGAGGTGCACGAGCTCCCCGAGGGCGCCGGCGGGGAAGGATTCGTCGCCCACGGACGCTCCCCGGGGCCCACGTCGGTCGGCGGCGTGCAGGGCCAGAACGGCTATCGAGGGTTGTTCCAGGGCAACGCCGATCTCGAAGGCACCTATCACGGCTGGAACGGTCCCTTCCCCCCGTGGAACGACGAGCAGGTGCACCGGTACTTCACGACCGTCTACGCGCTCGACGTCGATTCGCTCGGGCTGGAACACGGATTCGACCTCGACACGTTCCGTTCCGCGATCGAGGGGCACGTCCTCGGATCGGCGGAGATCGTGCCGACCTACACCGTGAACCCGGCACTCCGATGACCTCCCGAGACGTCGAAGGGGTTGCGGCCCCCGTGCTCAGTTGTGGAGGCCTGCGGAAGACGTTCGGCGAACGGGTCGCCGTCGACGACGTCGGATTCACGATCGAGCCGGGCGAGACCTACGGGCTCCTGGGCCCGAACGGGGCGGGGAAGACCACCACGATCTCGATCGTCTGCGGTCTGCTCACCCGCGACGAAGGCACGGTGACGCTGCAGGGCCGCGAGCTCGACACGGGCACGGTCGACGTCAAGGCCGAGATCGGATACGTGCCGCAAGAGGTCGCGATCTATCCCGACCTGACCGCGCGGGAGAACATGCGGTTCTTCGGGAAGCTCTACGACCTCGGCGGTCGTGATCTCGACGCGCGCATCGGCCGCGTGCTGCAGACGATCGGGCTGACAGACCGCGCCGACGAGCGCACCGACGCGTTCTCGGGCGGCATGAAGCGTCGGCTGAACATCGGCCTCGGCCTGCTGAACGAACCGACGCTGCTCGTGCTCGATGAGCCGACCGTCGGCGTCGACCCGCAGAGCCGCAACGCGATCCTCGATTCGGTGGAGGCTCTGGCCGGCGCAGGCATGGCGGTGCTCTACACCACCCACTACATGGAGGAGGCCGAGCGGCTCTGCGATCGCGTCGGCATCCTCGACGAAGGGGTGTTGAGGGCCGAGGGCACCCGTCGAGAGCTGATCTCGCTCGTGGGGGAGCACGACAGGCTGCACATCGAGGCGCGAGGCGATCTCATGGCCGCGGCGACAGCCGTGGCGGCGGTTCCCGGTGTCGACGAGGCGGTCCCTCGAGACGGCGGCATCGACGTGTTGGCGCGCGACGTTCGCGCCTCGCTCGCCGACGTCGTGCGAGCCGTCGACGGGAGCGGCACCGGGATCGTCTCGATGGAGGTCGACGAGCCCAACCTCGAGGCCGTGTTCCTTCATCTGACCGGTAAGGCGCTCCGCGACGAGGAGTGAACCCCGTGCGTGAGGCCTGGACGATCGCGACGAAGGATCTGCGGCGACGGCTTCGTGACCGTTCCGCGATCCTCGTCGCGCTCGTGCTGCCGTTGGGCCTCGCCTACATCTTCAGCCTGACGCTCGGCGACGTCGAGACCCAGGGGTTCGAGGCCACGTACGCCGTCGTGAACAGGGACACCGGCGGGCACCTGCCCGAGGAGTTCACGGCCTTGCTCGAGGGACTCGACTTCGTCACGCTGCGGGAGGCGTCGTCGGCGGGTGAGGCCGACTCGCTCGCGAGCGATGGTGAGATCGACGCGGCGGTGGTCTTCCCCGATGGGTTCACCGAGGGAGTGGAGGCGGGCAGGGGCGGCGAGATCACCGTCATCGGCGCTCCGGAGGCCACGATCTCGGCGCTGGTGGCCGACTCGATCGCGACCTCGTTCGCCTCGAACCTCGACGCGATCGGGCTCTCGGTGGCCACCGCCGCCGGCCACGGATCCGCGATCGACGGACAGGTCGTGGCCCGTGCGCAGGCCGTAGCGCCCGGGGCAGAGATCCGCTCGGCCGACGCCGACGATCGGGCCGTCTCGCAGTCGACGTTCTTCGCGATCGGCATGGCGGTGTTCTTCCTGTTCTTCACGGTGGAGTTCGGCGTTCGCGGGCTGCTCGAAGAACGCGAGGGAGGCACGCTCTCCCGGCTGATGGTCGCCCCGATCTCTCCGGGCTCGATCATCGGCGGGAAGGCGCTCGCGAGCCTCGTCGTCGGCCTCGTGAGCACCACGCTCCTCGTGATCGCCACGACGTGGCTCCTCGACGCCACGTGGGGCGACCCGCTGGGCGTGGTGCTGCTCGTGCTCGGCGGGGTGCTCGCCGCGGTCGGAGTGACCGCGCTCGTGGCGACGCTCGCCACGACCAGCGCCCAGGCCGGCGCGTACGTCTCGATCGTGGCGGTCGTGGGTGGACTGCTCGGCGGCACGTTCTTCCCGATCTCCCAGGCGGGCTTCCTCGGCACGATCCGGTTCCTGTCCCCGCAGGGCTGGCTGATGGAGGGATTCCAGGAGCTCGCGTACGGCGGCGGGGTGTCCGACATCGTCTGGCCGTTGGCCGGGGTCCTCGTGATCGCGGCGGTCACGGGCGCGATCGCCTGGACGCGCTCGAAGCGACTGGTGGCGCGATGAACATCCGCAAAGCGCTCGCGATCGCCGGCGTGAACCTGCGGCGGCTCACTCGCGACAAGACCGGCATGTTCTTCGTGTTCGTCTTCCCGTTCCTGATCATCCTCGCGATCGGCGCCGCGTTCGGTGCGGGCTTCGAACCCCAGATCGGCGTGGTCACGACAGGCTCGGGGGCCCTGGGCCAGGATCTGCGGGAGAGGCTCGCGGAGACCGACGGCGTCCGCGTGCGCCCGTACCCGGACGAGGAAGCGCTGCGGACAGCGGTCGAGCGCGGGCTCATCGAAGGGGGCGTGATCGTCCCGACCGGCTACGACGAGCGTGTACGGGCGGGCGAGACGGTGCCCGTCACCGCGATCGCACGCCCCAGCGGCTCGAGCCAGGAGCTGCAGGCGACGCTCGAGGCGATCGTCGCCGAACAGAACGTGGTGATCCGCGCGGCTCGGTTCGCGGTCGCCGAAGGCGCCGCCGACACGTTCGCCGCCGGGCTCGGGAGGGCGGAAGCGGCCGCCGATGCCATGCCGGCGATCGAGGTGTCGCGACGCACGGCGGGCACGGCCGTACTGGGTACGTTCGAATCCGGTGCCGCGCAGGAACTGGTGCTGTTCATGTTCCTCACGTCGCTATCGGCGTCGTCGATGCTGATCGAGACGCGTCGATACGGCGTGAGCACCCGCATGCTCGCCTCGCCCACGCCGGTCCGGACGATCCTGCTGGGGGAGGCGCTCGGCCGCTACGCGATCGCGCTCGTGCAGGGACTGTTGATCGTGATCGGCACGGTGCTGCTGTTCCAGGTGGACTGGGGCAACCTGCTCACCACCGGGCTGGTCGTGCTGCTCTTCGGCCTGGCGGCGACGGGAGCGGCGATGGTGATGGGCTCGGTGCTCCGCAATGCCGAGCAGGCGGGAGCGGTGGGGGTGTTCATCGGATTGGTGCTCGCGGCGCTCGGCGGCTGCATGGTTCCGCTGGAGATCTTCCCGCCACTGATGTACCGCATCGCGCACCTGATCCCGCACGCGTGGGCGATCGAGGCGCTCAACGACTCCATCGCAACCGGCGCGGGACCGGCTCGGGTCGCCTCGGACCTCTGGGTGCTCGCCGGCTTCGCCGCGGGACTGCTCGCGATCGCGACGGTCCTGCTTCGTCGCACGTTGACCGTGCGCGGCTGAAGGCACGTTGACCGTGCGCGGCCGAAGGCACGTTGACCGTGCGCGGCTCAAGGGAGCACGCGAACCGCGCAACCGTAGGAACATCGAGGCATGGCCCTCGAGCACACGGTCGAACCCGTCGTCGGATGGCGCGTCTGGAACGTGTGGGACGCCGCGGACGGGCCCGTGCTGCTCCCGGCAGGATCGGGTACGGACGCGTGGCCGAGGCGCCGCCCGCTCGAGGCACGATGCTCGGTGCCGCGCGTGTTGACGGGCGGTCGCGCCCGCCACGAGGCGCCCGGCATCGACTGCCGATGCGGGGTCTACGCGAGCGCCTCGCTCGACGTCGTCACCCGGGAGTGGCCCGCGTGGCCGTCGCCCCCCGTCGTCGGGCGTGCCTCGCTGTGGGGCCGCACGGTCGCGCACGAACGGGGGTGGCGCGCTCGGTTCGCCTACCCCGTGCGGCTCCGGCTGGTGTGCATCGTGTGCGCCTGGATCGAGCCCGGTCCGGGTGAACCCACCGCGGTGCACACGTTCGCGGACCGTCTCTACACGCTGTGCGACGAGCACGCCGGTGGCATCGAGGTTCCCGGCGGCCGCAGGACCAAGCCGACCGACATGGAACCGGGGGTTCTGCAGGCTCGGCTGCTCGAGGCCTACGCCGTCGACCTGCTGCCGGCCGAGCCGCTCGAACCCCTGTACCGGCGTCCGGCCGCCGCCGAGATGCCCGGCTACTTCCCCGCCGTCCGCCTCGTGCCTCCGGACGGAGGTGGCCGACGTCCGTAGCATGGACGCCCACATGATCGCCGCGATCCCGTTCCGAACGTTGCCCCAGATCTCGATCGGACCCCTGACGATCCGCACGTTCGGGCTGTTCGTCGCCGTCGGCATCCTGGTGGGGGTCTGGCTCTTCCTGCGCTACGCGCGGGAACGTGACCTCGACGCCGACCTGCTCTCCCGGCTCGCCTGGTGGGTGATCGCGCTGGGCATCATCGGATCGCGGGTGCTCTTCGTGATCACGCACTGGAGCGAGTTCTCCGACGACCCGCTCTCGATGTTCGCCGTCTGGCAAGGCGGCTTGCAGTTCTCTGGCGCGTTCTTGATCTCGATCGTGGTGATCGTCTGGTTCACGCGACGTCATCCGGAGATGCCGGGCCTCGTCGTGAGCGACGGCATCGTCTACGGCCTCGCGGCCGGATTGGCGATCGGGCGGCTCGGATGCATGGCGGTCGGCGAGCACCTCGGCGGCGAGACCGGCTTCCCGCTCGCGTGGAAGTACCTGGGAGGCGAGACCCGCGAGCCGATCGTCGGCGGCGTCGACGCCACGGTGCACAGCACGGCGATGTACGAGATGTTCCTGATGGTGCCGCTCGTCGGGCTGCTCTGGTGGATGCAGCGCCGCAAGGTCGAGCCCGGATGGCTCACGGTGACGTTCCTGCTCTGGTACGGCACCCAGCGGTTCCTGACCGACTTCCTGCGCGAGTACGACCGCACGGTCGCGGGGCTGACGGGGGCGCAGTACCTGTGCATCGGCATGGTCGCTGGGGGTCTGCTCCTCGCGGCACGCCTGCGGACCCGGTCCGGCGGGCGCGAGGGGGGCTCCGAGGTCACGGAGGCACGCGCCGGGGAAGACGAGATGCTCGAAGCGGCCGACGACGAAGCCTGATCTCAGGCGAGCAACCGATCGGAGAACGGGAACGGGGCCAGCACCCGGCACCCATCGGCGGTCACGAGGACCTGGTCGCCGAGCTTCACTCCGTCGCGGCCTCCGACCTCGCCCGCGTAGAGCTCGACCACGAGCGCCGTGCCCTCCTCGAGCATCGTGTCGGGGTTGGGCTGCACATCGGCCGGATGACACAGGCTCGGGTTCTCTTCCTCGAGCCCGATGCCGTGGAAGAAGCACTCGTAGCGCTGGGCCACGAAGCGATCTGGGAGCCGGGGCGCCTCGGCCGCGAGCTCCCCGCAGGTGACCCCCGGCCGCACGAGCGTCGTCATCGCCTCGAGCCACTCGTGTGCCTCCCGGTAGATCGAGCGCTGCCGGTCGCTCGGCACGGCGTCACCGACCGGGAACGTCCGAGAGACGCAGAAGAAGCAGCCTTCGATCCCGACCGTGTCGGTGTCGACGAAGACCAGATCGCCCGCCTCGATCCGGCGATCGGTCGCCTCGGCTCGCCAGGGATTCGTGTTCGGGCCCGAGCAGACGGTCGTCGTCGCGAGGTACTCGCCGCCGCCGCGCACCATCACGTCGGAGAGCACCGCCAACAGCTCGCGCTCGGAGACGCCCGGCTCGATCGCGGTCTCGAACGCTGCCAACATGTCGATCACGAGCTCGGCGTTCCCGTCGAAGAGCGCGACCTCCTCGCGCGTCTTCACCCGGCGTGCCTGCTGCGTGACCGGCGCGGAGTCGACCGGCCGCACGCCTCGGTCGAGCAGGGCCAGGAACGCGGGCGTGCCGAGCCGGTCGACAGCGAGGCGGCCGCCGTCGGCGCCGAGCTCGGCGATCGACGCCAGCGTCTCGTCTGCCCAGATCATGGCCTGTGCCGCCGGGTCGTCGTAGAACTCCCAGGCGTGCATCGGCCGCACGTCGGGGGCGCGCACCGCCGAGCGGTGCACCGAGTTCGCATGCTCGAACAGGATCGGCGTGCCCTCCCGCGGCACGACCGCACACCGGACGAACGTGCTCATCGCGTACACGGGCATGGCGGTCGCGCCGGTCGCGTACCGCACATTGGGCTCGTTCGAGAGCACCAGCGCGTCGACGTCGTGATCGTCCATCGCCTGCTGCAGCCGGGCCAGCCGCCCGAGCCGCAGGCATTCCGGGTCGACGTGGTGGATCATGGGAACGCGATCGTGCGGCCGACCCCACGTTCGATGGCTCGGTCGTAGCACAGCGCGCCGAGCGCCACGTCGTCCATCGCGATGCCCATGTTGAGGAACATCCGCCGGCCCGCTGCAGGCACGGCGCGGGTTCTTGCGACGACCTCGGCCAGCTCTCCGTCGGGTGCGCGGAAGCCGTCCCAGTGCTCGGACGCCACCGATGCGTACTGCTCCCGATCGTCGACGACGTAGAGCGACGCGTCGTTGGCCGCGTGCGGCCCCAGCGCGTCGTCGTAGTCGACCGGCAGCAGCGCGGCGTCGGCGTCGGTGTTCTCCGCCGTCAGCCTGGGCTCGAGCGTCACCGTAACGACGGTCACGACGAGGTCCGCATCCTCGAGAGCGTCCTCGGCACTCGACGCCACCACTCCCTCCCGATCGCCGGCGAGCGCGAGCAGCGCTTCGGTCGCCCGAGGTACGGCGTCGAAGGCCCGGACCTGCACGATGCCGGGACACAGCTCGAGGAGCAGCTCGAGGTGGCGGCGGCCCTGAACACCTGCCCCCACGATCGCGAGCCGCTCGGGCTCATCGGGTATCTGGCGGATCACCACACCGGAGACGCCGGCGGTGCGCATCTCGGTGATCCATCCCCCGTCGATCAGCGCGAGGGGGCGGCCCGTGTCGGCGTCGGTCAGCACCAACACGCCGTAGATGTACGGGAGTCCCTTCGCGCGGTTCTGCTCGTATCCTGCGACCCACTTGATCCCGGCGCGATCGCTGCCGCCGAGGTAGGCGGGCATCGCGTTGATGAACGCGTCCTCGCGCGGGCGCACGGCCGGCTTCGGCGGGTTCTGCACGAGCCCGGCCGCCTTCTGGCGGAACGCATCTTCCAGCACATCGACGATCTCTGCCCACGTGAGATCGAGCGACTCGAGATCCTCGCGCCCGAGCACCAGCATCTCCCCGGCTGCCATGGCCCGGCAGTCTACGGACGCGCCGCGGCCCGGCGCTTGACCCCGAGTCCGAGCGAGACCACCGGGATGCGAGCGAGCGCCCACGCGAGCGCGACCGAGACGACGATGACGGCGAGCAGCTTCGCCCCGATCCCGGCGTCCCACCCCACCACGACGAACGCGACGGCCACGATCACCGGCTGATGGACCACGAAGAACGGCATGGCCGCATCGGACACGATCCTCGGGAGCGGTCGAGCGAAGGCGGGCACACGCATGCCGATCGAGGTCGCCGCCCACGCCCACGCCTGGATCGCGATCGTGCCGAAGAAGGCCACGTACTCCCACGAGTACGGGGTCGAACCCTCCCATCGCTCGATGAACGCATCCACGTCTCCGACCATCAGCACCAGGAAGCCGGCGATCCCCACCGCGAGCGCCGGCACGAGATCACGGCGTACCGCGGCCATCAGGCGCCCGTCGGACATCAGCACGAACCCGGCCAGGAAGAACCCGGCGAGATAGACGAACTCGCCCCAGTCGTGCTCGTCGGGGAACGCCGCGTAGACCGGCGCGGTCGCGAGCACGATCGGCACGGCGGCGAGCAGCGTGAACCCCCGGCGACGAGCTCGGTCGCCGAGCCGATCGATGACGTGCCGGCCTCGTCTCCCGCGCAGCCAGAGGAAGACCGGGATGCCGAGCAACGAGTACCAGAGCAGGAAGACCACGAACCACAGGTGGAACATGTATCCGACGAGCAGCGGGTCCCGAGCCGACGCCGATGCCGAGGACCTGATCTCCGACCTCGTCGAAGAACCGCGGCACGAACACGAGGAACGATCCCTCGAAGCGGCCGAAGTGGCTGGCCTCGATGTAGGCCTGCAAGGGACCCAGCAGGACGTAGGCCACCACGAGCGGGAGCAGCAGTCGTGTGAGTCGTTCCGCGACGTACTCTCCCATCGATCGCCACCGAAGGGCGAGACACGTGCCCGCCCCTGAGATCAGGAAGAAGAACCCGATGCCCCACGTGCCGAAGAACGAGATCGGGATCGTGATCGCGTCGCTCAGCTCGGCGTTCTTCACGTGCCAGTCGTCGGTGGAGAACGGCTGCAGGCAGTGGTAGAGGAAGACCCCGAAGAGCGCGACCACACGCAGCCAGTCGAGGTAGTTCAGCCGCTCGCGCGCCGGTGCATGCGGCGTTCGCTTCACCCCATGGTCACCTGCGGACGACGTTCCCCCCATCGCGTCGCCTGCTCGAACGCGTGGGCGAGCCGGAGCACGCCGAGGTCGTCGCCGCGGCGTCCGACGATCTGCACGCCGACCGGCAACCCGTCCTCGGTGAACCCGGCGGGAGCGGAGATCGCAGGGCAGCCGGTCACGGTGATGCACCAACACGACTCCATCCAGTCGACGTACGTCGCCATCGGGGAGCCGTCGATCTCGGTCGGGTACTCGACGTCGATGTCGAAGGGAACGACCTGCGTCACCGGCATGATCAGGAAGTCGAACCGATCGAAGAACGCGGCGACCCCCTCGATCAACCGCGTCCGCAACAGCTCGGCTCGGGCGAGGTCGGCGCCCGTCAGGCGCAGACCCTCCTCGACGTTCCACACGACCGCATCCTTCATCTGATGGCGATGCTTCTCGAGCAGCTCGGCGAGGTCGGCCGCGTACATGTGCGCACGCAGGGTGAGGAACACCTCACGCGCGTCGCGCAGGTCCGGGAAGGCCTCCTCGAGATGGCCCCCGATGGCCTCGAACATGGGGCGTGCCGCCTCGACCGCCCGGGAGATGCGAGGATCGAACGGCATCGTGCCCCCCGCGTCGGGCGCCCAAGCGATCGTGGGCTCGCCGAGACCCACATCGAGTGGCGCCGCGAAGACGCTCCCCGGCTCGGGCAGCGAGATGGGAACGCGCGCGTCGGGACCGGCCAACGCCGACAGCATGAGCGCCACGTCGGCGACCGTGCGGCCGATCGGCCCGTCGACCGAGAGGTCCTGCCAGGCGTTCGAAGTCGGCCACGACGGGACGCGGCCCGGGGAGGGCCGGAAACCCACGACGTTGCAGAAGGCCGCCGGGTTGCGGAGCGACCCGCCGAGGTCGCTCCCGTCCGCGATCGGCACCATGCCGCACGCGAGGGCAACGGCGGCTCCTCCGGACGAGCCACCGCACGTCTTCGCCGGCTCGAAAGGATTGCGGGTCGCACCGAAGACCGGGTTGAAGGTCTGGGAGCCCGCGCCGAACTCCGGGGTGTTGGTCTTCCCGACCACGACGGCGCCCGCCGCCCTCACACGTTCGACCAGCAGGTCATCGGCGTCGGGGACCGCGTCGGCGAAGATCGGCGAGCCCATCGTCGTCCTGATGCCGGCCGTCGCCACCAGGTCCTTGTGCGCCACCGGCAGCCCGTGCAGCGGTCCGACGGGCTCGCCGCGCGCGATCGCCACGTCGGCGCGCGCCGCATCGTCGGCGGCGCGCTCGGCCGTGATCGTCACGAGCGCGTTCACCGTCGGGTTCACGGCCTCGATGCGTTCGAGGTGGGCGGCGAGCACCTCACGGGCCGAGAGGTCCTTCGTTCGGATGCGCCGAGCGAGCTCGGTCGCGGGCAGGAAGCAGAGATCGGCCCCGGACGTCACGGCCGCGAGGCTACCCGCTCATGCCTCCACGGATCCGCTGGCCGGTGGCTCCATCAGGCTTCCTCGACGGTGAACCGAGCCAGGTTCCGTTGCAGCTGCCCGGCGATCGTCCTCCAGCCCCCGGCGACCCAGAGCTTGTCGCCGATCGCCTCGAGATCCCACGGCCCGTGGAAGTTGTTGCCGAACGGCGCGAACTGGGGCACCCAGTCGCAGATCGGTGTGCCCGTCGCCGGGTCGACCGAGATCAGCCCGCGGAGGTCCCTGCCGCAGACGCGCTGTTCCAGCCGGCCGAGCCCGAAGTGTCCCCCGAGGTAGAGGCGGGACCCTCCCGGAGACAGCTCGACAGCCTGCACGTTGCCGACCACGCTGAATCGCCAGAACCTCGTGCCGGTGGTCCCGGTGGCATCGAACGATGCGGCGAAGTTGGGGCCGCGGCCGAACCCCCCGTGCAGGCGGGACGATGTTGCCAGCAGGTCCCACCCGGTCTGCGGGTCGCCGACCAGGCCGTCGGGGATCTTCCAGGCGCTGAGCGATCCCGTCTGGGCGTCGACCCTCGCCACGCTCTCCCGGGAGAACCTCGACCCGCTCTGGGCCATCGTGTCGAACGCGCCGGCGATGAAGACGGTCCCTCCCGTCGCGTCGAACTCGAGGTCGCGGACGGCGCCTCCGACCGCCCGAGGCCTCCATGCCTGCGTGAGGGATCGCGACGGCAGGTCCCAGGCGGCGAGCTTGGCCCGGGAGCGCCCGTCGACCCGGCCGAACGCGCCGCCCGCATAGAGGCGGTCCGACGAGGCCAGCAGCGCGTAGACCTTCCCCTGTACGGCGGGCGCGAACCCGCCGACCGCGTCGCCGCCGGCGACCGTCACCCCGCCCAGGTTTTGCCTGGGCGCCCCGGCCAGCTGGTCGAACTGTCCCCCCACGTACACCGTGCCGCCGGAGATCGCCAACGCCCGCACGAACGAGCCGGAACCGGCCGCCCTCGGGCGCCACGATGCCACCGGGTTCCCGCTCGAGAGGTCGATCGCGGCCAGGTTCCGGACGCTGACCGGGTCACCGCTCTGCCCCTGCGGTGGCAAGAGCTGCGAGAACTTGCCGCCGATGAACAGCGTGTCGCCCTGCCGGACCATGGCGAACACCTTGCCGTCGACCATCCAGGTCCGGTCCGCCTGTTCGCTCATGACGGCCTGGGCGGTCGACGGTGCCGCGGCCAGGATCGAGATCGCCGTCAGGCAGGTGAGCGCGAGGGAAGACAGACGTCGCACGAGCGCATCAACTCCTCGATGTCGGGGGACGTTCTCGTACCCGCGAGCCTACGAGGGGAAACGGGAACGCATCAGACGCTCTCTCCTTGACGGGAATCGAACATGCGTTCTAGTGTCGACCGATGCCGTCCGACACCCTCTTCGAGGTCGCCCGCCGCACGTTCGACACGCCCGAGTTCCGGGGCATCGAGTGCATCGAGGTTGAGGCGAAGTCGGTGATCAACCGCGTGCCGGGTGGGGCACTCCCGTTCGACTGGACGATCAACCCGTACCGGGGCTGCACCCACGCGTGTACCTACTGCTTCGCCCGACCGACGCACACGTTCCTCGACATGGATGCTGGTCGCGACTTCGAGACGAAGATCGTCGTGAAGGTGAACGCCCCCGACGTGCTCCGCCGAGAGCTCGCGGCCCGCCGATGGAATGGCGAGCACATCGCGATGGGCACCGGCACCGACCCCTACCAGCGGGTCGAGGGGCGCTACCGGTTGATGCGCCGCGTCCTCGAGGCCCTGATCGACTTCAGGAACCCGTTCTCGATCCTGACCAAGGGCACATTGATCCTGCGTGACATCGACCTGCTGCGACGTGCGGCCGAGACGGCTCCCGTGTCGGCCGCATTCTCGATCGGCACCCTCGACGAGCGCGTGTGGCGCGAGACCGAGCCCGGCACGCCGCACCCGAAGGCGCGCATCGAGGCCGTTCGAACGCTCACGGAAGCGGGCATCCCGACGGGCGTCCTCATGGCCCCGGTCCTGCCGGGCATCAGCGACTCGCGGCAGCAGATGCGGGCCGTGGTCGAGGCCGCCTTGGAAGCCGGCGCCACCCACGTCTCGCCGATCATGCTCCACCTGCGCCCGGGGGTACGGGAGCAGTTCCTGCCGTGGCTCGAGGAGCACCACCCCGAGCTCGTCGAACGGTACCGACGGCTCTACCCGAAGGCGTACGCGTCGGCGGAGGAGCGTCGGACCCTCGGCCGACGGGTCGGGGATCTCGTCGCGTCGGTCCGGGCACGCCACCCCGATCGAGCAGGGAACGACCCCCGGCATCAGCGTTTCCAGAGGGACACGCGAAGGCACCAGGTGCCGACGGCCGTCCAGCCGACGCTGTTCGAGCGATGAACGCGGAGCGGACCCGGGCGGCCGCCGGGCCGGACCATCTACGCCGGAACGACCAGCGCGTCGACCGCGACGCACCCCTGCGGCGAGACGATCACGGGGTTCACGTCGAGCGCGTTCAGCAGGTCACCGAGATCCCAGGCGAGCACGGAAAGACGGGACACCGCCTGCACGAGCGAGCCGACGTCGGCGGGTGCCGCTCCGCGCACGCCGTCGAGCAGGGGCCGCATCTGCAGTCGGTCGATCAGCCGCCGCGCGGCCCCCTCGTCCAAGGGCGGGAACGCGAGGGCTCGGTCGTGCAATAGCTCCACCAGCACGCCCCCCGCGGCCACGAGCACCAGGATGCCGAACGTGGGATCGTTCACGAGGCCGAGGGCGACCTCCACGCCGTCGGGGGCCATCGCCTCGACCGTGACCTGCGGACCGAGGCGGTTCGCGATGTCGTCGTAGGCCTCCCTCAGCGCGTCGGCGTCGCCGATCCCGAGCCGCACCCCTGCCCGATCCGATTTGTGCATCACGCCCGGTGCAGCGGTCTTGAGCACGACGGGGAACCCCATCGTCGATGCCGCCCCGACCGCATCGTCCGCGGTCGACGCCGCCCGGGCTTCCACGACCGGAACCCCGTAATCGGCCAGCATGGCCAGCCCCTCGAGCTCCGCGAGGCCCCGGCCGGTCGTCAGGCGCGCGCGCCATCTCGATCGGACCTCGTCTCCCACGGGCGGCGGCGGCTCGACGGCCACTCGCGCCCGCACGTCGCGATGCGCGATCAACGAGCCAAGCGCGACGAGCCCCGACGACGTGCCCTCGAGCACGGGGATGCCGGCGTCGCGGAGGAAGGCGGCTTCCTCGAGCGCGACCGCGCTCGCGAGGTTCGACAGCACGCAGAACGGCTTCGTGGTCCGCTCCCAGACATCCTTGGCCACCTGCAGGTATCCCTCGTCGAAGGGCTCTCCCTGCCGGGTGAGGTCGACCGCGAACGCCACGACGGCCGTGTCGGGGTCGTCGTGGAGCGCGACGAGCGACTCGACGAAGATGCGATCGGCGTCGATGCCGGTGCCCCAGGCGTCGAGCGGGTTCGCGGCCTCGAGCCCGGGATCGAGCAGGTCGGCGATGCGCGCGAGCGTCTCGGTCGTCACCGCGGCGAACGGCACCCCGAGATCGTCGGCTCGATCGGCCAACAGGGCTCGTTCCCCGCCGGAGTCGTGCAGGCTCGCGATGCCCCTCGACGACCCCGTCACGCGTCGCGGCGACGAGAACAACTCCATCGCGTCGGCCATCTCCTCGAGCGTGAGCACCTCGTGCACCCCGTACGCGTCGAACAACGCCTCGTACGCGCCGTGCTCCCCGGCCAGCGCGCCCGAGTGCGCCGTGACCATCGCCTTGGCACCTTCGGTGCGGCCGACCTTCAGGGCGATGACCGGCACGTCCTGCGAGGCGGCCCGCTCGAGCTGCGAGCGGAAGCCGGCCGGGTCGCGCACGGTCTCGAGCAGCAGCCCGAGCACCCGCGTCTCCTCGCGGCCGAGCGCGTAGTGCATGTAGTCGTCCATCGTCGCCCCGAGCTCCTGACCGCTCGAGACCAGCAGGTTGAACCCGATCCCCCGGTCGTTGAACGCGAGGGCCGCGAACGCCGAGCCGGAATGCGAGATGAACGTCACCGGTCCGTGACGCACCACGTCGGGGGTCGGGAAGCCGGTCGCGCGCAGCCTGAACGTCTCGTGCAGGAAGCCCATGCCATTGCCCCCGCACAGCGGGACGCCCGCCTCGCGCGCGATCGCGGCGACGCGCTCGGTGAGCGGCGGCCGATCCGCCGACGGCTCCTCGTACAGCGAGGAGAACGTCACGAGCGACCGGGCTCCGGCCTCGACGGCGTCGCGGGCGGCCTGCTCGATCCGATGGTTCGCCACGCCGAGGATCGCGAGATCCACACCCTCGCCGGGCGCCTCGGCGACCGACCGATGACACGGTAGCCCGAGCACCTCGTCGTAGCCGGGGTTCACCGGGAAGATCGAGCCCTCGAACCCGCCTCGCTGGAGCTCTACGACCATCTGCCAGCCGAGCGAGCCTTCCTTCACCGAGGCGCCGACGACCGCGACGGACCGAGCCTCGAGCATCGGCTCGAGGCTCGGTCGCGTGCGCGTGGGAACCGGTGCGACCGTCGCCACTACTTCTTCGCGATGGCCTTGTCCTTGACCGCGGCCTTGTACGCCTGCCAGCCGGGGATGCCGTTCACGCCACCCCCGCCGTGCGTGGCGCACGAGCCGTGGTACAGCCCCCTGATCGGCGTGCGGTAGTCGGCGTAGCCGGGCGCCGGTCGCATGTGGAAGAGCTGATCCACGCTCAGCTCGCCGTGGAAGATGTTCCCGCCGATCAGGCCGAGATCCTGCTCCATGTCGTAGGGACCGATCACCTGGTAGTCGATGATCGAGCTCTTGAAGTTCGGCGCGAGCCGGTCGTACCCGTCGAAGACCCGCTGGGCGTACGCGTCGAGCTCCTCGCGGTGTGGCTCGTTGACCCAGTCGTCGGGCACCCACTGCGTGAACATCGAGAAGACGTGCACACCCTCGGGGGCGAGCTTCTTGTCGAGCGTGGTCGGGATCGTGCCGTCGACGAACGGCGCCGTCGCGGCCTTCCGGTCGATGTGGGCGTCCTGGAAGGCGCGTTCGGCGTACTGCGGCGAGAGGCAGAGCTCGACCGAGCCCGTGTGGTGGTCCTGCTGGTTCGTGCCCGGCATCGACGTGAAATCGGGCAGCTCGCTGATCGCGACGTTGATCTTCACGGTGCCCGAGCGCGTCTTCCAGCGTTCGATGTCCCAGACGAAGTCGGCCGGTAGCTCGTTGCGATCGAGCAGGTCGAGGAAGCCGATCTTCGGGTGGATGCACGTCACGACGACCGGCGCACGCAGCTCCTCGCCGCTGTCGAGCGCCACGCCGACCGCGCGGCCGCCGCGCGTGAGGATCTTCTGCACCCTGGCGCCGGTACGGATCTCGCAGCCGAACGACTCGGCGCTTCGGCGGATCGAGTCGCTCACCGCGCCCATGCCTCCCTGCTGGAAGCCCCAGCTGCCGAGGTGACCGTCGCCGACGTCGCCGATCGAGTGATGGAGCATCACGTAGGCGGTTCCCGGCTCGTCGGGGCCGGCCCACGTGCCGATCACGCCGTTGACCGTGAGCATCGCCTTGATCGCGTCGGACTCGAACCAGTCGTCGAGCAGGTCTCTGACGCTCATCGTGAACAGGCGGGTGACGTCGGCCACGCCGCGCTCGCCGAGCTTGCGCATGCTCCACGCCGTCTGCGCCTGCGGCAGCAGGTCGCCGAGCTTCATCGATCCCAGGTGCGGCGGCACGCTCAGCAGCAGCGGGCCGAGCACGTCGCTCACGCCCTTCATCCACGCCTCCCACTTCGGCAGCGTGTCGGCGTCCCTCTTCGAGAACTGCGCGATCGAGTCATAGCTCTTCCTCGAGTCGTCGGCGTAGACCGTGATCGCGCGCCCGTCCGGGAAGGCCTGGAAGTAGGGACCGAACGGCGTGACGTCGTAGCCGTGGCGCTTGAGGTTCAGCTCGCGGATGATCGTCGGCGGCATCAGCGACATCACGTAGCTGTAGGTCGTGACGTTGATCTCGGGGTGATCGGCGAACGGAGCGCTGGTGTCGGCGGCCCCGCCGGTCTTGTCGCGGCCCTCGAGCACCACCGTGCGAGCGCCGTGGCGGGCGAAGTACGCGCCGCTCGTGAGTCCGTTGTGACCGCCCCCGATGACGATCGCGTCGTAGGTGTTCGAAGCCATGGTCCTGTGCGTCCTTCCTCTTCTCCTCGGCCCCGTGACGTGTCCCGAACCCGGGCAGTATGGCCTGGGTTTGAATCACCAGTCAACTCCCTCGGAGCTGACCAGGGGTTTTGACTTCGCAGGTCATGCAGCTACAGTTGGCTGAACGCTCATACAAGGGAGCCCCGCCGTGCCGCCTCGGCTGCACGGCGTTCAGGATGGAGGAACCGTTGGTTCGTGCACGGCAGAAGAACGGGAAGGACCGCCACCAGGAGATCCTGGAGGCGGCCGCGCGCGTGATCACCGATCGCGGGCTCGCCGAGACTCGCATCCAGGACATCGCCGAGCGCTGCGGCGTCTCGCCGGGCCTGATCCTCTACTACTTCGAGTCGAAGGACCGTCTGCTCGTCGAGGCGCTCACCTACGCGAACGACAAGTA
>DATFFT010000016.1:0-19546 GCA_035249905.1 Actinomycetota bacterium | reverse complement strand
CACGATCTCGCGGACGCAGTGGTGGCCGGGCAGCCCGGTCACGCCGCCCCCGGCGTGGGTCGCGCTCGACGCCTGGTAGAGGCCGTCGATCGGCGAACGATAGTCGGCGTAGCCCACGGCGGGCCGCATGTGGAAGAGCTGATCCACCGTGAGCTCCCCGTGGAAGATGTTCCCGCCGATCAGGTCCCAGCCTTCCTGCATCTGCTTCGGGCCGATGATCTGGCGGGCCAGCACGCTATCGCGGAACCCGGGAGCTACCTCCTCGAACCGGTCGATCAGGCGGTCGGTATAGGCCTCGAGCTCCGCGGTGTGATCGTCGTCGTCGTCGGCCCAGTCGGCCGGCACCCATTGTGTGAACATCGAGACCGTGTGGATGCCCTCGGGCGCCAGCGTCCGGTCGACGACCGTGGGGATCTCGGTGTCGCTGAACGGCCGGGTGGCCGCCTCGCCGAAGCGCGCCTGCTGGTACGCCCGCTCCAGCTGCTCGACGTCGTCGAGCAGCTCGATCGCCCCGCCGTGGATCTCGGGGTCGAACTCTGGGTCGGCGGTGAACGTCGGGAGCCGGTCGATCGCCAGGTTGACCTTCACCGTGCCGCTGCGGGTCTTCCACTGCTCGATGTCGTGCACGAACGCGCCCGGGAGCTCGGCCCGGTCGATCTGCTGCAGGAACGTGATCTTCGGGTGGCACGCGGTGACGACGATCGGGGCTCGCAGCTCCTCCCCCCCCTCGAGCACGACGCCGGTGACCCGCCCGTTCGAGGTCGTGATCGTCTGCACGGGGGCGTTCACGCGCACCTCGGCGCCGAAGAACCGCGCCGACTCCTCGCAGGCCTTCGAGACGGCGCCCATGCCGCCCTCGATGAACCCCCAGCTCGCCACGTGCCCGTCGCCGATGTCACCGACGGAGTGGTGCATCAGCACGTAGGCCGTGCCCGGCGCGTCGGGACCCGCCCACGTTCCGATGATGCCGTTGACCGCCATGAACCCCTTCATCTCGGGCGACTCGAACCACCGCTCGAGCAGATCGGTGGCGCTCATCGTGAACAGACGCGTGATGTCGGCCACCGTGGTCTCGTCGACGTGCGAGCGGAGCTTCCACGCGAGCTTGCCGAGATCCAAGAGGTCGGCCGGCTTCTTCGACCCGACGTGGGGCGGCGTCTCCATCAACATCGGCCCGAGGATGTCGGAGATGCGCGAGATCCACTCGTAGAACTCGAAGTACGCGTCGGCATCGCGCTTGGACACCTTGGCGATCGAATCGCGGGTCGTGCGCTCGTCCTCGGCCTGGATGATCGATCCGCCTCGGCTCATCGGCATGTAGCCCTGACCGAGCGGCAACAGCTTGAAGCCGAATCGGTCGAGCTGCAGCTCCGCGCGGAGCGAGGGCGGCATCAACGACATCGTGTAGCTGAGCGTGTTGACCTTCACGCCGGGAAGCTCGTCGGGCCACGGCTCGCTCGTGTCGGCGGCACCACCGGTCTTGTGCCGCTTCTCGAGCACGAGCGTGCGAGCGCCGCGCTTCGCGAGGAGCGCGGCGGCGACGAGGCCGTTGTGCCCGCCCCCGACCACGATGGCGTCATAGCTGTTCTGGCTCATCTTGAATCTCCATTCAAAGGTTCCGGGAAGCCTACACCCCGACGCCTGGAGCCCGGTAGCCCTCGATCCGCCGGAGATGTACGGTCGGACGGGACCTGCCCCGGGAGGCCGGAGCGAACGAAACAGCCGATCCGCGAGACGATGGGTGGAGACACGGATCAGGAAGGATCATGGTCATGACCGAGATCGCGACGTTCGGCGCAGGTTGCTTCTGGGGAGTCGAGTGGGTGTTCCGTCAGGTGCCCGGCGTGGTCGAGGTGACCTCCGGGTACGCAGGAGGTTTCGTCGAGGATCCCGACTACCGGCTCGTGTGCACCGGCACTACCGGCCACGCCGAGGTGGTGCGGGTCGAGTTCGATCCGGCGTCGGTCTCCTACGACCAACTGCTGGAGGTCTTCTGGGCGATGCACGACCCGACCCAGATGAACCGCCAGGGACCGGATGTCGGCACCCAGTACCGCAGCGTGATCCTCACCCACTCGCCCGAGCAGCGAACGGCGGCGGAGGCCTCGCGAGATCGCGCGCAGGCGGGCTTCGACCGACCGATCGCGACCGAGATCGTCGACGCCGGGCCCTTCTACGCCGCCGAGGACTACCACCAGCGCTACTACGAGCAGACCGGGCACGAGCCGTACTGCCACGTGTTGCCGGCGGGCCTGCTCGAGCGGCTCGGGTTGGTGAGCTCCGAAGCCTCGACCTAGGCCGGCCGGGCGCCTCGACGACCGAGGCGTCAGCCGTCGGTGAAGCCGACGTGCTTGTGGGATCCGTCGCAGAAGGGCTTCGTCTCGGAGTGCCCGCACCGGCAGAGCGTCACGCGGTTGCGGACCTCGTAGGTCTCGCCGTCGGCGCTCGTCACCGAGACGCGACCGCGGACCCACAACGGCCCATCGCGCACGACGTCGACGCTGACCGGCAGCGCGGGCTCGAGCTGCTCCCCATCGGCCTCCGGCTGGATCTCGAGGGCGCCCGAGGGGCAGAGGCGGACCATCTGCATCAACCGCTCGCGTACCGCCGGGTCGTCAGCCTCGCGCGCCAACCTGCGCCAGTTCGTGAAGCGGTCGCCGCAGAACCCGGCGTGCTCACAAGTGGCGAGGTCGAAGCTGACCGTGCCCTCCCCAGCGGGGAACTCGTAGCGGCGCTCCGAGATCGACGAACGAGGCGCGGTCTCCGTGCCGTCGAACTCCTCGCGTTCGTGGCTTCCGTCGCAGAAGGGCTTGTCACCGGAACGACCGCAGCGGCACAGCTTGTACACGTCGCCGGCGTCGTCGAGGAACTCGTCGGGCACCCATCCGACGGGCTCGCCGTACTCGGTCTCGACCTGAGCGGTGCGAGCGAGGGGCACGCCGCCGCTGACCCGGTAGGGCCCGTTCTCCTCGATCTCGATCCGCGGAAGCTTGTCCTCGCCCTCGACGCTCACCGGGTCATCGTCGCGCCGTTCCGCCTTGTTGTCACGTCCGTCGAGCAGCCCGAGAGGTTCATGCATACCTCGCCCCTTCCCCGTGTCGGCGTCCGCTCGGACAGGAGGGATGAAGATGCGCATCCGGTTCCGGTGCACCCTCGGCGCCACGGTGGGCCGAACGGCAAGGACCTCCGACGTCTCGTCGATACCGCCTACAAGGCGGAGTTCTGATCGCGGTCGATCGTCGTCCCACTCGGGGTGAACCACAGGGTGTAGCATCCTCGAACGCATGTTCGAGGATGCCCTGAACGACGCACAGCGATCGGCGGCGACCCACGGCGGCGGGCCGCTGCTGATCGTGGCCGGGGCCGGCACCGGCAAGACCACGACGCTCGCCTCGCGCGTCGCGTGGCTGCTGACCGAGGGCGTGCGTCCCGAACGGCTCCTGCTGCTCACGTTCAGCCGGCGTGCGGCCCGCGAGATGACCTCGCGTGCCGAGCGCATCGCCGCCGAGCACGGCTGTGGCGCCGACGCCTCCCGCATCTGGAGCGGCACGTTCCACGCGATCGGGAACCGGCTGCTGCGCCGGCACGGGCGGGCGCTCGGCATCGATCCGTCGTTCACCGTGCTCGATCAGGCCGACGCCGCCGACGTGATGAACCTGCTCCGCGACGAGCTCGGATTCAGCGGGCGGGAGCGACGCTTCCCTCGCAAGGAGACGCTCGCCGGCATCTACTCCCGAACGGTGAACGCCGGCGAGCGGCTGACCGACGTGCTGCAGCGGCATTACCCGTGGTGCCTCGACGAGGTCGACGACGTCCGCGAGATCTTCCGCGCGTACACCGATCGCAAGCGCGACCAGCACGTGCTCGACTACGACGACCTGCTGCTGTTCTGGAAGGCCCTGGCCACGTCACCTGCGACCGGCGCACCGCTGGCGGAGATGTTCGACCACGTGCTCGTCGACGAGTATCAGGACACGAACGCACTCCAGGCCGACATCCTGGAGGGGCTGCGGCCCGAGGGCACACCGCGCAATCTCACGGTGGTGGGTGACGACGCCCAGGCGATCTACGGCTTCCGAGCAGCGACGGTGCGCAACATCCTCGAGTTTCCGCAGCGGTTCCCGGGCGCCACGATCGTGCGGCTCGAGCAGAACTTCCGATCGACGCCGCCGATCCTCGACTCGTCGAACGCGGTGATCGCCCTGAGCCCCCAACGTCACGAGAAGACGCTCTGGTCCGCGCGGCGCGGCGACCTCGAGCCCACGATGCGCACCTGCCTCGACGAGACGGAGCAAAGCGCGGCCGTCTGCGAGGCGGTGCTCGCCCACCGGGAGGAAGACGTTCCGCTCAAAGAGCAAGCGGTGCTCTTCCGCGCGGCGCACCATAGCGACCAGCTCGAGGTCGAGCTCACGAGGCGGAACATCCCGTTCGTGAAGTACGGCGGCCTGAAGTTCATGGAAGCCGCCCACGTGAAGGACGCGCTCTCGATGCTCCGCGTGCTCGAGAACCCTCACGACGAGGTGGCGTGGTTCCGCGTGCTGCAGCTTCCCGACGCCATGGGGCCGGCCACGGCGCGCCGGCTCATGTCGGCGATCGGTGTGCGTGACGAAGTCGCCGAGTCGCCGCTCATTCGATTCATCGACGAGCCGGTCGAGGTGCCGAAGGCGGCGCTCGACGGCGTGCAGGAGCTGCGTTCCGCACTGCGAGGGTGCCTGGACGAGACCGTCCTCGTGCCGGCCGCACAGATCGAGCGCCTGCGAACGTTCCTCGCACCCGTGCTTGCGCGTCGGTACGATGCGTCGGCGGCTCGCCTGCACGACCTCGACCAGCTCGCCGCGCTCGCGGCCGGCTACGAGACGCGGCAGCGCTTCCTAGCGGAGCTCACCCTCGATCCCCCGTCAAGCACCGGCGATCTCGCCGGGCCGCCCCTGCTCGACGAGGACTGGCTCGTGCTCTCCACGATCCATTCCGCGAAGGGTCTCGAGTGGAGCGTCGTGCACGTGATCCACGCGGCCGACGGCATGATCCCGAGTGACATGGCCACCGGCGACGACGACGAGATCGAGGAGGAGCGCCGACTGCTCTACGTCGCGATGACGCGGGCCCGTGACGCGCTGCACGTCTACCGCCCGATGCGCTACTACCGCCGGCCGAAGGGCGATCCTCACTCGTACTCGCAGCTCTCCCGCTTCCTCGAACCGCCCGACGTTCGTTCGACCTTCACCGAGATCGGCCCGTCGGCCGACGGTGACGCCCTCGACGTCGTCGACCTCACCGGAAGCATCGACGTCGACGAGTACCTCGCGGCCCTGTGGGCCGAGTGATCGGCCGAGGGGATCCTGGGTAGCCTTGCGATCGATGGGCTACGACGCGGTGCTGCTCGATCTCTACGACACGCTCGTCTGGAGCGACTGGTACGTATGGCAGGGGCGGCTCGCCGACCGTCTCGGCATCACGGTCCGCGAGATGGGCAACGCGTTCTCACGGTCTCGGGCGGCGCGAAACACGGGCGCCACGACCGACACCGAGGGCGACCTCACGCTCGTGCTGCGAGCCGCCGACATCGAGCCCGCGCCGGACCTGGTCGCCGAGCTCCTCGGGTGGGAACGCGAGATGGGCGAGTCCGTCCGCCTCTACGAGGACGCCCTCGAGGTCGTGCGGACGCTCCGCGAGCGTGGGGTGCCGCTCGCGCTCGTGAGCAACTGTTCGCACAACACAACCCCGATCGTCGAGCGCCTGGGCCTCGAGCGGGAGTTCGACGAAGTGCTCCTGTCGTTCGAGGTGGGGGCGATGAAGCCCGATCCGGCGATCTACCGCGAGGCGCTCGCCCGCCTCGGAGACCCCGATCCCGCCGGCTCGGTCTTCGTCGACGACCAGGTCGACTACTGCGACGGCGCGGCCGCGCTCGGCCTGCAGACCTACTTGATCCTGCGGCCGGAGGAAGCCCTCGAGGGACGGCCGTTCGAACTCAACGGGCACCGCCCGATCGAGACGCTCCGTCCGCTGCTCGAGGACTAGCCCCGCAGGCCGAGCACGACCAGCATGATGGCCCCGTACTGGCACGCGGCGGCCGCGATCGTGGCCGCGTGCCACACCTCGTGATAGCCGAACGTGTGCGGCCAGGGGTTCGGCTTGTTCGTCGCCAGAGCGAGCGCGCCGATCGAGTAGAGCAGGCCACCGGCCACGACCAGCACGGTCTCGGGAGCGTCGAGGCCGCGCAGCAAGGCCGGCAGGCTCACGATCACGAGCCACCCGAGGCCCACGTACATGAACCCCGACAGCACGTGCAGGTCGACGCGGTAGTACTTCGTCGCGACGCCCACGGCCGCCCCCGTCCAGACGGCGACCAGCACGACGGTCGCGAGCGTTCCCTGCAGCACGAGCAGGCAGAAGGGCGTGTACGTGCCCGCGATCAGCACGAAGATCATCGAATGGTCGAGCCGCCGCATGCGCGCGTACGCGGCCGGGGACCAGTCGCCCAGATGGTAGGCGGCGCTCACGCCGAAGAGCCCGCACAACGTGATCGCATAGATCGACGTCGCGATGCGCGACCGGGCGTCGGGCGCGAGCAACACGAGCAACAGCCCGGCCGGGATCGAGGCCAGGAACGCGCCCTGATGCAGCCGACCGCGCATGCGCGGCTTCGGTCGATCGTGGATCGGGATCGCACGCAACGCCCGCTTGTCGGCGAGCACGTCGAGATCGGCGGTCTGGTCGGGCATCGCGCACAAGGGTACGGCACACATAGACTCGGGCCACGACTGAGGTGTGAGGTTGGACATGTCGGAAGCGATGGAACGCGAAGGTTCGCGGCGTGGGAAGTACCCCAACAAGGTCTACGAGCGCGAGCTCTTCCACCTGCAGGAGGAGCTCGTGAAGATGGAGCAGTGGGTCGCCGACACCGGCGCCCGGGTCGTCGCGATCTTCGAAGGGCGCGATGCGGCCGGCAAGGGCGGGGCGATCCAGCGCATCACCGAGCACACCAACCCCCGCATCACGAGGCACGTGGCGTTACCGAAGCCGTCGGACCGAGAGCGCGGCCAGTGGTACTTCCAGCGGTACGTGGAACAGCTGCCGGCGGCCGGCGAGATCGTGCTGTTCGACCGCAGCTGGTACAACCGCGCCGGCGTCGAACGCGTGCTCGGCTTCTGCACGCAGGCGGAGTACTACCGCTTCCTGCGGCAGACCCCGATATTCGAACGGCTGCTCGTGGAAGACGGCATCATCCTGATCAAGTACTGGTTCTCGGTCAGCGACGAGGAGCAGGAACGTCGGTTCGCCAAGCGCATCGACGACCCGCTCCGCCGGTGGAAGCTGAGCGGCACCGACCTCTACTCGCGCACGAAGTGGGTGGACTACTCACGCGCCAAGGACGAGATGTTCGTGCACACCGACATCCCCGAGGCGCCGTGGTTCGTGGTCGACGCCGACAACAAGAAGAAGGCGCGCCTGAACTGCATCTCACACCTGCTCTCGAAGGTCCCCTACGAGCCGCGATCGGTGCCCGAGATCGAGATGCCGGCACGCCAGCAGGACGAAGGCTACGTGCGGCCGCCCCGGGACATGTACACCTACGTCCCCGATCACGCGGATGAAGCCCTGCAGGTGTGGAAACGTTCGAAGTAGTCTGCTCTGGACTACTCGCCGGCGGGCGGGATCACACCAGGTCTTCGAGGGCGTCCGCGACCGGCTTGCGGATGCCCGTGACGAACGGGATCTCGACCTTCGTGTAGAGCCTGGCCTTCGTGTTGCGCAACGCGCGGATCACGTCGACCAGCGACTCGGCACGTTCGGCTTCGAACGCGAGGATCCACTCCCAGTCGCCGAGCCCGAACCCGCTCGTCGTGTTCGCGAGCACCTCGGGGAAGTCGCGCCCCAGCAAGCCGTGCTCCCGCAGCAGCTCGCCGCGTTCCTCCGGTGGCAGCAGGTACCACTCCGGCGTGCGCACGAACGGGTACACGCAGAGGAACGCCTCGGGGGGCGCCCCCTTCACGAACGCGGGCTGGTGGTCGGGGGTGAACTCTGCGGGCTTCACCGCGCCCATGAACGACCACGAGAGATCCAGCAGCCCGCCCGCGCGCGTGCGGCGGAACTCGACGAGGAACCGCTGCAGGTCCTGGGGGCTCGTGCCGACGAGCCAGCGCATCAGGTCGGCGTCGGCGCGGAACCCCACGGTCGAGTAGGTGCCGCGCACCTCGACGCGCCCTTCCCACGCCTTGTCGAGGTTCTCCAGCTCCTGCACCGCGTCGCGCAGGTCGTCGGCATCTGCCAGCTCGACCCGGAACGCCGGTGAGGCCTTGAAGACCGGATACAGCGTGTAGATCGTCTCGGACCGGTCGGTCATGGAACCGTCTCCTCGTGATCGGTCGGCGCGTCGGCGCGCATATCGACGATGCGCTCGGCGGTCTCGTTCGCCGCCCGCACACAATCCGGCACCCCGACGCCGTCGTATGCCTGTCCAACCACGACGATACCCGCGAGCAGCTCCTCGCGGATGCGCTCGACCCGCTCGAGGTGGCCGACCTCGTACTGGGGCATCGACGCCGGCCACCGCACGACCCTGGCGTGCTCCGGCATGTCGGGCAGCCGCACCACGGCGGCGAGGTGACGTGCACAGGCCTCGATGATGTCGGCATCGTCGGCGTCGAGCACGTCCTCCTCCCCCGCGGCCCCCACGTAGCACCGCACGACCGCCCTCGAGCCGAACGCCTCGTGCGGCCACTTGCTGCTGAGCCAGGTCGCGGCCGTCATCGGCGCCTTGCCGCGCGGCACCACGAACCCCGTGCCGTCGGGAAGGCCCGCCTGGGTGCCCTCGCCGTAGACCATCAAAAGCACGCCGGTCGAGACGGAGGGGATGCCCGCGAGGTCCGCGGGGGCGGCCGAGCCGAGCAGCCGCACGGTCTCGTGTGCGGGGGTGGCGAGCACGACGGTGTCGGCCTCGATGGTCTGCCCGCCTTCGAGCGTGACCCGGCCGGTCTCGACGGCCGTCGCGAGGGCTCCGGTCCGCACCCGCTCGCCCACCCGGTCCGCGAGCGTGTCGGTGAGGCGGTCGACGCCGCCGCGAGGCCGCGCGAACATCGATCCGAGCTGGGACCGACGGGCGAGCTTCGACGTCGCCTGAGAGCCGCGGAACAGGCTTCCCTGCGCCTTCTCCCACGCGACGAGGTCGGGGAAGGTCGCGCGCACGCTCAATCGGTCGACGTCGCCCGCGTGGAGCCCGGCGAGGAGCGGGCCCACCGCGAGGTCGGTCGCCTCGTCGCCGAGCCGCCGGCGCAGCATCGATCCGAGCGATTCGTCGGCGTCGTCCTTGCGGGGCTTGCGCACGAGATCCTGCGCCGCCCGGCGCTTGCCGGCGGCCGACAAGCCGGGCCAGCGGAAGAGATCGCCGACGTCGCCGGGGATCCCGAACGGGGCGTCCTTCAACAGCGGCACGAGCCCGGTGTCGGTCCACAGGTAGGCCCCGGTCGCGCCCGGAGTCTCCAGGTCGATGCCGAGCTCGTGGCAGAGCTCGACCGCCCACGGCTTCCGCGCGAGGAACGCATCGGCGCCCGCCGGGAGCACGAGGTCACCGACGGCGACGCTCCGGAGCTTGCCGCCGGGGCGTGATCCGGCCTCGAGCAGCGTGATGTCGACCTCGGCGGTCGATCGCAGCAGCCGGTAGGCGACCGTGAGACCCGTGACGCCACCACCGACGACCACCACCCGGTGTCCACCCCGCGAGCTCACGTCGCCGGCACCTGGGCCATATGGTCGCGAACAACCTGAGCGAGCACGTCGAGGTAGGCCGGGTCGGCGTTCGGCATGCGCGTGCGGCCGAACGCCAGGCCGGCTTCCTCGGCGACCTGTCGCGCCTCGATGTCGAGGTCGTAGAGGATCTCGAGATGGTCGGCGACGAACCCGGCGCTGCACACGACCACCGCGGGGGAGCCCTGCATCGCGAGCTGCTGGATGACCTCCTCGACGGGCGGACCCCACCACGGGTCGGCGGTGCGACCGGCACTCTGCCAGGCGATGAGATAGTCGTCGAGCCCGAGGCGGCCGGCCACGAGGTCGGCCGTCTCCTGCAGGCCGTCGCGGTAGCGGCATGAGTGATCGCAATCGCAGAGCTTGCACCGCAGAGACCCGTCGTCGACGGTGCGCACCGGCAGGGAGTGGGCGCTGAAGATCACGGCCGGGTCGTCGCTGACCTCGGCGGGCAGTTCGTCGAGCGCTTCCCGCACACGACCGGCGAGGAACGCCACGAACGCCGGGTGGTCGTGGTAGCTGCGCACGAACGTGAAGGCCGGGGTCTCGCCGTGGTCGTCGACGGCCTGGCGCACACGCTCGACGTAGGTCTCGACCGACATGCCCGACCAATGCGGCGCCATCACGATGCCGATCGCGCGCTCGATGCCGTCGGCTCGCATCGCGGCCACCGTGTCGGGGATGAACGGCGGGGAATGCTTCATGCCGAGATACGCACGGTACGAGGAGCCGGCGTGGTCCGCGTTCAGCCGCTCGACGATGCCCTCGGCTTGCGCGGCGGTCGTCTCCCCGAGCGGGAAGACGTTCCCGATCGCCTCGTATCGGTCGCGCAACTCCTGCAGGTGCTCGGGGCTCGGTGGTCGGCCGCCTCGGATGTCGGTGTAGTACCGCTCGATGTCGTCGGGGCCGGCGGCCGTGCCGTAGGCCATCACGAGCACGCCGATCGTTGGCGCGTCGGTCACGTCGTCGTCCTTTCGGTCTCTGCATGGACCAGATCGGTGAGGCGGGCGAGGGCGTCTGGCGGGGTGTCGGGCAGCACGCCGTGGCCGAGGTTGAAGATGTGGCCGTCGCGCCCGCCCGCTCGGCGAAGCACCTCGAGCGCCTTGCGCTCGATCGTCTCCCACGGAGCCGCGAGCACGGCGGGATCGAGGTTCCCCTGGATCGCGCGGGAGTGTCCGACCCGCTCCCACGCGTCGTCGATCGTCACGCGCCAGTCGACGCCGAGCACGTCACCCCCCGCGACGGCCATCTCGCCGAGGATCTCGCCGGTGCCGACGCCGAAGTGGATCACGGGAACCTCGAGATCCGCGAGCCCGCTGAACAACGCCGACATGTGCGGCTGCACCCGGCGCCGGTAGTCGTCGCGGTCGAGCGAGCCGACCCACGAGTCGAAGACCTGCAGCGCCTGCGCGCCGGCTTCCGCCTGGGCCCGCAGGTGCTGCAGCACGATCGCCACGAGCGCTCGCATCAGCGCTTCCCACGTAACGTGGTCGCCGTGCATCAGCGCCTTCGTCCGCGAGTGGGTCCGGCTCGGCTCGCCCTCGACCAGGTAGCTCGCGAGCGTGAACGGCCCGCCGGCGAACCCGATCAACGGCACCGACAGCTCCGAGCGCAGCAGGCGGATCGCCTCGAGTGTCTCGGGAACGTCGCGGCCGGCCTCGAGGGGGCGAAGCCGCGCCAGGTCGGCTTCCGTGCGGAACGGGTCGGCGACCACGGGCCCCGTGCCCGGCTCGATGCGCACCTCGACCCCCACGGCGGCGAGCGGGACCATGATGTCGCTGAACACGATCGCGGCGTCGAGGTCCATGCGCCGCAGGGGCTGCAGCGTGATCTCGACGACGCGGGCGGGGTCGCGGCACGTCTCGAGGATGTCGTCGCTCCCGCGCACCTTCCGGTACTCGGGCAGGTAGCGGCCGGCCTGGCGCATGAACCACACGGGTGTGCGGTCCACGGGCTGCAGGCGACAGGCGCGCAGGAACCGGTCGTTCGACGGGGCCGGGGTCACGGTCCTTCAGTCTACGGAGCGTCGCGAGACCGGCCCTGTTCGCTCCGCTCGCTAGGGTGGATGCAGGAGGGAGGTCACGACATGACCGGACGGTTGGAAGGCAAACGAGTCGTCGTGCTCCTGGGGGAGGGGTTCGAGGACCTGGAGTTCCACGTTCCGCTGATGCGTCTGCAGGAGGAAGGCGCCGAGGTCACGGTCGCCGGCCCCACGACCGACGAGGTCGCCGGCAAGCACGGCCTGCGCGCGGCCGCCGAGACCACGGTCGACACGATCGACGCCGGAGGGTTCGACGCCGTCGTCGTGCCCGGCGGATGGGCGCCCGACAAGCTCCGTCGGTACGACTCGGTGAAGGACCTCGTGCGAAAGGCCCACGACCGAGGCGCGATCGTCGGCATGATCTGCCACGCCGGGCTCGTCGGCATCTCGGCCGACATCGTCGCCGGCGGTCGCGCCACCGGGTCGCTCGGTATCAAGGACGATCTCGTGAACGCCGGCGCGACGTGGGTCGACGAGCCGGCGTTCCGCGACGGGAACATCGTCTGGGGACGGGTCGTCGAGGACATCCCCGACTTCTGCCGCGAGCTCGTCGCCGCCATCGCCAACAGCTGACTCGTCACAGAGCGCAGCCCAGACCAACTCGCACCGCTCGAGGTACACGCTCTCGGCGGGGTCCTACGAAGCTGGGTCGCTCTATGGTTGACGTACCGGCCGCACCCGCGCCCCGACGACCATGCCGGCGGCCAGAAGGACGAGGTTCTTGACGACGAACTCGCCTTCAACCGTGAGCAGAAGAGGATTCTCGTCGCGGAACGCCACGTCGGGGAGCACGATGAAGACCAGGAAGGTCCCGAGCATCTGACCGGCGAAGAGAGCAAGAGCCGTCCGGAGCCACTTCCCGAGGAGCAGCAGGGTCCCGACCGCGACCTCGAACACCCCGAGCGCCGGAACCACGACCTCAGGGTCGAACCAGTACACGGTCTGGGCGACGAGATCGGATACGGGCGACACGTCGAAGATCTTGAGGAGCCCGAACCACACGAACACCAACCCGACAGAGACCCTCAGCGCCGTGATCCCAACGGTGCCCAGCGCCTTGCGGATGCGGTCGTCCACATCGTCGAATCGACGGACGGCGTTCGCCTTGCGTTCGCTGATGGTCGCCACACATCCAGGCTACGGCTCGGTCGACCGAATGCACGTTTTCAGGTGCACACCGTCGGGTAGAGCATGCGCCACGCTCCGGAAGGAGCAGCTTGGACGCCGCCACCGAAGCGCAGCGTGTCCAGGGGACCACGCGCGGACGAAGCATCACCCTGCCGAGCATCTTCCTCGGCATCGGGCTCGGAGGCTTCCTCGACGGCATCGTCTTGCACCAGATCCTGCAGTGGCATCACATGCTCACATCGACCGGCGACTACCCCGCGACGACGCTCCAAGGCCTCGAGGTCAACACGTTATGGGACGGGCTGTTCCACGCCACGACGTACGTCTTCGTGACGATCGGTCTGTCCATGATCTGGACACGCGCCCGTGAAGGCGGATCCGTGTGGTCGACGCGGAGCCTGCTGGGCTGGAGTCTCGTGGGCTGGGGTGCGTTCGATCTGGTCGAGGGCATCGTCGACCACCACATCCTTCAGATCCATCACGTTCGCCCTGGCCCGAACGAACTCGCCTACGACCTTGTTTCCTCGCGTTCGGCGCCATCCTGATCGGTGCCGGATGGCTCATCGCCATCCACGGTGGGCAATCCCTCCGAGCGAGCGCCCTAGAATCCGCAGACCCAACCTTCGCGGGAGGAGTGGTGTCTGAGTTCAGGACGTAGTTGACGGATGTCCCAGGACATCACACACTGCGGGAGGAGTGGGATTCGAACCCACGAGCGAGTTGCCCCGCTAACGGTTTTCAAGACCGTCGCCTTCGTCCGCTCGGCCATCCTCCCAGGCGCTCATCCTCGCAGGTCAGCACGGGTGTGACCGCTGCTCGCTGCTCGCGCTCGAGTGCCATGTGCAAAACCAGAGCGATCCAAGATGCTGGCAAATAGGGGTGATCGAGGGCTAGGTCTGTCTACTACCACGACTCACTCAGAACCAGCCTGCGTCCGGAGCACGGTCAAGTGGCAGACCGAACGGCCAGTGGGCTTCTGGAACGGTCACTACCCTCCACCGGACAGCCTTGGTCCGCGGATGCTCTTGAATCCGCAAAATCCGGAGCGCGGCCCAATGTGCCACTTGGTGGACCCGAACCGATTTCCGCCGCCCGCGCCGGGATGCAGACGGTAGTCCCAGCGTCCCGCGCCGACGGAATCGACGAACAGTAGGAACGAGCCACCATTACGAAGGCGGAAGGCGTTCGAACGTCGTGAATCGCCAGATGTAGCGACGAGTCTCCGGATGGAACTGAAGGGACACGTGGGCCAGGTCTCGACGGCTGGCGTCCTGCGGATCAGGGAAGGATCCGAGTCGCGCCGATGCGGCGGGGCCAGCGGCGCTGAGCATCACCATCGCGGCAACGAGGACGACGAGCCAGGTGGTCCACCCCCGGGGAGCGGTGATGCGCATCTGCGACGCCTCCGACCTGCTTGATCAGGTGCCCGTCCGTAGCCACCGGGGCCACGGCCCGGGCGTTATTCGGTAGGGCGACCCTACGCCGATTCACGGGACTGCTGATGACGGGTCAGCGCAACGTCCGACCCGAAGTCGATGGCTAGGGCTCGTAGATCTCCCCCTCCCACAACCAGGGTCCCCCGCGCCCTTTACTAAGGCTCAGACCGTATTCATCGAGCTGCCCGAACCCGAACAACCGACCCAAGCGGACCTGTTGGCACTGCGGCAAGGTCCGCGCCATCAGCCGCTTCCGCAAGACGGAGGTCGCCCGCTCCCCGACGAGTGGGCCTCGGCGACGGCAAGCGGTTCCAACTTCAGGGTGGAAGTAGTGCTCCACGTCGATCACGCGGCACCGACGACGGCCCGATGTATTGGTCGGCGAGATCGGACGTGACCAGGATCAGCGACTGAACCCGTACGCCCTGCCTCGCTCTTCGATTACCAAGCCGTGTTGGCAGCACCCGCGAGGATAGGCCCAGCGCGATTTGCCCGCCTGGCGAGCGGAGGGCTCCTCCGCTCCTCCGCCGCGGTCAGGACAAACCCGCCGCGTCGACCTCGCCCGCTGCCAGTAGCAACGGAGCCCGGGAAAGGGGCAGCCCAGGATTCGCTACGTGCGCCGAGCCGAACCACGGGCCTGAGGGTCTTACAGAGCGACGGGGAAAGAGACCACAGCTCACGCTTACTTTGCCGTCGCCATCTCTACACGTACCAGCCACGATCATCGGGCGCATACTCATCCACCCTCGGCTCCGTCTCCTGCGCGCCAGCCGGGGAGAAGAGCTTCCAGCGAATCCGCTTGCTCGGATGCACCCACCGGAGGGGCACCCGACACGTGGCTCGATCACCGAACATGGGAAGAATGAGTTTGCCCTGCCGCCGTGGCCCATCTGCAAGGAACCGCACGCCACAACGGGTTGGGCCGACACCCGAGTCAGCGAGCCGCATATTGGCATCGCTGCGGGTTCCACCCCGGGTATCCAGACGGACGTGAACC
Source organism: Actinomycetota bacterium (assembly GCA_035249905.1). Lineage (GTDB taxonomy): Bacteria > Actinomycetota > UBA4738 > UBA4738 > HRBIN12 > JAOUEA01. The sequence goes on along the minus strand of DATFFT010000016.1, from coordinate 4,200 downwards.
GTCCAATACCCCAGCAACGTCTCATACGCCCGGAAGGTGATGAAGAGCGATCTGCCCCTCGAGCTCGTCGTAACCTTGCGCGTCGTCGAGCGGACGTCGGGATCCTGTTGGCAGCACGACCCCTCGTCGATTGGAATGTCGTCGGGGTCGTAGCCGGTGCTCTTGTAAAGCGGGTCCCTTCGCATCGCGGTAGTGGCGGATGCGGGCAGGGCCAGCGCTGCTGTCGCCACCGCGGCGGCGACCGCCGCGAGGATGGCGCGGCGCGCTCGAAGCGCCCTGTGGCGGGTCTGCTGATCCTCTCGAGCCATGCAGCCTCCATCGGGCGGAACGACCATATGCCTGGCTTGTCCGCGCGCAACCCTGAGGAGTCTGCCGCTCGAAGCAGGTACGGGACAAGTCACTCCCCGCGACTCGCTAGCGACAGCGCTCTACTCGTCTTGGAAGACTGTTGAATGAGCGGACGAACGGAGACCAGGGTTCCGGCGTAAGGGGTGTTCTGTACCAGGTACTCACGCTGCTGCGCCAACCCCCGCTCCTGCAAGGATTAGTAGCCTTGAGGAAGAGATGTGGAGCTCCGGTGGCAGCGAAGGCTTCAATCGTCGCTGAGGCGACGGTCCTCCACCTCGCGTGCACCCTCGCCCGGTACTGGACTTCGACACGCAATAGGAGGGACGTCGCCTGTGTCAACCCCTCGCAGGAGAACGACCCCTTGCCGACAATGAATCCGTCAGCTCTGTTCCAGGGCCCGATCGCGCTGACCGAACAATCGGGCCGTCCACCGGCAACACTGGGCGTGTAGAGGGATCCGACCGATCCGAGACAGACGAGGGACACTACCGCCCCACGAACGACCAGGTTGCGCACGCCTCGGCGATGTCTCATCTCAATGACCCGCTCGCAGGGTCGTCACAGTCCGGAGCCTGTCCCCCACGACACATCACGCTCGCCATTACCTCACGCTCCTCCCCAACCGTTATCCGGAGCACGGTCGACGATGAACCGAGTGGCTCGGGAAAGGGCCTTGAACCTGATCCGCTTCGTCGGGTGAAGAGCCCGCCTCGGAACGAAGCACGTCAGTCGATCCCTTCGCTCCTTGATGTGGTACCTGCGGCTCACGATTCCGGCGTCCAACTCCCGACCGCATGCCCACCTGATGTCGCCGAAGAGTTCCGTGAGTGTCATGAAGATCTGAGTGTCCGAGCCGGGGCCAGCCCTCGTGTCGAGGGGAACCCTGAAGTTCGCGACGAAGACGAGTCCACCGTACAGCTCGTACGCGTTGACGCTGAAGGCGAGCATCCTCTGGCCCGAGGCGGTCTTGAAGTTCCGTCTGGAGACTGCGCGGATATCGATAGGGCAGTCCTGGCCGTACTCCTCCGGGCAGGGTTCGACGTCCTCGGGATCGCTGACAGTGGTCAACGCCCGTGTGGCGACCAGCTGATCGCCTCGTAAGGAGCCTTTGCCCGCGACGTGGAACGCTGCGCCCACCGATGATCCGCCGCCAGCCAAGATGGCTAAAGCAACCAGGACCACGCCGAGGACTCCTTGGCGCCCCATGTCGGATCCTCTCTACGGACAGGCCGAGGCTAGTTGCTGGGCTCGATCGAAGTCCACCTCAAGAACCGGGGACCGGGCGAAACGATAGCTGAGCCATGCTCCCAATCATCGTCCGGCACGCTTCCCCTGCTCTACGTCACGACGAAGTCGACCGCCACGAGACAGCGCCAGCTAAAGGGAACGCTTGGCGCTGCGTTCCCGCCTGCGTCCCATGAGTAAGCATCGATCTCGATATCATTCGCCTCGAACTCCACCTGTGTCTCAACGGTCCGCTGACGCGATGTAATGAATACAGGTGAGCTTGATCTAGGAGTCGCAACGAAGACGGTCGGTTGACCGAAATAGCGTCCGTGGTCGCGTCCGCCGGAACGACAGGTGTAGTCGCTGAGATGAAGTGTGACCTTCCCACTAGCGTCGGTATTGCTCAGGCCGGCGACATCGATGAGGAACGACTGCGTACAAGTCCTGTTTGAAGATCCCGAAGTTGAAGGCTCTGTTGCTATGTCGGTAGACAGAATCTGCCGCGACAAGACTCTCCCATCGTCGTGCAGCAGGTCTGCCCCAGTTGTGCTTCGAAATTGGATCTCGCCTGGGAAGTCGTTGATGAGATCATCGATGGCGATGCGGAATTCTCGACCCCCGGGTCCGTTGTCGCCCATGTCCAGTCCCCTCCCTCTGGCCATGTGAGCCGACTGTCGACTTGCGGCTCACTTACTCCTGTGCGGGCGACAGCTGATCTTGTCCCCATTCGTACACGGATGAGGGTCAATGCTCCATCGGCCAACCGGGTGATTCCTCTGGCAGCGGGCGCAGGGCTTCGCTCGGCCCGTGGACATCCCAGACGGCCTCCGCGACGACCTGATCAGTTACCTGCTCGCCACGAGCGGCTCCGCGAGGTGCAGATGGCGGGGCGCCTGGGGCTGACGCTCGCCGACTATCGGGCGCTGGAGGCAGGCGAGTTGCGGATCGACCATGTCCTGTACGAGCGGATCGTCGAGCTGTGCGGATGGTCTCCCGTGGTCAAGCTCAGGACGTGAACCGCGAAAGGAAGTAGCGGCTGACGCAGGGTGCAGGACTCTGGGAGCCATCGCACACTTGCGTATACGCACCCCCGATCCATACCTGCGAGCCGGCTCCCGTCACGAGGATGTCCCACGGCCCGGCGAACTTCCCTTGGAAGGTCGGCATCCACGACAGGTCACAGTTGCCCTGCAGGTCGACGAGGCCGAATCGTGCCGTCTTCGGCTTCGCCTCGGGACATGCGCCCGCTGGATACTCCACGCCGCCGCCGAAGTGGCCGCCGAACGTCACGCGGTCGTCCGACGCCCCTGCCGTACCTTGATCGTTGACGGCCACGGCCTGGACGTTCCCGGCAGTGTGGCGACGCCACTGCATCTCACCGTCGTTGTCGCTGAAGTCGAACGCATACAACCAGTTCTGACCGCCGATCCCTGCGAAGAGCTGTTGACTTGCGCAGTTGACGTCCAGGTCGAGCACGTTCATGCCGTTGTCGAGATCCGCGTCCCGGGTCGCCCAGGCCTGCAGCGCAGCCGTCGTCTCGTCGAAGATGGCGACCTTGTCCCTCGCGACGAAGGATCCGGTGGGACCGGCGGCGGTTTGGAACGTGCCGCCGGCCACCACATCGCCTTCGCAATCGAACCCCAGGGCGCGCACGCTCCCTCTGACTCGGCCCTTCCAGCCCAGCAGCGCTCCTGAGGGGTCGAAGGAGGCGAGGCGTGGACGCGAGACCCCGTCCACCGTCGTGAACTGGCCACCGAGGTAGACCCTGGTCCCCGAAGCGATCATCGCTCGGACGGGTTGAGACAGACCGCTCCCGACGAAGGCGTCGACATCGGGATCCAGGGTGGCATCAGACTCGGCCACCGCGGCGAAGTTGCGACGAGCCTGTCCGTCGACGCGGTCGAACTTGCCGCCGAGGAAGACCTTCCCTCCGATGACCGCGATCGCGTAGACCGTCGCCCGTTTGCCATCCGTCCGCGTGACCTCTGGCGTCCACGTCTTGTCGGCGACACCGGTCGTCGCATCCAAGCGCGCGATGCCGATCGACTTCACCGTGGGACCTGCCGTTCCAGGCGGCGTGGACCTCACGGAGGTGAACTGTCCTCCGATGTACACATATCCACCTGAGCGAACGACAGCGAAGACCGTGCCGTTCGTCATCCAGGTAGGGTCGGGTGTCTCCTGGAACGCGGCCCGAGCAGGGGACGTGAGGGCTGCCACGAGCCCGAGTCCGAGTGCCAGGGACAGCAGTGAACGGCTCGGGCGCGGATGAGAGGACGAACGCATGGGGGGACTCCTTCGGGGGGCTTGGAGGCGTCGAGTCGAGTTCCGAATCGTACGGTGACCTTCCCGGCGCTGTCTACCGGCTAACGGCCTGGGTTTCCCCGGATCGACTACCTGTACGCGCGGCTCGTCGAACCGCACATCGACTACGAGTCTCCATGGACAAGCTCGCGCCCGCACTTCGCGACGACCTGATCGTCGGCGACCCCCCCACCAGATGATCCGTGAGGCCAAGACGATGCTCGGCGTCGATCCGATGCGCTCCTGACCTCGTCGAGGGCGACCCGTCTCGCGGCCGATCGGACGATCATTCGGCGACCGGACGATCCGGGGGCGGCATCG
>DATFFT010000015.1:0-2837 GCA_035249905.1 Actinomycetota bacterium | reverse complement strand
CTTCCGGTCGTCGATCACATCTGCCCCCGGTTCGTCATGCAGCGTCACCTTGTATCCGAGGTTCCCATGCGCTTGGTGATGAATGTCGGCGGGGGCGGGCCGAGGGTGACGCAGCCGGCCACACCGTCTGCAGTACACGATGGCGCCGGCCGAGTCGGTTACGCGCTTCCACCGATGACCGCCACGAACGAGGCACGCGAGACGGGTGAGCACCGCACCGAGACGATAAGCGGCCTCGGCCACGTGAGTACGGCCGAGCAAGTTCACTTCCGCGCGCCGACCTCGCCGACGCAACGCTCGTGCGGTTGCAAGTTGTACCGTCCGGGCAGCGGTATGACTGAATCTGGCGCAGCCCTTGTCGTTCGCACGGCACAGGTAGACGACGCGCCATCGATCGCTGCGATAGGAAGCGTGGCGTTCCGAGCGGTGCATGACGACGTGATCGGTCAAGAGTTCGCCACCACGGTGGTCGAGCAGACGTACTCGGTCGAGGCGCTGACCGACTGCATCAGGCGCTGCTCGACCGCTGACGATGCCGAGTTTCTGGTCGCTGAACGAGACGGCGAGGTGGTCGGCTACCTGCACTACGACTCAGAAGGGGCGGAACCTGAACTCCATCGAATCTACGTCGACCCCGGCCAGAAGCGAGGTGGTGTCGGGAGTGCGCTCATGCGTGAGTTGCACGCTCGCCTCCCGCCCGAGGGGGAGTACATCCTTCTTGTCGTAGAGGCGAACAAGGATGCACAGGCCTTCTATGAGCGTCACGGCCTCGTGATCGAACAGCGCATCGACGGCCCCAGCTACTTCGGCAAGGCGATGGCCATCGAGACCGACGTGCCGCTGCCAGCAGCTGCCGCGATCATCATGCGACGCAAGGTCGCCGTCGATCTCTGACTCCGGTAGGCCACGACCTCGGAGAGGCGGCGTACCCTCGACGGAGTCATGTTCTCGACCCCGACGAAGCGCTCGCCGGACTGCGGGGACTCGTCGTCGTCGTGGTACATCGCGTGCGCAAGGTCGGGGTCGTCGCCGAGCGCTCGAAATGCTGCAGGAGCATCGCCTTCACGCCCTCCGCGTCCACGCGCGGAGGATGCCACGCCGGCGCGCGCTACCGCGTGTCTCGGTTCGCCTCGATCCGCGCCTGCAGGCGCGTGCCGTAGACGACGACGAAGCACAGGAAGAGCCCCGCCAGTGCCGCAACTGGCCAGATCATGGGTCTGCCATCGGCTGGCCCCGGCCCGATCCCGATCCCCCGAACGCGCTCTCGGGGTGACGCGCCGCGCACGTGCTTCCCCTGCGGTAATTCGCCGAAACGCGACGTCGAACGGCTTCAGACTTTCGTACGGCGACGTTCAGCGCTTCGTAAGCGCGCGACACTCCTCGTCGGCGCATCCTCGTACAGGAACCGCAACGACGGAGGAGGAGAGATGCGCAAGAGGATCGCCGTGCTACTCGTTGCCTGCGGAGCGCTGCTCATGTTCGTAGCACCCGCGGCTTCGTTCTCCGTGGTCAATCCGACGACGGGCGAGTGCCGCCAGATCCTGGTTCCGGGGCCTGACACGTTCCCTGGCAACTGGGAGGTCGTGAGCGCGACCCCGGCAGCAGGTCCAGGCCCATGGAACGGCCACGGTCACACGAACGGCAACTCGGCGCTTGGTCCAGTGATCTGCCCGTAAGACGCTCGATGCGGCGGAGGGGCACAGTCGCCTCTTCGTCGCACCCCCGGCGCGACGGGATAGCGTGCGCGCGATGAAGATCCGCGCCGCCGTGCTCGAGGAATTCGGGCAGCCGCTCGTCGTCTCCGAGCTCGATCTCGCGGAGCCGAAGGAAGGCGAGGTGCTCGTGCGGCTCGCCGCGTGCGGCGTCTGTCACACCGACCTGTACACCGCCTCGGGCGCCGACCCGACGGGATACGTGCCCTGCGTGCTGGGCCACGAGGGAGCGGGTGTCGTGGAGCGCGTCGGCTCGGGCGTGACGCTCGTCGAGCCGGGCGACCACGTCATCACGCTCTTCGCCCCGGAGTGCGGGGAGTGCGTTCATTGCCGAAGTCGCCGGACCAACCGCTGTGTCGCCATTCGTGACCAGCAAGGGCTCGGCTTCCTTCCCGACGGGACGACACGTCTCTCACGAGACGGCGAGCCTATGCGCCACTTCATGGGGACCTCGACCTTCGCGGAGTACACCGTGATGCCGCAGATCGCGCTCGCGAAGGTCTCCCGCGATGCGTCGCTCGAAGGGTGCGCGCCGTTCGCGTGCGGGCTCGCGACGGGGATCGGCGCGGCGCTGTACACGGCCGACGTCCGGCCCGGCTCGACGTGCGTCGTCTTCGGGTGCGGCCTCGTCGGCCTCGGCGCCGTCATCGGGTCCCGGCTCGCCGGAGCCGAGCGGATCGTCGCGCTCGACCTGTCCGAGGAGCGCCTGGAGAGCGCTCGCCACCACGGTGCGACCGATACCCGTCTCGCGGGCGAGGACACCGTCGACTGGATCCGCGGCGAGACGGGCGGGTTCGGCGCCGACTACACGTTCGAGGCGACGGGAAACGTGAACGTCATGCGCCAGGCCGTCGAGGCAGCACGGGAAGCGTGGGGCCTCGCGACGATGTGCGGCGTCGCCGGCAAAGGTGAGACCCTCGACGTCGTCCCGCGATTCCTCATCACCGGCCGCCGCGTCACCGGCTCCTCGTTCGGAGGCGTGAAGGGGAGGACGCAGGTGCCGCAGCTCGTCGACCGCTGGCTCGCGGGTGAGATCGACGTCGAGTCGCTGCTGAGCCACCGCCTCACGCTCGACGAGGTCAATCGCGGCTTCGAGCTGATGGAGGAGCAGGACGGCATCCGCAG
>DATFFT010000014.1:0-13869 GCA_035249905.1 Actinomycetota bacterium | reverse complement strand
CAGGACGCCGTTCCTGCTCTCGGCGCTCGCCGAGCTCACGGGCGGCCGGAGCCTCGAGGCGAACCTCGCGCTCCTCGAGGACAACGCGCGGGTCGCCGCCGAGGTGGCCGTCGCGCTCGCGGCGCGAGGTCGGTCGCCGGCCGCCGCTACCTGAGCCAGGTCTTGCCGATCGCCTTCGAGAAGTTCCAGGCGTAACGCAGGCTCTTCGGCTTCTTCGACTCACCGCCGCGCCGGGTCAGGAACGTCACGGGCACCTCGACGATCCGGGCCCGCTGTCGAAGCGCCTCGATCGTGATCTCCGAGCTCCAGAACTGATCCTGCACGAGGATCAGCTTCCGGAGGGTCTCGGCCCGCGTGGCGCGATAGCCGCTCGAGATGTCGGTGATGCGTTGCCCGGTGAGGATCGTGACCATCCACGAGAAGAGGTGCACACCGGCGTGGCGGATCGGCGACCCGCCGCGTTCGAAGTCGCCGAGCATGCGGGATCCGTTGACGTGGTCGGCGCGGTCCTCGAGGATCGGCGCGATCAACACGGGGATCTCCTCGGGCAGGTGCTGACCGTCGGCGTCGAGCGAGACCACGATGTCGGCGCCGAGCTGCAGGGCGATCTCGTACCCCACCCGCAGCGCCATGCCGCCCCCACGGCGGATCGGCAGGGTGGCCGTGAAAGCGCCGGCGACACGGGCCGCGTCGGACGTGCCGTCGTCGGAGCGGTCGTCGATCACGATCGGCACCACGTGGTAGCCGGCGATCTCCTTCGGCATCGCCTCGATCACGGCGCCGACGTTCTCGGCCTCGTTGTAAGCGGGAGAGATCGTCACCACCTTGGGGCCGACCGGCACCCGACGCTCCGCCTCGTCCCAGTCGAACCGCTCCACGGTGAGCGCCTCGACCAGTTGTTGGATCGCGCGTTCGCTGCGATCGGAGTGCCCCTGGAGCCGGAACAGCAACAGGAAGAGCACGACGACCGCGGCCAGCAGCAGCGCGACGAGACGCCGGTTGTCGCCGGGCTGGAAGTTGAACGTGTCGAAGACCGGGTCGAACAGGTTCGGGAACGCGGCGAGCACGACGACGGCGGTCGCCGCTACGAACGCGGTCAGCAGGCTCAGCCGGCTGATGTTCCGGTGCCGGTACGAACGGATCGCCGCGAGGAAGAACGCGACCGCGGCCGCGCCGGCGATCAGCCGCAGGGCCCACATGGCCTACGGCGTGGCCGTCTCGGCGACCGGGCTCCAGCGATCGCGAGGCAGGATGTGGTCGGCGATCACGCGGCGTCGATGCCGCTGGATCTCGGCGAAGACCGACTCGATCAGCGTCTCCGACAACAGGTGCGGCTCGAGCCCCAGGTCGAGCAGCTTCGTGTGCACGGGATGGTAGTAGTGCTCCTCGGCCTCGAACCGAGGGTTGTCGATCGGTTCGACATCGACGTCGAGGCCGACCTCGGCTCCGGCCTTCTGCACGAGCTGGGCCAGCTCGAGGATCGAGAACGACTCGGTGAACTGGTTGAAGACGCGCATCTCTCCGCGCTCGGCCGGATGGGCCACCGCGAGCTCGACGCACTGCAAGGTGTCCACGATGTTCAGGTAGCCGCGTGTCTGCCCGCCCTTGCCGTACACGGTGAGCGGGTGCCCGATCACTGCCTGCAGGCAGAACCGGTTCAAGGCTGTTCCGAAGACGTCGTCGTAGTCGAACCGTGTGAGCAGCCGGTCGTCGAGCCTCGTCTCGTCGGTGTGCACGCCGTAGACCACACCCTGGTTCAAATCGGTGGCCCGCATGCCCCACACGCGGCAGGCGAAGTGCATGTTGTGGGAATCGTGCACCTTCGACAGGTGGTACATCGATCCCGGCACCTTCGGGAACGGCAGGTAGTCCTCGCGCCCGTTGTGGCGGATCTCGATGTAGCCCTCTTCGATGTCGATGTTCGGTGTCCCGTACTCGCCCATCGTGCCGAGCTTCACGAGGTGGGCATCGGGCGTGATGTCCCGGATCGCGTAGATCACGTTCAAGGTGTTCACGACGTTGTTCGTCTGGGTGAACACCGCGTGCTCACGATCCTTCATCGAGTACGGGGCGCTCGGGATCTCGCCGTAGTGCACGACCGCCTCCGGTCGGAACGACGTGAACAGGTGCTCGACCACGTCCCACTCGGTGAGGTCGCCCTCGGTGACGCCGATGTCGAGACCCGTCACGTCCTTCCAGGCGGCAACCCGCTCGGGAAGGTTCGCCGCGATCGGGGTGAGCGAGTCGGAGCCCGCCTCTCGGTGAGCGGTCCGCCGCAGGTAGTTGTCGACCACATGGACCTCGTGGCCACGGTTCGAGAACCTCATCGCGGTCGGCCATCCGAGATAGCCGTCGCCGCCCAGGATCAGGATGCGCATGTCGTTCCTTTCAGCTTTTCCTCGGAGGACGCTCGATGACGTCGCCCCATCCTACGAGAGCGAACCGCGGCGAACGCGTTGGGTTCGCGCCGGTCGGGGCGGTCCTCGACGCGACCGCCGGTTCCGAGCTATGCGAGGCCCTCCAGTGCCTCGAGCACGCGATCGACCTCGTCTGCGGAGTGGTAGTGACAGAAGCCGATGCGCACCGCGCCGCCGCTCTCGAGCAGCCCGAGGCGCTCGAGCAGCTCGATCGCGTAGTAGTGCCCGTCCCAGACGAAGATCCCTCCCTCCGCGAGCGCCTTGGCGGTCTCGCGCGGATGCCGGTCGCCCACGCGCACCGCGAACGTGGGTGTTCGCTCGTCGAGCCGCTCCGGATCGGTGATGCCGAACAGGCTGACGCCCGGGATGCGCTGGATGCCGTGGAGAAACCGCCGTGCCAGCTCGCGTTCGTGCGCGCCGATCGCCTCGTAGGCGGCGACCACGGCCGCGCGCCGCGACCCGTCGGCGCGCTGGTCGTGCAGAGCGCCGAGCTCGGCGAGGTAGTCGACCGCGGCGACGAACCCCGCCATCGCCTCGTGGTTCTGCGTGCCGGTCTCCCAACGTTCCGGTGAGGGGTAGCGCTCGGCGGGGCGCACCCGGTACGGGTCCCAGCCCTCGAGCACGCCGGGGGACGCCGCGACCATGCCCATGTGCGGCCCGAACACCTTGTAGGGGGAGATCGTCACGATGTCGGCGCCGATCGCCGTGAGGTCGATCGAGCGATGCTGAGCCACGTGCACGCCGTCGACGACGACGAGCGCCCCGGCCGCCTTCGCCCGCGCAACGAGGTCGGCGGCCGGCGTCACCGTGCCGACCGCGTTCGACGCGAGCGTGAACGCCACGAGCCGGGGATGCCGACCGAGGGCGGCGTCGAACGAGTCGAGGTCGAGCGTGGCGTCGTCGGGCCGCACGTCGACCCAGCGCACGGTCGCGCCGGCGTCCCGCGCAGAAAGCAACCACGGTCGCACGTTCGCGTCATGATCGAGACGGGTGACCACGACCTCGTCACCGGGCCCGATCGTGCGGGCGAACGAACGCGACAGGTGGAACAGCAGCGACGTGGAGTTGGACCCGAAGACGACCTGGCCGGGCTCGACGCCGGCGAGGTCGGCGCCCGCTCTGCGTGCCGCCCCGACGGCCGCCTCGAGCTCCTCGCTGGCCGCGAACACCCCGTCCATGTTCGAGATGCCGCTGCGGTAGTGGCCCGCGACCGCCTCGATGACGGTGTCGGGCACCTGGGAGCCGCCTGGGGCGTCGGCGTAGACGACGGGGCGTCCACCCTGCGTCCTCGCGAGTGCGGGGAAGCGGGATCGCAGCGCGGAGAGGTCGGGTACGGCCACCACGATCCATACCATCGCTCGCGCCGGGCATGGCGACAACCGGAGCGGCTCACCCGGAGCGACCGGATCTCGGATGTGGAGAGGGCGCCCCATCGGGGGCGCCCTCTCGAGGTTCGTGGTCGAGATGCGTGAACTACACGGCTCGGTTCAGCTCCCCTCGCAGCTCGTCGGCGGTGAGCGCCTCGGTACGAGCGCGTAGGTCCAGGTACAGCAACACGCTGACCAGCGCGGAGAACGGCGCCACGATGATCTGTGCGATGGAGCTGAAGATCCACGTCACGAACCAGTTGTCGCTGATCGCGCCGCCGATCGCTCCGATGATGCCTCCGACCACCGCGACGAGGATGAACGTGACGATGATCAGGCCGAACGCGTGCCAGAAGTGGCCTTTCACCAGGTTCCACGAGCGGCCCATCGCGTCGGTGCCGCGGCGGTTCTCGATGACGAGCGCCGGGATCGCCACCGCGAACATCACGGCCAGGAATATGCCGGGGATGATGAACAGCAGCAGGCCCACCAGCACCGCGAGGCCGACGAGGATCGAGATCAGCAGCACGCTGCCGAACCGCGCGAAGCCCCACCGGTACGAGGCGTCGATGTCGACCTGATCGCCGATGCTGCCCTGCGCGGCGCCACGCATGATCGCCGCCTGCAGGACCGCGGAGATGATCACCGCGATCACCGCCGCGATCGCCGCCACGAGAAGGGCGGCGGCGGCCGATTGCGAGGACACCTCGATCTCCTGCCCGAAGACCACTTCGGTGCTGGTCTCGGGGGCGAACACGACCCCGGAGAGGAACGCGCTGATGAACGTCAGCGGAACCACCACGATCGCGACGATCATCAGCAGGTTCGCGGCGTTCGCCTTGTAGATCTCGAACGCGGTGCTCAGGATCTCGCCGATGCCGCGCGACGGGAGGCCGGGCCCCCCTGCGCCTCCCTCGCCGCCGGGCGGCGGCGGAGGCGGGGGCGGGGTGGTGAAGCCACCCGAGTTGTCCATGATGGGATCCCCCTTCTCGAACCGACGGCGAGCATCCTACGCCTCGCCCTCCCGAGGTGTGGGATGCGACGCGCTCGGTCAGAAGGCGTTCGAAGCCCGATCGGAGGGGAGATCGAGCGGTCCCCACGAGGGGTCGGGCCGCCACGACTCCCAGTCGTCGTCGAACGGAGGCTCGTGCAGCAGCACCTGCTCGACCGCGCGTTCCCCCGCCCTTCGCACGCCGTGGGCTTCTGCTTCGGTGAGGAATCCGCGCCGGACCGCCTCGGCGAGCTCGTGCTCGTCCTTCCACTCGTAGGCGTCGCGGGCCGGCGGGATGCGGGCGTCGAGGAACCAGTCCGTGAACTCGAGCGTGGCGCCGCGCTCCCGAAGCGGCGATTGGATGTTCACGTAGTAGCCCTCGAACGCCCACTCGACCGTCCACGAGAGCAGCACCGCGTACGCGGTCTCGGGGAACGCGAACGAGAGCACGGGGCGCTCGCGCACCTTCGGCTCGAGCTCCCAAGCGGTGTCGTGGAACCGTACCTCGCCGTGCTCGCGCGGGTCGTTCAGCCATCGCGATCCCGGGGAGAGGTAGAACGCGCGATGGTGGTGCGGCACGTCCTCGACGACCCGCACCGGACGCATCGACATCGCCCGTCCCCGCCAGGTCTCGGTGAGCGTAACGACGGCGCCCCGAGCGAACGGTTCTCGCTCGCCGCCGTCGATCTCGCCGATCAGCCGAGCCGCTCGGCCAGGGCCGTGAGGATCCGCTCCGTCGCCCAATCCAGGTCCTCCGGCGTCACGCAGAGCGGGGGAGCGAGCCGCACGGTGGTCTCGTGCGTGTCCTTGGCGAGCACGCCCATCTCCATCAACCGCTCGCAGACCTCGCGAGCAGGCGCGGCCTCGGGCGTGAGCTCGATGCCGATCCACAGGCCCCTGCCGCGCACCTCGACGACCGCCGCCCGCGGGGCCTCCGCCCGCAGCCGGGCCACCAACGCGTTTCCGAGCTCGTCGGATCGTCGCTGGAACTCGCCCGTGCCGAGGAGCCGCAGCACCTCGAGGCCGATCGCGGACGCCAGCGGGTTGCCGCCGAACGTCGATCCGTGCTCGCCCGGACGGAACACCCCCAGCACGTCGCGGGTCGAGACGACCGCCGACAGGGGCACGATGCCACCGCCCAGCGCCTTGCCGACGACGTACACGTCTGGGCGGACCCCCTCGTGGTCGCACGCGAACGTGCGCCCCGTACGCCCGAGCCCCGACTGGATCTCGTCGGCGATCAGCAGCACGCGGTTCGCGTCACACAGCTCCCGGGCGCGCCGCAGGTACCCCTCGGGAGGCACGATCACCCCCGCCTCGCCCTGGATCGGCTCGACGAGGAACGCGACCACGTCGGGGTCGGCGAGCGCGGTCTCGAGCGTCTCGGCGTCGCCGTAGGGCACCGTCTCGAACCCGGGTGTGAAGGGCCCGAACCCGCCCTTGGCGCTGGGGTCGGTCGAGAAGCTCACGATCGTGATCGTGCGTCCATGGAAGTTCCCCTCGCAGGTGACGATCTTCGCGCGGTCCTCGGGCACACCTTTGACGTCGTACCCCCACCGACGGGCGGTCTTCACGGCGGTCTCGACCGCCTCGGCTCCCGAGTTCATCGGTAGCACCATCTCCATGCCGCAGAGCTCGGCGAGACCACGGCAGAACAGCCCCATCCGGTCGTTGTGGAACGCCCGGCTCGTGAGCGTGACCCGGTCGAGCTGTGCGTGGGCCGCCGCGATCAGGTCGGGGTGGCGGTGGCCGAAGTTGAGCGCGGAGTAAGCGGCCAGCATGTCGAGATAGCGCTTGCCCTCGACGTCGGTGACCCACGCCCCCTCGGCCTCGGCGACCACGACGGGCAGCGGGTGGTAGTTGTGCGCGGAGTAGTGGTCGACGAGCTCGATCTGCTGCTCGGTGGAGGTCGGAAGGGTGGTGGGAGTGAGCTGCTCGTTCGGATCGGCCACGGTGGTCATGCTCCAGATGATAGGCCTCTCCTCGCCCCCGGACCCGTCTTGACGGATGTCGGAACCCGGGCGTACATTCGTCCTCCCGCTCGAACACACGTTCGATTCATGAACGGGCTCGACCTTTCGACTGTGAGGACCGTCACGGTGACGAAGCGATTCGACGAGGAGATCAGGGTCGAACGCGACACCGGCATGCCGAGCGCGTTCGAGTGGCGGGGCCGCCGCTACGAGGTCGCCGACGTGATCGGCCGGTGGAAGATCGAGGGCCGATGGTGGTCCGACGGCCGCGATCGCGAGTACTGGCGCGTGGAAGCGCGCGGCGGCGCGGTCTGGGATCTCTACTTCGACCGCGGCAGGGAACGCTGGCACATGGAGCGCCTGTGGGACTAGCGCTCGAGGGGGTAGCGTGGCGAGGTGCGAGTCATCCCGTTCCTGGTCTCCGAGCTGCGGCTCCCCGATGCGGAGCGGGAGCTCCTCGGGGTGGAATGGTGGCCGTCGTACGGCCACGCGGTCGAGCATCCCGACGGGATCTTCCTGTTCGACAACGGTGCCGGCTTCGGCAACGCCGAGGTCGAGACGAGGTTCTCCCCACGGGTCCGCCCGGTCGACGACGCGCTCGAGGAAGCCGGCATCTCGCTCGCCGACGTGACCGGCGCGGCCAACTGCCACCTGCACTTCGACCACTCGGGGCAGAACGCCCGGCTCCGAGGCATGCCGATCTTCGTGCAGCGCGGGGAGTGGGCCAAGGTCCACGAGCCCGACTACACGGTCCCCGAGTGGATCGACGTGCCGGGGCTCACCTACGAGCTCCTCGAAGGCGAGACCGAGGTCGCGCCGGGCATGCGACTGGTTCCGACGCCGGGACACACCGCCGGGCATCAGTCGTTGGTCGTCGACGCACCCGGCGGCGCGATCGTGCTCGCCGGTCAGGCGGTGCAGTCCCGCGCGGAGTGGCAGGGGGGCGAGGGCTCCGAGGTCTCGGGTCGATCGAGCTCACCCGATCCCGACGCGTACGCACGGTCGGTCGATCGCCTGCGAGCGTTCGATCCGATCCGCGTGCACTTCGCCCACGACCCCGCGATCTGGCAGCGCTGAGAGGCGTCCCGCTCGACGAAGATCGTCATCGCTTCCCCAGGTCTCGGTAGTCGATGTCGGCATCGTTCGTGCACCTCGACGTGCGGTCGTGCTTCTCCCTGAAGGAAGGCGCGTTCACGCCGGAGCAGCTCGTGTCCCGCGCGGCGGCGCTCGGCCGGGCGGCCGGAACGAGCGAGCCGACCGTGGCGATGACCGACCGCGACGGGCTCTACGGCGCCGCGCGGTTCGTTCGAGCGTGCGAGACCGAGGGAGTGCGGCCGATCCTCGGCGCTTCGGTCACGGTGCGAGCCTCCACGCCGGGTGGGCGGGGGAGCGAACGCGATGCCCACGTCGTGCTGCTCGCGTCCGACGACACCGGCTACGCCAACCTCTGCCGGCTGATCACCGACGCCCACATGCTGGGCGACCGCGGCGATCCGTGGGTCGACCCGGTGCAGATATGCGCGCACGCGGCCGGTCTCGTCGCGGTCGCCGGACCCCGATCGCACCCGGGGCGGGAGGCGGTCGCCGGCCGGGTCGACCACGCCGCGCGGCTGCTCGACCCGTTCCGCGAGGCGTTCGGGCGCGACCGCCTGCTCGTCGGTGTCGAGCACCGGTTCGAGCGCGGCTCGTCCGACGAGATCAGGTCGATGCTGCGCCTCGCCGAGCGCGCCGGGGTGCGCGCCGTCGCGACGAACCCCGTCCGGTACCTGGAGCCCGCCGACGCGTTCGTGGCCGACGTGCTCGAGTGCATGCGGCGCATCGTGCCGCTCGCCGAGACGAACGTGTCCCGCCGCAACGCCGAGGGCTGGCTGAAGCCCGCCGCCGAGATGCGGGCGCTCTTCGCCGAGCGGCCCGATCTGTGCGACGGAACCCTGGCCGTCGCGGACATGTGCCGATACGACCTCGGCCTCGGGCGCATCCACTTCCCCGACTTCCCGACGCCGCAAGGCCGCGGCGCCGACGCGGTGCTCGCCGAGCGGTGCTGGCGCGGCGTGTACGAGCGCGAGATGCACGTCGACGAACGACTGCGCGACCGGCTGCACCACGAGCTCTCGATGATCCGGCGCATGGGGTTCGCGGCGTACTTCCTCACCGTGGCCGACATCGTCGCCGACGTGAAGGCGATGGGCATCCGCGCCGCGTGCCGGGGGAGCGCGGCGGGCTCGCTCGTGTGTTCCCTGACCGGCATCTCCGACGTCGACGCGCTCCGCCACGATCTGTCGTTCGAACGGTTCATGAACCCGATGCGCACGGACCTGCCCGACATCGACATCGACGTCGAGTCGGCGAGGCGGGAAGACGTCTACGACATGATCCTCGGCCGCCACGGCACCGAGCGCGCGGGCTGCGTCGCGATGATCGACACGTACCGGGCCCGTTCGGCGATCCGCGAGGTCGGCAAGGCGCTCGGGCTGCCCGAGGTCGAGGTCGGCGTCGTGGCGACGTCGTTCCCGCACATCTCGGCCGGGCACCTGCGCGAGGCGATCGACCGCCTGCCCGAGCTGGCGGGCATCAACCTGCGGTTCGAGCAGATGGAACGCCTGATCGGCGTCGCCGAGAGGATCGGCGGGTTCCCACGGCACATCGCGCTGCACCCGTGCGGCATCGTGCTCGCGAGCCACGACCTTGTCGAGCGGGTGCCACTGGAGCGCAGCGCGAACGGACATCGCATGATCCAGGCCGACAAGGACGACGTCGAGCTGCTCGGTTACCTGAAGCTCGACATCCTCGGCGTGCGCATGCTGAGCTCGATGCGCCACGCGCTCGACGAGATCGCGCGCACGACGGGTGAGAAGGTCGACCTCGACCGCATCGCGCTCGACGACACCGCCACGTTCGAGCTCGTCCGCGCCTCCGACACGCTCGGGTGCTTCCAGATCGAGTCGCCCGGCCAGCGCGAGCTGCTGCAGAAGCTGCAGCCCGACCGTTGGGAAGACCTGATCGTCGACATCTCGCTGTTCCGGCCCGGGCCGGTGAAATCCGACATGATCACGCCGTACCTGCGGCGGCGGTCGGCGTTCGAACGTCCGAGCTACATCCATCCGGGCCTGCGCGGGCCGCTGCAGGAGACCTACGGGGTGATCGTCTTCCACGAGCAGGTGATCCGGGCGCTCGCGGCGATCGCCGGGTACACCGAGACCTACGCCGACCACATCCGGCGCCACCTCGACCACGAGGAGATGCTGCCGGGCTTCGAGGCCGACTTCGTGGAGCGCGCGGCGGCTCGGGGCGTGGACCGCGACGCGGCGGTGAAGGTGTGGCACGCGGTGACCCAGTTCGCCTCGTTCGGGTTCTGCAAGGCGCACGCGGCGGCGTTCGCGGTGCCGACCTACCAGAGCGCCTGGTTGAAAGCGCACTACCCGGCGCACCTGTACGCGGGCCTGTTGACCCACGACCCCGGTATGTACCCGCGTCGCACGATCCTCGACGACGCGCGGCGCCACGGCATCGCGATCCTGCCGCTCGACGTGAACTCGAGCGAGCCGGAGTACGTGGTGGAGCCGGTGCCAAGGGGTGAGGGCGGCACCGTCGGCTCCTTCGGCATCCGGCTCGGCCTCCAAGACGTGCACGGCATCAGCGACGCCGAGATCCGATCGATCCAGACGGCGCGCGCCGACCGCGCGTTCCGCGACGTGGGCGACTTCATGCGGCGTACGACCGTGAGCCGGCCGGTGACCGAGGCGCTCGCCCACGCAGGCGCGTTCGACGAGCTCGAGCCGGCCCGACGGCGACACGTGTACGTGGCGATGACCGCAGAACCCCGGCGGGAAGGCGACCAGCTCACCCTCGCCATGGGTGCCGACCCTGCAGCGGGGCATCGCTTCAAGGACTACTCCGATGCCGAGGTCGTGCGCGCCGAGATCGAGGTGTTGGGACTCGACGCCACCCGGCACATCGTGAGCTTCTTCGAACCGGTCCTCGCCGACCTCGGCGTGACGCGGGCGAAGGACCTGCGCCGCACGCGCGGTGGCTCGAGGGTGATCGTCGCCGGCGTGAAGGTCGCCTCGCAGACCCCGGCGATCCGCAGCGGCCAGCGCATCATCTTCCTCACGCTCGACGACGCGACCGGCCCGGTCGAGGTCACGGTGTTCGAGTCGGTGCAGCCCAGGGCCGCGAAGACGGTGTTCCACGGATACGCGCTCGCGGTCGCGGGGGAGCTCCGCCGAACCGGGGTCGGAGGGGTGAGCGTGGTGGCCGAGGAGGTCTGGGACCTCTCGGTCCTGCACCGAGCGCGGGGCGAGGGCCGGTTGCGCGAGGCGCTCCGCGGCGAGGCGGCTCGAGGTCCGGCCTCGAACGCTCCCGCTCCCGGCGCCGGGCCGCGAACCCTCTGGCACGCGAGCCCCGGCTCCGCGGGATGATGACGACATGACCGATCCACCGGGGGCGCTGCCGAACGAACGAGCAGCCGAACCGATCCTGCACGCCGACCTCGACGCGTTCTACGCCTCGGTCGAGGCGCTGAAGCACCCGGCGCTCGCCGGGAAGCCGGTGATCGTCGGTGGCATCGGGGGGCGCGGCGTCGTGAGCTCGGCGTCCTACGAGGCCCGTGCATACGGGGTGCGCTCGGCGATGCCGACCGTGCGTGCTCGTAGGCTCTGCCCCGACGGCATATTCCTGTCCCCCGACTTCGAGGCCTACCAGGCCCATTCGAATCGCTTCCGCGAGGTGCTGCTCGCGCACACCCCCCTCGTCGAGCCCATCTCGCTCGACGAGGCATTCCTCGACGTGGGTGGGGCGTCGATGCTGTTCGGGACCCCGCGTGCGATCGCGGCGCGTATCAGGGCCGAGGTCGAACGCGAGGTGGGGGTCACGTGTTCGGTCGGCGTGGCGCCGACGAAGTTCGTGGCCAAGCTCGCGAGCGACCTCTGCAAACCCGATGGCGAGCTCGTCGTGTCGGCCGACGGCGTGCTCGCGTTCCTCGAGCCGTTGCCGGTGGGCCGCCTGTGGGGCGTGGGGGAAAAGACCGGCGAGGTGCTCTCGCGCCTGGGCGTGCGGACGATCGGCGACCTCGCGGCCACGCCCGAGCCGATCCTCGCCCGCCTGCTCGGCGAGCAGCACGCCCGGCACCTGTCGCAGCTCTCCCACGGCATCGACGCTCGCGACGTGGTGCCCTACGAGGCGCCGAAGTCGGTCGGTCACGAGGAGACCTTCGACCACGATCTCGACGACGACGAGACGCTGCTCCGCGAGCTGCTCGCGCTCTCGGGCCGGGTCGCCTCGAGGCTCCGCGCCGACGGCTACCAGGCGCGCACGGCGACGTTGAAGGTCCGCCTCGCCACGTTCACCACGCTCACGCGCTCGAAGACCCTGGCCGATGCGACCGACGTCGGTGCCGACCTCTACCAGACGGTCTCCGAGCTCTACCGGAACCTGCCGGGGGAACGGCACCGGGTGCGCCTGCTCGGCGTGCAGGCCAGCGGGTTGGTATCCGCCGGCGCGGAGCAGCTCGTCCTGCTTCGCGGGGAGCGCTGGGGCGACGTCGAACGGGCCGTCGACCGCATCGAGCATCGCTTCGGCCGCGGTGCGGCGACGCCGGCGTCGTTGCTCGATCGCACCCGGCGCCCTCCGTCCGACCCGGCGCCTGGGTTCCCAGGTCCGCAAGCCTCCCTATAATCGGAGGGTCGGGGGGAACCCCGCCACGGACCGAAGGAGCCCTCGCCGGAGGAAGCCGGATGCCCCTGAGCGAACACGAACAGCGCATCCTCGACGAGATCGAGCGCCGGCTCGCCGAGGACGATCCGAAGCTCGTCGAGCAGGTGGGCCGTACCGACCTGTACACCCACCTCGCCCGGCGCATCCGCCTCGCGGCGATCGCGTTCGTGCTCGGGTGCGTGCTCCTGCTGCTGTTCGTGGTCAGCGCCTGGATCGCGGCCGTCGGGTTCATCATGATGATCGGCTCGGCCATGCTGATCTACCGGTACCTCGGGCAGCTCGGGCGCGATCAGATCCGCGCGATGCAGTCCGACGGCGGGTCGTTCACGGGCATCATCGGACGGCTCGCGTCACGGTTCCGTCCGCCCGCGTCCTCCGACGACGGCTAGCGAGCTTCGCGGCATAGCCCGTTCGGACGATTCCGCGACCATCGTGACCTCCCGGCTTGCCGCCCTCCCCAGCGCTGTTGTACAACGATGTCCCCTTCCCCCTGGGCGCGAGTCGTCGGCCGGTGCACCGAACCGTCCTTCGGCGATCCGTGCCGATGGCGAGATCGACGACGGACGAGACCGAGGGGGCACGCGAACCGGATGGAGGGATTCACCACCCACCAGGCCTGCAAGTTCACCGGCTGCACGCCTCGCCAGCTCAGGTACTGGGACCAGATCGGGTTGGTGCAACCGTCCGTCCAGGGGACCGGGGGCCGCCCCGGGGTGCCGCGCCTCTACGCGTTCCGCGACCTGGTCGCTCTTCGGGTCGTGAAGTCGCTGCTCGACGGCGGCATGTCGCTGCAGCGGGTCCGCCGGTCGTGGGAGTTCCTCAACGACAAGGCGGGCATGGACAAGCACCTGTCGGAGGTGAAGCTCGTCACCGACGGCCAGAGCATCTTCAAGATCTGTCGTCGCGACGGGGAGGTCATCGACGCGCTCCGCGAGGGGCAGATGGCATTCTTCGTGGCGATCGACGACATCGCGAGCGGGGTCGAAACCGACGTCCGTCAGTTCCGTGAGGACCGCGAGCGATTCGTTCGAGCGTTGAGAGAGGCCGCCGCGCAGACGGTGACCGGGACCAGGTAGACCGGGACCGGGCCGGGCGCGGACTCGTCAGCGCCGCCGGTACGGTCCGGTCAGGCGCTGCACCCAGCCGGCCTGGCGTCGCATCTCCTTGACCACGGCGTGGGAGGACCGGGTCGCGACCTCTGCGTCCGCCGGACCGGGATCCCGCGCGGCGTACGCCGCATCGGTCGTGACCTGTGTCAGCCGGTCGAGGTCGCCGTCACCTAGCGCTCCCGTGGCTTCCACGGTTCGCCGGTACTCCTCGAGCGTCTGGCCCGGCAGCCGCGGGTGCCCGAGGTCGGCCGCGCGTTCGGTGAACACGTCATACGTGGCGAGGATCAGGCTGCGCGGGGC
>DATFFT010000013.1:0-50334 GCA_035249905.1 Actinomycetota bacterium | reverse complement strand
GAGATCGACTTCGGAGAGATCCTGTGGACCACGGTCGTGATCTTCTTCATGATCGCCTACTTGATGATCCTGTTCCGGGTCATCTTCGACATCTTCCGCAACCACGAGATGTCGGGCGGCATGAAGGCGGTCTGGCTGATCGCGTTGCTGTTCTTGCCGGTGCTGACGCTGTTCATCTACGTGATCGTGCACGGCAAGGACATGGCCAGGCGTGACGTCGCGCAGCAGCAGGCGGCCGAGTCGGAGTTCAAGCAGTACGTGCAGAAGGCGGCCGCCGACTCCGGTCCCTCGGCGGAGATCGCCAAGGCCAAGGAGCTCCTCGACAACGGATCGATCTCCCAAGAGGAATTCGAGGCGCTGAAGCGGAAGGCGCTCTCCTAACCGGCGACGAGCGTCAGCACCAGTGAGCCGTCGGCGTCGGTCAACGACATCGTCGAGCCTTCGATCGAGTAGGTCATCGCCCCTTCGAGCGCGACGACGATCTGGTGCTCCTGCTCCATCACGTCGGGCTCGCACAGCATCTTGGTCGTGCCGATGTCGGAGAACGACACCGATCCATCACTCGCGTCGCTCTCGACCGAGTAGGAGCCGGTCATCCGGTTGCAGCCGGTCGTGCCCGTCAGGCTGCCGGCGTCGAGGGTGAACTCTGCCTCGGCGCCGGCGATCGTTGACGACACCGCGTCGCCGGTCACGATGCCGCTCACCTGCCAGCTCGTGCCCTCGAGACCGACCGGACGCTCGGGCGTGTATGACAACGTGGCCTCCTCGCCGGACAGCACGAGGCCTTCGCCCTCGTCGACGATCTCGAAGGACTCGACGTCGGCGAGGGCGGCCGTGTAGGCCGCCTCGAGGCGCATCAGTGGTTCCTCGCAGGCGATCTGCGTCATCGCGCCGGGCTCGATCGAGAGCGCCCCGCCGTCACCAGCCGTGTAGCTCCCGCTGAAGGTGTTGCAGCCGGTGGTGCCGCCCACCGTGCCGTCGTCCTCGAAGCGGGCCGTTGCCCGGACATCGGGCGGCAGGACCTCGTCGACCAGCGACTCGGCCGACGCCGCGCCGAGGATCCACGTCGTGTCCGCGATCGACGACGAGGTGCCGTCGCCGGGCGACGCCTCGTCGTCGGCGCAGGCCGAGGCGGCCATGGCCAGCGCCACCGCAACGATGAGGACGTTGCGGATCGGCCGACTGCTCAGGCGGCCGCCGCCAGGTTCTTCTTGGCGTGATGCAGCTCGAAGGCCATCACGATCTCGCTGATGCCGCGGAAGATCGCCATGAACCCGACCCAGACCAGGATCAGCGCGATCCGAGCGCCGTAGTACTGCTGGGAGACCCACATGGCCAAGAGGATCTCCAGGATGCCGACGGTCAGGCCGAGCCACCACAGCGGGTTCAGCTCCCTGGAGAGCACGGCGCCCACGACGTGCATCGTGCCCATCAGCACGAGCAGGAAGCCGAGCACCGACGCCAGGGCGAACGTCGTGTCGATCGGACGGAAGAAGCCCCACAGCGATCCGAGGACGAACAGCACGCCGAGCGCGACGTGCACCCACTTCCATCCGCCCGAGACCGTCGTCGACGCGAGGAACTCGTTGAACGCCGCGCCCAGGAACATGACACCCAGCAGGATGCCCACGGTCGCGACGGATGTGATGTTGAACCGGAGCACGAGCACCCCGACCAGCAGCCAGGCCAGTCCCGTGATCAGGAACAGCCACCAATTCCTCGCGAACCCGGTCGCCTCGCGGCGGATCTCATCGTCCATCGGTTCCCCCTGTCTGTAAGCGCGCAGGCGATCATCGCCCGGGGGGAATCATGGGACGTGGAACAGGCGAGTTCCAGCATCCTCCGGCGTCCCGGGTTGGAGTAGAACGCAACCGGCCGAACGTTTACGCCGTCTTCTCCTGGCGCTCGCCGCGCTTCCTCGAGGCCTTCTGGGGCACGAGCGTCGGATTCACGCCGGTGAGAACGACATCCTTGTCGACGAGGCACTTCGTGACGTCCTCGCGGGAGGGGAGCTCGTACATCACGTTGAGTAGGACCTCCTCCATGATGGCGCGCAGGCCACGGGCGCCGGTGCCACGCATGATGGCTTGCTCGCTGATCGCGCGCAGGGCGTCGTCCTTGAACTCGAGCTCGACGCCGTCGAACTCGAAGAACCGCTGATACTGCCGCACGAGCGCGTTCTTCGGCTTCGTGAGGATGTCGACGAGCGCGTCCTCGTCCAGGTTGTCGACGCTCGTGATCACGGGAAGCCGGCCCACGAACTCGGGGATCAGCCCGAACTTCAGCAGGTCCTCGGGCAGCACCTGAGCGAAGAGCTCGCCGATGTCCTTCTCGTCGCGGGAGACCACCTCGGCTCCGAACCCGATGCCCTTGCGGCCGATGCGGCTCTCGATGATCTTGTCGAGGCCAGCGAATGCGCCGCCGCAGATGAACAGCACGTTCGTCGTATCGATCTGGATGAACTCTTGGTGCGGGTGCTTGCGTCCGCCCTGGGGGGGCACGCTGGCCTGGGTACCCTCCAGGATCTTCAGCAGCGCCTGCTGCACGCCCTCGCCGCTCACGTCGCGGGTGATCGACGGGTTCTCGCTCTTGCGGGCGATCTTGTCGATCTCATCGATGTAGATGATGCCGGTCTCGGCCTTCTTGACGTCGTAGTCGGCCGCCTGGATCAGCTTCAGCAAGATGTTCTCGACGTCTTCCCCGACGTAGCCGGCCTCGGTGAGCGCGGTCGCGTCGGCGATCGCGAACGGCACGTTGAGCATGCGGGCGAGCGTCTGAGCCAGGTAGGTCTTGCCGCACCCCGTCGGCCCCAGGATCATGATGTTCGACTTCTGCAGCTCGACGTCGGATTCCTTCACGCCGACCTGGATGCGCTTGTAGTGGTTGTAGACCGCGACGGAGAGCACCTTCTTCGCGCGCTCCTGGTCGACCACGTACTCGTCGAGGAACCCGAAGATCTCCTGCGGCTTGGGCAGCTCGTCGAGCTTGAGCTCGGTGGTCTCGGAGAGCTCTTCCTCGATGATCTCGTTGCAGAGATCGATGCACTCATCGCAGATGTACACGCCGGGTCCGGCGATCAGCTTCTTCACCTGCTTCTGGCTCTTCCCGCAGAAGGAGCACTTCAGCAGGTCGGAATCCCCGAACTTCGCCATCTGCCTCTCTTCCCTCTCCGACGGATCGAACGGCCGGGCCCGCAGGCCCGGCCAGGAACCATCTGCGGAATCATCACACGGCGCCGGCTCCCGCGGTAGCAAGCTCGGCGATACCCCGCGTGGTGATGATCTCGTCGATCACCCCGTAGCCCTTCGCCTCCTCGGCCGTGAGGATGAAGTCCCGGTCGGTGTCCTTGGTGACCTTCTCGAGGTCCTGCCCCGTGTGCCTCGCGATCAGGTGGTCGAGCAGCTCTCGCGACCGGACGATCTCCTTGGCCTGGATCTCGATGTCGACCGCCTGCCCCTCGGCGCCGCCGTGCGGCTGGTGCAGCAGCACCCTGGAGTGCGGCAGGGCGAAGCGTTTGCCGTGGGCCCCGGCCAGCAGCAGCACGGCGGCCGCGCTCGCCGCCTGCCCCATCACGATCGTGGACACGTCGGGCTTGATGTACTGCATCGTGTCGTAGATCGCGAACAGTGACGTGATGACCCCGCCGGGTGAGTTGATGTACAGGTTGATGTCCTTGTCGGGGTCTTCGGACTCCAGGTGCAGCATCTGCGCCATGATCAGGTTGCCGACGTTGTCGTCGATCGGCGTGCCGAGGAAGACGATGCGCTCCTTCAGCAGCCGGGAGTAGATGTCGAACGACCGCTCGCCACGGCTGGTCTGTTCGACGACCACCGGCACCAGGTAGTCGTTGGCGGTGATGTTCGATCGCATGTCGGTCATGGCGTCTCCTCGGCGTCGTCAGACATCTCGTTCTCGGGCTCGTTGCCGACCGGCTCGCCACCGTCGGCGGCCTCGTCGCCTGCTTCGGGTTCGACCTCGGCACGCTCGACCAACAGATCGAGGGCCTTGCCTCTGATGATATCCCCGGCCAGCGTCACGATCTGACCGCTGCGCTCGAGTTGCTTCGCGAGCTCCTTCGGTTCGCGGCCATATGCCTCTGCGAGGGAGCTGATCTCGGCTCCCAGATCGTCGGCGTCGACCTCGATCTTCTCCGCTCGGGCGACACCTTCGAGTGCGAGATCGGCTTTGATCGCCTTGATGGCATGGTCGCGGGAGTCCTCGCGCAGCCGGTCCTCGTCCCATCCCTGCGCCTCGAGCACATCCTCGACCGTGAGTCCGGCCCGCTCGGCACGCTCCTTCGCGTGGGCGACCCTGTGCTCGGTCTCGTCGTCGATCAGCGTCGCCGGGATGTCGACCTCGATCGTGTCGATCACGGCGTCGAGCACGCGATCGCGGACCTGGGCCGTGGCCTCGCGCTCCTTGATCTCACCCAGGCGGGTGCGCAGGTCGTCGCGGAGCTGGTCGATCGTGTCGAACTCCGATGCCGTCTTCGCGAACCCGTCGTCGGGCTCGGGGAGCCGGCGGGCCTTGACGTCCTTGACGAGCACGGTGAGGTCGGCCGTAGCGCCCTCGAGCCCTTCGCCCGCCCCCGGACCCATCACCTCGGAGACCTTCAGGATGTCTCCGGGCTTCGTGCCCGGGAGCTGCTGATCGAGGGCCTCGCCGAACTCCCCGGAGCCGACCGCGTAGAGGTAGTCCGTGCGGGTCAGGCCGTCGATCTCCGCGTCGCCCGAGAGCGCCTTCACGTCGACCGTGACGAAGTCGCCGTCGATCACGGGCCGGTCGGCGGGCTCAAGCTCGGCGAACCGCTCACGCAGCCGGTCGATCCACTCGTCGATGTCGGACTCGGCCACCTCGACGCTCGGCTTCGTGATCTTCAGACCTGCGTAGTCGGCCTCGGTGAGCTCGAGACGCGGCCGCACCTCGACGGTGGCCGTGAACACGAGCGGCGCGTCGTCGACGAACCCCTCGAGGTCGATGTCGGGATCGGCGATCGGGGCCAGATCCTGCTCCGAGACGGCCCGTCGGTAGTACCGGGGAACGGCGTGCTCGAGGAACTCGTCGCGCACGACGTCGCGACCGATCTGTGCGTCGATGATCTGCTTGGGCACCTTCCCCTTGCGGAATCCGGGGATCCTGACCTGATCGGCGATGCTGCGGTAGGTGGCGTCGAGCTCCTTCGAGTACTCGTCGGGCGGGATCTCGACGGTGAGCTTGATGGTGTGCTTCTCGGCGTTCTCGACGGTCGTCTGCATGGGCTCAGTCAGGCTACCCGAGATCGATCGCAGCAGGCGTCGGCCGAAGGTCCAGGTCCCGGGACGGACCCATGCCGATAGTCTCGGCGCCGTGTTCGAGCACGAACTGGCCTTCGCGAACGGCCTCGCCGACCGAGCCGCTGAGATCGGCATGGGTCTCTACCTCGGCGACGGCCTCGAGATCCGCAGGAAGGCCGACCGCACGGTCGTGACGCAGGCCGACACGTCGATCGAGGCGATGGTCCGGGAGCAGATCGCCGCAGCGTTCCCCGACGATCACGTGCTCGGCGAGGAGGAGGGCGGCACCGACCGCGAGCAGGGACGCGTCTGGATCGTCGACCCGATCGACGCCACGGCGAACTTCGCGCGGGGCATCCCGATCTGGGCGACCTTGATCGCGCTGCAGGTCGATGGCGAGATCGCGCTCGGCATCGTGCACGCCCCGGCGCTCGGCGAGCGGTACGAGGCCGTCCGCGGCAGGGGCGCGCGCATGAACGGCCGGAGCATCCGGGTGAGCGAGATCGACCGGCTCGACGACGCGCAGCTGTTCTTCGCGGAGATCGGGTCGTGGCTCGATGAGAGCGGGACCGGTGCGCTCGGATTGCTCGCAGCGGCCCCCCGGACCAGGGGGGTCGGCGACTTCTGGGGTCACACGCTCGTCGCCCGTGGGGCCGGCGAAATGATGATCGAGCCCGAGCTCAACATCTGGGACTACGCCGCGATCCAGGTCGTGGTCGAGGAGGCCGGCGGCCGCGTCTCCCAGATCGACGGATCGGCACCGCGCCACGGCGGCAGCGTGGTGTCGTCGAACGGCCTGCTGCACGACCGCATCCTCGAACGGCTCGCCGTGTCGGGCGGGTCGGACGCGTCGACCGGTTCGGCGTAGCCGGCGTAGCCGGGCAGCGGCAGGTCGATCGTCGAGGCTCGAGCGCCCGGCGCGCTAGCGGCTCGAGCACCAGGGCTCACTCGGCGCTGCTTCGCTCGCGAGGCACTCCGCTCACAGCTCGATCGTCTCGCCGCCCTCGCCGGCCACCGCCATCACCGCGTTCGCCGCGGCCACGTCTTGCACGCCGACGCCGGTGAGGTCGCAGACGGTGAGCTGCCCCTCATCGGTGCGTCCGGGGTGCGCTCCTGCGCAGACCTCGCCGAGCTCGAGGGTCTGGCCGGCCTGGTCCGGCGCGTGCTGGAGCTCCCCCAGTCGCACACATTGCTCGCGTGAGTCGACCACCAGCAGATCGGCCCGCCGAAGGATCTCGGGGTCGAGCTCCTGCTTCCCGGGACCGTCGGCGCCGACGGCGGTGACGTGTGCCCCGGGTGCGAGCCACGCCGCGTCGACGAGCGGCTCCCGCGCCGCCGTGCAGGTGATCACGACGTCGGCGCCGTCGACCGCGTCCCGCACCGAGGAAAGATCCTCGACCACGCAACGATCCCCGAGCCGAGCCCGCAGATCGTCGGTCGCGCGGCTGGCGTGGGCGGGGTGCCGGCCCCAGACCCGAACCTCGCCGAACCCGGGTCGCACCTCGGCGAGCGCCTCGACCTGGAACCGTGCCTGGGCACCGGTGCCGATCACGGCGACCCGATCGACCCGTTCCGGCGCGAGATGACGCGCCGCGACACCCCCGGCCGCGCCGGTCCGCAGGTCGGTGAGGTACCCACCGTCGAGCAAGAACGCCGCCGGCGATCCGTCCCGCGCGTCGAAGACGATCACGAGCCCGTCGATCGCCGGCGGCTCCACGCCGTAGAACCCGCTCGCGGCCTTCACCGCGTAGTACGGCGCCCCGTGCAGGTGGCCCGCCTTCACGTGGATCTCGCCGCGCGCCTCCGGCACGTCGAGATGGATCACGCCCGGCAGCTCGGCCCTGTCAGAGGAGTACTCCACGAATGCTCGCTCGCACGCCTCGATGCACCCGCGCATGTCGATCGCCCCGCGGACGTCGTCGGCGCGGAGCACCCGGACCCGGTTCACGCGCGCAGATTACCCCTCCGCCAGGGGCCATCGGGTGCTACGGTCGGGCATCACCCCGACGCGCAGGCGAGGCCGGCCATGACGATCGAGCGGTTCCGGATGGAGCGGTACCAGTCCCTGCACTGGCACGAGGTCGACTACGACCTGTCGGAATCGGGCGTGCTGCCGATGAACATCCGGGAGCTGCTCGGGCCGGCCGCCGAGGCCGAGTCCTTCCTCTCCACGAAGCTGGGATACCCGCTCTCGGAAGGTTCGGAGGAAACGCGAGCGAACGTCGCCGCCTGGTATCCGGGCGCCACCATCGAACACGTCACGATGGTCAACGGTGGGTCCGAGGCGAACTTCCTGGCGTTGTGGGCGCTGCTCGAGCCCGGCGACCGGCTCGCGTTCATGGTGCCGAACTACATGCAAGGGTGGGGCCTCGGCTCGTTCTTCGGGGGTGCGAGCGACCGCGTGCGACTCCGGCTCGGGGAGGAGGGCTGGACGCTCGACGTCGACCAGCTGCACGACGCGGTCACCAAGCGCACGAAGGTCATCATGGTCTGCAACCCGAACAACCCGACGGGCCATGTGCTGACCGAGCCCGAGATGGACGAGGTCGTCCGCGCGGCCGACCGCGTCGGAGCCTGGATCGTCGCCGACGAGATCTATCGAGGGGCCGAGCTCGATACCGACGAGGCGACGCCGACGTTCTTCGGACGGTGCGAGCGGGTGGTCGTCACGAGCGGCCTCTCCAAGGCGTTCGCGATGCCCGGGCTGCGGGTCGGGTGGGCGGTGGGGCCGACGGAGGCGATCGCACGGATATGGGACCGCCACGACTACACCACGCTCACGCCGTCGGCCGTCAGCGACCGGCTCGGAGCGTTCGCCATGTTGCCCGAGGTCCGCGAGGCGATCCTCGCCCGAACCCGCGCGATCGTACGGGGCAACTTCCCACGACTCGAGACGTGGTTGCGGACCCATGACGACATCTTCACGTGGGCTCGGCCCGACGCCGGCGCCATCGCATTCGCGAAGTACGACCTTCCGATCAAGAGCTTCGAGCTCGCCGAGCGCATCCGCACGCAGCGGAGCGTGCTCCTCGTGCCGGGCGACATGTTCGGGCTCAAGAAGGGCCTGCGGTTCGGGTTCGGCTACGACATCGAGCACACCCTGAAGGGGCTCTCGCTCGTCGACGAGGTGCTGGACGAGGTCGAGGCCGACGGATGAGGATCAGCGATCCGCGGGCCTGGGGTCGAAGCGGTACCCCATGCCGCGGACGGTGACGATGCGATCGTTCCCCATCTTCTTGCGCAGGTAGCCCACGTACACATCGACGACGTTCGACCCGGGGTCGTAGTCGAAGCCCCACACGCGGCTCAGGAGCTGTTCCCGGCTGAGCACCTGGCCGGCGTGGCTGAAGAAGGCCTCGGCCAGCGTGAACTCCCGGGCGGTGAGCTCGACCTCCCTGTCATCGACGCGGAGCCGGCGGGTCCGGACATCGAGCACGCAGTCGCCGGCTTCGATCGTGGTCGAGGTGGTGGCGCGTTCGCCACGCAGGCGAGCGCGCACGCGGGCGAGCAGCTCCTCGAATCGGAACGGCTTCGTGACGTAGTCGTCGGCACCGCCCTCGAGGCCGTGCACCGTGTCGTCGACCTCGTCGCGTGCCGTGAGCATGACGACCTGGATCGCGGCATCCCACGACCGGAGCTCGCGCAGGACCTCGTACCCGTCGATGCCCGGGAGCCCGATGTCGAGGATCACGAGGTCGAACGTGTCGCCGCGAAGCTGGGCGAGCGCCTGCTCGCCGGTCGGTGCGACGACGGTCGTGAACCCGTTCGCCCGGAACCCCTTGTCGAGGAACGCGGCGATGCGGTCCTCGTCCTCCACGATCAGCACGCGGCTCATTCGACTTCCTCGGGCACCACGGGTGGCTGGTCGACGGGAACGACGATCGAGAACCGGCTCCCCCGTCCGAGCTCGCTACCCACCGTCACCCGGCCGTGGTGCGCCTCGGCGATCGCCCGGACGATCGACAGGCCGAGCCCCGCACCGTCGGAGGCCCGCCTCCCACCCCCGCGTGCGAACCGGTCGAAGACGCGATCGAGCTCCTCGGGTGGGATGCCCTCTCCCGAGTCCCGAACCCACAGCTCGACCTCGCCGCCGAGCACCTGGGAGCCGATCTCGATCTCTGCGCCCTCCGCCGTGTGCTGCACCGCGTTCTGCGCGAGCTGCATCGTCGCCTGGGTCAAGCGCTGCCGATCCCCGATCACGATGCCGCGCGCCACACCGCCGAGGCGCCACGCCCGCTCACCGAGCGCCTCGGCCTTCGCGAGCAACTCCTTGGTGAGCTCCGACAGATCGACGGGACCCAGCCGCAGGAAGTCGGCGCGTTCTGCCTTCGCGAGGATCAGCAGATCGTTCACGATGCGATGCATGCGCTCCAGCTCGTCGTCGATGAGCGCCAGCGTCGCGCGGCGCTCCTCCGGATCGTCGCCCATCAGGTCGAGGTGCCCTCGGATCACCGTGATCGGCGTCCGCAGCTCGTGCCCGGCGTCATCGACGAATCGCTGCTGAATGTCGAACGCCTCGTCGAGCTCGTCCAGCATGCCGTTGAACGTCGACGAGAGCTCGGCCAGCTCGTCATGTCCCGTCACCGGCAATCGCTCGGTCAGATCTGCGCCCGTGGAGATCCGCCGCGCGGTGGTCGTAACGGCGCGGACCGGTCGCAGCACGCTCTCGGCGATGCGCCACGCGATCAACGAACCGATCAACAGCACGATCAGCCCCACCTCGACGGCCCCGAGGACGGCGCTGCTCACCGCCGCGGCTTCCCGGTCGCGAAAGAAGGCCGTCACGAAGACCCCCCGTAGGTCGCCCTCCCTGGTTGGCAGCGGAACCGCGAGGTATTCGACGGTCCCGGCCTCCGTCTCCACGCGCTCGCGCTCGGAGACGTCGAGCGAGCCCAGCCGCTCCATCAGTGCGTCGTCGTCGGTCAACCCGAACGATCGGGCGGACGTTTCCCGGCGGTCCATCAACCGACCGTCGACGAACGCGAGGTAGGCCTCGTTGCTCGCGGGCACGTTCCGGTCGAGGAACACCTCGAAGACGCGGCGCACGTCTTCGCCGAACCGGTCACCGGTGAGGGGATCGCGGCCGCGGCTGAGGCTGCGGAGCTCGTCGGCCTCCTGTACGAGCGAGTCGTCGATGCGACCGTCGAGCTGCACGAGCGAGGCCTGGCGGACCACGAGCACCGCGGCGATCACTCCGACCGCGAGGCTGACGATCGACCAGAACAGGATGCGCGCGCGCAGCCCCGAGAACACGCGGCGAGGCGGATCCTGTTCTGATGACGGCGACGGCGTGGCCAGCGGATCCTTCGTCTCGTCGTCGATCGGGGCGGGGGTCTCGGTCTGCATGCAGGGATCGCCGGGGTCCTGACCGGCCCCGCCATCATTCCACGGCAGCCGCACACCAGCGCCTCCGGTGAGTCCAGATGAGGGGACTCTCATGTGCAGCTCACGAGGGTCTCACCGGCGCTTGCCAGCATGGGGTCGTGGCGATCGGAGCCGAACGAACCATGGTGCCCTCGACGGGGTCGATGGGCTGGAACCTGGCCGAGGGCGAGCACATCGTGCCGGGGCGGACCGCCGTGGGGCTCCTGGGGTCGAGCAACGTGCACGACGTTTACGCCGCGTGGGACGAGACGATCCTCGGCGTCGTCGCCGTGAAGCTCCTGCGCCCGGGATCGGTGAGCGACGGGCGGGCACGCAGAGCCCTGGCCGCCGAGGCCGAGATCCTCCGGCACCTCGCTCACCCGTCGTTCCCTCGTTGCTTCGACGTCGCCCTCGACGGCGATCGTCCGCACATCGTGTTGGAGCTCGTGGAAGGGCCACGGCTCTCGACCGTGATCAGGCGCCAGGGGCGCATCGGGGTCGAGCAGGCGATCCCGTTGATCCTGCAGATGGCCTCGGCGATCCACTACCTCGCGACGACCGGCACGGTCCACCTGGACGTCAAGCCGAAGAACGTTCTCATGGCACCGCCGCCGAGGCTCATCGACCTGAGCGTCGCGCGCAGCGTCGAGGCCGCGAGGAAGACGACCCGGCCCGTCGGCACCGATCGGTACCTCGCGCCGGAGCAGGCGGGCACCGGCCTCGCTTCCGAGATGGCGCATACCACCGACGTGTGGGGGCTCGGCGTCACGATGCACGAGTCCCTCGCCGGGGAACGCCCGTTCCCCGGCGGCGACCCCGAGGCGAGCGGTCCCAAACGATTCCCACAGCTCGTGGTCGATCCGACACCCCTGCCCCGCGACGTGCCGGACCCGTTGGCGAGCCTGGTGAGGGCATCGATCGAACGCCGGCCCCAGGACCGTCCGTCGGCGGCCGAGATCGTTCACGAGCTCGACCCGCTGACCGAGGCGATCCCTCCCCAGCCGATCCTCGGGAAGGTCCGTGTCCGCGCGTGGAGGCCGCGCTCGCGATGAGAAGAGCCTCACCGACCACTCACGGTCGTCTCACGTCCGGTGGCTAGGTTCTCATCGAGAGATGGGGAGAGCCTGGGAGGAGGACGACGATGTGGACGAAGATCGCGATCGGAGCCCTGGTGGCCTTCGTGGGCCTGGGGGTGACGCTGTACAGCCTGCCGGATCAGGACGCAGATGGGGTTCCGGCGATCGTGCTCGATGAGAAGGCGCGCCGCGAGAACGACTCCCTTTCCGACGTCGACGGACCCGACGACGACGGTGACGACGACCGCACCAAGGGCAACGACGGCACCAACGGCGGGAACAACACCTGGAAGCCCGAATGGAGCGGTGACGGCGACAACACGCCCGGCAACGACGGCACCGACAGCGGAGCATGGAGCGCCAGCTGGAAGGGAGACGGCGACGCCACCCCAGGCAACGACGGTACTGGCGGCGGCATCGACGGTGACGGAACCGCCGGCAACGATGGCACCGGCGGCGGCGACAACACGTCCCTCGGC
The DNA here is from genome assembly GCA_035249905.1 of Actinomycetota bacterium. Lineage (GTDB taxonomy): Bacteria > Actinomycetota > UBA4738 > UBA4738 > HRBIN12 > JAOUEA01. The sequence goes on along the minus strand of DATFFT010000013.1, from coordinate 38,142 downwards.
GGTGGCGGCGGCGGCGGAGGAGGTGGCACCGGCGCTGGCGGCGGCGGCGGCGGTGGTGGTGACGGTAGCAACTCCGGCGGCGGCGGCAACACCTAGCGCCGCTCACCGACCTGGACCAGAGGGGAGGCCATGCCCGCGGCCTCCCCTCATCCATGCCCCGCCGCGTCGGTGGCGAACGCTACGCTCGACATCAGTGTCCGGGAAGCAGATCAGGTGCGAGTGGGCGCCCGTCGGTCAACCCCGCTACCTCGCATACCACGACGAGGAGTGGGGCGTGCCGGTCCACGACGACGTGCACCTGTTCGAGATGCTCACGCTCGAGGGTGCCCAGGCCGGACTGAGCTGGTCGACGATCCTCAACAAGCGCGCCGGGTACCGTCGGGCGTTCGCCGGATTCGATCCGAAGAAGGTCGCGCGCTTCACGCCCGCGAAGGTGAAGCGGCTGCTGCAGGACCCCTCCATCGTGCGCAACCGTCTGAAGGTCGAGTCGACGCTCGCCAACGCCCGTGCCGTGCTCGAGGTGCAGCACGAGCTCGGCTCGCTCGACACCTACCTCTGGACGTTCGTCGGTGGCGCACCGATCGTGAACGGCTGGCGCTCGCTCGGTGACATCCCGGCGGAGACAGCGGAGTCACGTGCGATGTCGAAGGACATGAAGCGGCGAGGCTTCCGCTTCGTGGGCCCCACGGTCTGCTACGCGTTCATGCAGGCGTGCGGGCTGGTGAACGACCACGTGGTGTCGTGCTACCGCCACCGCGAGGTGGCTCAGTCCTCGACGTAGAGGTCGGGAGCGTCGCTGCGGCTCGCCATGTACGCCCGGAGCTCCTCGTCGATCGCAGGAGCGAGGCCCGGGTCCTCATAGGACCCCAGTAGCTCCTTCCAGGCGCGGTTGGCCGCCACCTCGGTGGTCTCGGACCCCATCGCCTCCCACGTGGCGAAGTCGGGCGTTTGGAACAGCGGCGACATGTCGAGCCATTCCTTGAAGTGTGCTCGTGTGTGCGGCGAGGAGAGAAACAGCCCGCCGGGACCGACTTCCTTCAGGGCATCGAACGCGATCTCCTCTTCGCTGAAACCGATGCCGCGGGCCTGCACCCGGAACTGGCGGAGCAGCTCGACGTCGAGCGCGAACTTCTCGAACGAAGCGGTGAGGCCCCCTTCGAGCCAGCCGGCGGCGTGGAGCACGACGTCGGTGGCGGCGAGGTTCGTCGCCCAGAGCATCATCTGTGTCTCGGCCGCCGCCTGGGCGTCGACGGCCGGGCTCGATGCCAGGCCTCCCCCGCCCCGGAACGGCAGTCCATATCGCCGCGCGAGCTGGGCGCCCGCGAGGATCCCCCACACGGACTCCGGGGTGCCGAAGGCCGGCGAGCCGGTGCGCATGTCGGTGACCGTGAAGAACGAGCCGTAGAGGCAGGGCGCCCCTTCACGCACCAGCTGGGCGAGCGCGACGCCGCTGAGCGCCTCGGCGACCTGCTGCGCGAGTCCCCCGGCCACGCTCACGGGGCTCGTCGCTCCCGCGAGCAGGAACGGGGTGACCACGACGGGTTGCTTGGCCTCGGCCCATGCGAGCAGCGCGTCGGTCATACGGAAGTCCCAGATCAGCGGCGAGTTCGGGTTCACGATGCCCATCAGCGCCGGCTCCGCCTCGATCGCCTCGCGGCCACCGTGCACGATCTCGGCCATGCGGATGCCGTCGCGTGCCCGTGGGCCGCTCGTGCCGTACGTGGTGTACGGCTTGTCCGACCACCGGATCGTCGAGTACTCCATGTCCATGTGACGGATCTCCATCTGGAGGTCGGTGGCCTCGACGGCCCCGGTCTGCACGCAGTTCAGCACGTCGGTCGCGTGCGTGAGCTTGATGAACGCGTCGTGGTCCTGCATGCGCCCGCTGCGGCGACCTTCGTCGAGGTCGCTCGCGAACGGCGGACCGCCGACGTTCATCCAGACCGGGACGCCGTCGGGCCCGCCGACCGTGAGTGACCGGTCCGGGTTCCGCGCCCGGAGCCGGAACGACGACGGTGCCGTGGCGACCCGTTCCATCACGAAGCCCCGGTCCCAGTAGACGCGCTCGTCCTCGACCTTCAGTCCGGCTTCTGCCAGGACCTTCCGGGCCTGATCGTGCTTCACGTCGGTGCCGATCTCCTCGAGCACGCGCATGGCGGTCTCGTGGACCGTCTCCTCCTGCTCCTCGGTGAGGATGTTGGGGGCCAGCTCACGCTCGAACATCGTCGGTCTCCCCTCCGGGTGCGCTAGGCCTTCGGCTGCTCGAGCGCCTCGTCCATCAGCGGCATGAGCAGATCCTCGAGGGGTTCGATCCCCAGGTCGTGGATCTCGATCGGCAGCCCCATGTAGTCGGCGATCTCACGTGCCTTGCTCTCACGCCCGGGGTCAGGATGCTGGCGCACGAACAGCACGCGGGTGAGGTTGCCGAAGTAGGTCTCCTTGAGCCAGGGGTAGCGGTCGAGCCCGAGGCCCGTGATCACGGCCCGCTCCCAGTTGGTCACGAGCCAGTCGGTGAGGAAGTAGATGCCGATGTCGTCCTCGAACCGCCGGTACAACTCGCCCGCGTACCACTGGAAGCAGTGGAACCCGGCGGGGCGCACGGCCGGGTACCGGATGAGCACCTCGTCGAGCCGGCCACCGGTGCCGCAGTCCCCGTAGACGACGATCACCCGGTCGTACCGAGGAAGCAGCGCCTGCAGCTTCGCCTCGACCGCCGGCGCGATCTCGAGCGGCGTCATGTGAAGGTCGCTCGAGATGCCGTGCACGTCGGCATCCCAGGTGTGGCGGTCGACGAGCGTCTTCGTGTCGATCGCGACCGCGCCGCACGCGATGAGCGCGACCCTGTTCGTCACCGCATCTCCTCGAAGGCTCGGGCGTCGTCGCCCTCGACCGCGCCCGGCCGCACGGTATCGAGTGGCGGGAACGCCACGTTCGCGATGAACCGGTCGTTGAAGTCTTCCACCCTCGACAGCTCCAGGTACTCGACGAACGCCGGCAGCTCGAAGGCCACCTCGCGCTCGCGGAACGACAACAGTGCCATCTTCGCGCCTTCGCTGGCGGTGTTGCCGACCGCGCGGATGCGCCACACCGGCACCGGGGGCACCAGGCCGAGCACCCGGGCCCCGAGCGGGTCGATGTAGGTGCCGAACGAGCCGGCGAGCAGCACCTCGTCGAGGTCGGCCGCGTCGAGGCCGCGCTCGCGCATCGCCGCTTCGATGCCGGTGGCGATCGCCCCCTTGGCCTGCTGGAGCTCGCGGATGTCTCGCTGGGTCAGCACCACGTCGTCGGTGAAGGTGAACGCACGCACGCCTTCGTCGTCGATGCGGAGCCGCCCGGCGAGCGGATGGCCGGCCGCCACGGCCTCGTCGGGCGACATCAACATGCCACCCTCGTCCAGCAGGCCGGCCAGGCGCAGCTGTGCGACCGCGTCGATCAAGCCGCTGCCGCAGATGCCCCTCGGCTCGACGTCGCCGCCGATCACCTGGAGACGCACGGCGCCGCCGGCGACGTCGAGCGCCACCCCCTCAATCGCGCCCTCGGTGGCGCGCATGCCGTGCAGGATCTGGCCACCCTCGAACGCCGGGCCGGCGGGGGCCGCGGTGGTCACGACGCGCTCCTCGTTGCCCACCACGATCTCGCCGTTCGTGCCCACATCGACGAGGAGGCGGCGCTCCCGATCCCGGGCGATGCCGGTCGCGAGCATGTCGGCCACGATGTCGGCGCCGACGTACGCGCCAACCGACGGGAACAGCACGAGCCGGCCCTCGGGATGGATCGCGATGCCGACGTCGGCCGCCCGCAGGTCCTGCGGCTCGAGGAACGTGGCCGTGAACGGGGAGCGCCCGATCGACTCGGGGTCGACGCCGAGCAACAGGTGCAGCATCGTCGCGTTGCCGGCCGCGACGACCTCGAGGACCTCATGGCGCGGTATGCCCGCGGTCGCGCAGACGCTCCCGAGCAAGCCGTCGATCGTCGCCACGACTGCCGCCCGCAGCTCCTCGAGCCCGTCGTGACCGTTCATCTGCGTGTGGCTCACCCGGGTCAACACGTCGGCGCCGAACGGTGCCTGCCGGTTGATCGTGGACTCGACACCCGCCGCGGCGCCCGCCCGCAGGTCCATCAGCGTCGCGACCACCGTGGTCGTGCCGACGTCGACCGACACGCCGACGAGACGGCCCGTGGTATCACCCGGCTCGACATCGACGAGCCGGTCGCCGACGACCGTCGCGGTCACCCTGGACGCTTCCTCCTCATCGATCGCTACGGCGAGCCGGGGCAGCACCCAGGCGGTGTGCGACACCTCGAGGCCCTCGTCGGCCAGGGCGTCGGCGACCCGGCGCAGCCGGCTGCGCGGATCCTCCAACGACGGCGCGGCGAGCTCGAGCACGTACTTGGCGGCGTTCGGCTCGAGCAGCACGAAGCGTCCGACGCCCATCGTGGCCGCCTTCGGAACGTTCATCGCCCTCGGGACCTCGACCTGCATGTCCTCTGAGACCTGGCATCGGCACGACAGTCGCCAGCCCTCGTCGAGCCCCTCGGAGACGTGGCGGTAGTCGGCGGCCGTGCGCTCGGCGTGCCCCCGCACGACCCGGACCTTGCACTTGCCGCACGTGCCGCGCCCGCCGCAGGTCGACTCGATCGGGATGCCCGCCCAGTGCGCCGCGTTGAACAGCGTGGTGCCGGCGGGCACGTGCGCGATCGTGCCGCTCGGTTCGTACGTGACCGTGAGCTTGCGGATCGTCATGCGACCGAGCTCGCCGTCGCCGACCTCGCCCGATGGTCGGCGATCCACGCCGAGCCGAACGCGTCGCGACCGAGCAGCAGATCGCTCGCGAGCAGGGCCGCTCGCACGGGAGCATGCAGCGGGTTCGTGATGGCGGCGTTCATGCCGGCCAGCGTCGCCATCGTGAGGAATGCCGCATCGATGCCCTGACGATCGGGCATGCCGAACGAGATGTTCGAGGCGCCGCAGCTCACGTTCACACCGAGCTCATCGCGGATCAGCCGCACCGTCTCGAACATCGAGGTCGCCGCGTCGCCGGCGGCCCCGATCGGCATCGTGAGCGGGTCGATGATCACGTCCTCGCTCCCGATGGCGTGATCGGCCGCCGCCTCCACGATCGTGCGGGCGGCGGCCAGGCGTACCCGCGGCTCCATCGAGATGCCGTCCTCGTCGTTCGCCATGCCGATCACGGCGGCGCCGAACCTCCGCGCGAGCGGCAGCAGTCGCTCGAGCGAGCGGGCCTCGGCCGTCACCGAGTTGATCAGCACCTTTCCCCGAGCGAGCGGCACGGCAGCCTCGAGCGCCTCGGGCGTCGAGGAGTCGATGCACAGCGGCACGCCGACCACTTCCTGCACGGCCTCGACCATCGCCGAGAGCATCGCCGCCTCGTCGAACCCCGGTATGCCTGCGTTCAGATCGAGCACCGCCGCGCCGGCCTCGACCTGCGCGATCGCGTCACGTCGAACGGTGGCCATGTCCATCGCCTGGAGCTCATCGCTGAGCTTGGAACGCCCGGTGGGGTTGATGCGCTCGCCGATGATGCGGAACGGGTGGTGGTCGCCGATCGCGACCTCGCCGCCGGGGCCGGACAGCACGGTATCCGGCACCTTCGTCACTGGGCGGCCCCCACGAGCTTCTTCGCGATCTCGACCGCCTCGGGGGCGTTGTTCGCGTACCCGTCGGCGCCGATCTTCTCGGCCCACTCGGGCGTGACCGGCGCCCCGCCGACCATGACGACCACCTGGTCCCGCAGACCTTCGGCTTCCAGCCGTTCGATCACCCGCTGTTGGTAGGGCACGGTCGTGGTCAGCAGCGCAGAGAGCCCGACGATCTGCGGCGACAGCTCGCGCACGACCTCGACGATGCGGTCGGCGCTCACGTCCTTGCCCATGTCGTGCACGTCGAACCCGCTGGTGCGGAGCATCGCGCCGACCATGTTCTTGCCGAGGTCGTGCAGGTCGCCCTTCACGGTGGCGAGCACCACGATCGCGTTCGCCTCTGCGTCGTCGCGTTGCGCGAGCAGTGCCGGTTCCACGATCTCGTTGCAGCGTTTGAACACCTCGGCGCTCGCCACGACCTCGGGAAGGAAGACCTCCCCGCGCTTCCACATCTCGCCGAGGTCGAACATGGCCACGGCCATGCCCTCCTCGAGGATCCATCGAGGATCGGACCCCGACTCCACCAACCGCTTCGCCGCGGCCACGCCGAGATCCATGTCGGCGGCGATCAGCGCCCGTTTCAGCACCTCGAGGTCTTCCTGCATCGTGGATCCGACCTCCTCTCTGACCTCAGGTCAGGGTGTTGCGTGGCGAGCCTCGACACCCGATGATGGCAGCGAGTGGCGCTCATGGGGAGTCTCGAGCTTCCTCCAGGTCTGACCTGAAGTCATCCGCCCTAGCCCGTCCCCGTAGCGCGCCCATCGACGAAGGAGCCGGTTTTGGTCGCCGAACCCGGTGCACCCAGGAACGCCAAGACCCAGGCCAAACGCGATCTCATCGTCGACACGGCCATGCGGCAGTTCGCCGAGCACGGCTACCAGGGCGCCAAGGTCGAGGACATGGCTCTCGAGCTCCGCATCGCGAAGGGCTCGATCTTCCAGCATTTCGGCTCGAAGTCGGGGCTGTTCCTGCAGGCGTACAAGCGAGCCGTGCTCAGGCTGCCGGCCTGGCTCGACGCCCCCGACGACGTCAAGGCCGACGGATTCTTCGCCACCGTTCGTTACTGGCTCGCCCGCACCGAGCACCTGATCAAGGAGGACTGGATCCCCAACCGCGTCGTGCTGATCGGCAACTACGGCACCGATCTCGGCCTCAAGCGCGACATCAACCGCTGGCTCGTGAGCGAGGACCCGTACGGCACGCTCGAGTTCGTGGAATGGGGCCAGCAACGCGGTGAGGTGCGCGCCGACCTCGACCTCGAGATCATCGTCTCGTTGGTCGACTGGCTCTCGAACTCCCTGCAGGACGCGTTGGTCTCCGAGGAGCTGGACCCCGGGTTGTTCCATCGGCTCGCCGGACAGCCGGAGCGCCAGCGGATGCGTGTCGAGGACTTCACGGTGCTGCTGGAGAGCGCGATCGGCGCGGCCGCCGGTATCCGGTCGTGACCGGCCCGAAGCTCCACCCGTCTCGGCGTCTCAGTCCCGATCTTGGCGGCGCTCCTTGCGGCGACGGTGACGGCGCATCACGCCCAGGCCGAACCACACCACCGCCCCGAGAACCGCGGAGGCGATGGTGAGGAGCCACAAGGGCCAGGTGAAGCCCCAGACCAGGAAGTCGAGCTGCACGCTCTCGGTGTTCTGGATCATGAAGATGAGTAGCAGCCCGACTCCGATGAGCGAGGCGATCGCCCCACCACCGAGTCGGCGGCCATCCGCCTCGGGCCCAGTGCTTCCACTCGGACTGTTCAGAGCCATGGGTTCCACCCTCCCGTCTGCCGCGCAACTGCTGTCTTTCGCATCCTCCGCCCGGTACGAGGCGACGCTTAACCGGGGTGCGAGCGCTACGGAACGTTACAGGGAGCGTCGGAACCCCATTATCGACCCGTCGCAACCGGTGCCGTACCCGCTCGACTTCCTACGTCTCGCTTCTCCCCGATACGTGGGCAACTATCCGGAGCGGGGAGCCTTGCGTAGCGCCGACTCGGCGTCGGCGATCCCGACGTTCCGTCGACGGTAGTTCCGCAGCACGAAGCGGTCGCACGCGGTCTCAGAGGCCGACTTCTTGCCCAGCTCCGAGTACCAGTGCATCCATTCATGTGGGTACGAAGATGGCACCCTTGGTGGCATGGACAAGACCACCGAACCCGGGCCGCCATCTACGTAAGGATCAGCAAGGACATCAGGGACGGCGCGGGGGGGTGGCCCGACAGGAACGCGAGTGCCGGAGGCTCGCCGAGGAACGCGGGTACCAGGTGGCTCAGCCTGTGGGAAACGCGCAAGAACGCTGATGCGGCGGTCCCCGTGGCCACCAGCTGGGTGCACGAGAACCTGGGCGAGAAGGTCGAACTACGGTCGAACGTGATCGGCGACATGGCCTTCTTCGAGGGCATCCCCGCGACGGTCTAAGCGACCGAAGCTGAGGAACGAGGAGCCCACTTCGGTGGGCTCCTTCTTAAGAGGACGCCGTCTTGCCCAGCGCCATACGTGAGACAATGGAGGTCGAGGCACCGATCATCCTTCGACCCGCGCCGAGAGCCTGATCGCCTAAGGCCTTGCGGGAAGGAGGAAGGACATGCTGGCTACGTTCGCAGGGATCGGGCTCGTCTTCATCGCCGTCGTCGTGCTCTCGATCGTGACGATGTTCTACGTCATGCTGAGACAGACCTGAGCGAGAAACCACCGCCTCAGTGGCGGTGTCGTCGTCTAGCGGGACCGCTCGCGAAGAGGCCGTGGGCAGCCCCCCGATCCAAGGGAGGGCATCATGCCCAGCACCACCTTCACCACGTTCACCACGTTGCCAGATCCAGTCGCCCGCCTATTGAGACTTCCACGCCAACCTCTGTTGGAGCTTCCGCATGATCGTCGGCTGGCGCTTCCATCCAGTCAGTTGGAACCGGCTTCGCAGGAGGTACCCGAGGAGGTCAGGGCAGCATGAGAAAGCGAAGGAGCGCGTCCTTCACGGTCTATACGACCAACGGCAGGGGCTCCTATCGAAGCCGTTCCAAGGCAGACGCCGCGGCGCGCTGGGTCGCGCGAGAGACCGGGGACTCCGTCAGCGTGGTGGATGAGAGCACCGGCGAGAGCTGGGAGATATCGGTCCACCATGCAGCGGCCTGAGCTCAACGAGAGAAGGTTCCGATGAGATCGCTCTGGATATTCACCGCGGTGATCGTCGCCGCACTTCTCCTCTTCGCCACCAGCCTTGTGGGAGTCCTGATCGGCGTGGCGTTCCTCGGACTTGCCGTCGTCTTGATGTTCCCCGGTCGGGTTCAGACCTGGGGTCCGTTCCTAGGAGCACGCTACGGCGAAGGGTGATTGCTTGCCCTGCCGCGGTTCTCGCGATTCGCCGCGCGTTTACGTGCTCGTTTACGGCCACTCTGCAAACGCGAATCTACGCCCGGCCGATCAGCGCCGCCTCCGCATCCCCCACCGTGACCACGCGTCGCCGGAAGTTGCGCAGGGCGAACCGATCGCACGCCGTCTCCCCCACTCGGCGCCCACCTTCCCGTTGGGTACCGTAGACGTGCATCCACTCGTGGCAGTAGAGGAATCGGAGCACCTCGCGGGGTGTGCGGAACGTGACGCCTTCGGTGAGCCAGATGAATTTCAGGCCCTTGCCGGGGCGGCGCTTCGCCGCGTACGCCACCACCTCGCCGAACGGGAAGAACGGCTCGGGCACCTGGAGCGTGATGGATCGCTCGTCGAAGTCCGTCCAGGCCGACAGGTGCGGGCGTTGCCGGTACCGCAACGGCTTCACGTGCACGGCATAGCCGTCAGCGGTAGGCAGCCCCCGCAGGGCGCGGGTGACGGCATCGGGGGGCACGGGGTCGAACGTCGAGGTCATCTTCACGCCCCTAGCATGACCGGCCGATGCGACACCTGGCCGCCGCGCGGCGCCGACCTCCGTCAGTGACACGCCGACGGTGACGCCGAGGCGTCGGAGAACGTCTTGCCGGGCTCGGGGACGAACCGCCAGGTGTAGGAGTCGGCCCGGATCTTGAGTCGCAGGATGCCGAACGTGTCGTCGTTGCTCGCCTGACTCGTCGGCAGCCGCGCGGCCGAGGGGAACTTCACGTGGCTGGCTCCGCCCGTGCCGACGGTGAACTGCCGGATCCCGCGCGCATCCCGGACGGCGTTCGGGTTCTGCGGCGCGAACCGCTCGTAGAGGTGCTCGTGAGCATTCAGGACCACGTCGACGTGGTGGTCGTACAACAACTGCCAGATCGAGTCGAAGTCCGGGTTGCTCCCGTGCTTCCCGCTGGAGAACCGCGGCCAGTGCCAGAACGCGAGCGTGCACGCGTAGTCGGACGAGCCGTGAGCGGCGAGGTCGCCTTGAAGCCATGAGTACTGAGGTGTGCCGGATTCGCATCCCCCTCCTTTGCGGCAGTTCCCGTTGAGGGCGATCACGTGCCAGCAGACCGTGTCGGTCGGGCGGCATCCGGCGGGGACGTTGAAGCTGTAAAAGGCACCGGCGCCGCGCCCGATCGCCGGTCGAGGCTCCACCTTCTTGATGTCGTCGAAGTATTCGAAGAACCCGGCGGCGCGCCCGAACTCCTTGGTGCAATCCGTGCCGTGGGGGGCGTTCAGGGTCGTTCGGTAGTCCTTGTCCCCCACGACCGGCTTCGTGACCCTGTACACGCGGCCCCACGACTTCCCGTAGGACCGCCGGTACGCGCGGAGACCGCCGCAGACGTACTGGTTGTCCCCCAGCGCCAGCACGGTCTTGTACCGGGGACGGCCGTTGCGGTTGAGCAGGAGTCCGGACACGCGCTTCATCCGGCACGCGGTCTTGGTGCCCCTCCCCGAGTTGAAGCTCGGGTGATTCGGATCGCAGGCGATGTTCCCGGCCGCGGCGATGACGAGCTTCTTCGGTTTCGTGCCCCTCGTGGCTTTGGCGTTCTCCGCCTTCCGGGGCTCCGGTGAGATGGCCTTCCCGCCGACGCCGTCGGTGGTGCGGGCACGCACGGGACTCGTCAGCGGCAGCGAGACCGAGGTGAGGAGCCCCACGGCCACCACGAGCGCCGGGACAAGGACCATCCGAGGATGCTTCACGGGGAACTCCTAACTGTGTGCGGAGCGGTGCGTCGGTCTCCTCCGCACCCCGGGGGGGGAAGACGTTCGAAAAGCACATAGGGGGGTGCGCAACGCGTGGAGGATACCGCCTGGATCATGTCGGCGCGATCCGCCATCGGACCGAAGTGATCCTCACGCCCTCTAGCATGGCCGGACCGTGCGACGACCCTCCCACACGCGATGACGGAACCCTCGGGAGGGCGCACGCATCGCGACGGGGTGCGAGCGGTCGCGCCGCTCGCGGTCGCCGTCGTCGGCTTCGGGGTCTCCTTCGGGGTGCTCGCGCGAGCCGCAGGCATGGGATCGGTGGCTCCGATCGTGATGTCGCTGGCCACGTTCGCCGGCTCGGCGCAGTTCGCGGCCGCCTCGATCCTGGGCTCGGGCGGGACCGTCGTGGCCGCGATCACCGCCGCCGTGCTCCTGAACGCCCGGTACGGGCCGATCGGGTTGAGCGTCGCCCCATCGCTCTCGGGCGGCTGGTGGTCCAGGTTCCTGCACGCGCAGCTCACGGTGGACGAGAGCTGGGCGATCGCGGCCGAGGGCGACGGGCACTTCAACCCGAAGGTGCTGCTCGGGGCCGGCGTCACGCTCTACGCGGCGTGGGTCGCCGGCACGGTGCTCGGGGTGGCGTTCGGCGACGTGATCGGCGATCCGTCGACCTGGGGGCTCGACGCTGCCTTCCCCGCGCTCTTCCTCGCGTTGCTCGTGCCACAGTTCCGCGACCGGCGAGCGGTCGGGGCCGCCGTGCTCGGGGCCGCGATCGCGATCGTGCTCACGCCGTTCACGCCGGCAGGCGTTCCGATCATCGCGGCGAGCCTGGCATGCCTGCTCGGGCTCGGGAAGCGCGACGCGGCCCCGGAGGAGGCCGGTCGATGAACGCCACGTGGACGGTGGTCGTCGTGGTCAGCGTCGTCACGATCGCGATCAAGGGACTGGGCCCGATGCTCCTCGGAGGCAGGCCGCTGCCGCCTCGCGTGAGCGCCGTCGTCGCCCTGCTCGCGCCCGCCCTGCTCGCCGCGCTCGTCGCGGTGAATACGCTGGGCGGCGACCGCGAGCTCGTGGTCGACGCCCGGCTTCCCGGCGTGCTCGCGGCGGCCGTCGCGATCAAGCTGAAGGCACCGGTGCTCATCGTGGTCATCGTCGCTGCGCTCGTCACGGCGGGCGTGCGCGCCCTCACCGGGTAGGCTCCGGCGTCATGACCCGCTACCGGGACCTCGGGCTCACCGTCGGCATGTTGCAGCCCGGACCGCTGAACGCGATCACCGACGTCGAGGGCATCACGGTCGGCATGACCACCCTGATCGAGGGCGAGGGACCGCTCGTGGTCGGCCAGGGCCCGGTTCGCACCGGCGTCACCGTGATCGTTCCGCACCCGGGCATCGGCGCGGAGCCCGTGTACGCCGGGTGCCATCGCCTGAACGGCAACGGCGAGCTCACCGGGCTCGAGTGGATCCGAGAATCGGGCCAGCTCACGACGCCGGTCGCGATCACCAACACGCACAACGTCGGCGTCGTGCGCGACGCGCTCGTCGCCGCCGAGATCCGCGGACGGTCCGACGCCACCGCGTACTGGAGCCTGCCGGTCGTCGGCGAGACCTACGACGGGACGTTGAACGACATCAACGGCTTCCACGTCGGGCCCAAGCACGTGTTCTCGGCCCTCGACTCCGCGAGCTCGGGCCCCGTCGCCGAGGGTGGTGTCGGCGGCGGCACCGGCATGATCTGCCACGAGTTCAAGGGCGGCACGGGAACCGCCTCGCGGCGGGTCGGCGAGTGGACCGTCGGCGCGCTCGTGCAGGCGAACTACGGGCGTCGCGAACGCCTCACCGTCGACGGCGTGCCCGTCGGCCGTGAGATCCCGCTCTCGGCCGTGGCCTCACCCTGGGACGAGGAGGAACGACTGGTCCAGGATGCCGAACCGGGCGCCGGATCGATCATCGTGATCCTCGCGACCGACGCCCCGATGCTCCCTCACCAGCTCGAGCGCCTCGCCCAGCGCGCCGGCCTGGGCATCGCCAGGGTGGGGGGAGCCGGCGAGCACTCGAGCGGGGACATCTTCCTCGCGTTCTCGACCGGCAACGTCGGGAGGCTCGGCAGCTACAAGATCGAGGCCGTGACCCCTCCGTTCGACGTGACGACGATCTCTGAAGGTTCGACCAGCGATCTGTTCTGGGGCGCGATCGAGGCCACCGAGGAAGCGATCCTCAACGCGCTCGTGGCCGCCGAGACGATGGTCGGGCGCGACGGCGTCACCGCGCACCGCCTCGATCACGCGTCGCTCGTCGAGATCATGACCCGCTATGGGCGCGGGCCCGACGCCGCCCGCTGAGGCGGGCCACCTCAGCACGGCCGTCCCAGGTCGCGCACCCGCTTGCCCTTGATCCGCAGCAGCGTCGAGCGGCCGTTGTTCCCTTCGTCGGATTCCCAGACACGGTCGGCGGGATCGGCATCGTTGCGCAGGCAGTAGCGCCCGTCGGGCAGACCTCGCACGTCGAGCTCTTGGCCGGGAAGCGTCGAGCCGTAGTAGTCGGCCCACCCGATCGACAGCCCGGTCACGGAGTCCTGGGTGCAGTTCCCGTAATGCGGGGACAACGGTGACCCCGGCATGGACGGTCCGAACCGGATGCTGTCGCGTACACAGAACGAGACCTTCTCCGAGGAAGCGACGATGCGCCCGGTCTTGGGCTTCACGAGCCGGTAGCGTGCGAACTCCTCGAGGTGCCAGTGATCGTGCGCCGGGTGGAAGACGGAACACCCGGCGAACCGGCGCCCGAGCACCTCGTCGACCCCTCGGGTGAACACCCCGTCGCCGTCGGCGTCACGGTAGATGCGCTGGAACGCCTTCCGGTCGTTCAGGGGATCGCCGTCGCCGTCGCAGTCGTTGTGGGCGGAGCGGGCCGGGTTGTCCGGCTTGAGCTCCACGATGCCCGAGCCGGAGTTCCCGATGATCGAGGCGAACCGCAGCAGCTTCACCCCCTTGCGCTTCTTGATCTTGATCTCCGTGATCGGCCGGACCACCACGTCGGGAAGCAGCTCCGCACCGGAGCCACCGGCACGTGCCGCCGCGGGGGGCGGACTCGAGGCGGCGATGGCACCCACGCCGGCGAGCGCGAGCGACGCCGACACGAGCAGCGCCGAGACGGCGCCGCGTGCCGAACGGGTCCTCCTCACGTCGGGGCGGCGGGATTCGAACCCGCGACCTCCTGCTCCCAAAGCAGGTGCGCTACCAGGCTGCGCTACGCCCCGGTGCATGTGTCCGGGAACGGCCAGTGTATGCGAGGCCGAGCGCCGATCCGCCCCAACCGGACGGCCGGCGCTCCGGCGGCGAGGTTGACGGCACTTGCGCCGCATGGGACAAGGAGCCGTGCAGGACCTCGACCCGACGACGCGAGCGGGAGATCGAACGATGCCCGGGGAACACACTCCATCGGTGACCGGCATGCTGCGGGGCCGCGGCATCAGGCTCCGGCCGGTCCGCCGGACCGACCTCGACCGTCTCTACGAGGCGCACATCGCGATCGAGGCCCGCGGCCGCTTCTTCCCGCTCGGCGTGATGTCGGAGCCCGCGTTCCACCGGGAGTTCGAAGAGCACGGCTTCTGGCAGAAGACCGAGGGCACGCTGCTCATGGTGACCCCGGAAGACGAGATCGCGGGGCACATCGAGTTCTTCCGGCCGGTCTCGTACTGGGACGCCTTCGAGCTCTCGTACCAGCTGTACGACGATCGCCACGCCGGTCGGGGCTACACGACCGAGGCCGTGCAGTTGCTCGTCGACTACCTGTTCGCGACGAAGAAGGAGCACCGGATCCACCTCGTGATCGTGCCCGGGAACACGGCATCGCAGCGCATCGCGGACAGATGCGGATTCGTGCGGGAGGGAACCGTGCGCGGCGCGTTCTTCAACGACGGAAGGAACCAGGACGTGGTGCTCTACTCGCTGCTCCGGACGGACCCCCGGCCCTGGCACGACCGAGCCGACCCCTGATCGAAGGCACCGCGCCCCCCGTGTCGCCGAACGCGCGACAGGGGGTGCCGAAGGACCGATTGCCCGCCCCCGAACGCCGGGCTACCGTTGCGGCGTGCAGCTGCTTCCCCAGAACCGTTCCACCGTGGGGTACTTGGCGCTCGTCACCCTGCTCTTCGGCGGGCTCGCGATCGGCGTCATGCTCTTCTTCCTGCAAGCGCAGGGGGGATCGAGCCCGACGGTGGAGTTCGCGGTGACCGCGCCGCAGGCCGTCGACTGTCCGGCCGACTCCGCCGCGCCCGGGTGCTACCGCTTCGACGTGGCGAACACTGGCGGCGGGGCGATCGCGATGCGCTGCCTCGTTTCGCCGGCGGACACGGGCACCGCCGTCTTCCTCGCGACCGGCACGACCGTGTACGAGAGCGAAGGCGAGGTCGCCGTCGGCGACACGTACGCCCTCTATACCGAGGTCGAGCCGGCCGGGGGCGGCACCGTGACCGAGAGCCCGACCGTGGAGTGCGCGGCCGTCGTCTGAGCGGCAAGCCCGACCGCTCAGACGGAGAACTCGCCGTTGCCGATCACGCGCACGCCGCCGCCGACCTCGATCGCCCACGAGTCGCCATCGGGGGCGACGTCGACGTGCAGCACGCTCGGGCGCCCGGCCATCTCTCCCTGCGCGATCACGAGGGATCCGGGCATGCCGGCGGGACCATGCCGGGACAGGTAGGCCCCCAGCGGTCCGGCGGCCGAGCCGGTCGCGGGGTCCTCGCCGATCGAAGCGGACCGGTCGAACATGCGGGCCATCACGTCGCCGTCGCCTCGCACCGCGAACAGGTAGAGCGACTCCGTTTCGGACGCCTCGCAGGCGGCGCCGCACGCCCGGTCGGCCCGAGCGGCACGGCGGAGCGCCGCCTCGTCGCGGACCGGCACCATCAGGTGGGCGATGCCCGTCGAGACCGCGACGATCGGAAGATCCTCGACGAGGTCGTGAACATCGAGCCCGGCGCCCTGTGCCACGGCGCCCCGATCGAGGAACGGTTCCGCGAACACCGGCGGCAGCTGACGCATCGTGGCCCGCCCGTTCTCCGGATCGACCTCCACCGGCACCTCCCCTGCGGCCGAGGTCTGTACGAGCGAGGGCGACACCCGCCCCTCGGAGGCGAGCAGGAACGCCGTGCCGATCGTGGGGTGCCCGGCGAACGGGAGCTCGGCGTCGGGCGTGAAGATCCGCACGTCGTAGCCCCCCTCGCGGATCGCGGTCACGAACGTGGTCTCGGAGAAGCCGATCTCCCGGGCCAGGATCTGCATCAGCTCGGCGTCGAGCCCGTCTGGCACGTCGGGAACCACGCAGAGCTGGTTGCCGGAGAACGGAGCCTCAGCGAACACATCGAGCAGCCGGAACGGCACGCGCATGGTCGTGCAGTATCGCAGGGGTTCCGGTTGCTAGGCTCTGCGTGGAAGCATCGCGCGGGTGTAGCTCAATGGTAGAGCTCCAGCCTTCCAAGCTGGCTATGCGGGTTCGATTCCCGTCACCCGCTCTGCAGCTAGGAGGCTCTTTCCCTGGTCAGAGGTGGTGTCCGACCCTTGGCGGTCTTCCCGTCGTTCCCCGACGAGGCCCGCTGTCTTGCGTCCTCGCCGCGGCCTAGCCGCGGCCTGGACGTGGCCTGGGGGTCACGGTTGTCTGTGCGGATTGTTGCCCCGCACGACGGTTCCGATCGTCAGTCCGCGCAGCAGGCGAACAACCAGTCCTCCTCGCCCTCGACGGGCCTGAGTGTCACGATTCCCGCGGGCCCCGGCGAGCGCGTGCCCTCGGGGTCGAACTCCAACGACCATGACGTCGCGAAGGGTGCGCCGTGGGTGGACATGAACCAGGCGTACCTGAGGCGGCCATCACTCAAGAACGCGCCACCGACCCGCTCGATGGGAGTCCCGGACGCCGCCAGGGCGGCCTTGATCAGCTGGTGATCGGCGCGCGCAACGTCGTCGAACTGGACCGGGCGGCCAGTGGAGCCACCGCAGTCCTCGGGGTCTCCGTCGAAGAAATCGCCGCGCGGATAGGTGAGGATGGCGCACCCGGCCGCGTCCATGTAGTACTCGACCTTCAGGTCCTCGAGGACGGGCAGGACCGTGGCCCTGAGGCGCCCGATCTGTTCGGCCTTCTCGGCCTCCGACGGCAGATCGCCGCGGATCACTCGCCGAACGGCGAGGCCTCCGACAGCGGCCACAACGAGGACGATGACGACGGCGCCGAGCCTCAAGAACCTGGGCTTCACCGGCACTGAACCCATGAGAGGCCTCCGATCGACCGAGAACACTTTACGCCGGCACCGGCCGGGATATGTACGCGCGACGAACCGTGTGGGGGTCCATCGTGGGTGAGTGCACATCGGGTGCGGTCGATTGCCGGGAGTCCCACAATCCGACGCGCTCCTAGCAGTGCGTCTACATGCCGCCGCTCTAGGCTCGCGGCGTGGCGATGAGCGAGGGGGAACGCGTGTGCTTCTGGTGCGGCGAAGATGCACCGACGAGCAAGGATCATGTCTTTCCGCGGAACCTCTCTCGCAGCCAATACCGACCGAGGTCGTACCGATCACGGTTGCCGCTTGCGTGCGCCACAAGGGGCGTTCAGCAGGACGAGGAATACTTCCGCGACTTCGTCGTTGGCGCGAGCTACCGCGACCCCGACGCCCGCAAGATTTGGGACGAGAAGACGCTCCGAGCGCTGCAACGGTCTCCTCGCTACCGAGAGATGCTCGCCCGAGACGTCTCCGACGTCGACTACCGGACCAGAGGCGGGCTCTTCCTTGGAGCGGGATCAGCGGGAGCACCCGGCCGCCAGATAGAGCACGGCCCCGGAGATGTACGAGGACCACGGGAACGCCGAGCCGCCCCCGTCGGTCTGTGCCAGGGATCCAGCTCGTCTCCCCCTCAGAACGCGCGTAACTCCGCGCTCGTTGGATCGGCTCACCTAGGACGTCCCACTGGCGGTGTGGGGCGCGCGATCGCCGGGCTGGGCCGGGGGGTCGCGCTAGGCTGTCCGCTGAGCGCCGGTAGCTCAGTCCGGACAGAGCGGGGGACTTCTAATCCCTAGGTCGCAGGTTCGAATCCTGCCCGGCGCGCTTGCGACGCAACATATGACGTGCCCCCCGGGAATGGTGCTAGCCCGTTGATGTGGATCACCCGGCGTCACCGCTCGTTCCCAGCGCCGCCGCCAGCTCGTCGAGCCGTGCCTCGAGCGTCCGCTCGTCGCCCGCGCGGATGGTGACGTGGCCCAGCTTGCGTCCGGGCCGGGGATCCTTGCCGTAGTCGTGCAGGTGGGCTCCCGGCACGGCAAGCACCGCATCTCGTTCGGGCATCTCGCCGATCAGGTTCACCATCGCGCTCACGCCGATCGCATCGGTGGCACCGAGCGTGAGTCCGCAGACCGCGCGCAGGTGGTTCTCGAACTGGGACGTCTCGGCACCCTCGATCGTCCAGTGACCCGAGTTGTGCACGCGAGGCGCCATCTCGTTGCCGAGGAGCGATGCCCCCATCTGGAAGAGCTCGATCGCGAGCACGCCCACGTAGCCGAGCTCGCTCATGAGCGAGCGGGCATGGGCCTCCGCCGCCTCCTGCACGTCATGGTCGAGCCACGGCGCCGGCGCGCGCGTCACCCGCAGGATGCCGTCGCGATGACGGTTCTCGCCGACCGGATACGCGGCGGTGGCGCCGTCGCGCCCCCGCACGGCCACGATCGAGAGCTCACGATCGAACAGGACCAGCGCCTCGAGCAGGCAGGGCAGCTCACCGACCGATCGCCAAGCATCCTCGGCCAGCAAGGGGTCGTGGATCACGGCCTGGCCCTTCCCGTCGTAGCCCAGCCGACGGGTCTTCAGCACCGCCGGCGTGCCGAGGCGTTCCAGCGCGTCGGCGAGGCCTGAGAGCGAATCGACCGGTGCGTAGGCCGCCACCGGCAGGCCGACCGCCGTGAACAGCTCCTTCTCGGCGAGCCGGTCCTGGGATGCCTCGAGCGCGGCGGGCGGCGGGAACACCGGCACCCGCTGCTCGATGGTTCGTGCCGCCTCGACCGGCACGTTTTCGAACTCGAAGGTGACGACGTCGCTGCGCTCGGCCAGGTCCGTGAGGCGGTCGCGGTCGTCGTACGCGCCCACGATCGCCGGAGCCACCGCGGCGGCGGGCGAGCCCGCCAGGTCCAGCGTGGTGCAGGCGATGCCGAGGTCGTGCCCGGCGAGCGCGAGCATGCGGCCCAGCTGCCCGCCGCCGATGATGCCGACCCGCGTCACGACGAGGGATCGGGGTGTGCGAGCACGTCATCGGTCTGCCGCTGCCGGAACCGCACGAGCCGCTCCCGAACCTCGTCGTCCCGCAGAGCGACGACCGCGGCCGCGAGCAACGCGGCGTTGACCGCCCCCGACCGCCCGATCGCGAGCGTGCCGACCGGAACGCCCGCGGGCATCTGCACGATCGAGAGCAGGGAGTCCATGCCCTTCAGCGCCTGCGACTCGACCGGCACGCCGAAGACGGGGAGATGGGTCTTCGCCGCCACCATGCCGGGAAGGTGCGCGGCCCCGCCGGCGCCTGCGACGATCACCCCGATGCCCCGGTCGGCGGCGCTCGACGCGTACTCGAACAGCAGGTCCGGCGTGCGATGCGCACTGACTACGCGGGACTCGACGGGGACCAGGAGCTCCTCGAGGGTCTCGACGGCATGGCGCATCGTCTCCCAGTCGCTCCGCGACCCCATGATCACGCCCACCACCGGATCCGTCATCGTGGCGAAGTCTAGGTCCTAGCCATCGCGCCGTGACGGCTTCCGCGTTCGGACGCGGCCCTCCCGGCGCCGCTGGCCGAGGTTCCCCACGAGCAACGCCACGGCCGTGATCAGGTAGATCTGCCCGAGCAGCCCCTCCATCGCAGCCACGATCCGGGTCGCGTCGGCACGCATCGAGAGGTCGCCGAAGCCGACGGTCGTGAGCGTGGTCAGGCTGAAATACAGCGTGTCGGTGCTCGTGAACTCGTCGTGCCCCGCGAAGAGCCGCCCGTCTTCCAGGTGGCCGGCCACCGCGTAGACGCCCGCGAAGATCATGCCGAAGAGCAGATAGACGCAGAGAGCGCCCATGATCGTGTCCCACGAGATGGTGAGATGCGTCGAAAGCCGTCGAACGATCGCCACCTGTACCCCGATGAGCAGCAGCGTGACCACCGCGGCGACCGATGCCCGGATCGTCGAGCCCTCGCGGCTGCCCTCGGCGATGGCGCTCGCGATCACCATCACAGGAACGGCAGCGAGCGCCGCCCATCGCCATGTCGCGGGCGCCTGCGACGTGCGCAACGCGAAGACGAGCATCAACCCGACGAACCCAACGGCGACGATGCGTTCCCACTCGTGCTCGTCGAGGACGACGGTGGCGACGATCGCGACGACGATCAGGATCAGCAGAGCGGCGTAACGATCCGGGCCCGAGAACCGATCCCGCCAGCTCGCTCGGCCCCGGTGCTCGTTGTCGTCGAGCATGTCGACGACCTTGCTCGCGTCGCCGCCCGATCCGTTCATCAGATCGTCATGCTACGCGCCTCTTATCGGGTGATGGCTTCGGCGAAGCTCTCGAAGTTCTCCACGTAGCGGTCGGCGTCGGCGTCGTCCATCACGATCGATGTCGTCCAGCTCTCCCACTTCGAGCCCGGGGACTTGAACACCCCCCGGTTGAGCTGCCAGAGCCAGGCGAGCTGCGGCACGCGATCGTCGATCTTCCACAGGTCTCGGTACTCGTGGATCGGCGTGGGGCTCCAGTCGATCGACCCCTTGGCGCCGAGCGTCTTCATCGACGCCGGCAGCCGGTACTTGGCCACGACCTCCTCGCACCGGTGCAGGATGACGTTGAGCTCGTCGAGCCGGGCGTAGGCGGGCCTCGTGAGCACCTCGGTCAGGTTGACCTTCGCGACGGCCATCGTGAGCGGATTGCCGTTGAACGTGCCGACCTGCTCGATGTCGCCCGAGATCACGCCGGACATCGCTTCCTCGGTGCCGCCGATCGCGCCGCAGGGCAGGCCGGCGCCCAGGGCCTTCGCGAACGCCACGAGATCGGGCTGCACGCCGAATGCCTCGATCGCGCCGCCCCACGCGACCGTGAAGCCGGTCTTCACCTCGTCGTAGGCGAACATCGCGCCGTGCGCATGACACAGCTCCTTGAGCCCCTGCAGGTATCCCTCGTCGGGCAGCACCACACCGCAGTTCGTCATGACCGGCTCGACGATCATGCCGGCGATCTCGCTCCCCCGCTCGTCGAAGAGCCGCGTCGCCAGCTCGAGGTCGTTGAAAGGCACGTTGACCACCGAGTCGGTCGTGCCGGGGATCAGCCCGGCGGTCTGCGGCACGGAGTTCGGACGCTCGCGGGGCCCGGCCTTGTCCTCGGGCGGGAAGACGCTGACCATCAGCGCGTCGTGGTGGCCGTGGTAGGTGCCCTCGATCTTCGCGATCAGGTCTCGCCCGGTCGAGGCGCGCATGATGCGCACGACGTCGAGCGTTGCCTCGGTGCCGGAGTTCCCGAACCGCCAGTACGGAAGGCCGGTCCGCTCGGTGAGCTGCTCGGCCACCGGCAGGGCGTCCTCGGTGGGCTGGGCGAAGTGCGTGCCCTTGGCCACCCGGTCGCGCACCGCTTCCACGATCTTCGGGTGGGCGTGTCCCATGACCATCACGCCGTAGCCGTTGTGGAAGTCGACGTACTCGTTGCCGTCGATATCCCACACGCGAGAGCCCTCGCCCCGGTCGACGTAGATCGGGTGCGGTGGCCACGTCTGCCACGACGACGAGACCCCGCCGGGAAGATGCGCCTTCGCCTCCTCGCGGTAGGAGAGCGACCGCGCGTGCTTGTGGTCGAGCGCCGCCGTCTCTTCCTTCGTGAGCTGTTCGACGAGATCGAGGTCGATCTGCACGGTGTCGGACTCGGTGGTGCCCATCGTTCTTCCCTCCGGTGCTTCGTCGTGTGTTGCGACCCTTACGCCGTCACTGCCTTCGCGAAGTCTTCGAAGTTCGCGACGTAGCGGGCAGCGTCGTCCTCGGTGTGCCAGACCGACAGCGTCCAGGTCTCCTGCTTGGTCCACGGGGACTTGAACACGCCACGGTTCTGCTGGAACAGCCACGCGAGGTAGCTGATCCGCTCGTCGATGCCGACGACGTCACGGTACTCGCGCACCGGCGTCGTCGAGTAGATGACCGAGCCCTTCGCCCCGACCCCGCTCACGTATGCCGGAAGACCGGTCTCCTCGATCACGGCCGTCAGGCCGTCCTTCATCGCCTTGTCGACGCGGTCGAACTGCTCGTAGGCCTCGGGCACCAGCACCTCGAGCAGGGCTGCCTGCGAGGCCGCCATCGTGAGCGGGTTGCCGTTGAACGTGCCGGCCATGTCGTAGGTGCCGTCGACGATCGGCTGGTACAGCTCGCGCGTGGCACCGATCGCGCCGCACGGGATCCCCCCGCCGATCGCCTTGGCCAGGCACACGATGTCGGGCACGACGCCGAACGCCTCGACCGCGCCGCCGTAGGCGAGGGTGGCGCCGGTCTTCACCTCGTCGAACGCGAGGTACGCGCCGTGGGCGTGGCAGAGCTCCTTCAATCCCTGCAGGTATCCCGGTTCAGGAAGGATCACGCCGCAGTTCATCATCGCCGGCTCGACGATCATGCCGGCGATCTGGCCGTCGAGCTCGTCGAAGACCGCGCGGGCTGCCTCGAGGTCGTTGAACGGCACGACCCGGACGAGGTCGGCGAAGGCCTGCGGGATGCCCTCGGCCTGCGCCACCGTCGCCGGATGCTCGCGCGGCCCCATGTCCTCGGGCTCGGGAGCGACGGAGAACATCAGGGAGTCGTGGTGACCGTGGTAGCTGCCCTCGATCTTGACGAGCATGTCGCGCCCGGTGTTCGCGCGCATCAGGCGTCCGGCCTCGAGCGTGGCCTCGGTGCCCGAGTTCGCGAACCGCCACAGCGGAAGCCGGAACCGCTCCGTCAGGTTCTCCCCGATCACGTCGAGGTGCTTGGTGGGCTGGGCGAAGTGCGTGCCCCGCTCGGCCTGGCGTTGGATCGCCTCGACGATCTTGGGATGCGCGTGTCCGACCACCATCGCCCCGTACCCGAGGTGGAAGTCGATGTACTCGTTCTGGTCGATGTCCCAGATTCGGTTGCCCTTGCCGCGGTCGATGAAGATCGCGTGCGGGGGCGAGTCCTGCCAGCTCGAGGCGACGCCGCCCGCCACGAACCGGTCCGCCGTGGCCCGGTACTCGATCGATGCGCGCCTGGTGGGCTCGAGCGTCGCTTCCTCGCGCCGGATCAGGCTGTCGATCAGGTCGAGGTCGATCTGGGCCTGTGGTGCCATGGTGGATCTCCTCCTTCGACGAACCGCGTGAAGCCGGCCGGAGGACCATCGGATGGTCGGCTATTGAACGGCGATTCAACTTCCCGAGATGATACCCCAGGCGAAGCCCTCCTGAGTAGGGGAGGCGAGTGAGAGGATGCGGGCCCTGACCACGACAACGGATGCGTCCACGGTTCCGACGTCGCGAAGGCGGCCGAGCCCGGCCGTGCGGCTCGTGCTCTGGTCGTGCCTCATGCTCTTCGTCGAGCTGGGGCTGATCCGGTACACGGGGGCCTACGTCGTCTACCTCTCGTTCTTCACGAACTTCGTGCTGCTGGCGAGCTTCCTCGGCGTGGGCGTCGGGTTCCTGAGGGCGCGTGCTTCGGGCGACCTGTCCCGGTGGGCGCCGTTCCTGCTGCTCGGATTGGTGATGTTCATCGCCGTCTTCCCGATCACGGCGGGGCGCATCGGCGGTCAGCGTGTGCTGCAAGGTTCGTTCGGGCTTCCGCCGCTGCCGATGTGGATCTCGCTCGGCGTGATCTTCGCCCTCTCGTTCGGGGTGATGGCATCGATCGCGCAGGGCGTCGGGCGGCTCTTCGCCCGGTTCGAGCCGCTCGACGCGTACCGGCTGGACATCGCCGGCAGCGTGCTCGGCGTCGTCGGGTTCTCGGCGGTCTCGTTCCTGCACGCACCGCCGGTCGCCTGGGGCCTCGCCGCCGTGGCGCTCACCATGGTCGTCGACCGCCGGGCCCGGGCGCCTTTGCCCATCGCCGCGAGCTTGGTCATGGTGGCCGTGCTCTCGGTGCTCTCGTTCGCGCCGGACACGTGGTGGTCGCCGTACTACCGCGTGCATGCGGGCGACCAAGCCGGGCCGGGATCGTTCGACCTGCGGGTGAACGGGCTCCCGCATCAGGAGATCACACCGCTCAGCTCGCTCGAGGCCGACCAGGTCTTCCGCTTCGACGTGTACGAGCACGACCCGGACAACCCGCTCGAGAACGTGCTGATCGTCGGGTCGGGAGGCGGGAACGACGTCGCGATCGCCCTGTCGCGCGGCGCCGATCACGTCGACGCCGTCGAGATCGACCCGGTGATCCAGCAGCTCGGACGTGACCGGCATCCCGACTCGCCCTACGACGACCCGAGGGTCGACGTGCACATCGAGGACGGGCGGGCGTTCCTGCACGACGCCGACGACCGCTACGACCTGATCCTGTTCGCGCTGCCCGATTCCCACACGTTGATCTCGGGCCAGGCGTCGCTCCGGCTCGAGAGCTACCTGTTCACCGAGGAGGCGATGCGCGAGGTCCACGACCGGCTGGAGCCGGGCGGCACGCTCGCGATGTACCACTTCTACGCCGAGACGATGGTCGATCGCTACGCCGGCACGCTCGAGGAGGTCTTCGGGCACGCCCCGTGCATCGACAAGCGCACCCGCGTCGGCGTGCGGTTCCAGACGGTGCTCACCGTGAACATGCGGAACGACGGGCTCGAGTGCTCGACGCCCTGGGTGGCGACCGGCCCGGTGCCGGCGCCGGACTCCGACGACCATCCTTTCCCCTACCTGATCAGGCGGACGATCCCGGGCCGGTACCTGCTGAGCCTCGCGCTGATCCTCGTGGCCTCGGTTGCGATCGTGCGCGCGTCGGCCGGACCCCTACGGCGGATGGCCGGCTACCTCGACCTGTTCTTCATGGGCGCGGCGTTCCTGTTGCTCGAGACGAAGAACGTGGTGCAGTTCGCGCTGCTGTTCGGCACGACGTGGTTCGTCAACGCGCTGGTGTTCGCAGGCATCCTGCTCACGGTGCTCGCGGCGGTCGAGGTGGCCAGGCGCGTGAACGTCCGTCGGCCCGCGTTGCTGTTCTGGCCCCTGTTCGCCTCGATCGCGGTCGCGTGGGCGGTCCCGCAGGCATCCCTGCTCGGGCTTCCGCCGTTCGCCAGGTTCGTGACGGCGACCGTACTGGCGTTCGCGCCCGTGTTCTTCGCCAACCTCGTCTTCGCGGAGCGGTTCCGGCGGGTGGGTTCCTCGACGATCGCGTTCGGCACGAACCTGCTGGGAGCGATGGTCGGCGGCGTGCTCGAGTACTCGGCCCTGGTGGTGGGCTACCGATCGCTGCTGGTGCTCGCCGCGGTGCTCTACCTGCTGGCCTTCGCGTTCGGTCGGCGGTCGCAGGCGGAAGCCGACCCCAGCCCCCGCGAGGCCCAGGAACCCGTTGGTATCGTGTGAGCGGAACGTGGTGGGTGTAGCTCAGCCCGGTTAGAGCGCCTGGTTGTGGTCCAGGAGGTCGCGGGTTCGAATCCCGTCACTCACCCTCACACGTGACGCACTATGGGCGGGCTTCGCGAGCCTGATCCCCGATCGTCGGCGCGTACATCGGCGGAGCGCCGGCGGTGGTGATCGCGCTGGCCACTTCCCGGGCAAGACGTTGGTCATGCTGCTCTTCTTCGTGATCTGCAGCAGGTGCGCGACTCGGCACCATGTTCGCGCACGCCGATGGTTCGCCGCGGACAGACTCGCGGAGGCTTCGATATCCTCGGGCGGGCCTCTAGCTCAATCCGGCAGAGCAACGGACTCTTAATCCGCAGGTTCGGGGTTCGAATCCCCGGGGGCCCACCACCATTCCTGCTGGTAGATGGCGGTATCCGCTACCGACTCACCACTCCGCGCTGAGCCCATCGTGTCTCATCGTGTCTTGTGGTGCTGGCAAGGTGTGAGTCTCGTGGCCTGCTCGTGTCTATACCCTCCCCCGTCCCGCGCCCGCCTACCTGGGACGGATCGGGGGCCGGGCACCCCGGGGGGGAGGGGGGGCGGCGTACCGGGGTGGGTATGTATGGGTGTGATAGTTATATATGTAACCCACATCCACTACTCTGCAGCCCTTTACACCACTCACCCTACCCCGTCGGACAAGGGCGAGGCCCACCAGACCCCCGGTTCCACCGGTTGCGCCAACCGTGGCCCTGGTTGCAGGAAGGTGTGGCCTGAGCGCCCCGTGAGCGTGGTCTGCTGCAGTGATCGTCTCACGGTGAGCAATGGCGGGGGGCGCCCTAGACGGGGACGCGAACCTGTCCCACGTGGACGACATCACGAACGTCAGGGAACTCCGCGAGTCCTACGAGTGGAGCAGGCGCAAGACCGCCATCCTGGTCGGTCTGTCTGAGGGCGAGCTTCGCAAGGTCGAGGCCGGGACGCGTGGCTTGTCCGGTGCGGCACGCATGCGCTACATCAACGCCTTCGATCTCGACGCGGTACAGATCCGGGCCGTCGCCGAGTTGACGCCGTTCGAGAGGGCGTGCCCGCGTGACCGTCGTCGCGCTGCTGGAGACGTTGCGGGAAGGGGTCGTCCAACGCCTGCCCTCGACGCCCCAGGACGACCTCGCCGCAGCCCAGCGAGTGGTGGACGCGATAGACGAACTCCTCGCCGCCTTGTTCGCCTGCGAGATCCTCGTGAGGGAACGGGGCGAGAAGTGACCGTCGCCTCGGTCCGCGACGTGATCGTTGCCGAGTGGCAGGCCGGTGCCACGGACGACGCGCTGTGCCGTCTCCTCCAGGCCAGTCGAATCCGCCCGCCGCACCCGCACCGCTGGCGCACGTGGACCCCGGACAGGCTCCGCCTGGTCGCCGGGGAACGCCCGAGAGGCGCGGTGCGCAAGTGAGCGACCTCGCCGCGCTGATCCTCCACTTCGAGCACGCGGGATGCGACGCCCGCACGTGGAGCCAGACGTACAGGAACATCCTCGTCGCCGCCGTCGATGCGAACCTCGCCAAGTCGAAGCCCAGCCTGCGAGACATCGCCCACGCCGGGAACATCCCACCCGGCACGGTGAAGAGCGCGAGAAGCCGCGACAAGAACTTCCGTAACGAGCTTGACGCCATCGGGCGTGGCCCCCACCCCACGTACTTCGACGATGACGACGGGGTGACGCGCTGTAGACGCTTCGCCGAGTCCCAACCGCAGTGGGCATGGAGCGAGTGGGAGAAGCTCTACGGCTGCGCCCGCGTCCACCCGTTCATGGATGCCGACGAGCCGAGCAGCTACGAGAACGCCGCCCCGAAGGTGTGGTCGATGGTCCCGGGCCGCGCCGCCCTCGAACGGCTGTGGGGACCGCAAGCGGAGTGGCGGGCCGATCTCCTCGACGCATGCCACCGTGCAGCGTTCGACCCGATGCCGTACCAGAAGGAGTTGCTGAGCGCATGACCGACCCGCTGACCGACTTCGATGACGACCAGGTCGCAGCATTCCGTTACCGCGCCGCCGCACAGTTCTACGACGCCCTGCACACCTACTCCGCCCCCGGGCCGGTGCGCGCCTCGAAGGAAGCCAGGCGTCAGCTCGAACCGACTACAAGATGCTGAAGGAACTCACCGAGGAGATGGACCGCAGGGGGCTGAACCCCCCACACCTGCAGGCCTTGGACGACCTGAAGGCCAACGCCAACGAAAGGACACCCGCATGAGCTCCGAGACGACCGAGACCGATTGGGGCTCGATGAGTGGGGAAGAACTCGACTACCACCGCGAGATGGCCGAAGGACTCGGCTACGACGACCAGATCGAGGAGATCCAGGCCGAAGAGTCCCGCCGACAGGCCGAAGGCCGCACGCCGGGCCGACGCCGAGCGCAAGGCTCAGGCCCAGGCGGAGGCCGAAGCCAAGGCGAAGACCATCGCGGGCAAGATCGAGACGCTGCAGGCGCAACTCGCCCAAGCCGAAGCGAGCCTCGCCGGTATCGAGCGCAAGCCCGCCCGGCCCGGCGCACCGCCCGAGCTGACCGTCGTCCGCGACGGCGAGGGCAACCCCGTCGGTGCCGCCGAGGCGTCAGTGGTGGCGAACGCCGAGCGAGCCGATGCGTGGATGAAGGCCCAGCAGCTCCGCGAGCAGATCGCCGACCTGGAGAAGCGCCAAGCCTATGAGTCCATCGCTGACACCGACCTGATCGCCACCGTCGAGGACTTGGAGATCGAGCGGGAGTCCTACCGCATCGAAGCCCGCAAGGCTGCCGAGGAGGGCCGCTACGCCGCCGAGCGCAAGGCCAAGCGGCTGATGCAGGAAGCCTCGGACAAGTTCTTCCCGATGGCGGCGGAACGCGATACTCGCAAACGGGACGCCAACATGCAGGCGAGCCTCGAACAACTCGCACTCAAACGGGCCAAGTCGCTACGCCATCAACGCCTGCAGGAGTGGAAGGCAAGGGAGGCCGAGCTAGACCAGCGGTTCGGTGGAGTGAAGGCCAAGGACTATCCGAACTTCGATTTCATAGATCTGGTTGAGGCACAAAACCAGGTCGAACTCCTTCAGGGGCTCATCGCAAAGGACGCCCCCATCAGCAAGGAGGAGATCGCCGCCGCACAGGAGTCCGTTCGGTCATCGGTGACCGTTCAGGCTCCGAACATCGCCGAGGGCACCTGGTGAGTACCTCCACCGCCATCGAGCTTGGCCGTGACGGATCGCGCACGGTGTTCCACCGTCGAGGCGAACGGGCGTGGACCCACCCTGAGGGAACCCCGACCATGCATGACTTCGACCGCAGGCTTTCGTGTCCGCTCTGCATCCCCGTCGAGGATCGGAGGGTCGTCTCTATCGACGCTTCTCGGCCCCGCAAGTCGGAGTGCGACTACGGCCATGGTCCGGGCGAGTGGGGGCTCAAGAAGTCCGGCTACGGCTACTGCCGCCGCCGCTACCGAGATGCCACGAATGCACGCCGGATGACGGCGAATAAGCCCGCCGACGCGCCCGTGGAGGCAGGACATCATGACGGCAGGCTCTACCGCCTCAGGCGGGGCTTCTTGAAGGGTTCTACGGGCCACTTGGAACGCCCACCCTGGCCCGTAAGGGGCCACCGCGCCCTTCACACGCCCTCGAACGTCAGTAGGTGCCGACGTCTGGGGATTGCACGAGGGCCGCCTGTCACCGATGCCAGGCCACCTATTGCACCCACACCTGCCACCAAGTCCAGCCGCCGGCGGATCTCGTCGCCGTCCTGCCGAACTACAAGTCGTGGCACGCCCGCGCTGCCTGTGCCGGGATGCCGGACGCAATCTTCTACGCCGAAAGTGGGAGCCGCCGTGACGACCCCGGCAGCGAGTTGACGACCGTGGGCCGCGCTCAAGCGAGTTTGTGCCCGTTGCCCTGTACGAAGGCGGTGTCTGGAGGACGCCCTACGATCCGAGCCCGGCACGCTCGCCTTCGGGGTGTACGGCGGCCTCAGTCCCCGAGACAGACACGACCCCGCCATCGGAGGACTGCCGCTGAACGAGAAGCTGGACGTACTCGAAGCCCGATTCCGCGAACAAGCCCCGCGCTGGTTGTTGCCTACCGAGGAGATCCTGACTTGAGCCTGGCCGAAATCCTGCCGATAGCACCCGACCCCCACAAACGATTCTGCGACGGCTGCAACGAGTTCCGACCCTTCTCCCGGTTCCGCAAGACCCAGCGGGACGATCCCGAGGCGTTGTGTTCCTCGTGTCGGGCACCGAGGCTGATCCCGATCCGGACACACTCCTGACGAAGGTGATGGCGCAGAGCTTGAGCTTCCCGCTCAACGAGGAATGGGCGGCGAAGGTGGCCAGCGGGACGAACTTCAAGGTGGAAGTCGTTCTCCACATCGACCACGCGGTCGGCACCGACGACGGCCCGCTGCATTGGTCGGCCCGCTGGTTGGAAGTGACGAGGATCAGCGACTAGGTTGAGTCGCTCATCGCCTGGTTCACGTACTGAGTTGGCGAGCTGGAACTCACCCGGGACCGCATCGAGTCCTTGGAGGGAGCTGGGGGCGTGCGGATGGCAGAGGCCCCCAGACTCCCGCATCCCTCGCGGCTACCCGCCAGCGAGGGCGCCGCCGCACTCAATGCACGAGGGGTGCGAGGTGCGACGGACCGCTTTCCTTACCCTAGGAAGCGGACCCCAGGGCATGCCGCTCCACACTGAGCAGGTCGAGCATGGAGAATGCGACCTCATGATCACGAGGGTGGACCCTGAGCCATGTGCGGGCGTCCGCCAAGGCCGTTAAGATCTCGTTCGGCGTGGTCGCCACGCGTATCTGTTGGAGGAGTTCAGCGCGTTTCATGCGGGTCGTCTTTCCCACGACCCGACCGGCGAAACCACAGGCACCACGGTCCCCCATAGGGAAGTGTGGCGCGCAGTTCGAGATCGAGCTTCCCCACAGGCTCGGACGAAGTAGACGCCGTGAGCGACCACGTCCTCGCGCTCGTTACCAATGAACACGAACCGCCGTGCAAGGCCGGTTCTCCCTCGGTGTAGGCTGCGGCCATGCGGATCCTCGCAGCGGTGGTCGCTTTCGTCGGTGTCTTTCTGGCGTTCTATCTCCCGGGCGACTTCAACGAGCGAACGCCGATGCGTATGGCCATCGCACTCGGCGCGCTTGCCGTTGCGGTGGCGTTGGAGGTCATCGCTACGCGTCGGCTCAGAAACCGACCACGCGCCCCTTCGGGCGTCGCCTGACCACGATCAGCACCCACACCCCGCCGGCGAGCCCCACGACGAGCAACCCAGGCGTAGGGCGGCACCGCCGAGGCCGCGACGGGCTCCGGTGCCCGGCTGCGGGATACCGCAAGGCAGTCCCGCATCGGTCGCTGTCTCCGAACGCAGCAGGAGTTGAGCCATACGCCGAGGGCCATCACCCGCGACCCCCTCTGTCGCTATCCACCCTCTGGACGAGAAGATAGGAGGAGCCAGGGAAACAGATCTCTTGGGTAAGGATGGAATCATGGGTCTGGGTCTGGACTACGGGTACCTTTGGGCCTGGCAGCCCTTTGACAGAGCGACGCTGACGGGAATCATGCGTGGCTTCGATCGACCCTGGTGGGTCGCAGGCGGCTGGGCCTTGGAGCTATTCGTCGAACGCCAGATTCGAACTCACGAGGATGTCGACGTCGCGATACTCCGGCGAGACCACCTCGCGTTGAATCACCATCTCGGGAACTGGGATCTCCACTATGCGACACCCGACCACCAGTTGGTCCCGTGGAAGCCTGCAGTCG
Organism: Actinomycetota bacterium; assembly: GCA_035249905.1. GTDB lineage: Bacteria > Actinomycetota > UBA4738 > UBA4738 > HRBIN12 > JAOUEA01. The sequence continues at coordinate 7,100 of DATFFT010000013.1, read as the reverse complement.
ACCTCCGGCCCCCTGTGCACGGCATCTGGGCGAGACCTGAGCCGGTCGGTCCTTGGTTCTGCGAGTTCTTGTTGAACGAGTCGGCCGGAGACGACTGGGTCTATCGCAGGGATCCCTCAGTCAGGATGCCGATCAAGGCGATCGGTTGGACCACCCAGGATGGCTTACCGATCCTCGCTCCGACTGTGGCCCTCTTGTACAAGGCTAAGGGGACAAGTCCAAAGGACACGACCGACTTCGATGCCGTTGCTCCTCTCCTGGACGCCGAGGCGCGTGTGTGGCTCTCCAGCGCCCTTGCCGCTGCTCATCCGGGGCATGAGTGGCTCGACCGCTTGTGAAGAGCGAGCGGAGCCCCCGACTGCAAGGTGGCATCTGACTGATGAGACGACTCCTCGCCGGTCTGACGGCCGTCGCTCTTCTCTCCGCCGGCGCCCTCGTGGTGATCGGTAACTCGGACCCGATCCCGGCCGGCGCGGCCGTGGCCAAGGAGCATCGGTTCTCCGTGGTCTGTGAGCCCGTGCACCGGTCCGCGGAGGATCCGTTCCTCGACCCCATCGGCACCGACCAGGACCACGAGCACCAGTTCTTCGGCTCGGTGGGCATCCGCACCTGGCCGAACGGTGAGAACAGGTCCGACGGCATGCGTGGCGTGGCCACATCCTGCGAGCACTCGGGCGACACGGCGTCCTACTGGGTGCCGATGTTCATGGAGGCTGACGGCGACGTGGTGGCCCCGACGCAGGTGCTCGTCTACTACCGCCACTCGGGTTCCGGCCCGGTCGTTCCGCACGCCCCGGACACGCTGCTCAAGAGCTTCGATGCCGAGTGGGGATGCGTGGACTCCGACCACTCCGAGGTGCCGGTCAACTGCTCCGACCGCGATCTCAGGATGCGGGTCATATTCAAGCCTACGCAAGAAGCTGGAGTACCGACGCCCCGTATTGCGATGAACGTCCGCTTCGACACCCGCCAGGGCGCGGGTGGGCACCTGATGGGCGGGGCCTCCGGCGAGCACGGGAACTTCTTCAACACCTGGGACCAGGACACGTACCAGGAGACGATCGACACCTGCCTCGTGGCCTCCTCCGTCGCCGAGCTGACCGAGGCTGAGTGGAACGCCCTCTGTCCGCGGACCAGCGGCGGTGAGGCGCCGTAGGCGCGCCTACCGTCCTTTCCGAACGACGCCGGGGGACGCCTCGCCCCCGCCCGTAAGAGGGCGAGCATGGCGAAACCCATCTCTACATCTTCGGGATGCTTCCTCAACCATTCACGCGATGTATCAAGGGCGATCGCGCACCGGCGAGGACCCCGTGCTCCTCGAGCCTGGCGGAGTAGGTATGCACGACGCATGCCGAAGACATACCCGGAGGTACCTGCGTTTGGACCTACCGGAAGTCGGGCATCAGCTGGCAACTCGCCAAGCCAATATCCATGGAGAGATGGACGAGATGAACAGACACGTGATCGCCTCCGGGGAGTTTCCTCACGGGCTCACGTGCATGGACTGCGACGTACCGCTCAGGCCCGGCGACACCTACTCCAAGCGGCTCATCGCGTTCATGGCCGATGCGCCCGTCGTCGAGCCCGTTTGTGTCCCCTGCGCGATGTGGGGAGAGGAGAAAGCCGGATAGCTGCTAGGTCAGGTCCTGGGCCGTCGCAGCCGGCGCCTGAGCCTTCACCAAGTCGATGCCGTCTTGGCAGTTCGCCTTGGTCTCGAAGGCGACGCCGACTTGCGGACGTGGTTCGAGGTGAAGCTGCTTGGCGGGCGCTAGCCTTCCTGAGCCGCCCTCTACTCGGCGATCGCCCGAGTCCTGTGCCCGCGAGGGAAGACCCATCTAAACAAGGTCAGTCCCGGCTTCTTGCACCAGCAGTCGGCTTCGCATGCACAGGTGCGAGCACCAGTCGCCTCTCTCATCCGAGTGTAGAGAGCCAGCGCCACGTACCCGATCACGATGGCCTCGAGGGTGCGGATGAAGACCGAGCGCTGCATGATTTCACCCTACTCCCGCCCGGAGGCGAGTGGAGCGCGGGCCGACATTCTGACCGGCTAGGCTCGGCGCGTGCTTCCGCCGCTCGTCGCGCACCTGCCCGCCGACCGTGAGCGGCTGGGGCTCCGCGAGGTGCAGATGGCAGGGCGGCTCGGGTTGACGCTGACCGAGTATCGGGCGCTGGAGGCAGGCGAGTTGTGGATCGACTATGCCCTGTACGAGCGGATCGTCGAGCTGTGCGGGTGGCCACGATGACCCTCGCCTCCGTGTCGCCCTATCGAGGGACGAGCGTTGGCGGGTTTTGGGCGTAGCGCACGCTCCATTCTCCTATGTCGCCGAAACCAACCCTTGTCAGGACTTTGGTTCGGTCGGATCCAGAGTGCCGAATAACGGGCTGAGGACTGCTCATGACGCGCAGGCGGTGGATTGTCCTTGAGGGATGCGGGTATGGCTCCATTGAAGCCAATCGGGACAATCGGAAGAGCATGAGGAGAAGTTGATGTCGAAGCGCAAGGTCTTCACGGTTTCCAAGCGGAAGAAGGCGGGCGGATGGAAGGCGGGAAGGCGAAGGAGTCGAGCCTCGGCGTCATCGCGAAGGGCGATACCAAGGAGGAGGTTCTCCAGGTCGCCACAAGCATCGCAAGTCTCCAGAAGAAGGCGACGGCTCGGATCGAGAAGGAAGACGGTGAGCTGCAGGAAGAGCGGAGCTATCCTCGGGGCTAGATCTCCCCTCGGTCAGGCAACTTCAGACGCATGCCTGATTCAGAGCCCAGACGCACACTCTGAACGCACGAGGCGAGGTGAGCGGCCATCCTACGCAGAGAGGTGATCCTGCCTCCGGACAAGAGCGCACCGCTCCTGGCCCGATCCGCGCTGAACGAGGCCATCCCCCCACCGGTGCTCGACAGTCGATTCGACGACGCCCGCCTCGCCGCCAGCGAGATCGTCACCAACGCGGTGCGGCACGCGGATCTGGACCAAGGCCGTGACGTCATCCGGATGGTCATAGAGGCGGACGACGATCACGTCCGAGTCGAAGTGGATCAGCGGACGCCTCTGAACGACGTTCGCCTACTTACTCCGGGGCTCGGCCTGCACCGTGTTGGGGGCTTCGGACTTCGCCTCGTCGAGCACATGGCTGATGACTGGGGCTACGAAGCTGGCCCACCAGGCAATGTGTGGTTCGAGTTCCGGACGTCCTGACCCATCCTGAGCTCGCCCGGGAGCGCATTGCAGTAGTATTTGTGCCTCGTCATTCCTGGATGACCAAAGGAGCATCAGTCATGCTGGACGACACCAAGAAGGCCGAGTTGGTCGCAGAGGCGAGCGAGTCCTCGTCGGTCGAGACAGCGGCACATATCGAGCGGGCCGCTGAGAAGAACCAAGATCCCGAGGTCGCCGAAGAGCTTCACGACGCGGCCATCGCTGCAGACAGCACCGTGGCTCGGGTCGGCTGGCTCCGTTCCATACTGGCGCGGCTGCTTCGCAAGCAGCCCGCCTAGTCGCTGAGGTCTGTTCCGAAGACACCGCTGCCCACCAGGCTGGCCGTGTTCATCACCGGCCTGTTCCTGCTCGTGACGATCACGACGGGGCGGCCCCCGGCGTTCCTGCAGGGCTACTAGCCGTACTGACCTTCCATCTTCTCGCCCGCGTCCGACAGATCCTCGGGCACGATCTCCCCGTAGACGTTGAAGGTGAAGTGCTGGTCGGAGTGCCCGGCCAACCGGCTAACGGTGTGGAGCGGGACACCGGCCCGCAGCATCGCGGACAGGCCGACGTGCCGCACGTCGTAGAACTTCAACTTCCGGGCGTCGGGGTGTGAGGGCAGGAACGTCTCCTGCAGGTCCCGGAACGCCTCGGAGAGCTTCGCGGGGTGCAGCACTTCCCCGTCCACCGACATCAGGTAGCCGTCCAGTGGGGTGACGGTCTGACGGTCCCGCAGGCCCGTCCACAGAGACGCCACCGCTGAGGTCACCGGGATGTCCCGGATGCCGTTCTCGGTCTTCGGGGCCTTCTCGACAACCTGCCACCCGGACAGGGAACGAGACCGCGAGATGTGGATCACGTCGCCTCGACGGTCACTCCATCGCAGCGCGGCGGTCTCACCTGGACGGGTGCCCAGGTGGGAGGCCAACGAGACCATCGTGCGCAACATGAAGTCCTCATCTGATGTGGCCCGCGACGGTGAGGCGTGGTTCAGGAACGCTGCCGTGGTCGTGGTCCCCCACCACTCACCGCTGACGATCTTGCGGTCGGCGTCGGGGATGGGGGGATCACAACGGGTCACGGGGTCGTAGGAGATGAGATCCTTCCGCGCTCCTGATCGGATCAGCCCTTCGGCTCGGCAGCACTGATATCTGCCAAGGCGGAGGACGGGTCACGGGTCACCGCCAGGTCGCCGATGCTCACGATGCCTACCGGCTTGCCATCTTCCACGACAGGAAGCCTGCGGATCGCGGCCTCGCGCATCCACTGAACGGCTTCCTCGGCGTCGTCCTCCGGGGAGAGCACCTTCACGTCCGTCGTCGCGAGCTCGGACGCGGGTGCGTTGGGCGACTTCCCTTCAGCCAGTCCCCGCACCACGATGTCCCGGTCGGTGACGATGCCGAGTAAGCGATCGGCATCCACGACGACGACGTCGCCGATGTCATGCTGGCTCATCAGCTTGCTGGCATCGATCAGCGAATCCTCCACGCCAACGGTCACCAGATCTGTGCTCATGACCTCGCGCACGGTCTGAGCCATCTTCCTCTCCCTTCTCTCGACGTTCTGCGTCTACCCGCGAACCTGATGGGTTGGAAAGGGCCCGAAGCTAGGTCGGATAAGACGAAGGCACCCGTTCTTCCCGCAACGAGCGGCCTCGTCCTGTAGGTGCGGACCGTGAACCGCCTCTTGGGCGGCACGCCCTTTGGGCGCTGGGTTCCGGATCCCTACGGTGTGCTGACTCTCGCTACCCGGAGCGCCCGGAGCCGAACGCCCCGAGCTTGCCGCTGAGGACCTGCTGGGCCCGATCCACCACCTCATCGTCTTCTTCGTCGGGTAGGTCTTCCTCCGTCGGGTCTCTGGGCGGTACCTCCTGAGGCTGCTTCGGATCGGGGAACGTGTCGCCCTCTGGCATGGTGGTTTCCATCCTGCTCTCCCTTCAGCCTTCCCGGCGCCTGCCCTCGGCGACCGCTTCGTTCAGCTGCTCGTCCGAGATGACACGCTCGTCCGGGTCGTTCGATCGATCGGCTGGGCTGAAATGAAGCTTCTCCATGTAGGGCGTCGGTTCACTGCGACGAGCGTCGAGGAACTCCTTCGCGTAGTAGTCCCGTGCCTGCGCGACGTCCTTGGAGCCGGTGACGATATCGTTCATCAGGTTGAGCGCCAGGAAGTTGGCCTGCTCATCATGGCAACGAGCGGAAACCTCCCCCGCCGTCCGTTCGACAACGACGCTTCCGTCGAACTCCGCGAGTGCCGTGAAGTACTCGGTGGGTACGTTGTGGTCGATGAACGTCTCGACCGAGTCGGTGTGCGGGGCAGGGAACTGGTGGTCGAAGTAGACCCTCGATGCCACGATCCGCTTCCACGGGCCGGTGTCGTGCCAGACGAGCATCGACCCTGTCGCTTCGGTGGGCTCACCGTAGGTATCGAGGACGAGCTGGGCCGCTTCCTTCGATTCCTCCGGCCAGCCGCCGATGATCGACGCTGCTCGGGGATGTTCCATCGTGACCTCCTTCGCACCTGTCCAGGGGATGATTCCGCGCCCTGCTGAGTCCAAACCCGTGTCGCGAAGGAGGTTCGGGGATTGCGGGACTGGATCGAGGGGTATAAGCAACGAGAAGAGAGCTCGGGATCTTCGGAAGCTCGAAGGAAGTGGAACGACCGGACAGAAGTAAGGGGGAAGGCAGCGGCCCGCAGCTAGCTAGACTCGGGTTGGCCAGCACGTGTGGCCACTTGCTCGGGAGGATCATCTCGGCGAAGAAGCTCGGGAGGGCATGATGTCCAGCGCCATCGAATCGATCCCAGCAAGTCCGGTAGCTCCCCGACTCGCTCGGAAAACGGTGGCTGAGTTCCTCGGGAGCCAGGTCTCACGTCGGTTCGCCGAGGACGCCAGTCTGCTGACCAGCGAGCTCGTGAGCAACAGCGTGATCCACGCCGGGATGTCGGAGACAGACCCCATCAGACTCGATCTCGATCTCGATCTCGATCGCCTCCGGGTCACGGTTTCCGATGCCGAGGGACCCTTCGCATCGACACCGACCCGAGTGACAGGCGGGTGGGGCTTGGTGCTCGTCGAGCGCGTTTCCGACCGGTGGGGCGTCCGCTCAGACCCACCCAGCTCCGTGTGGTTCGAGCTCGACCGCTAGCCGATCCTCATCCAGCCGTCAGGGTGTCCAGGGTTGTGGTGCTCGCTCTGTTGAGATGTCGACGGCCAAGTGCCGTTCAGGCCATCGTGGAAGTAGCCCTTCACCTGCCACGGGTTGCCACCGTCGCCGATCAGTCGAGTGAGCGTGCGCTCGCCGTTTTCCTCTTCCCACTCCGCCATCAGACCGAAGCCGGTCAACCTGAGGCCTGCCCGAGGAGCGATCGTTTCGAGCGCCGCGCCGATGATGTCTTGCTCGCGGGACATGGTGTCCCTCCCTCCGCCGGGAACCGGGAAGAAGGGCTGGTCACGATGCGACCCTGCTTGGCGGCTCTTGGAAATACCAGTGTACGTCGCGTCGATGGGCCTTGCCGGAGACGACCAACGACCGGCACAATCCATCGTGGCCGAGTCAGACATGTTGGGAGGGGAGATGACTGTGGGAGCGCCGTTCGCCGTCCTCGGTACCTACCGATCCTCTTCGCTCGTCGTGGAAGCCAAGGGCGAACTCGACATGGCTGTTGTCGATGAATTCAAAGCAGCGTTCAACGGATTGGACCCGTCGCCGGAGGAGGTCGTCGTCGACCTCACGGGGCTGACATTCATGGATTCCACAGGCATCAGCGGGCTCCTCTGGGCGAAAGAGGAGCTCCTGGCCGAGGGCGTGAACTGGAAGCTCCTCATCTCGCGGGGTGCAGTGCAGAGAGTCCTGGAAGTTGCAGGCGTACTCGAGCGGCTTGAGGCTCGCATCGTGGATTGAACCAGCC
>DATFFT010000012.1:0-5616 GCA_035249905.1 Actinomycetota bacterium | reverse complement strand
GGGTGATCGCGCCGCTCGTCGCCGGCGTCGTGATCGCCGTCGCCGGGTACTTGGCGCTATTCCGGTAGGACACGGGTGCTCGAGGGCTACTGCTTCCCGCGGTCGGCGATGCCGGGCGAGCCGATCCCGCTGCACGTCTCCACCGACGAGCCGAGGTTCGACGTCGAGGTCGCGAGGGAAGGCGCGGTCCGCGAGGTCGTCTGGCGGGCCAGCGGCGTCCCCGGCGCCGTTCAACACGTGCCCGACGACGCTGCGGCCGCCGGCTGCGGATGGTTGTCCTCCCTCGAGATCCCGGTGGGCGAAGGCTGGCGGAGCGGCTGCTACGTCGTCACGCTCAGCGCCGGCGACGAACGCGCCGATGCGTTCTTCGTCGTGCGGCCGGCGCCCGGGGGACCTCGGGCGCCGATGATCCTCGTGCTCTCGACCACGACATGGAACGCGTACAACGACTGGGGTGGCCCGAGCTTGTACACCGGCGGCACGCAGGTCTCGTTCGAGCGGCCGCTGGCTCGCGGCTTCCTCGACAAGCCCGAGCCGATGCGTCGGAAGATGCAGCCCGAGCCAGATCGTGAATCCCTCTGGTACTTCGATTGGGCCGAGCCGCTCGGCCTCTCGGTCTGGAGCGGAGGCGCCGGGTGGGCGACGTGGGAGCGGGGTTTCGTCAGATGGGCGGAGACGAACCGCTACGAACTCGACGTCGCGATCTCCGAAGACCTCGAACAGCATCCCGAGGTGCTCGACGGCCATCGGCTGTTCCTGTCGGTGGGACACGACGAGTACTGGTCGCGAGGCATGCGCGAGACGCTCGACGCCTTCACCGACGCCGGAGGGAACGCCGCGATCTTCAGCGGGAACACCTGCTTCTGGCAGGTGCGTTTCGACGAGGACCACCGCGCGATGACGTGCTTCAAGTACCGCGCCGACGAGGATCCCGTGGTCGGCACGGCCGAAGAGCGGTTCGTCACCGGCCCCTGGAGCGACCGGCGCATCGCGTGGCCGGAGACCCGCACGATCGGCCTCACGTTCACGCGCGGCGGGTACTCGCGCTACGGACTCGGCGTGCCGCGCGGGTCCGGCGCCTACACCGTCTGGCGGCCCGACCACTGGGCGTTCGAGGGCACCGACCTGCGCTACGGCGACGAGCTCGGGCGGGCCGACGCGATCGTGGCGTACGAGGTCGACGGGGTGGAGCTCGCGACCGGCACCGACGGCCTGCCGGTCCCGACCGGGGCCGACGGCGCGCCCGACGGGCTCGAGATCCTGGCCACCGCCCCGGCGCGCCTGTGGAGCCAGCACGAGCAACCGAGCCGGTACGCGCACGAGCCCGGTGAGCTCGAGAACACGGCGATGGCCGTGTTCGGACCCGGCTGGCGGGACCAGGTCCATCGGGTGACGAACAACCACGCGTGCATCGGGGTGTTCACGAAGCCGGGCGGCGGCACGGTGTTCAATGCCGGCGTGACCGACTGGACGTGCGGGCTCGGCGATCCGGACGTTGCCCTCGTGACCCGCAACGTGCTCGATCGCCTCTCGGCTGACGCTACCCCGCCTTCGTGAGGGGGGCGTAGGCGAGCAGCACCCGCTTCTCCCCGACCTCGGGGAACGAGATCGTCGCCTCGGTGCCGTCGCCGGCACCGCTCACGGCGAGCACGACGCCCTCGCCCCAGCGCTGGTGCACGACCGTGTCGCCGGTGGAGATCGTCGGCGCCTCGCGCTTCGACACGCCCCGCGGCCGCGGCGGCGTCCAATCCCCCGGCGGACGGTCGTCGTCGTCGTGCTCGCGACGGCCGCCGATCACGCGGCCGCCGCCGCGACCCGCCCCCGGGTAGCCCCCGGCGCCGGTGCCGGCACCTCCTCCGCCGTACCGCGACCCGCCGTAGCGGCCGCCGTACCCGCTGCTCGCGCCCTCGCTCTCCCGCACGTCGAACAGGTGCTCCGGCATCTCCTTGAGGAACCGCGACGGCGGGTTGTATTGCGTCTGCCCGTAGAGCGTTCGGCTCCAGGCGTGCGTCAGGTACAGGCGCTGCTGGGCCCGGGTGATGCCCACGTACGCGAGGCGACGTTCCTCCTCGAGGGCCGCCGCGTCGGTCATCGACCGGAAGTGAGGGAAGATGCCGTCCTCCATGCCGACGATGAACACGACCGGGAACTCCAGCCCCTTCGCGATGTGCAGCGTCATCAGCGTGACGCTCGAGTCGTCCTCGTCGTACTCGTCCTGCTCGCCGACGAGCGAGACCTGCTCGAGGAACTGCTCCAGCCCGGCGTCGGGCTCGCGCGTGAGCAGCTCGGCCGCCACGCCGCCGAGCTCCTGGATGTTCTCGATGCGCCCCTGCGCCTCGACCGTGCGCTCCTCCTCGAGCTCGCCGAGGTAGCCAGACTCGAGCGCGGCGAACTCGACCATGCGGGTCGGACCGGCGCCGTCGTCGAGGTGGTGGCGGATCGACTGCATCACTTGGTTGAAGCCCGCGACCGCTCCCTTCGCCCGCGTCTGCAGCACCGCGATCTCGTCGACGCGACGACAGGCCTCGACCACGTCGATGCCTTCCGTGTCGGCGAAGGACTCCAGGGCCGCCACCGTCGCGTCGCCGATGCCGCGCTTGGGGGTGTTCACGACCCGGCGGAACGAGATCACGTCCTGCGGATTGATCAGCAGCCGCAGGTACGCGAGCACGTCCTTGACCTCCTTCCGCTGGTAGAACCGCACGCCGCCGAACACCCGGTAGCTCGTGCCGACGCGCATCAGCACGTCCTCGAGCACCCGGCTCTGCGCGTTCGTGCGGTAGAAGACCGCGATGTCGGCGAGTCGATACCCCTCGGTCTCGCGCAACCGCTCGATCTCGTCGACGACGAAGAACGCCTCCTCGTGCTCGTCGTCGGCGCGGAACCGCACGATCAGCTCGCCCGAGCCCGACTCGGTCCACAGCGCCTTCGGCTTGCGCTGCTGGTTGTGCTCGATCAGGGAGTTCGCGGCTTCCAGGATGTTCTGGGTGGAGCGGTAGTTCTGCTCCATCAGGAAGACGGTCGCGTCGGGGTAGTCGCGCTCGAAGTCGAGCATGTTCTGGATCGTGGCGCCCCGCCAGCTGTACACGCCCTGATCGGCGTCGCCGACGACACACACGTTGCGGTGCTTCGCGGCGAGCAGGTTCACGAGCTCGTACTGCGCCCGGTTCGTGTCCTGGTACTCGTCGACCATCAGGTACGGGAAGCGCTCCTGGTAGTGCTCGAGCACCTCGGGGTGCTCGCGGAACAGCCGGACCGTCTCGGTGATCAGGTCGTCGAAGTCGAGGGCGCCGGCCTCGCGCTTGCGGCGCTCGTAGGCCTGGTAGACCTTCGCCACGGTCTCCTCGTAGAAGTTGCTCGCCATGCTCGCGAAGTCGTCGGGCCCGATCACGCGGTCCTTCGCGCTCGAGATGCCGTTGGCCATCGCCTTGGGCGGGTACCGCTTCGGGTCGAGGTCGAGGTCCTTCAGGATGCCGGCGATCAGCCGCTCGGTGTCGCCGTCGTCGTAGATCGTGAAGCCGCTCGGGACGCCGAGGTGCGTGTGCTCTCGCCGCAGGATGCGGGCGCACGCCGAGTGGAACGTGAGGATCCACATGCCTCGCACCACGCGTTCCCCCAGCATGCCCTCGACGCGTTCGGCCATCTCGCGCGCGGCCTTGTTCGTGAACGTGATCGCGAGGATCTCGAACGGCGAGACACCGTGCTCTCGGATCAGGTAGGCGATGCGATGGGTGAGCGCCCGGGTCTTGCCGCTGCCCGCCCCTGCGACGATCAGGACCGGTCCCTCGGTGTGCAGGACGGCCTCGGTCTGGATGTCGTTCAGGCCCTCGAGCGCGGGGGACACGGCGTTCACGGACGGCAGTGTAGGTGGGATGGGCGACGCAGGGCGGAGCGGAGGGTACCGTGTTCGGTATGACCCAGGTCGAGGATCGTTCCGAGGCTGCGGCATGGTCGGGAACGACCGGCGGCCGGGAGCCGCGTCGCGGCTGGCGCACGATCGTGCACTGGTTCGGCATGGGGTGCCTCATGCTGGCGGCCGGGTTCGCCGGATACATCGCGTGGTCGCTGTGGGGCACGGGGCTGCACACGGCGGCGGCGCAGGAGGAGCTCCGCGGCGCGTTCACGGAGCAGCTCGGCGAGGGGCCCGACGACCCGTCGGCCGCGCCCGAGGTCGTGCCTCTGGGCGGCGCCTACGGGCAGCTCCTGATCCCCTCGATCGACGTGAACTTCATGGTCGTGCAGGGCACGGGGTACGAGGATCTGAAGGACGGGCCGGGCCACTACCCCGACACCGCCGATCCGTGGGACGACACGGGGCGGGTGGGCATCGCCGGCCACCGCACGACCTATCAGGCGCCGTTCTTCGACCTCGAGCAGCTGCGAGCCGGCGACGAGATCACGTTGCGAACGCGCTACGGCACGTACACGTATGAGGTGGGCAGGGTGTTCGTGATCCCCTCCGCCGGGTCGGGCCGGGTGCTCGTGCAGACCCCCCGGCCGACGCTCGTGCTCACGACGTGCAACCCGAAGTACTCGAGCAGCGAGCGCCTGATCGTCACGGCTCGCCGGGTCGAGGTTCCTGCCTAGCGATCGTTCGTACCCTCGAACGGCGAGAGCGTGTGGATGGGGAGGTAGTCGGCGAGCCCGTCGTCTTCGTTCGGCACGAGCGCTCCCAAGACGATGGGTTCGCCGGCGCCCGGCCTTCTCAGCCCGACCACGAGCTCGAGCCCGGCGGCCTGGACGAGGCGCATGAGCATGCGGACCGTCGGGAGGCGCTTCCCGCCCTCGATCGCGGTGACCGACGCCTGGGTCGTCTCGGCCCGAGCGGCGAGGAGGCGTTGGGAGATCCCGGTCAGCTCGCGAGCCGACAGGACGACTTCACCGACCCCGAGCGCCGACATGGCGTGCCCGGTCGCCGCCTGGGCCGCTGCCCCCAGCTCGGCCGCGAGCAGCGCCGTGTAGTCGGGAAGTCCCCGAGCCGCGAGGATGGGATCCGGGTTGGGCGGGAGATGCGCGGGTCGCGCGTTTGATGAGACCGATGCCACCGATGACATCATCTTCGATGTCATGGGCGATTCGGACGAGCCGCGAGCCCTTTCGACATCATCTTTGATGTCATCGTCGTCTGGAGCCTCACGCACCGAACGACAGTAGCCACCGACGCCGACACCCGATGCCTTATCGTGAACCCGTGGTCCGAGGCGGAGCAGCGCTGATCGATAGGTCACGCTCGCCGTTTGTTCGTGTCTCTTGGCCCTCGGAGGAGGCACCGCGTGCAGTTGGGACCTGTCTGAGATCCGGTCAGCGAACCCGTATTCGGGACCGCGAGGGGCTGACGTAGAGGTGAAGGATGGTGAGCCTCACCGCATCATGTTTGACGGTGAGCACGTCTCCCCAGGTCTGGAATCTCGACCCCATACCCCCCTCGGATCCAGGTAGAGGAACGATGCACCGGATGACGAGCTGACATACGAGGTTCTGAGCGTGAGGCCCGACCAGATAGGTCAACCCTGAACTCTCACTCCCACTCGATCGTGCCGGGGGGCTTCGACGTGATGTCGTAGGCCACCCGGTTCACTCCCGACACCTCCCGCACGATGCGCGAGGCGATCCGGT
>DATFFT010000011.1:0-69301 GCA_035249905.1 Actinomycetota bacterium | reverse complement strand
GGCGATCGTGAACCTGCACACGTCGGGACTGCGCCGTCGACGGCTGGAGCGCGAGTGGCTCTCGCGCGAGGGCGCGGCCTCCGTGCGACGCGTGTCGTCTCAGCCGGATGTCGGCGCCCGCGAGGACCTGTGGCGAGCGCTCGGCACCCTGCCGGCCCGTCAGCGAGCGGCGCTCGTGCTCCGCTACTACGAAGACCTGTCAGAGCGCGAGACCGCCGAGGTGCTCGGCTGCTCGGTCGCGGCCGTGAAGTCGTTGGTGGCCCGCGGCGGCGAGACGCTCCGCGAGCGGATCAGAGGTGAGGAAGCATGAACGACGTCGAACGCGACCTGCACGAGCTCTTCGAGCGGAAGGCCGGCTCGGTAGGTGCGGTGCCTCCGAGGCTTCCCCGGCCGGTGCGGAGTCGCGGTCGGCGCCGTCAGATCGGGACGCTTTTCGTGGGCGGGGCCGCTGCGGTCGCCGTGTTGATCGCATCGGTGACGGCGTTGAGAGCGATCGACACGCCGCCCGGTCGCGATGCCGTGCCCATCGAGGATCCGTTGGCCGGCTACCAGGTATTCGAGCGCACGGCGACGATAGGAACCTTCACGATCACGAGCCCGAGCGACTGGTACCTCGTGCGGCCGAAGCGCGTCTCCTCCGTCTTCCAGCTCACGAACTTCGATCACGGACTCGGCGGGAGCATCTGCGGAAGCGAACTGCCCGAGGACGGAGCCGCCCTGTACGTGGCCCGTCGCTGGGGGCCCGACGTTCGCGTCGTCGACTCCGCCAGCTTCCCGCCCGTCTTCGACCCTGCGGCCGAGGTAACGGACGGGCCATGCGGGCCGGGACGGTATGTGACGTTCACGGAACAAAGTGTCGGCGCGTTCATCGCCTGGGCGGCGTTCGGCGACCAGACCGATCCCGATGATCGCCAACTCGTGTTCGACGCCTTCGCCGACATGTCGTTCGGTCGCAGGATGGCCTCGAGACCCTCACTCCCGGCCGCCTACGTCGTTGCCGGTGGCGAGAACGCTGCAGGGCCGTGGCGGCTGGAACTCGCTCCGACCTCCGGCGAGGACAACGCAAACGTCCACCTTCAACTCGTCGGCAGCGAGGGCTCCGGCGTCGATGCCGGCCCCTTCACAGTGCCTGATGTTCCGATCGAGCAGGCCGGCGGAGATCCGACGTTCGGTGCCGTGACCAAGGGAGCCTCGGGCGTGGAACTCCGGCTCGAGGAAGGCACGTCGCCGATCCCGGCGCAGGTCGTTCCCCTTCCCCCGAGCATGCCCTTCGACTTCGACCTATTCTTCGCTTCCTACGACGGGGACGTTCCCGCACGAGCCCTCCCGATAGGGATTCCGGGAGTCTCCACAGCCTCCCCCCGACCCGCTGGGGACCTAGCGGAACTGATGGCAGTGCACGATCGCCTGGAAACCGCCCTGCATCGTCTGTGGACCGAGCTCGCCTACATCGATGAACTCGACGGCGAAGTCGAGGCTGCGCAACGAGACCTCGACGCGCTTGCTGGTGAGATCGGACCGGGTGGACCAACTGAGAAGCAGGCAGATCGCATTATGGCCAACCAGGATCTGATCGTTCGGTTCAAGATCTCGATGACCGAACGCCAAGCAACGGTTGCATCCTTGCGCGCGCGGATCGGGAGTCTGCGTGAGGCTCGGAACGTCCTCGTCGAGGAGTCCGATCCTGCTCGCTTCCCCACGACGGTCACCGTGACGTGCACGGGTGACGGCGATGGTGGGATCAGCCTGTCAGGCCCGGCGGTCCTCGCTCAGGACGACGGGGTCCACATCGAAGTGACGAACGCCATTCCGAACGAGCGGGTGTTCCTGGACCTCGGAACCGGTATGGCGCCCATCGAAGTGGCAGGCGGCCAGCGGATGGAGCTGGTGCTGGATGAGATCGTGCCCCAGACTCTTGAACTCGTCTGCACATACGAGACACCTCCGGGAACTTGGCGACGCCCCACTCACCCTCTGACCGCGATACCGGCGACCATCTGAGCGATCCGTCGGTGTCCGTCGCAGCGAGGGCGCTGGAAGCGGCCGCCCAACAACGAGGTCGCGGATCGAGTAGTCCAGGCCAGACTAGACCTGGTTTGCGCCGCCGAAGATTTCGCTGACGCTCGAGTCCTCGAAGACGGCGCGCAGGGCGCTGGCGATCAACGGAGCGATCGACAGGACCTTCAGCTTGTCGAACTGCCGCTCCTCGGGGATCGGCACCGTGTTCGTCACGACGACCTGCTCGATCGGGGCCTCCTCGAGCAGCTGGCGAGCCTTCCCGCTGAAGATGCCGTGGGTCGCGCCGACGTAGATCGGGCCGGCGCCCATCTGGGCGAGCACCTTCGTGCCTTCCGAGACGGTGCTCGCCGTGTCGATCATGTCGTCGACGATCACGCACGGACGGCCGTCGACCTCGCCGACCACGGTCATCTCCTCGATCTTGTGCGCTTCCTTGCGGCTACGGCGCTTGTAGAGGAACGCCAGGTCGGCGTGCAGGTACTCGCGCAGCTTCTCGGCGGTCTTGATGCGGCCGGCGTCGGGCGCCACCACGACGAGGTCGTCGCCGTGCAGCCCGAGTTCGTCCTGGAAGTAGTTCGAGAGGATCGGCAGGGCGGTGAGGTGGTCGAACGGTGAGTCGAAGTAGCCCTGGATCTGTCCGGAGTGCAGGTCGACGCTGACCACGCGGTCGGCGCCGGCGGTTGAGAGCAGGTCGGCCACGAGCTTCGCGCTGATCGGCTCGCGGGAGATGGCCTTCTTGTCCTGGCGCGAGTAGCCGTAGTACGGGATCACCGCGCTGATGCGTTTGGCCGAGGCCCGCTTCATCGCGTCGAGCATGACGAGCTGCTCCATCACGGCCTCGTTCACGGGGTCGTAGTGGGTCTGCACGACGAACACGTCGGCGCCTCGCACGCTCTCCTTCGCCCGGAAGTAGATCTCACCGGAGGCGAAGCGCCGCAGCTCCGATTCGCTGACGGGCACGCTCAGGCAGTCGGCGATCTCGTGCCCCAGCGCGGGGTGGATCGTGCCGGTGAACAGCATCATCCGCTTCTTGGTGATGATCTCCACGGCGCGCTCTCCCCTATGCCTTCCTCTTCGCCGGCTTCTTCGTGCGTCGCCCGCTGCGGCGACGGTGCTCCTCGTCCTTGCGCTTCCGGTACCCCTCGACGTTCCGCTGCTCGGCGCGCTCGACCCCGAGCGCACCGTCGGGGACGTCCTTGGTGATCACCGATCCTGCTCCCGTGTTGGCGTCGCGGCCGACCCTCACCGGCGCCACCAGCATCGTATCCGAACCGATCCGCGCCCCGGAACCCACCTTCGTCGTGTGTTTCGCGTACCCGTCGTAGTTCACCGTCACGGTGCCGGCGCCGATGTTCGCGCCCTCGCCGATTTCGGCGTCGCCGAGGTAGGTGAGGTGCTTGGCCTTCGCGCCGTGGCCGAGCGTGGTGGCCTTGACCTCGACGTAGTTCCCGACCTGCACGCCGTCGTCGAGCACCGCTCCGTCGCGGAGCCGCGCGAAGGGACCGACCTCGCAGCCCGCGCCGACGCGCGCGCCCTCGAGCACCGAGAAGCGCACCAC
Organism: Actinomycetota bacterium; assembly: GCA_035249905.1. Lineage (GTDB taxonomy): Bacteria > Actinomycetota > UBA4738 > UBA4738 > HRBIN12 > JAOUEA01. Next base: position 65,724 of record DATFFT010000011.1, on the reverse strand, counting down.
GGAGCCGTCGCCGACGGTCGAGGAGGCCATCGCGACGGAGGGACCGATGCCGCAGGCGACGCCGACGAGAGAGCCGCGTTCGAGGAACGTGTTCGGGTAGATCACCGAGTCGGGGCCGATCTCGACGTCGACATCGATGTAGGTCGCGCCCGGATCGACGAGCGTGACCCCGTTGGCCATGTGCCCGGCGTTGATGCGCCCGCGAACGACCGCCTCGACCGCGGCGAGCCCTGCGCGGGAGTTCAGCCCCATCGCCCCCCCGGTGTCGACCGAGACCGCGTTCACCTTCCGGCCCGCCGCGAGCATCTCGGGGATCACACGGTTCAGGTAGTACTCGCGTTGGCGGTTCCTGCGGTCGAGCAGCGGAAGCGCGGCGAACAGCTCGCGGCGCCGGAACGCGAAGAGCACGATCGAGACCTCGCGGATCGAGCGGATCTCTGGGGTGGCGTCGACGTCCTCGACGACCTCGACGAGCCGGGAGCCCCTGCGGACGACCCGCCCGTAGCCACCGGGGTCGTCGAGCACGGTGGAGGCGATCGTCGCGGCGGCGGTCGACCGCCGGTGGGAGGCGACGAGGCGTTTCACGTCGTCGCCGGTGACCGGGTCGAAGTCGCCGCCCATCACGAGGACGTCGTCGGTGCGACCGACCGCCCGCTCGGCGGCCCGTACGGCGTGGCCGGTGCCGAGCTGTCGCGTCTGCTCGACGAACACCGGCCTCGGCGAGATCCTCCAGCTCGCGACCTCGGACCGAACATCGTTCGCGCCGTGTCCGACGACCACGATCACCTTGGTTGGCTTCGCGGCGAGGCCGGCCTGCAGCACGTGCCACAGCGCCGGCCGCCCGCAGACTGGATGCAGCACCTTGGGCGTACCCGACTTCAGCCGCTTCCCCTTGCCGGCGGCGAGCACCACCAGGGCGAGGGAGCGTGGCTTCCGTGTCGTGGTCTCTGCCAACCGTCGTCCAGTGGTCGTAGGCGAGCGCCAGTGGCGAAGGGCCGTCATGGTCCCACATCGACGCGGCGCCTGACGAGGCGTGTTCGCCGGTCGGTCCGGGCGGGTACGCTCGCGGATGGACCCCGACGATGCCGAGGTACGCGATCGGTCGACCGTCGGGGGCTACATCGGCTGAGCTCGCGCGGCCAGGCCGCGGAGCTCGCCGTCGTCGTCGGACCAGGTCACCGCCGCCGAGAAGCCCGCCGCGGAGAGGGCCTGCTCGAGCGTCCGGTCCTGATCGCCGCCGAGCTCGATGAGCAGCCATCCTCCCGGTCGCAGGAGACGGGCGGCGCCCCGGACGACCCTCCCGACCACGTCGAGGCCGTCGCCCCCGCCGTCGAGCGCGAGGCGCGGCTCGTATCGCCGGACGTCGGCCCGCAGCAGGCGCATGTCGCGCGTCGGGACGTACGGCGCCACGGCCGTGACGACATCGAACGCTCCGGAACCTAGCGGCCCATCGAGGTCGCCTCGCACGGTTCGCACGCCGTTGCGACGGGCGCACGCGACGGCGACCGGATCGATGTCGACGCCGATGACGGCGGCTGCGGGCACCTCCGCCATGAGGTACGCAGCGATCGCCCCCGCGCCGGTGCAGAGGTCGGCCGCCCACCCGCCGTCGCTGCCGGCGAGGAGCGCGGCGGCCCGGCGGGCCAGCTCCTCGCTCTGCGCTCTCGGGACGTAGACCCCCGGTTCGACGTGGAGGGTGCGGCCGCAGAACCGCGTCGAGCCGACGATCCAGGCGAGGGGCTCGCCGCGTTCCCGGCGCGCGATCAACCCCTCGAGGGAAGCTTCCTCGCGGGCCGCGACCACGAGCTCCTCGGCCTCGGCTCGGGCGGCGACGCATCCCGCGGCAGCCAGCCGCCGGGTCACGCGTTCGAGACGGTCGGTCGGCACCGGCACAGTCTGACCGAGGAAGCGGGAGGTCGAGCGAGGGGCCGCCGATGCCGATACCTTCCCTATGCGGAAGAGGGCGACAGCGTTCCTGGTGGCGATCGTGCTCGGGATGAGCGTGATCGTCGCGACACCCGCGTCAGCATCGTTCGAAGCGATCGTGGATGTCCCCGAGACCGTCTATTCGCCCTACGGGGGGCCGGCGACGATCACGTTCACGTTCGGCGATTTCACGTTCGGCGAACCGGACGATGCCACGATCTTCACGGTGCGGCTCCGACGGCCCGGGAAGGCCCCCATCAAGACCAAGGACTACCTCGTCGACCCTGAGACTCACGAGTCCCCGCACGAGGTCCCGTTCCCCTGGAAGAAGCTCTCGGTCGCGGCGCCAACGACGTACGAGATCGACGTCCGGCGCCAGAGCGGGGGACCCGAGGTGACGAGCACGGCGTTCATCCTGTTGCCCCCGTTGGTCTCGAACCTCTCGGCGAAGCCGTCGCCGTTCTACCCCCTCGTCGACGACGGATACAAGGACACGACGAAGATCGGCTACTCCCTCGCGGCCGACACGTTAGAGACGAACGTGACCGTGTTCAGGGCCGACACCTACGGCCGGTGCTGCGGCGCCCCGATCCTCACCGAGGAGCTCGGCCCGCTGGCCAAGGGCGTGAACGGCTGGACCTGGGGCGGCAAGGAGCGGGGCGGCTCGCGCGCCCCCAAAGGCACGTACTTCGTGAAGATCGGCGCGACCGACCCGGACGGGCTTTCGATGACTTCGAAGGCGCTGAAGGTGGAGATCACGAGGGGGAAGATCCGACTGACCGCCACCAAGCAGAAGGCCGGGCGTGCCTACGCCCGAGTCGGCGACGAGCAGAGAACGGCGATCGGCGGCGGCTGCGTGGTCTCGCGGGACCAGCCGCCCGGGCAGACCCAGATCCTGTGCGCGAACGCCAACATCTCCGTCTATTGGAACTGGGCCCTCAAGCCCGGCGAGCGGATCGAGTCGGTCTCGTTCGTGATCGACGGCGGCATCTACGGCTGCCGCAAGAGCAAGGGGCGCTCGGGCACACAGTCGTTCCTGCGCGTGCGATCACCGCCCACGTCCACGTGTTCCGTGGTCACGGCCAAGATCAGGTACAGCTATCCGGTGAAGGCCTGATCCCTCGCGGACGCCGATCGATCCTACGCGGGCGGGGTGAACCTGCTCGCCGTGAAGACCGCTCCTTGAGGATCGCGGATCACCGTCATCCGGACCCACGGAGCATCCATGGGCGGCACGAGCACGGCTCCGCCGAGCTCAGCGGCCCGGTCCGCGATCGCGTCGGCGTCGTCGACGGCGAAGGTGATGCTCCAGTGCGACGGGGACTCGTCGGACCCCTCGCGCTCGGTCGGCACCAGCCAGGCGACGGCGTCCTCGAAGCCCGCCGGGGCGCTGACACCCTCTTGGCGCTCGTAGAGATCCGGGTCGCGGCTCGCGAGGAACTCGCCGTAGCCGGGCATCCGGAAGAACCCGGAGCCGTCGCCGTCGACGTCGAGATCGCTCAGCTCCCAACCGAACACCGAGCCGTAGAACGCCTTCGCTCCCTCGGGGTCGACCGTGTTGAGCTCGCTGAAGTTCCAGGTGCCCGGCTCGTTCACGAGCTGGGCACCCCTGTGCTCTCGGGCCTGCCAGACGCCGAACACGGCGCCGGAAGGGTCCGAAAACACTCCCATACGGCCGGCACCTGGCACATCGAAGGGGTCGACCAGCGGGCTTCCGCCGGCGTCGTTCACCTTCTCGGCTGTTTCCTCTGTGCTCTGTACCCAGACGTAGGTCGTCCACGCCGACATCGCCTGCGTGCGGTCAGATCGGCCGCCGACGCCGGCGACGTCGCGCCCTCGAAGCCGGCCGATGTAGTACGGCACGGAGCCCGTGGAGGTGCGCTCCTCGAACTCCCACCCGAACAGCGAACCGTAGAACGCGACCGCCGCGTCCGGATCCGGCTGGCCGGTGTCGACCCAGCAGGGAACGCCGGGAGGGTATCCGTCCCGTTCGAGCATCAATGGCTCCTTCCGTCGGCGATACCGCTCAGGTCACCCTACGAGCCGAACGCCGGTCATCTCCCGCCCTGTCTACAGTGCCGGCCGTGAACCCGCGCGAGGAGACCGAGACGCAGGCGCTGCACCGTCTCACGTCCTACGAACCCGGCCGCGAGTGGGACGAGGCGGTCGACGACCCCCGCGTGCTGCAGGATCTCGAGGTGAACGACCTCGATCGCCTGCCGTGGTTCTACAAGCGGTACGACCCGAGGCTGCCTCGGGTGCCGCTTCCCCGAGACCTGCCGACGACCTCCGCCACCACCCTCGACGTCCTCGCGGGCATCGCACGGGTCGCCCGCACTCAGCCGGATCTGCCCAGCCTCTCCCGGATGCTCCATCTCTCCGCCGGGGTCGTTCGGACGATGGAACGCCCGTACGGAACCTGGCTGTTCCGCGCAGCCGGATCCGCGGGTGGCCGCTTCCCGCTCGAGCTCTACGTGATCGTGCCCGGCGGCACCGGGCTGCCGGCGGGCGTGCACTGGTACGACCCCGAGGACCACGCCCTCGTGCGGATCGGACCGCCGCCGACAGGTGATGCGCCCACCGTGGTCGTCACCGGCGTCCCCTGGCGGACCGGCTGGCGTTACCGCGAGCGGGGGTTCCGCCACGTGTACTGGGACGCCGGCACGATGCTCGCCCAACTCCACTCGGTTGCCGATTCCGCCGGGGTCGCCGCACGGCTGCACACCCGCTTCCCCGACTCCACGGTCACCGCGCTCGTCGGCGCCGATGGGATCCACGAGTGGCCGGTGGCGGTCGTGGCGCTCGGCGACGGCGCCCCGGCGATCGAGGCGACCGGCTCGACCGCGGGAGGCGAGATCGACGCGGCGCCGGTCGAGTTCCCGCTCGTCACTGCGGCACAGCGGGCCGGGGACCGCGCAACGCTTGGACCACCGTGGGGTCCCGGAGATCCGGTCCGCGTGCCCGCGAAGGGAACCGAACCGGTCGAGGCCGTCGTGCTCTCGCGCGGCTCCCAGCGCCGCATGGACCCCACCCGCGGACTCCCCGAGTCGACGCTGGTGACGTGCATGCGAGCGGCGCTGCGCGGCGTGGACCTCCCGCACTTCGTCGTGGTGCACGACGTCCACGGGCCGGCCCCCGGTGTCTACCGATGGCCGGATCTCTCGTCTCCGGTCCGTCCCGGTGCGATGCGAGAGGAGCTGTACCGCGTGTGCCTCGAGCAGGATCTCGCTCGCGACGCCGCGTTCGTCGTGATCGCCGCGACCGACGTCGGCACGCTCGACGACCGCGAGTACCGCGAGGTCAACCTGGCCGCCGGCCTGGTCGAGGGTCGCCTGCACCTGCTGGCGTACGCCCTCGGCGCGAGCGCCTCCGGGATGACGTTCCTCGACAGCGAGGTGCCGAGCGTGCTCGGCGAACCGCTGGATGCGTTGTTGTTCACGTGCATCGGCGTGGCGGAGTACCCGTCGGCGACCGGCGGGCCGCCGGGTACGCCGACCCCCGTCCGCAAGGTCACCGAGCGGTGAGGCAACCGACCTTCGGCCGGGGACGATGGCACCGATGGCCCTTGCCGGGTACGAGACCGGTACTTAGTGTTGGTCGGGCATGCGCGGATCCCCCCGGCCCGTCGATCCGGCGACGCGAAGAGCGAGGAAGTGGGCCGCTCTCGCTGTTACCGGCGCTCTCGCATCCATGGCGTTGGCGGTGCCGACGATGTCGAACGCCGGCCCGGGCTCGGCCTGCACGATCTTCGGCACGCCGGGCAACGACGTGTTGGTCGGTACGGCACGGAACGACGTGATCTGCGGCTTCGGCGGGGCCGACGTCATCAGGGGCGGCAGGGGAGACGACATCCTGCGCGGTGGGAACGGCAAGGACCGCATAATCGGTGGCCCGGGTGACGACGTCCTCAAGGGCGGAGGAGGTCGTGACCGGTTGGCCGGCGGCCGGGGCGACGACATCATCCGCGGCGGCGCCGGCGACGACACCTTGGAAGGAGGGGTCGGCGCCGACACGCTCCGGGGGGGCGGCGGGCACGACGGCTGCGCGAGCGACGCGCGCGACATCGTGAAGTCGTGCGAGCCCGGACAACCGCCCGATCCCGACGACGATCAGGATCCCTCGCCCCCCGGGAACCTGCAGACGACGACTTTCACCGCCACCACGGTGGTGTTGATGTGGAACGCCTCGAGCGACGACGTGGGGGTCGAGGGCTACCGCGTCCGCCGCGATTCGGTCCTGCTGGACACGACGACCGCCACCACGTTCACGGACGACTCCGTCGCCGCGTCGACGACCTACGAGTACACCGTCGTAGCGTTCGACGGGGCAGGGAACACGGCGTCGTCATCTCTGCAGGTGACGACGCCCGGCGGAGGTGGCGGCGGCACGATCGTGCTGCGCGCGGCGGGCGACATCGCCTGCGCTCCGAGCGACCCGAGGTTCGACGATCCGACCCGCAAGCGGTGTGCCCACAGAGCGACGGCCGACCTGCTCGCCGGCGCCGACGCGGTGATCGCGGTGGGCGACCTGCAGTACGAACGAGGCACTCCCGCGGAGTACAACGGCTCCTACGATCCCTCGTGGGGGAAGTACAGGTCGATCACGTATCCGGCCGCGGGCGACGAGGAGTACGGCACGCCCGGCGCCGCCGGGTACTTCGGTTACTGGGGCGCCAGGGCACATCAGTCGAACGACGGCTACTACTCGTTCGACCTCGGGGCGTGGCACGTGGCGATCCTGAACTCCGTCTGCGACGAGGTCGGGGGGTGCGGCGCTAACTCTCCGCAGGCCCAGTGGCTCGAGGACGACCTGCAGGCGAGCACGTCGAAGTGCACCCTCGCGGCGCTGCACATGCCGGTCTTCGCGTCGCGGAAGAAGGTCGACGCCCAGGTGAACACCACCTACAAGCCGTTCTTCAGGCTGCTCGACGAGCACGGCGCCGAGATCGTGCTCGCCGGCAACTCACACTTCTACGAGCGGTTCGCGCCACAGGACGTGGATGGTACGGCCACCTCGACCGGGGTTCGCGAGTTCCTCGTGGGCACGGGCGGGAAAAGCATCGGCGGGCTCCACGACTCGGTCCGGCTGCCCACGAGCCAGGCGGCCTCGAAGCAGGGTGCCGGCGTGCTCGAGCTCCGGCTGGGCGCGAGCTCCTACGAATGGGAATTCCTTCCCGTGCCCGGGAACCCATTCACCGACAGCGGCTCGACGAGCTGCCACTGAAGCGGTCGAACCGGCAGCTTCAGGTCCCGAGCCCGTTCCAGCCCGCCGGCTTCTCCCAGGCCGAGGCGTGCTGCCGGCTATCGTTCGTGAACGACTCCGACCTCCACCCGCCCCAACGCTCGCGCACCGTCATGCCGGCGAGCTGGGCCATCAGGTCGAGCTCCGACGGCGTCGGCTCAGTCGAGGAGATCTGCTGGCGTCAGCTGCTCGGTGAGGAGCCGTGTGAAGTTCCCGGGTGCGCGGTCCGCGAAGTCGCGGCAGAGCCGTCGCCCCTGCGGATAGGCCGGCACGTACGCGCGCGACGAGGGATCGGAGAGGAACTCAACGGTGTGAGCGGCCTTCTCGTCGGAACCGAGGTCCCATCGGCGCACGTACCCCTCGACCTCCTCCGTCGTCGCGCCGTCCTCGTGGAGCATGAAGGCGGCGTTCGTCCCGACCGCGTACAGCGCGATCTCGGCCCGATGCACCGCGTCGGCTTCGCCTGGATCGAAACGCACGTCGATGTCGGTTAGGGCCTCCGCTACGGCCTCGAAGGGCTGCTGTCCGAACGCCTCCTCGAGCGCGATCAACCCGATGCCCTCTGAGATGACGGCTTCGGGCGCCGGGGTGATCACGACGCTCACCTCGGGACGACCGAGGTCTCGATAGAGATGCCGCTCCTTGGCCGCCCGCTCGGTGTGGTGGCCCGGATACGCCTCGTGCGCGGTAAGGTCGACGAGGAGCGCGACGGAGATCGGGAGGTCGACGTTGACCTCGACGCGGCTGTGGAACCCGCCCTCGTACCGGTTGAAGGCGATCCAGGGGACGTCGGAGGCGGTCTCGTAGGCGACCGACTCCTCGGCCGGCATCGTGGCCAGCTCGTGCGCTCGGGGGCCGAGGACCTCCCTCAGTCGGTCGAGCGCGGTGAGGAGCTTGGGCCGCGGCACGGCGTTGTCGGCATCCCACGCGACGTACCGCTCGCGAACGTCGCCGGTCCCCGGAAGCGCCTCATCCAGCCGTTCGTGGACCTCCCCGAAGACGCTCGAGTCGGTGCGTGCGGGACGAACACCGAGACACCGCTCGACCTCGTCGGCCCAGGCCATCTCGGCGCCTGCCAGGCGGGCGGAGATGCACTCCACCGCCTCGAGCTGTGCGCGGAGCCACCGCCGCCGATCGTTCTCGAGCTCGGCGTCGCCGAGAGCGCCCAGCATGGCCTGCGCTTCATCGTGGAGCTGTCCCGGGTCGACGGGGTCCTCGGCGTTCACCGCTCCTTGCCACTCCGAAGGGCCGATGTACGCATCGACGAAGTCCTCGAGGTGGCGGCCCACCCGCAGGCAGAGCCGCACGTAGCGTTCGGGTATGTCCAACGTTCGCCTTCCCTGCACGACGCCACGAGCGGCGCGCGCTCGAGGCCGCACGACCATCAGCAGCCGGATACTAGTGACCAGACCAGATCAGGACGGAGGGCACGATGAAGGCGTTCGCACTGCCGGACGACCGGAGCGCCGCCACGTTCCTGGACATCGCCGTCCCCGATCCGGGTCCCGGTGATGTCCGTGTCGCGGTGAAGGCATCGTCGGTGAACGGGTTCGACGTCTTCGTCGCGTCGGGCATGGCGAGAGGCATGATGGAGCACCGTTACCCGGTCGTGGTGGGCAAGGACTTCGCGGGCGTCGTCGACGCCGTCGGAGAAGGGGTCGAGCGCTTCTCGGTCGGAAGCGAGGTAACCGGGATCGCGCCCCCCGAAGAGCACGTGGGTCGCGGCGCGTACGCGGAGTTCATCGTCGTGCCCGCCAACGGCTTCATCGAGCCGAAGCCCGCCACGCTCTCGTTCGAGCAGGCCGCCTCGGTCGGGCTCGCCGCCCTCACGGGGATGGTGGCCGTCGATGCCGTCGGCGCCTCGGACGGCCACGTCGTCCTCGTGACGGGGGCGACGGGTGGCGTCGGTTCGTACGCGGTCCAGATCGCGGCCGCGCTCGGCGCGACGGTGATCGCCACGAGCTTGCCCGACGACGAGTCCTGGATCCGCTCGCTCGGCGCCAGCGAGGTCGTGGACTACCGGGGCGACGTCGCGAGATCGGTGCGCGGGTCGCACCCCGACGGGATCGATGCGCTCATCGACGCCGTGAACATGGGCGACGCCCACAACTCCGTCGCGGGGCTCGTCAAGGACGGCGGTCACGTCGTCTCGACGACGGGATCGGCGGACGAGGACGGGTTGAGCGCTCGCGGCGTGGGAGCGACGAACGTGTTCGCCCAGAGCGATCCTGCTCGGTTCGCGAACGTGATCCGGATGGCGGCGGACGGCGATCTCCAGGTGCCGATCAGGCAGACGTTCTCGTTCGATGAGCTCCCGCAGGCTCTCGGCCTCGTCGGAGAGCGTTCATCGAGAGGGAAGTTCGCCGTCGCGATCGCGAAAGGGGGCCCGATGAGCGAACGGATCGCACCGAGCCGGTTCCACGAGCTCGACTGGCGGATCGTGAGGGACGACGCGTGCACGCACTTCCGCACGGGGTCGTTCGCTGCGGGGGTCGCGCTGGTGGACTCGATCGGAAGGCTGGCCGCCGGCGCCGATCTCGAGCCCGACGTCGACCTCCGATCCGACAGCGTCACGGTCCGTCTGAGCACGCACGGCCCCGGATGGCTGAACGAGGGCCACGTCGACCTGGCCCGGCGGATATCGGCCACGGCGCGCGAGCTGGACGTGAGCGTCGACCTGACCGGCTTGCAGAACGTCCAGATCGCGATCGACGCCCTCGTCATCCCCGACGTCATGCCGTTCTGGCGTGCGGTGCTCGGTTACAGACAGGTTGACGATGAGGATCTGGCAGACCCCCACTTCCAGGGACCGCCGTTGTGGTTCCAGCAGATGGACGCGCCGCGCTCGCAGCGCAATCGGATCCACATCGACGTCTACGTGCCGCACGACCAGGCGGAGACGCGCGTCGCCGCGGCGATCGCCGCCGGGGGCCACGTGGTCAGCGACGAGAACGCGCCTGAGTGGTGGACGCTCGCCGACCCCGAGGGGAACGAGGTCGACGTGGCCCCCTGGCCCGACCGCGACTGACCGCGACCGGCCACAGATGTGTTCGAACGCCCCGCGAGGAGAATGTTCATCGCCATCATCAGTACGGGGAACGTGGGGGGTGCGGGCCCGCTCTCGTCGGCTCGGATCCTCGAGGCGATGGGAGCGCTGGACATCTTCCTGAACATGCAGGGAGGCTCCTGGCAGAACGCCTGGAAGCTGGTCGAACCCGCGGCCTGAGTTGCTCGTTCAGCGCGCGGCTGGTCGAGATGGATGTCGAGCCTCGTCGAGATCGCCTCGAGCCTGGTGTCGATGCGAGCGAAGCCACCTTCCATCGCGCGCGCGAGCCTAGCATCACGCTCTAACATCGATGAAGGCGATCGCGTTCCGGGCTTTGCCGAGTCGATCCGCAGCCCGCAGGATCGCTCACTCGGCCGCGGCACGCGGTTCGAGGACGACGACGGCCGTCTCGCGCGGGCGGCGAGCAGCGTAGCCCTCGAGGTTCTCGTCGATCTCCGCCCAACGCTGCCAGAGCCGTTCACGCTCCTCGCCCAACGCGGCCCTGCCGAGCACCTCACGGCGGATCCCACCGGCCAGCTCGACCGTCGCCTCGGGGTGGGCCTGGAGGTTGAGCCACCAGGCTGGCTCCGGCGCGCCCCAGCCGTTCATGGCCATCGACACGAGGTTGTGCCCGTCCTCGTAGTAGCCGACGATCACGCTCCGCGGCTCACCGCTTCGCCGGCCTCTCGTCGTGATGCGCAAAGCGCCCCACTTCCCGGGGCGCGGACGCCACAGCCCTCTGCCCCCGGTGACCCGGACGAACAGTCGGTGCACGTGCCAGAAGCTCACGACGACCCACCGCGGCGGTAGACGCGTCTTGCCCCCCGCCATGCCCACTCCCTCTCCGCGCGAACGACCCACCATAGCTCCCGCCTCGGGATACCAGGAAGCGGACCTCGGGACCTACGCCGACGCTTTCGTCGGCCCGATCGGCGGACACGACGGCCTCGTGGTGGTCGGCCAGTCGTTCGGAGCATTCACCGCGCCGCTCGTCTGCGATCGCATCCCTGCAAAGCTCCTCGTGTTCGTCGCCGGCATAATCCCGTCGCCGGGCGAACGCCCGGACGACTGGTGGTCCGAGACGGGGTACGACCTTGAGCCCCGCGAGCGAGACCGCGACGACATCGCGACCTACTACCACGATGTGTCGCCCGAGCTCGCGTCCGAGGCCATGCGACCGGGCCGGGACCACCGTCACCCGCCGCGGGGTCAGCCCTGGCCGCTGCCGGCCATGCCTTGCGGACGAGATCGATGGCCGACATTGCGTGGCCCTCAGCCATCCGATCGAACTCGCGAACCGGCTCGAGCAGTTCTTCGAGGCGACAAGATCCTGACTGCGTCCTGGATGCAGGAGTGGCCGACCGAGCAGGGTCCTCGCCATCGCCTGCCTACCGGCTCTCATCGGTCGAGGCGAGCTCCTCGTCCACCTCCGGCAGGAAGTACCGCGCGTCGCACTCGACCAGCAGGGCGCGTGCTCGCTCGAACGAGGGCCGTGGATCGCGGCCAGCGCGCCGCTTGGTCCGGCCGAGGTCGAGCATCGTTCGCGCCAGATCCACCTTGGTGCCGAGCGCGTCGAAGGAGTCGGCCGCCGCGCGCAGGGGCCCGAGGGCGGCGGCCGCATCGCGTGCGAGCAGCCCGTCGGCCGCGTCGGCGCAGGCACGCGCGAGTGGGCTCCACCCGAGTCCGAGCACCGCGCGAGCTGCCTCAGCCTCCTCGTACTCCCCCCGCGGGACCAACGCTCGGACCAGGTCGAGCTCGAGCTGCGGTGCGAGGTCGACGCTGAATCGCTCGGCGAGCTCGACGCCGTGTCGCAGGTGCTCGATCGCCTCGTCGTGCGACCGCCTGGCCGATGCCAGCATCGCCTCGATCCATGACCGGGGGATCTCGCCCTGCGGCTCCTCATCCCCGCGCACCAGCTCGTGTGCGCGCGCGATGCACTCCTCCGCCTCGGCGACATCGCCTCTCATCAGGACGACCTGCGCGAGGATCGGGTACCGCAGGCTCACGAGTGGCTCGTCGTGAGACTCGAGCGCGTACGCGAGAGCCTCTCGCGTCAGCTCTTCGGCTCGTGGGAGGTCACCGAGGGCAAGGTCGATCTCACCGAGCGTCCCGACGATCCACGCGAGCCAGCCCATCCCCCCGATTCGGCGCCCGAGCTCTACCCCTTCGGCGGCGATCGCGCGCGCATTGACGTACTCGGATCCGTAGACGGCGAGGATCGAGGCGTAGTTGTTGTACATCCGTTGAAGGTTCAGGCGATCGCCGACCTCCTTCGCCAAGCGGAAGGCCTCGTCGAGGGTCGCGAGGGCTTCTCTCGGGCGGCCGCTCTGCGACAGGTTGACGCAGAGGTCCTGCATCGCCTCGGCCTGGATGTCGCGCGCGCCGACATGGCGCGCGATCTCCACGGCCCGCCGCAGACATCCGTCCGCGGCCTCCGACTCACCGCGCCGCCAGTGGAACTGGCCCATCAAGCGCAAGGCGGCAGCGAGTTCCCGCGTCTCACCGAAGGGCTCGAGGCGCGCGATCGCCCGGCGGCCGTGCTCCAGCGCATCCTCCTGCCGGCCTTGCTGGAACGTCGGGATGATCAGCCACGACTCCGCCGCGCCGGCCTGGAGCCCGTCGCCAGCCTCCTCGAAGAGCTCGAGCGCCGTTCGCGCAGCAGCCATGGTTTCGTCGACGGTGAGCGTGCCGAACGATGCGTCGTAGAGCTCGCGGGCGATCGGGGCGCGTTCGGCGGCGGAGAGTCCGATCGCGTGGGCGAGCCCGAGTGCCTCGCCGTACCAGCGGCTCGCCTCGACGGGCAACCACAGTGCGGCGCTCCGGTCGGCCGCGGCCATCGTCCATCGGTGGGCATCGCGCTGCACGACCGAGCGCTGGGCGGAGACGTCGCCGAGCTCGTCGAAGTAGCGGAGGGCCTCCACATCGTGGGTGGCGATCAGCGCGGCGAACTCGTCCGCGCGGTCGCCGGCCTTCGCCTCCGCCCACCGCGCGACCTGCACATGCTTCGATGCCCGTAACGATTTCGGCAACGAGTCGTACGCACCATCGCGGATCAGAGCATGTCGGAACGTGAACTCGAGCTCGCCGGAAAAGCTCGGCGGGTCGTTGAGCAGCAGGAGCTCCTTGACGCGGAGCCGGCCGACCGCGTCGCGCACGTCCGCAGGTCCCGCGCCGCTCAAGGCGGCTACGGCGCCGGACCAGAACACCCGGCCGATGACTGCGGCGTCCTGCAGCAGCGCCTTCTCGTCGTCGGGCAGGCCGTCCAGCCGTGCCGCGATCAGGCTCTGGATCGACCGGGGCAGGTCCACGTGGCTCACGGGCGTCACGACGTCCCAGGTCGACGACTCGCTCGCACGCAGCACGCCGTCGTCGATCAGCTTGCGGACGATCTCCTCGACGAACAGGGGGTTGCCTTCGCTCCGCGCTGCGACCACACCGCCGAGTTCCTCCGGGAGACCGCCGGCGAGCAGGTCGTCGAGCATCGCGACGCTCTCGTCGGCGGACAACGGGTCGAGCGCGATCGAGGCCGCGTTGCGCTTGCCGCCGCCCCATGTCGCCCGCCGCTCGAACAGCTCGGGCCGCGCAAGGGCCACCGTCAGGATCGGCCCCTGCGCCCAGTCACCGAGGTATTCGATGAAGTCCAGCAGACCATCGTCAGCCCAGTGGATGTCCTCGAACACGAGCACCAATGGGTACCGCGCCGCCATCCGCTCGAAGAATCGGCGCCAGGCATCGAACAGCTCCTCGCGGCCGTACGTCCCGGGCTCGCCCACACCCATCAGTGCGCCGACCTGCGAGACGATCTCGGTGTCACCGAACAGCTCCTCGACCGCGTCCTCGATCTTCTTCTGCACGACGTCGGCGACGTCGTCCTCGAGGATCTCGCACTGCGCCTTGATCGCGTCTGCGAGCGCGGAATAGGTGGTGTTTCCGTATGCGAGACAGCGGCCCCGTCGCCAATGGATGAACACCGGAAGCGCGTCCACGTAGGCCTCGAGCTCGCGGGCAAGCCGGGATTTGCCCACACCCGCCGCGCCGACGACCGTCACGAGCGCCGGGCGATCCTCCGATCGGACCCGCTCGAACGTGTGGGTCAGGACCGACAGCTCCTCGTCCCGCCCGATGAGCTTCGCCTGCATGCCGAGCTCGGGACGCTCGCCTCGCTGCCTGGCGCGGATCCTGAGCGCATCCCACACCGGGACGGGCTCGGCCTTCCCTTTCACATCGAGGTCGGGCAGCTCGCGGTACTCGATGACGTCCCTCGTGGCCTCGTACACCCCAGGGCCCACGATCACGCGACCCGACTCCGCGGCGGACTGCAGGCGGGCCGCCGTGTTCACCGCGTCGCCGGTCAGCATGCGGTCACGCGGGCCACTCGCCCGCTCGACGTCGACGAGCACCTCGCCGGCCTCCACACCGATCCGCATGGCGAGCTGCGGTTTCCCTTCGCCGGCGAACTCGCGGTTCAGTTCCGAGAGCACGGCCTGCATCTCGAGGGCTGCGCGCACGGCACGATCCGCGTCGTCTTCGTGCGCGCGCGGCACACCGAAGACCGCCAGGATCGCGTCACCCATGAACTTCTCGAGGAGCCCCTCGTACCGTGCGATCTCCTCCGACAACCGATCGAACGCCCGACCGATCACCGCCTGGACGACCTCGGGATCCTCCTGTTCGGCGAGGGTCGTCGACCCCACGAGGTCGGCGAACAGGGCGGTGGCGAACTTCCGCTCGAGCCGCGCGGGCCCCGCCGTTGCAAGCGGCTCACCGCACTTCAGGCAGAAGCGGGCGCGTTCGGGATTCTGCTCCCCGCAGCGGGAACACGTGCGCATGCTCGGGAAGGGTAGGACACCGGGACGTGGGGCGTTCACGACTCGTGCTGCAGTGCTCGTGCGGAGCATCCCGATCCTGAAAGAACCGGTGGCCGACGTCAGTGGCGGTCGTCCCGCCGTGCTCATGGACGAAGCCCAGATCGTCTTGTCCCGCACCGATGAAAGCCTTCCGGACCGGTGGGTCCGGCACGATCCGCTCATCACGCCCAGCGACCTCCCCTGCCGCGTCGATCGGTCAGCACGAGCACGTGTTCCAGCACGGCTTCTTCTTGGGTCGAGTGGTCGAGCACGAAGCCGCACTTCTCGAGCACCCGCCTGGAACCGACGTTGTGGTCCGCCACATGCGCGTGCATCGGCCTGTGAGGGTCAACATCGAGGAAGGCTCGCAAGGCCGCCGTCGCGTAGCCGTTCCCCCAGTGAGGGCGTCCGATCCAGAACCCGACGTCGCGGTCCCCTTCGGCCGGCCAGCTGCCGATCGAGCCGACGACTTCCCCGCCGGCGACGATCGTTCTCGTGATCGTCGATGGGTCGGCCTCGATCTTCGCCTGGTGCTCGAGGAAGGCGGGCAGGTCGCGGGAGGGGAACGCTGCCATGGCGCTCGCTTCAGCGTCGGCCTGGAACTCGAACAACGTGCCGAGGTCCGCGTCGACCGTCTCGCGGAGCGCGACGGGGAGGGCCTCGGACGATTCCATCCACTCACCGTATAAGGCAACCTCCAGGCGCGTATCCAGAGCACCCGGCACATCATCATTGACTAGGGATATCGGGGGTCCCGCTTGGAATGGGGCCTTCGACCCTCACGCCCGACAGCGAGCGGAAGTAGAGGGTGGCTCAGGAGGTGTGGTACCCATGACGAACGGATGGGCTGGTTCGTGGGAGCTCTGATGATGCTCCTGTTCCTGGGCATGAGCTTTCGAAGGGAAGGCAGGTGCTACCGATGACCATGCAACCGCTGCGTGACGAGCACCGAGACCTACTGCCGCACATCGAGGCGATCGGTGACGTCGCCGACGCGGTCGGATCGGTTCCGCCGGACGTACTGCGCACACGGATCGCGGAGGTGTCGGCGTTCCTGCGGGAGCATCTGATCCCGCACGCACAGGCCGAGGAAGCCGTGCTGTACCCGGAAGTGGAGCGCGCGATGGCAGCGCCGCGTGCGACGGCGCCGATGGTTCGAGACCACGTCGAGGTTGGGGCCCTCACCGAACGGCTCGAGCACGTCGAGGGCCGGCTCCTTGGCGACGACCTGCCGGCCGAGGCGCTGACCGACGCCCGCCGGGTGCTGTACGGGCTCTACACACTCGTCAAGTTGCACTTCACGAAGGAAGAGGAGCTTTATGTTCCGGTCCTCGAAGAAGCGCTGGACGAGGCGCAGGCTCACAAGATGTTCGAGCGCATGGAGGCGGCGGCAGCCGACGCACACCGTTCGACGTAGGGATGGACGGGATGAAGCACCATCGGATCGACACCGGTACCGGCGAGTTCTCGCGCGACTCCACCTGCCGACCGCAGACCCGCGATGCCTCGTTCAGCGGCCTCGGCGTCCCTTTTCTCCCTCGGCGTGAACCCAGGCCGCTCGCGGCCCGTACTTCCCCCGACGGTCCGAGCGAGTGAAGGGAGTGCGTGATGAGGGGTCGCTTACGCCGGAACGTGACCGGTGCAGTTCTCGCGATGACGCTTGTATTGGTTCCTGTTGGTAGCGCTTCGGCGCACGTTCACGGCATCACGCCTCTCCTGAGGTGCGGCGGAGATGTCTCTGTCACCGGCGCGAACCGAACGGACACCACTCCAGCGTCGTCCCTCAACGGTGGACCCATCAGCGGGCTCATCCCGAGAGACGTGGGCAGTGCACCGCTCGATGTCGGGGACGGTGGTTTCTTCGCGCCAGCACCCTGCCCGGGCCGGAACTGAGGTAGCCGAAGCCGCCTCCGCCACGACGACGCGCCGGATTGCGCGACCCCCGGTCGGTAGGCGGACTGCCGCGTAGCGGCTGACGAACCTGCTAGTTCGCGTGATCCATCGAGGTGGAAGGTCATCTTCGTCAGGCCGAAGACGCGGAAGAACTTGTGTCCGATGTTCTCGAACCCGCCCCTTCAGCATCGCGTTGGCACCCTCGACGAACCTCGACCGCATTCGCTCCCTCCTTGCCAAGAAGACGCACGAGAAGGCGAGGGGCGGAGAGGCCGCATCGCCGGGCCAAGCGCAAGAAGGGAACCTGGACCGACATCGATTCCAGGCGCTCGCCTGCCGGAAGGGACCCACCGTCAGGCTGAAGGCCTGATCGCGTTCGGGAGCACGGAGGGGCCGTAGCTGTGGGTTCTGAGATGTCAGGGGCCTCAGTATTGAGAACACCCCTCGGTCGGTGGGAGGAGGAGGATTCGAACCTCCGTAGGCATCGCCGGCGACTTTACAGGCCGCTCCCTTTGGCCACTCGGGCATCCTCCCGTGGTGCGCATCGAGGATAGCGAACCGCCGCGCCACCCCGCACCGGCCGGCGGTACGATGCGGCCCATGGCGAAAGACCAGTTCTCCTTCGACATCGTGAGCGAGGTCGACATGCAGGAGGTCCGCAACGCGGTCGACCAGACCGGGCGCGAGATCTCCCAGCGCTTCGACTTCAAGGGCACCGACACCTCGATCACGCTCGGCGACGGCACGATCGAGCTGCACTCGGCCACAGAGGATCGGCTCAAAGCGGCGTGGCAGGTGCTGCAGGAGCGGGCAGTCAAGCGAAGCATCCCGCTGAAGGCGCTGCAGGCGGGCGCGATCGAAGATGCCGCCAAGGGCACGGCCAAGCAGACCGTCACGATCGTCACGGGCATCAGCGACGAGAAGACCAAGGAGATCTCGAAGTTCGTGCGCGGGTCGGTGCCGAAGATCCAGACCCAGATCCAAGGTGCGCAGGTGCGCGTGCTGGGCAAGAGCAAGGACGACCTGCAGGCGGCGATCCGCGCCGTCAAGGAACACGACTTCGGGCTGGCGCTGCAGTTCACGAACTACCGCCCCTGAGGGCAACATCCCCAGCATTGCGCGGGCGTCGAAGGGACGAGTACCCTGGCCCGACTCAGGAGGTGATACGCGTGGACCTCGACCGGTTGAAGGCGCGCGCGGCGGAGATCGCCGACAAGGAAACCAAGGATTGGCTGGCGCGGACCCAGGCGTCGGAGAAGCTCTACCAGCGGGCCACGAGGTCGCTACCGAACGGCGTGGTCTCGAACTTCCAGACGGGCGACCCTTACCCGGTCTACCTAGCCCACGGCAAGGGATCGTCGGTCACCGACGTCGACGGCAACGTGTACACCGACTTCCACGGCGGGTTCGGCGTGAACGTGGTCGGGCATGCGCACCCGAAGATCGTCGAAGCGATCAAGAAGGCCGCAGACGACGCGATCCACTTCGCCGTGACCACCGAGACGACGGTTGCGCTCGCCGAGGAGATCTGCTCGCGATTCCAGGTCGACCGGATGCGGTTCGTGAACTCGGGCACCGAGGCCACGATGGACGCGATCAGGGTCGCCCGTGCGGCGACCGGCCGCGACAAGATCGTGAAGATGGAAGGGTCCTACCACGGCCACCACGACTCGGTGCTGTTCTCCGTCGTGCCCGAGGCCGACGTGCTCGACCTGCGGCACAACGTCGACGAGAGCGGTCGACCCTGGTACACCACACAGCCGACGTCGAAGGGGATCCCGCGGGCGCTCTGGGACACCACGATCGTCGTCCCGTTCAACGACGCCGCCGCGGTCGAGGCGGCCTTCGCCGACAACCCCGGTGAGATCGCGGCCGTGATCCTCGAGCCGGTGATGATGAACATCGGCATCGTGGTGCCGGCCGACGGGTACCTGCAGGCGCTCAAGGACACCTGCGAGCGCCACGGCGCCGTGCTGATCTTCGACGAGGTCAAATGCGGCGGCACGATCGCCTACGGCGGCGCGGCCGAGCGATTCGGCGTGGTGCCGCACCTCGCGGCGTGGGCCAAGGCGATCGGCGGCGGCGCGACCACGGGTGCCTTCGGGGGCGACGCGTCGATCATGGAGCACGTCACGAAGGGGGCCGCCCAACAGGGCACGTTCAACGGGAACCCGCTCTCGTCGGCGGTCGGCCTCGCGGCGCTGACCCAGGTGCTCACCCGCGACGCCTACGACCACCTCGGCAAGCTCGGCACGATGCTCGCCGAGGGGTGCAACCGGGCGATCGCCGAGGGCGGCATACCGGCGCACACGGTCGATCTCGGGGCGAAGGGCTGCGTGTCGTACCGAGCCGAGCCGCTCACGGACTACCGGGACTTCCTCGAGACGATCCCCGACATCTACTGGGCCTCCTACCCGTGGATGGTCAACCGGGGCATCTTCATGACGCCCGGCGACGAGGAGCAGTGGACGATCTCGGTGCAGCACACCGAGGGCGACATCCAGACCTACGTCGACGCGTTCGGCGAGTTCTGCCAGGAGCTCGCGAGCTAGGTCTCGAGCGAGACGGCGCGGCGGGGCCGGCCTTCGGGCCGGCCCTTCGCGCGTGAGGGGAGTGCCGACGTGGCACAGATGCACCGCTACACCGACGAGACCGAGGCGCTCTCGCGCGCGATCGTCGCGTACGCCCGAGGTCGCATCGCGAGCCCCCAGCCGCTCGACGGCTCCGCGACCGGCGAGGAGCTCACCCGGCGCGCCAGGGAAACCGTGACGCCCGAGGGCATCGGCGGCGAGGAAGCCTTGCGCGTGTGGGCCGAGGTGCTGGCTCCCGCCACGATCTCAACGGACCATCCCTCGTCGATGGCGTTCGTGCCGGGAGCGCCGACGAAGGCGTCGGTGCTCTTCGACCTGGTGGTGGGGGCGTCGTCGACGATCGCGGCGGGGTGGATCGACGGCGCGGGCGCGATCTGGGCAGAGAACCAGGCGCTGCGCTGGCTCGCCGACCTCGCCGGGTTCCCGGCCGGCGCCGGCGGGGTGTTCGTGAGCGGTGGCTCGGCGGGGAACCTCTCGGCGCTCGTCGCGGCCCGAGCCACCGCGACCGCACGGCTGGGTGGACGTCCGGCCACCGGATGGAAGATCGCGGTGGCCGAGAGCGTGCACTCGTCGGTCGCCACCGCCGCCCGCGTGATCGACGTCGGTGTGATCAAGGTGCCGGGCGATGAACGCGGGCGGCTCACGGGCGGGGCGCTCGGCGAGCGTCTCGACGGGCTCGGCCCCGAGGAGGCAGCGAGCGTCTTCGCGGTGGTGGCGAGCGCCGGAGCCACGAACGCGGGCACCGTCGACGACCTGGCCGGCGTGGCCGAGGTTTGCGCCGAACGCTCGATCTGGTTCCACGTCGACGGCGCATACGGAGGCGCCGGGCTCGCCGCGCCGTCGGTGCGCGATCGATTCCGGGGCATCGAGCGCGCCGACTCCTTCATCGTCGACCCGCACAAGTGGCTATTCGCGCCCTACGACTGTTGCGCGCTCGTCTACCGCGAGCCCACGAGGGCACACGGCGTCTTCCGGCAGGAAGCCGGCTACCTCGACACGGTGAACCAACCCGAGGCCGAATGGAGCGAGTGGAACCCCGCCGACTACGCCTACCACCTGTCGCGGCGGGCCCGCGGGCTTCCGTTATGGTTCTCGCTCGCGACCTACGGCACCGACTCCTACCGCGACGCGATCGAGCAGGTGCTCTCGCTCACGCGCGAGACCGCCGACGAGATCCGGGATCGAGCCGCGCTCGAGCTCGTGATGGATCCGGAGCTCTCGGTGGTTCTCTTCCGACGCAGGGGCTGGGGCGACGCCGACTACGAGACGTGGTGGCGACGGCTCCTCGAGTCCCAGATCGCGTTCGTGCAACCGACGACGTGGAGGGGCGAGAAGCTCGCGCGACTGTGCTTCGTGAATCCGCGCACGACGATCGACCACGTGCGAGCCGTGCTCGGCACGATGGCCTGACACCTGCGTCTCGGCCGGAACCGACGTGACCCCTCTTCCTCGAGAGGCGCTCACCCGACGGCGCGGATGCGGACGCGAAGCGGGCGACCTAGTCTGCACGTGCTCGCGACGTGCGAGAAGCAGGCGGCATCAGGGCCGCCTCGATAGCGTGATCGAGCGGATAGGAGTACGAGCGATGATCGATCAGCCAGGATCCACCTCGGCTCAAGGCCCCCGGACCGCGATCCGGGAGGGTGATCCCGAAGAAGCGACGCCTTGGGAGGGTGTCGTTCCGCGGGACCTCGACCCCGGACTGCAGGAGCGGTTCGAGAGCTACTTGGCCGAGATCTTCTCGACGTTCGGCATGGACCTCGATACCCCGGCTACCAGGGACACGCCTCGACGCTTCCTGAAGGCCCTGTTCGATTCGACGTCGGGATACGAAGGGGACCCCAAGCTGCTGACCGCGTTTCCGACGGAATGCCGAGGAGGGCCGGATTGCCGGATCAGCCAGGTCATCGAGGGACCCATATCGTTCTTCGCGTTGTGCGAGCATCATGCCCTGCCGTTCCACGGTTCCGCCCACATCGGCTACATCGCCCACGAACAGATCATCGGGATCTCGAAGATGACCAGGCTCGTTCGGCTGTTCGCGCGACGGTTCACCGTCCAAGAGCGCATCGGGCAGCAGGTCGCCGACACGCTCGTCGAGGTCCTTCACCCCCACGGGGTGGCCGTGCATCTGCAGGCCACGCACCTGTGCACCCAGATGCGTGGGGTCCGCGAGGAGCAGTCCAGCACGTGGACGTCCTTCTGGCGAGGTACGTACGAAGAGGACCCTGAGCTCCGTCAGGCGTTCTTGCACGCCGTGACCCGCCCTCGGTAGGGGTTGACCCGCCATGGTCCCGATGGATCTGGTGTTCGAGGGGCGGGGCTTGCCCTCCTACGACCTCCCCAACGATCTGGAGCGGTTCTACGGGGGAAGCCTGGGGTTCGAAGCCCCATGTTTGTACGCGAACTTCGTCGCCTCCCTCGACGGGGTGGTTGCGATCGAGGGCCAGGATCACTCCAGCCAGATGATCAGCGGGCGAAGCGAGGCCGATCGTTACGTGATGGGCCTGCTCCGAGCCTGCGCCGACGCCGTCCTCATCGGGGCGGGCACGTTACGGGCCGCGCCCGATTCGCTGTGGACACCGACGTTCATCTATCCTGGCGCGGCGATCGAGTTCGCCGAGCTCCGGAACCATCTGGGACGCGCAGACGAGCCCCGCCTGGTCCTGCTCACCGCACGCGGTGAGGTGAACCCTCATCACCCGGCGCTGGAGTCGGGGGCTCTGATCCTGACGACGCGCTATGGCGCGACGCAGCTGGAGGGTCGACTCCCCGGGTCGTCGACCGCTGTCGCGTTGGGGGACGGCCCATCGATCGATCCGGTCGATGCTGTCGCCGCCATCCGGAGTGAGGGCCATCGCATCGTGCTTTCGGAAGGTGGCCCCTCGGTGATCGGCGGCCTGCTCCAGACGGACCTCCTCGACGAGCTCTTCCTCACGCTGTCGCCGATCCTCGCCGGGCGTTCCGATGTCGGCGGCCGACCGGGGCTCGTCGAGGGAGCCGAGCTTCTGCCGTCTCGATCCATCTCCGGGGATCTTCTGAGCGTCCGCAGGCACGGATCTCATCTCTTCCTGAGGTACGCCATCGGTTAGCCCTTCCTCGACGCCCACTCGAGCCCAGGCATCGGATCCCGCAGCGACGGCAGGACGATGTCCGCGCGTGCCCGGCTCAGAGCCTCCATCGAGTAGTGCCCCGAGGCCACCCCGACGGCCACGGCACCCACGCCTCGGGCGGCGTCGATGTCCTTCGGCGTGTCGCCGACGACGTACATGCGCGCGGGGGCAAGCGTCCGCCCGAGGATCGAGCCCGCGCGCTCGATCGCTCGGCGGGTGAGCTCGGTCCGGTCGTCGGAGTCGGACCCGTATCCGCCGAACGGGAAGAACCGGTTGAGCCGGGCGCGCGCGAGCTTGATGTGCGCCGCCGCCTCCAGAGCTCCGGTCACGATCCCCAGGAGCAGTCCCCCCTCGCAGAGGCGGCGGAGGAGATCCTCGGCTCCCGGGAGCACCTGGTAGGACTCGGAGCTCTCGACTTCCTCTGGGAGCCGTTCGAGGTAGGCGGCGAGGAGTCGCGCCATCTCCCGCGGATCCGGCTCGCGCCCGATGACGCTCCGGAAGGTTCTCCGGGCGACGACGGGATCGGTCATGCCGGCCTCCGAGAACTCGCCGATGTCGGCGGGGATCCCGTGGAGCTGCTCGAACGCCCAGCGCCAGCTTCGGGTTCCGGCGCCGCCGGTGACGATGAGCGTCCCGTCGACGTCGAAGAGGATCGCGATCGGAGACCCCGCCGGCGGTCTCTCGCTCACGGCGTCGGTCCCCGGCTCAGGCACACGCCAGACGCACCCCGCGGCCGCCCGCCGGTCGTCGCTACCGGCCGATCGGGCCCTGCCGTCGAAGGATCTCGTCCTGCACGGCCATCAGCCGGGCCACCCGTTCCTCGGTCGGGGGGTGCGTCCTGAACAGGCTCATGACGCCCCTGCCCTTCAGCGCGGCCAGCGGGTTCACGATGAACAGGTGCGCTTCGCCCGGTTGCAGCGAGTGCGGCGGCGGGACCCGCCGGCTCGTCTGCTCGAGCTTCTGCAGCGCGCTCGCGAGCGCCTGCGGGTCGCGGGAGAGGAAGGCGCCGGACTCGTCGGCCTGGTACTCGCGGGAGCGAGAGACCGCCATCTGGATCAGGCCGGCGGCGATCGGCGCGAGGATCCACGCCACGAGCATCACGATCGGGTTCCCGCCGCCCTCGTCGTCTCCCCCGAACCAGAAGGCCATCATCGCGAGGTAGCTGATCGACGTGCCGATCGCGGCTGCGATCGAGGCCACCAGGATGTCGCGGTTCGCCACGTGGCTCAGCTCGTGGGCGAGAACGCCCCGCAGCTCTCGCTCCTCGAGGATCTGCAGGATGCCCTGCGTCACCGCGACCTTCGCGTTCTGTGGGTTCCGCCCTGTCGCGAACGCGTTGGGCTGCTGCATCTCCGAGACGTAGATGCCGGGCATCGGCATGCCCTCGGCCTGCGTCAGCTCCCGCACGATGCGGTAGAGCTGCGGGTACTCCTGCTCGCTCACCTCGCGCGAACGCGTCGAGCGCACCGCGATCGAGCCGGACCACCAGTACATCGCGAAGTTGAACACGAGGCCGAGCACGAGCGCGACCGTCATGCCCGCTCGCCCGCCGATCAGATATCCGACCAGCAGGAACAGCCCGAGCAGTCCGGCGATCAGCACCCATGTCTTGGCGCGGTTGATCCCAGGTGTCAACGTCATCACTCCTTCGAGACCAATGGTGCCACAGGCAGGTCGATACGAGGGGTCGGATCCCGATCCAGCGGTGCGTCAGGGCCCGAGGCCGACCAACGACGAGATCTCGGCGAGCCGCGCCACCGGGTTCGGCAGCACGAAGATGCCCACGAGCGCGATCGTCGCCGCGCCCACGACGACGGTCACGAGGGCGGGCACACGAAGCCGCGAGCGATCCGCCGCTTCCCGGAGGAACATCTGCCGGGGCACCAGCAGGTAGTAGAAGACGCTCACGACCGAGTTCACGAGCATCACGACGGCGAGCGCCGGCCCGAGCCCCCCGCCGCGCTCGATCGCGGCCTGGAAGATCAGCAGCTTCCCCCAGAACCCGCCGGTCGGCGGCACGCCGGCGAGCGAGATCATGAACACCGCCATGCCCACGGCGATCACGGGCGCGGTCTCGCGCAGCCCGGCGAAGTCGGCGAGCTGCAGCGCCGGGTGGCGCCTCGAGACGGCGACCGTGGCGGCGAACGCGCCGAGGTTCATGATGCCGTAGATCAAGATGTAGGCGACCCCCGCCGCGAAGGCCGTGCGGTTCGACGCCGCGTCGTCGGTCACGAGCGCGAACGTCATGAGGATGTAGCCCGACTGCGCGATGCCCGAGTACGCGAGCAGCCGCACCATCTGCGTCTGGCGCAGCGCCACGAAGTTCCCCACGGACATCGTCGCGACCGACAGGAACGCGAAGATCGGCACCCAGAATTCGTGCTGCTCCGCGAAGGCCACGAACATCAGCTGCAACAGGCCGGCGAAGCCCGCGACGGCCGAGGCGACGGCCAGGAACGCCGCCACCGGCACCGGCGATCCCTCGTACGTGTCGGGAGCCCAGAACTGGAAAGGGAACGCGGAGACCTTGAACGCGAAACCCACGACGACGAACAGGATCGCCGCGAACGTCAGGGTCTGCAGCTCACCGGGAACGTCGGCGAGCGCCGACGCGATCTCGGCGAGCTGGGTCTCGCCGCCGGTCACGCCGTAGATCAGGCTCATGCCGAACAGCATCACGGCGGTCGAGAGCACGCCGATGATGAAGAACTTCACCCCGGCCTCGTTCGACTTCACGTCGCCCTTGCGGAACGCGGCCATCAGGAACCCCGGCGCCGACACGAGCTCGAGCGCGATGAACAGCAGCAGCAGGTCGCGCGAGCTCGGCATCATCACGCACCCGAGGAACGAGGTCAGCAGCAGGAAGTAGTACTCCCCCTGGTAGAAGCCGCCTTCCCGGAAGTAACGGAGCGAGACCGAGAGCACGACGACCGCGGTGACCAGGAAGAAGCCCTTGAACAGGAGCGCGAACTCGTCGACGACGTAGGTGCCGCCGAAGCTCACCCGGGTGCCGGCCCCGATCAGCGTGGCGACGGCCACCAGCGAGGCCACGACGCCGACGAGGCCCAGCGGCATCGCGAACCACTTCGTGCGTTCGGGCAGGAAGACGTCGACGACGAGCACGAGCAGGACCGTGCCCGCGAGGATGAACTCCGGCAGCAGGGCGTGGTAGTCGACGTCCATCGGGTGGCTCTAGCTCCCCAGCAGGCGCATCAAGCCGCCCACGGCATCGTCGGTGACCCCGAACACCAGCCTCGGATAGAGGCCGAGCACGAGGATCAGCGCCAACAGCGGAAGCCACGAGACCCACTCGACGGCGAGCACGTCGCGCAGGCCGGCCTGTCGCCACTGATCGGGCAGGGTGCCCATGTTCACGCGCTGCAGCATCCACAGGAAGTAGCCGGCCGTGAGCACCGTGCCGATGCCGCCCATCACCATGTACAGGCGGAACAGGCCGACCTGATCGGCCAGGAACACCTCGCTGGGGCTGAACGAGCTGAGCAGCGCCATGATCTCGCCCCAGAACCCGGCCAGGCCCGGCAGTCCGAGCGAGGCGATCGCGACGAACGCGAACACGCCGCCGAGCTTCGGCATCGTCTGCATCATGCCGCCGCCGATCCTGGCGATCTCGCGCGTGTGGTACCGGTCGTAGATCGACCCGACGCAGAAGAACAGCATGCCGGTGATCACGCCGTGGGCCACCATGCCGAAGATCGCCGCCTGGATGCCGATCTCGGTCAGCGTGGCGATGCCGAGCATCACGAACCCCATGTGGCCGACCGAGGAGAACGCGATCAGCCGCTTCAGGTCCTTCTGGGCGAGGCATGCGAGCGCGGCGTAGACGATCGCGATCGCGGCGAGCGCGCCGATCCACGGCGCGTACTTCTCGGCGCCGTAGGGCAGGAACGGGATCGCGATGCGGATGAACCCGTAGGTGCCCATCTTCAGCATGATGCCCGCCAGCAGGACCGAGCCGATCGTCGGGGCCTCGGTGTGCGCGTCGGGCAGCCACGTGTGGAACGGCCACATCGGCACCTTCACCGCGAACCCGAGCGCCACCCCGCCGAAGACGACCAGCTGGAACGTCTGGCCGAACCCGCCTCCGGCGCCGAAGTCGCGGAGCACCACCATGTCGAACGTGTGCGGATCAGGCCCCTGGAAGTACATCGCGAGGAAGCCCAGCAGCATGAAGATCGAGCCGAACAGCGTGTAGAGGAAGAACTTGATCGAGGCGTACTCGCGGTTGGCGGAGCCCCAGATCGCGATCAGGAAGTACATCGGCACCAGGACCAGCTCCCAGAACACGAAGAACAGGATCAGGTCGAAGGCGATGAAGGTGCCGGCCATGCCGGTCTCGAGCAGCAGCATCAGCGCCAGGAACCCCCGGGTGCGGCCGGGGTCGGGCACGAAGCGCCACGTGTAGATCGCGCAGAGGAACGTGAGCAGGAACGTCAGCACGTACAGCGGCAGTGAGATGCCGTCGATGCCCACGTGGAAGCGCACCCCGATCGTGCCGATCCAGTCCAGGTCGAGCTCGTACTGCAGCCCGTCGGTGCCGTAGTCGAATCCGATCGCGATCGCGATCGCGAGCGCGAGCGCCGCCCCCGAGACCACGATGCCCATGCCTCGGATCTCGCGTTCCCTCGACTTCGGCATCAGGGCGATCACGATCGCGCCCACGACGGGCAGGAGGGTCGCGATCGTGATGGCCGAGTTCTCCCAGGTCATGTGGCCTCCACGCTTCCTCTCAGACGGCTCGGATGAACACGACGGCCAACGCGATCACGCCGACGAACAGCCCGACGGCATACCACTGCACGTTGCCGGATTGCAGGTACCTCAGGGCGTTGCCCGTGCGTCCGGCGACCTCGCCGGCCCCGTTGACGGCGCCGTCGATCACGGTCCGATCGAACCAGGCGACCAGCTGGGCGACCCACCTCGTGACGACGGCGGCACCGTCGACGATGCCGTCGAGCACGACCTGGTTGAACCAGTTCACACCCGCCGACCAGGTGTCGCGAACGGGCCGAACGATCGCTCGCATGTAGAGCTCGTCGATGTAGTACCGATTCTGCAGGAGGTTCCAGGCTGGCCCCATCGGCGCTTGCAGCGGATCCCGTGCCTTCCGCTCTCTATAGAGCACGTATCCGGAGGCGAGGCCGAGCAGCGCGCCCCCCGTCGACAGCACCGCGATCCACGGCATGAAGACCGCCTCGTGGATCTCCTCGAAGAAGACCCACTTCCCGAAGACCGCGTCGAGCTGTGGGGCTCCGAGCAGGCCGACGCCGATCGTGGCCGCCGCGAGCGCGATCAGCGGACCGGTCATCGTCCTCGGAGACTCGTGCGGGTGTGCCTCGCCCTCGTACTCCCCGAAGAACGTGAGCATCACCATGCGCATCGTGTAGAACGCGGTGATCACGGCCGTCACCAGGAACACGACGAACAGCCAGGTCGCATGCTCCTCGTGGGCCACGACCAACAGCTCGTCCTTCGACCAGAACCCAGCGAGCGGGATGATGCCGGCGAGCGCGAGCGAACCGATCAGCATCGTCCAGAACGTGATCGGCATGTACCTCCTCAGACCGCCCATCTCGCTCATGTTGTTCGAGTGAACGGCATGGATCACCGAGCCGGCGCACAGGAACAGCAACGCCTTGAAGAAGGCGTGCGTGAACAGATGGAAGAACCCGGCCGTGAGGCCGAGCTCGCCGAGCGAGAGTCCGGCGACCATGTACGCGAGCTGCGAGAGTGTCGAGTAGGCGAGCACGCGCTTGATGTCGTCCTGCACGATCGCGAGCAGTGCCGCCCCCAGCGCCGTGATCGCCGCGACGATGCTCACGATGGTGAGCACCCACTCGTCGGCCAGCAGGAAGACCTCGAAGAGGCGGCCGATCAAATACACGCCGGCGGCCACCATGGTCGCCGCGTGGATCAGCGCCGAGACCGGCGTCGGGCCGGCCATCGCGTCGGGGAGCCACACGTGCAGCGGGAACTGAGCGGACTTCCCGACGGTGCCACCGAACAGCAGGAGAGCCGCGACCGATACGAACAAGGGCGAGACCTCGCCGAGCCCGAGCTCGTGCGAGACCTCCCCGATGTTCGTCGTCGTGAACCCCGTGACGGCGATCAGGGCGATGATGCCGAACATGAACGGGACGTCGCCCACCCGCGTGGTGATGAACGCCTTGATCGCGGCGTCGGAGTTCTCCTTGACCTCCCACCAGTGGCCGATCAACAGGTAGGAACAGATGCCCATGATCTCCCAGCCCACGAGCAGCTGGATCAGGTTGTTCGACACGACCACCGTGAGCATCGCTGCGGTGAACAGCGAGAGCACCACGTAGAACCAGGTGAACCGCTCGTCGCCGTGCATGTAGCCGAGCGAGTAGACGTGCACCGCCAGCGAGACCGCGGTCACGACCACCAGCATGACGCCGGTCAGGCCGTCGACCAGGATGCCGAGCTCGAGATGGAGCGGTCCGATCGTGAACCAGTCGATGCTGCCCTCGAACGGCCCTCCGCCTTCGACGAAGTGCCACAGCACACCGATGGAGAACACGAACGCCGCCCCCACCGCGGCGATGCCGTAGACCGCCCCCTTGCCGGGGGTGCGAGAGCCGAGGAAGAGGATCAGGGCGGCCGAGACCAACGGCAACAGCACCACGATCCAGGCGTGCTCGACGAACCAGATCCCGTTCGTGGTGGCCTCGAAGGCCACCTCCCCCTCGGCGGCGAGCACGTTCACCACTTGAGCAGGTTCACCTCGTCGACGTTGATCGATTCACGCGTGCGGAAGAGCAGGATCACGATGGCGAGCCCGATCCCCACCTCGGCGGCGGCGACAGCGATCACGAACAACGCGAACACCTGACCGGTCATCTGCTGCAGCGACGCGGCGAACGCGACGAGGTTCACGTTGACGGCGTTCAGCATCAGCTCGATGGCCATCAGCACCATGATCGCGTTCCGGCGGGCGAGCACGCCGTAGACCCCCGCCGAGAACAGCAGCGCCGAGAACATCAGCACGAGCGGCAACCTGATCACGTGGAGTCGTCCTTCCTCGCGAGCACGATCGCCCCGATCAGCGCCGCCAGCAGCAGGAACGAGACCGCCTCGAACGGCAGCACGTAGCTGCGGAAGATCGCATCGCCGACGACGTCGGTGGTGCCGCGAGCGGGTTCGAAGGCTTGGGCGTCCTGCATCGGGAACGCATCCTGGATCAGGAAGACGAGCCCGGCGAAGACCCCGACGCCGACGATCGCCCCGACCCCCCGTTGCTGGTTGTCGAGGGCGTCGCGTCCGATGGGGGCCTTCGTGAGCATGAGGCCGAACAGGAACAGGATCACGATCGCCCCCACGTAGATCAGGATCTGGACCCATGCCACGAACTCGGCGCCGAGCAACAGGTAGACGCCCGCAACCGAAAGCAGCGCGACGACGAGGTAGAGGGCGGCGTGGACGACGTTCGTCGAGGTCACAACGGCGATCCCCGAGAGGCTCCCGACCACGGCGAGCACCACGAACGCATACTCCTGCGCACTCATGCGGCTCCCTCCGCCGGCTCTTCCTGCGGCGGCTCCGCGCCCTCCTCGAGTGGCGGCGGGGGCAACACCGTGTAGGTCCACTCCTCGAGGCGTTCCTTCTCGTGGGTGAGCTCGTCGATGCCGTACTCCGAATACTCGAACTCGGGACTCCAGAACAGCGCGTCGAACGGGCACACCTCCACGCAGATGCCGCAGTACATGCAGAGGGCGTAGTCGATCGCGAAGCGATCGAGCACCTTCATCGACCGGCCGCGCCCACCGGAGGCCGGCTCGTGCGTCTCCTTGTGGGCGTCGATGTAGATGCACCAGTCGGGACACTCGCGCGCGCATTTGTAACAGACGGTGCAGTTCGCTTGCTTCAGCGCGATCACGCCTCGGGTCCGCGCCGGAAGGTCGGGCTTGACGTGCGGATACTGCACCGTGACGGCGGGCCGCAGCATCGTCTTGAGCGTGACCGTCAGGCCCTTGAGCAGCCCCTGGCCGGCGCCGGCTTCCGGCTGGTCGATGGGTGGGGTGTCGATGGCCACGGCGTCAGCTCCTCAGAACGCGACCTTGAACGTGGCCGCGCCAAGGATCCACACGAGTGAGATCGGGATCAGCGTGAGCCACGCGAACCGCTGCAGCTGATCCTCACGCAGTCGCGGGTACGTCGCGCGGAGCCAGATCACGAAGAACGACAGCGCTCCGATCTTGATCGCCATCCAGATCGGGTCGGGCAACGGGATCCCCGGCAGCCCCTGATACCCGCCGAGGAACAGCACCGCGGCGATGCCGGAGAGCGCCACGATGCCCCCGTACTCGGCGAGCAGGAAGAACGCGAACTTCAGCCCCCCGTACTCGGTGTAGGCGCCGTAGATGATCTCGGAGTCGGCGATCGGCATGTCGAACGGGGTGCGGCTCAGCTCGGCGAGTGAGGAGACCATGAAGATCAGGAAGAGTGGGAACAGGGGGATCACGTACCACATCGACTCCTGGGCCTCGACGATGCCGACCATCGACGTCACCCCGGAGAGCATCACGACCCCCGCCGCCGCCAGCACGAGGGGCAGCTCGTAGGCGATCAGCTGCGCGGCGGCACGCAATGCGCCGATCAGGGAGAACTTGTTCGCGCTCGACCAGCCCGCCATCAGCACCCCGATGACGGAGACGCTCGACATCGCCATGACGAAGAAGATGCCGACATCGAGGTTGAGAGCGAACAAGGTGTCGCTGAACGGCAGCACCACGAGGATGGCGATGTAGGGCACCATCGCCACGGCAGGAGCGAGCGAGTAGACCGTGCGGTCGGCTGCGGCCGGCACGAGGTTCTCCTTCTGGATGAACTTCACGCCGTCGGCGATCAGCTGGGCCCACCCGTGGAAGGCGCCCGCCTCCATCGGGCCCACACGGGCCTGCATGTGCGCCAGCACCTTGTGCTCCATGTAGCCGATGCCGAGCGGCACCACGAGGAAGAAGGCCATGACCAGCACGGTCTTGAGCACGAGCGCGAGCCAGAAGTTGGAGGTCAGCTCCTCGATGAACGAGACGCCGGCCGCGGCGAAGACGTCGATCACGCCTCCTCGTCCTCCTCGCCCTCGACCGCACCGGGCCACGGCTTCGCTTCGCGGGTCATCAGGGAGAAGTCCTTGCGCATCGGGTGACCCTCGAACGGCTCGGACAGGAGCAGCTTCACCGGCATCGGGTGACCCTCGAAGCGGATGCCGAACATCTCCGCGGTCTCCCGTTCGTGCCAGTCGCACGTGGCCCAGAGGTCGCTCACCGAGGCGAGCACGGCGTCGTCATGGGGCACGGCGACCCTCACGCGGACGTTGTGGTGGTGGGCCGTGGAGAACAGGTGGGTCAGGACCTCGAACCCCCGCTCCTCGCCGAGATCGACGGCCGAGGTGAAATCGGCATAGTCGCACGCGAACTCGGGCTCGTCGCGCACGAAGCGGCAGACGTCGTGGTACCGCTCCCGGGTCACGGTCGCGACCGCGTGGCCGTGCTGATCGGCCACGTCGGAGACATCGTCGCCGAAGCGCGCCCGCAACCGGGAGGCGACGTCGTCAGGAGACAGCTGGCTGGGTGACGGCACCGAACTTCTCCTGGATGTCCTCATCCTTGATCTTCCGCTGCAGCTCGAGGATGCCGTGCAGCAGCGCCTCGGGCCGCGGCGGGCACCCGGGCACGTACACGTCGATCGGCACGATCTGGTCGACGCCTTTGGTGACCGAGTAGCTGTCCCAGTACGGACCGCCGCAGTTCGAGCACGAGCCGAAGGAGATCACGTACTTCGGGTCGGGCATCTGCTCGTAGACCCGCTTGAGGGCGGGCGCCATCTTGTCGGTGAGCGTGCCGGCGACCACCAGCAGGTCGGCCTGGCGCGGACCGTGGGCGGTGGGGATCACGCCGAGACGGATGAAGTCGTTCTTGGCGGTCGACGCCGCGATGAACTCGATCGCACAGCACGCCAAGCCGAAGTTCATGACCCACAGCGAGTAGCGACGCCCCCAGTTGAGGATGAACTTGACCGGTTGGATCCTGGTCAGCTGAGTCTTCTCGGTGATCAGGCCCACCGCAGGACCCCCTTGCGCCACGAGTACAGGAGGCCGACTGCCAAGATGGCGATGAAGATCGCCATCTCGACCACCGCCGCGGTGCCGATGTCCTCGAGGACCCGAGCCCACGGGAAGAGGAACACGCTCTCGACGTCGAAGATCACGAACAGGAAGCCGTACACGTAATAGCGGACATGGCTCTGCGACCATCCCTCGCCGACCGGATCGATCCCGCACTCGTACGTCGTGAGCTTCTCTGCGTTCGGCTTGGCGGGCGCGACGAGCCGTGCCGTGGTGAACGCCACTGCGACCAGCAGCGCACCTGCGGCGACGACCGCCAGCAGTACCCCGTACGACGAGTAGTAGTCACTCATGACAGTGGAAGGCCCCTCGGGCGTCCGTATCCTAGCGTCCTCACGCGGCCACCGCCCCGCACCTGCCCGCCAAGAACTTCGCCAGCTGGATCAGCGCATGTCGCGCCGGGCCGCCGGGGAGCCGCATCGCGAGCCCGGTCGCCCTTCGCACCTCGTCGGTCACGGCCGCGCGGGCCACGTCGACCGACCCGCCCGACCGCACGATGTCGAGCGCTCGGTCGAGCATCTCCCCGTCGGGCGCGCCGTGAGAAAGGATGCGGGCCAGCTCTCCCCGGTGCTCGTCGTAAGCCAGCGCATGCAGCACCGGCAGCGTGTAGACGCCTTCCCGCAGGTCCTGGCCGGGTTCCTTGCCGAGCTCGATCTGCGACGACGTGATGTCCATGATGTCGTCGGAGAGCTGATACGCCATGCCCAGGGCTTCGCCGAACCGTTCGAGTACGTCGACGTGTTCGGCATCGGCGTCGGACAGCATGCCTCCGAGCCGGCACGACGTCGCGATCAGCGAGGCGGTCTTGCGCCGGATGATCTCGAGGTAGCTCGCGATCTCCTGCTCGACCTCGGCCGAGCTCGAGACCTCGCGGATCTGTCCGTCGCAGAGCACCGCGATCGTGCGTGCGAGCAGACGGCAGATCTCGGTCCCGAGCTCCGTCGAGATCTCCGAGGCCCTCGCGAACAGGAAGTCGCCGGTGAGGATCGCCACCGTGTTGTCCCATCGCATGTTGGCGCTCGGTGCGCCGCGGCGTGCCTCGGCCTCGTCGATCACATCGTCGTGGTACAGCGTGGCGAGGTGCACGAGCTCGATCGAGACGGAACCGGGGACGAGCCGCGGGTCGGCCGGGTCGCCGAAGTACCCGGCGAGCAGCACGAGCATCGCCCGGAACCGCTTCCCGCCCGCGGCGATCAGGTACGAAGAGGTCTCGGTCAGCATGCCCGATGCCTCGATGCGAACGGACTTCTCGAGCGCCTCCTCGACCTGATCGAGCCGCGTGCGCACGTCGGCCTCGAGCACGGCGTCGGGCGGCTCGAGGCCCGGGATCACCCCGCGGCTCATCGCGGCCTCACCATGTGAGCACCCCCGCTTCCCGCAGCACCGGCACGATCACGCCCGGCACGATACCCAGCACGACGACGGCCGCGGCCGGCACCGCGAGCACCAGCCGAGGCAGCGGCGACGGATCGGCGACGTCGTCCCCCTCGGGCTCACGCATCGCCATCAACGCGACGATGCGCAGGTAGTAGAAGGCGCCGACGACCCCGGCCAGCGCGCCGATCAGCACCAGCGGCCAGTAGCCGGCCCTCGTCGCCGCGCCCAGCACGAACACCTTCGCCACGAAGCCCGCCGTGGGGGGGATGCCCGCGAGCGACAGGAGGAAGATCGTCAGGAGCGCGGACAGACCGGGCCGGCGGCGGCCGAGGCCCCGGAAGCGCTCGAAGCCGGTCTGCTCCCGGATGCCGCCGGAGATCAGCATCACGACTCCGAACGCGCCGATCACCGCCGCAGCGTACGAGACGACGTAGAAGAGGGCGGCGGCGATGCCGTCGCGATCGGGAGCGACGAATGCGGACAGGATGTACCCGGCCTGCGCGACGCTCGAGTACGCGAGCAAGCGCTTGACGTCGGTCTGGGCGATCGCCAGCCCGCTGCCAACCACCATCGAGGCCGCCGATAGCGCTGCGATGGCGGGACCGAGATCCCACTGCAGGCCCACGAACGCCACGTGCAGCACGCGGACCAGCGCGACGAACACGGCCACCTTCGTCGCCGCCGACATGAACGCCGTCACCGGGCTCGGGGCACCCTGATAGACATCGGGCGTCCACATGTGGAACGGCACGAGCGAGACCTTGAACCCGAGGCCGACCACGATGAGCAGCGCGCCGGCGATGGCGAGCGACTGGTCCCCGGTCGTGCCGGCCAGCCCCCGCGCCAGCCCTTGGATGCTGGTGGTCGCCACCGCTCCGTAGCTGATCGCGACGCCATAGAGCAGGAACGCCGACGCGAACGCTCCCAGCAGGAAGTACTTCAGCGACGCCTCGGTCGGCCCGCGTCGGAACGTCAGGGCCGTGAGCACGTACAGCGAGAGGGAGAGCACCTCGATCGCGAGGAAGACGACGATCAGATCCGCGGCGGCCACCAGCAGGGCCATGCCGCCGAGGGCGAACAGCAGCAGGGCGTAGAACTCGTTCCGCCGCAGCTCGTCTCGCTCGAAGTAGTGGTATCCGAGGTACGCCCCGAACGCACCGACGCCACAGAGCGTGAGCGTGGCCACGACCGCCAGGCGATCGACGCTGACCATGCCCTCGAGCGCGGTCGTCGGCTCCCGGTTCCAGAGCCAGAGGGCCGCCGCCGCCGCCGCAGCGAGCGCGGCAAGCGTGAGGAGCGCGAACGGCGCCTGATCGGCTCGGCGGGCGAAGGCGGAACCCACCAACGCAATCACGGCCCCCGCGAACAGGATCAGCACCGGCAGGATCGCCCAGAGCTCGACGCGGGGCGGATCGATCACGGCCCCTCCTCCCCCGCGCCGCTCGTGCGCGCCAGCGGCTCGACCGCCTCGCCCACCTGCACGGTGCGGATGCGTTCCGAGACCAGCTCCGCGGTCGGACGCAGGCGCTCGAGCATCGGTCCGGGCTGCAGGCCGATCCACAACATCGCGACGACGATCGGCGCGACGATCGCGCCTTCGCGCCAGGACAGGTCCCGCAGCGTCCCCCACCGTTCCTTCGCCGGGCCCTGGAACGTGCGCTGATACGACCAGAGCATGTAGATCGCGGACAGGATCACGCCGAGGATCGCGATCGATGCGAGCACCCGATCGACCGAGAACGTGCCCAGCAGGACCAGGAACTCACCGACGAAGTTGTTGAGGCCGGGCAGGCCGATCGAGGAGAACATGGCGACGACGTAGGCGCCCGCGAGCCAGGGCGTGATCTGCACGATGCCGCCGAGATCGGAGATCTCCCGCGTGTGCGTGCGTTCGTAGAGCATGCCGAAGACCAGGAACAACATGCCCGTCGAGAGCCCGTGGTTCACCATCTGGAGCACCGCACCGTTCATCGACTCGGCGGAGAACGCGAAGATGCCGAGCACGATCAGCCCCATGTGGCTGACCGACGAGTAGGCGATCAACCGCTTGATGTCGCTCTGCATCATCGCGACGATCGCGCCGTAGACGATACCGACCACGGCGAGCACCATGATCGCGTCGGCGAAGTAGCGGGACGCCTCGGGGAACAGATCCAGATTGAATCGCAGCATGCCGTAGGGCCCGGTCTTCAGCAGGATCGCGGCCAGCACGACCGATCCCTTCGTCGGCGCCTCCGTGTGGGCGTCGGGCAGCCAGGTGTGCAGCGGCCACACCGGCACCTTCACCGCGAACCCGACGAAGAACGCGAGGAACAGCCATCGGCCGGCCTCGGTCGACAGGCGCACCTGCTCGAGCACCGTGAGGTCGAACGTCGCCTTCCCGAGCTGGTTCCCCGACTCGATGTAGAGCCACAGGATGCCGACGAGCAGGAACGCGGAGCCGAACATCGTGTACAGCAGGAACTTCGTGGCGGCGTAGATGCGGCGCTTCGAGCCCCAGACGCCGATGATGTAGTACATGGGGAACAGCAGGGCCTCGAAGAACAGGAAGAACAACAGCAGGTCCAGCGAGAGGAACGCCCCGAGGATCACCGTCTCGAGGAACAGAGCCATCGCCATGTAGCGGCGCACCTGGTGCTCGACCCTCCACGACGCGGCGATCGCGATGGGGAACATGAACGTGGTCACCATCACGAGCCAGACCGAGAACCCGTCGACGCCCAGGAACCACGTGAGCCCGACCGACTCGACCCACGGGTGCTTCGAGACCAACTGGAAGCCCGCTTCGCCGGTCTCGAAGTTCGCCAGCATGCCGATCGAGACGGCGAACGCCGCCAGCGCGGCAGCGAGGCCGACCCACCGGGCGGCCTCGTCGGAGATCGAACGCCACAGCAGGAGCACCGGCAGGCCGGCCAGCGGCGCGACGATCACGAGCGTGAGCCAGGGAGCGTCCATCTACACCCTCACCACGGCGAACACGAGCAGCGCCACGCCGCCGGCCAGGAACGACAGGGCGTAGCGGCGCACCTTCCCCGACTGCCAGATCGGCGCGAGCCCGGAGAGCCGGACGGCGAGCCGCCCGACCCCGTTGACCGCGCCGTCCACGACGAGCCGGTCGAACCGTTCCAGCGCGGCCGCCCCGCGGAGCCCGACCGCACCGACGATCCAGGCGTAGAGATCGTCGAGGTAGAACGCATGGCCCAGCGCGCCGGCGAGGCCCGGCTCGCGTTGGGGGAACGAGATCCATCGTTCGGCGGCGCCCGGACGATACAGACGCCAGGCGATGGCGATGCCGAGCAGGGTCAACACGACAGAGATCGCGACCAGGACCTGTGTGGAGGGACCGGCGTGCCCCTCCGCGACGGTGCCGACCACGGGCTCGAGGAACGTCGCGAGCCGGCCATCGGGCGTCAGCGCGAGCCACATGCCGGCGAACAGGGCCCCGATCGCGAGCACCACGAGCGGGGCCCGCATCAGCGTGGACGCCTCGTGTGCCCGGCCTTCGTACCGACGATCGCCGATGAACGCGGTGAAGAACAGGCGGGCGATGTACCAGGCGGAGACCAGCGCACCGAGCGATCCGAGCACGTAGGCCCACACCTCGCCGTCATGGCTCGCGAGCTCGAGGATCGCGTCCTTGGTGAAGTAGCCGCTGAACGGAGGCAGACCCGACAACGCGAGGGCGCCGACCGCGAACAGGGCGGCGGTCCACGGCATGTCGCGGACGAGCCCTCCGAGCCGTCGGACGTCGATCTCGTCGTGCAGCCCGTGCATCACGTTGCCCGACGTCAGGAACAGCAGGGCCTTGTAGAAGGCGTGCGCCACGAGCAGCGAGATCGCCACCGCCGAGAAGCCGAGGCCGGCCGCGAGGAACATGAACCCGAGCTGGGACATCGTCGAATACGCGAGCGCCCGCTTCATGTCGTACTGGCCGAGCGAGGCGAACCCCGCGTAGAGCGCCCCGGCGAGCCCGATCACCGCCACCACGGTGAGCGCGATCTCGGAGATCTCGAACAGCACGTGGGTCCGCACCACGAGGTAGACACCCGCGGTGACCATCGTTGCCGCGTGGATCAGCGCGGAGACCGGGGTCGGACCGGCCATCGCGTCGGGCAGCCACACGTGCAGGGGCAGTTGGGCCGACTTCCCCACCGCGCCGCCGAGCATCAACAGCGAGATCGCGGTGGCGGTGCCGGTCGCGATCTCGGGGAGCGAACCTTCCGCGCCCAGCACGGTGTCGAAATCGAACGAGCCGAAGTGGCTCCAGATCGCGAACAGCCCGAGCAGCAGCATCACGTCGCCCACCCGCGTCGTGATGAACGCCTTCTTGGCGGCCCTCGCGGCCTCGGGTCGTTCCGACCAGAACCCGATCAACAGGTAGGAGCAGAGGCCCACGCCTTCCCAGCCGAGGTAGAGCAGCACGAAGTCGTTGGCGAGGACGAGGGCGAGCATGAACGCGCAGAACAGGTTCATGTAGCCGAAGAAGCGCCCCGGCCTCGGATCGTGCTCCATGTAGCCGATCGCGTACAGATGGATCAGCGAACCGACACCCGTGACCACCATCGCCATCGTGATGGAGAGCGGGTCGACCCGCAGATCGAGCGTGACGGTGGCCGCGCCGGCCCGGATCCACTCCGCGACCGTGACGACCTGGGTGCGGTCGCCCGCCGGGAGCGAGAGCAGGTCGAGCAGCGCTCCCAGCGCAATCGCGAACGACGCGGCCATGGCCCCGGTCGCCAGCCAGCCCGCGTACCGGCCGAGCCGGGCGCCGACGAGCATGTTGACGCCAGCCGCGACGAGCGGGATCGCGATCGCGAGGCCGATCAGGTCGATCATCCGCGCAACACGTCCGCCCGGTCGACGTCGGCCGTGCCGGTTCGCCGGAACACGGCCACGATGATCGCGAGGCCGACCACGACCTCGGCGGCGGCCACCACCATCGAGAAGAACGCCAGGATCTGCCCGTCGAGCTCGAGGTGCATGCGCGAGAACGCCACGAGCGTGAGGTTCACCGCGTTCAATTGCAGCTCGACCCCCATGAAGATGCGCAAGGCGTTGCGGCGCAAGAGCACCGATGCCGAGCCGAGGGCGAACAGGATCGCCGAGAGCAGCAGGAAGTACGCGATCGGCGTCCTCACCGGGTTCCCTCCCGCATCGACTGCGGCGCCCCCGGCGGCGCCATGGCGTAGGCCTCGAGGTCGTCGCCCTCGTGTTCCTCGATCTCGCGCTGGGTGACCGATCTCGAACGGCGGAGCGCCAAGACCATCGCGGCGACGGCGGCGACGATCAACAGGATCGACGTCACCTCGAAGGGGAAGAAGTAGTCACGGAAGAGCACGTCGGCCAGCGCCGAAGGATTCCCGCCCGGGTTGGCCGCCTCGAAGCCCTCGGGCGCCCTCGTCGCGAATCCGACCCCGGCCCGGATGGCCGTGGCCGCCTCGGCCACGATCGCGACGGCCAGGATCACCGCGGTCGTGCGCTGACCGAACAGGCGCTCGCCCAGCGGGTCCCCACGATCGACGCCCAGGAGCATGATCACGAACAAGAACAGCACCATGATCGCGCCGGCGTAGACGACGATCTGCACCGCGAACAGGAAGGGCGCGTCGAGCAGCAGGTACATCACCGCGATCGTGAAGAAGTTCACGACCAGGAACAGTGCGGCGTGCACGGCGTTGCGAACCACCATCATGCCGATGGCCGTCGCGATCGACAGCGGTGCGAAGACCCAGAAGACGACGTTGTCCAACGGCACGCGAGCTACCCCTCCCGGTCGGCGGGATCGGTGCCGAGCGGCGGCGGCGGCTCGAGCAGCTGCTCCTTCGTCCAGATCGCCTCTTCCCGGCTCGTGAAGGCCAGCTCGAAGTAGTCGGTGAGCGTGAGCGCGCGGGTCGGGCACGCCTCGACGCACAGGCCGCACATGATGCAGCGCAGGTAGTTGATCTGGTAGTCCTTCGCGTAGCGCTCCCCCGGGCTGGTCGGGTGTTCGGGGTCGTTGTCGGCGCCCTCGACCCAGATCGCGTCGGCCGGGCACGCGAACGCGCACAGCTCGCATCCGATGCACTTCTCGAGGCCGTCCTCGTGCTTGTTCAGCCGATGCCGGCCGCTGTGCGAACGCTCCGGGATCGGCGCGATCTCCTTCGGGTACCGCTCGGTGTCGTCGGGCCGGAACGTCTGCTTGAAGACCGTTGCCAAGCCCTTCCCGATCGCGACGGCCGACTCCCACGCGCCCTGCTCGCCGGGTTCGGGCTCGATCCGCGTCTCGGGATCTCGCGGCTCGCTCACGCGGGCACCTCCTCCTCGGGCGACGGCCCGCGCGCGAACAACGGCGCCACCAGGGTGCCGAGGGCGGCCACCCCCACGATGACCGCGGCGGCGATGAACCGCCCGCGGTTCCCGTACTCCTGCGGCAGGACCACGACGACGCCGGTGATCATGATCCAGATGAGCCCGAAGGGGACCAGCACCTTCCAGCCGAAGTCCATGAGCCGGTCGTACCGGATGCGCGGCAACGTCGCCCGGACGAGGATCATCACGTAGATCACCGCGGTGACCTTGAGCAGGAACCACAGCAGCGGGCCCACCCAGGCCACGGCGCCGTCGAACGGCCACCATCCGCGCCAGCCGCCGAGGAACAGCGTCACCCCCACGGCCGCGACCGTGACCGTATTGACGTATTCGCCGAGGTAGAACATCGCGAACTTGATGCCCGAGTACTCGGTGTGGAATCCGGCGACGAGCTCGGACTCCGCCTCGGCGAGATCGAACGGCGGACGGTTCGTCTCGGCGAGCGCGCCGATCATGAAGACGAGGAACGCCGGGAACTGCGGGATCACGTTCCAGACCGTGTCCTGCGAGGCGACCAGCTCGCTCAGCTGCAGCGATCCGCTGTACATCAGCACGGCGATGAGCGCGAGGCCCACGCCCACCTCGTAGGAGACCATCTGCGCGCTCGACCGCACCGCCCCGAGTAGGGGGTAGTTCGAGCCGCTCGACCATCCCGCGAGGACCACCCCGTAGACGGAGAGCGACGACATCGCGAGGATCCAGAGGATGCCGATGTTCAGGTCGGCGAGCTGGAACGAGATCTCCCGGCCGAACAACGTGACCTGGGTGCCGAACGGGATCACGCAGAACGCGAGGAACCCGGGGAACATCGCGAGGATCGGGGCGACCGCGTAGACGGGGCGATCCACGGCGGTCGGCGTGATGCCTTCCTTGAAGAACAGTTTGATCCCATCGGCGAGGGTGATCAGCACACCGCGAGGGCCGGCCCGCATCGGACCGACGCGGGTCTGCATGTCGGCGATCACCTTGCGCTCCATCCAGATGTAGAGCATCACCGCGATCAGCAGCCCCAAGAACACGATCACGACCTTGACCACGAGGATCGCCCAGTCGATCCAGTCCATCAGGCCTCGCCCCCGATGGCCGCGCCGACCGCCTCGGCGCCCTCCGGGCGCGCGGGGTCGCTCTCGGCGGGCGTGATGCGGGCGCGGGTGACCATGCGTCCGGAGAACAACGTGTTCGCGGCCAGGCCCGGCTGGTTGAACGGCACGAACGCGGCGCCGGCGGCGATGTGTTCGGTCACCCGCGCAGGCAGCTCGGCGGCTCCGGCATCGGTTCGCACCATCGCGCGGCCCCCGTCGACGATGCCGGCCGCGGCGGCGTCGGTCGGATGCAGCTCCACGAAGGGCGCCTGTCCGAGTGCGGCCTTCAGCTCGTCGGCTTCCTCGGACAGGCGGCCCTCGTCGACCAGCAGCGGGTAGGTGAAGAGCGCGAGCCCGTCGCCAGGTTCGACCTCGGCCGGGGCTGCGACGGCGCCGAGCTCGCTCCTGCCGTCCTCGCGCGCCGCCATGAGCCGTCCCATCTCGTCGTGCAGCTGGTCGAGCGTCTCGAACCCGAGATCTCCTCCGCACGCGAGCGCCATGCTCGCGAAGATCTCCCAGTCGGCCAGGCTGATGCCGTCGCGCCCGCGGATCGCGCGCAGTCGCTGGCCCCGGCCCTCCCAGGTCGAGACGTGCCCGTCCTTCTCGAGGAACGCGCTCGCCGGCAGGAACGCGTCGGCGAAGGGCTCCAGCGAGCCGAGCTCGAGCGACTGCACGATCTTGACCGGCACGTTGTCCAGGGCCCGACGCACGAGCTCGGCGTCGGGCACGTCACGGAGCGGGTCGACGCCGACCAGGAACACGACGTCGACCTCGCGGTCGGCGCACGCTCGCAGGATGCCCATCGTGTCCCTTCCCGGCTCCCGGTTCATCAGCGGGCCCCACGCTGCCTCGACGTCGTCGACCTCATCGAGCCCGCGGCCGCCGGGCAGCAGCGACGGGTGCACGCCGGCGAGCAACGCGCCCCGGTCGTTCGCCCGACGCGTGACGTACTGGAACCGGGCACCGGTGGCTTCGGCGGCCCGCTTCGCGACATCGGCGGCACCGTGTCGCTCCCCCGCGAGCACGACGGCGCCTGCGCCCGCTTCGCGGACCGCGGCCAGCGCCTCGTCGAGCGTGTCGTCGGCTCCCCCCGCGAGCAGCCGCGCCTCGTCCTCCGGAGCGCAGAGCACGTGCGTGGCCACGTCGTGCAGGCGCGTGCGCCGCGGGTGCACCACCCAGATCCGGGCTCCGCGCCGGGCGGCCTTCCGCAACCGCAGGTGCAGGATCGGCACCTCCTGCTCGGCGTCGAGACCCACCACGACGATCGCGGACGCGGCCTCGACGTCGTCGTAGGTCAGCGACATCGGCTTCGCCGCGGCGTGCCGTTCCGCGGCGGTCGCCCCGGTGTCGCCGGCCCGGCGATGATCGAGGTCGTTGGTTCGGAACACGGTGCGCGCGAGCTTCGACAGCGCGTAGTAGTCCTCGTCCATCAGGCGGCCGCCGGTCAGGATCGCGACGCGCGCGCCGTCGGTCCACCCGGCGACGCGGGTCAGCACCTCGCCGAACGAGGCGGGCTCGAGCCCGCGCTCGCGGATCAGCGGCGTCGCGATGCGACCGGGAGCGTCGGGGAACCGGAACGCCGACCGCCCCTTGTCGCAGAGCCACGCGTCGTTCACGTCGTAGTTGTCGCGAGCGAGCTGACGCACGACCTCACCCCCGCGCATGTCGAGCTTCATGTTGCAGCCGGCGCTGCAATGCGGGCACACCGTGTCGACCGTCGAGAGATCGAACGGCCGGGCGACGAACCGGTACGGCGTCGAGGTCAGCGCACCGACGGGACAGATCTGCACCGTGTTCCCGCTGAACGGCGACCGGAAGTCCTCACCGGCAGAGATCCTGACCTGCTGGGCCGCCCCACGAGCGAACATCTCGATGAACCGGTCGCCCGAGATCTCGTCGCAGAACCTCGTGCACCGCGCGCAGAGCACGCACCGTTCGCGATCGAGGTTCACGAGCGGAGAGAGCGGGATCGGCTTGGGAAAGACCCGCTTGGCCTCGCGGTATCGGCTCTCCCCCGGCCCGAACGCCAGGGCCTGATCCTGGAGCGGGCACTCCCCACCGCGGTCGCAGATGGGGCAGTCGAGCGGATGGTTCAAGAGCAGGAACTCGAGGTTCGCGACCTGTGCCTCGTGGGCCACGTCGCTCGTGTTCTGGGTCTTGACGACCATGCCCTCGGTCGCGGTCGTGGTGCACGACGTGAACAGCTTCCGCTGGCCTTCGATCTCGACGTAGCACTGCCGGCAGGCCCCGACCGGCTCGAGCAAGGGGTGGTCGCAGAAGCGAGGGATCTCCACCCCGACCTGCTCGGCGGCACGGATGAGCAGCGTGCCGGCCGGCACGGCGACCTGCTTGCCGTCGATCGTCAGGCTCACGAGCTGCTCCGGCCGGCTCACGACGGGGCCCCCTGGATCTCGAACGGACCGGCCCCCGCGAACGTCACGTCAGGTGCGGCACGATCGTCCTCGGCGGGATGATCGCCGCCGCGCTCGCGGCCCGGGCCCCTGCCCGTCACCGGGCAGCGCCCCTCGCGGATGTGGGCGTCGTACTCGTCCATGAAGTGCTTCAGCGTCGACTGGATCGGCGAGACCGCGCCGTCGGCGAGCGCGCAGAACGCGCGGAACAGGATGTGCTCGCCCATGTCGGCCATGACCGGCAGGTCTTCCTCGTGGCCGTGTCCGGACTCGATGCGCCCCAGCACCCGGGAGGCCCACCAGGTGCCCTCACGACATGGCGTGCACTTGCCGCACGACTCATGGGCGTAGAACTCGACGAGCCGCCGGGCGGCCTCCACCATGCAGTCGGTCTCGTCGAGCACCATGATCGCGCCGGTGCCGAGCAGCGAACCCGCCTCCATCACGGACTCGAAGTCGAGGCCGACATCGATGTGGTCGGCCGTGAGGAACGGAGTCGAGGAACCGCCAGGCGTCCAGGCCTTGAGCGCCCTCCCGCCCAGCACGCCGCCGGCGTGCTCCTCGAGCAACGTGCGCATCGGCGTGCCCATGGGCAGCTCGTAGTTGCCGGGACGCTCGACCTTGCCCGAGATCGTGAACACCTTCGTGCCGGGAGCCTTCTCGGTTCCGATCGACTTGAACCAGTCCGCACCGTTGTTCACGATGTGCGGCACGTTCATCAGGGTCTCGACGT
Organism: Actinomycetota bacterium; assembly: GCA_035249905.1. Lineage (GTDB taxonomy): Bacteria > Actinomycetota > UBA4738 > UBA4738 > HRBIN12 > JAOUEA01. The sequence goes on along the minus strand of DATFFT010000011.1, from coordinate 20,954 downwards.
TGTTGATCACGGTCGGCGACTCGTAGAGGCCCTCGACGGCGGGGAAGGGCGGCCGCAGACGGGGCTGGCCGCGGAACCCCTCGAGGCTCGAGAGCAGGGCGGTCTCCTCGCCGCAGATGTATGCACCGGCGCCGCGGTGGAGCACGACGTCGAGGTCGTAGTCGCCGCCCATGATGCCGCGCCCCAGGTAGCCGGCTGCGTAGGCCTCGTCCAGCGCCCGTTGCAGCACCTGGCCCTGCCACAGGTACTCGCCACGCACGTAGATGAAGGCGAGGTGGCAGTCGATCGCGCGAGCCGCGATCGCCGATCCCTCGATCAGGGCGTGCGGCTCACGTTCGACGAGCTCGCGGTTGTTGCACGTGCCGGGCTCGGATTCGTCGAAGTTCACGGTCACGAAGGTCGGCTTGCCGGAGTCCCGGGGCACGAACGACCACTTCATGCCCGTGGGGAACCCGGCCCCGCCCCGTCCGCGGAGCCCCGAATCCTTCACGACCTGGATCAGCTCGTCGGCGCTCATGCCGAGCGACGCTCGAAGCGCCCGGTAGCCTCCGGCGGCTTCGTACCCGGCGAGCGGGATCACGCTCGGGTCGTGCCAGTGGGCGGTGAGCACCCTCTGCGACTCGCTCACGCGGTCGCCCCCTCCTCGGCCAGGGGTTCGAGCCCGGCCAAGATGCGCGACGCCGCCTTGAAGCTCTCGACCGCCGGCCCTCTGGCCGGCTCGGGAACGTCGCCCGAGCGCAGGGACCCGACGATCTCGCGCACGCGCTCGGGCGTCACGCGATCGTGGTTCGCGACGTTGACCTGGATCACCGGGGCAAGCTCGCAGACGCCGAGGCATTCTTCCTCGTGCACGCTGAACTCGCCGTCGTCGCTGATCTCCCCACCGACCGGGACACCGGTCGCCTCGTGGGCCGCCTCCAGCAGATCGTTGCCGCCCAGCAGCGCGCACGACAGGTTCGTGCACACCGCGATCAGATGGGTGCCCGTCGGGCGCGGGCGAAGCATCGTGTAGAACGTGGCGACCGCCTCGATCTCGGCGGTTCGCACGCCGATCAGCTCGGCGATCTCGCGCAGCGCATCGCGCGTGACCGACCCTTCGACCGATTGCGCCAGGTAGAGCAGCGGCATCACGGCCGACCGCCGGCGGCCGTCTGGGTACCGGGCCATGATCGCTCGCGCCTCGTCGAGCCGCTCGCCTTCGAAGATCGCCATCAGCGGTCCACCCCGCCCATCACGGGGTCGAGCGATGCGATCGTCGCGATCGTATCGGCGACGAGCGAGCCTTCGACCATCGCCGGGACCGCCTGCAGGTTCACGAACGAGGGGTCGCGGATCTTCACCCGGTAGGGACGGTGCCCGCCGTCGGAGACGACGTAGAAGCCGAGCTCTCCCCGCGGCGACTCCACGGCCTGGTACACCTCGCCGGACGGGACCTCGACGCCCTCGGTCACCATCTTGAAGTGATGGATCAGGGCCTCCATCGACTCCTCCATGATGTGGCGGACGTACGCGGGGTCGTTGCCGATGCCGTCGGGACCCACCGACAGCTTCGCGGGCCATGCGACCTTCGGGTCCTGCACCATCACGGGGCCCGGCTCTAGCCGATCGAGGCACTGGCGCACGATCTTCATCGATTCGCGCATCTCCTCGATGCGCAGGCGGTAGCGCGTGTACGCGTCGGCCCCCGTTCCCACCGGCACCTTGAAGTCGTAGGTCTCGTACCCGCAGTAGGGCTCGTCCTTGCGCACGTCGGTCGCCACGCCGGCCGCGCGCAGCATGGGGCCCGTGACGCCGAGGGCGAGCGCATCGTCGGCCGAGAGCGTCCCCACGCCGACGTTCCGCTCGAGCCAGATCGGGTTCTCGTCGAGCAGCCGCTCGTAGTCGTCGATGCGCGCCGGCATCTGTTCGAGGAACCGCTCGATGTGCGGGACGCCCTCGTCGGGAAGGTCCATGATCACCCCGCCGATCCGGATGTACGCATGGTTCATGCGCAGGCCGGTGGCCTCCTCGAAGATGTCGAGCAGCAGCTCGCGTTCACGGAAGCCGTAGAGCATCACGCTCACGGCGCCCAGCTCCATGCCACCGGTCGCGAGCCATACGAGGTGCGACGAGATGCGGTTCAGCTCGTTCATCAGCACCCTGATCACCTGGGCGCGAGGAGGCGCCTCGATGCCGAGCAGCCGCTCGACGGCGAGGCAGTATCCGAGCTCGTTGAAGAACGGGGAGAGGTAGTCGGCCCGCGTCACGTAGGTCACGCCCTGCATCCACGTGCGGTACTCGGTGTTCTTCTCGATGCCGGTGTGCAGGTACCCGATGATCGGCGTGCATCCGATCACGGTCTCGCCGTCGAGCTCCAACAGCAGCCGGAGCACCCCGTGCGTCGAGGGGTGCTGCGGCCCCATGTTGATGATCATCGTCTCCTGTCGGAGCTCACCCGTGCGCTCGTCGACGTACGCCTCGCCGGGACCCGCGTCGATCCCGGTCTGCCGGCCGGAGGCGGAGGGGGTGGGAGCGTCGGCCATCTCGGATCCCCTCAGGTCGTCGTCGTCCGGGTGTCGACGGGCGGGATGAACGCTCCCTTGTAACGGGTGTTCACGCCACCCAGCTCCTCGGTCTTCAGCAAGGGGAAGCCCTCCCACCCATCGGGCAGCATCAAGGGGCGCGGGTTGGGGTGGCCGTCGAACACGATGCCGTAGAAGTCGTGCGTCTCCCGCTCGTGCCAGTTCGCGGTCGGGTACAGCGACGACACGCTCGGCACGTGCGCGTCGCCCTCGGCCAGTCCGACCTTCACGCGAAGCCGGTGCCGGTGTTCGATCGAGCGCAGCTCGTAGGCCACCCACAGCCGCGGGTCCGATCCCGGCCAGTCGGTCGCCGTGACGCTGCAGCAGAAGCCGAGCGAGAGGTCGTCGTCGTCTCGGAGCCACGCGAGCGTCTCCAGCAGGTCGTCTCGGTCGACGATCGTCGACACGTCGCCGCGGGCCACGACCGTGTCTGGGCACCGGGACCGCACGCGCTCGGCGAGCTCGGCGGGGGTCACTTGAACGGCTCCGTGGTGCGGACCTTCTCCTGCAGCTTCAGGATGCCGTGCATCAGCATCTCCGGCTTCGGCGGGCACCCGGGCACGTACACGTCGACGGGCACGATCGTGTCGACGCCCTGCACGATCGAGTAGTTCGTGAACATGCCGCCGGCGCTCGCACAGACCCCCATCGAGATCACCCAGCGAGGCTCGGGCATCTGGTCGTACACGCGTCGCAGGACCGGCGCCATCTTCTGGCTCACCCGCCCGGCGACGATCATCAGGTCGGACTGGCGCGGCGACGCGCGGAACAGCTCCATGCCCCAGCGTGAAAGGTCGTACCGCCCGGCGCCGGCCGACATCATCTCGATCGCGCAACACGCCAGCCCGAACGTGGCCGGCCACATCGACTGCTTCCGAGCCCATCCGACGGCCCGGTCGAGCGTGGTCAACAGCACACCGCGCCTGACTTCTTCCTCCACCTCCTCGGGGGCCTTGCCCAGGTGCACACCTTCGAGTCGCTCAACGGGCACCGGCGGTCTCCTCCTCGCGCGGGGCCGGCTCGAGGTCGGGGTGCGCGCGCCCGGTCCGTTCCTCGGGCGGGGTCTCCGCGCGTCCGGCCCAGTCGAACCCGCCCATCCGCCAGATGTAGACGTAGGCCACGAACACCAGCCCGATGAAGAACGCCATCTCCACGAGCCCGAACAGGCCGAGCTGGCGGAACCGAACGGCCCACGGGAACAGGAAGATCGCCTCGATGTCGAAGATGATGAACAGCAACGCGACGACGTAGAACTTGACGCTGAACTTCTCGCCCCGGGGCAGCCGGACGGGGTCGTTTCCCGACTCGTACGCGGAAAGCTTCACCGGGTTCGGCCGGTGCGGACGGAACATGCGCGAGACGACGAGCGAGGCGACGCCGAACAGGACCGCCAGCGCCGCCATCACCACGATCGGCAGGTAGTCGGTCAGCACGCGCGAATCCTATCGGTCACGCCGCCCTCGCGATCCGCTGCATCAGATGGAAGAGGCGATCCTGCCGGTCGCCGTCGGGCCCGTCGCTGAGGTTGCCCATCACCCGCAACGCGAAGCTCATCACGCGGGGGCTGGGCAGCATGTACCTCGTCGCGCGGCCCATGATCGCCGGGCGGCCGATGATCTTCGCGAACCCGCGCCCGATCCGGAAGTAGTCCCCGTACCGCTCGCGAAGCACGGTGGGGTACATCATCGTGATGCCCGGCCGATCCTTGACGAGTGCCTCGTGCACGAGGTCGGCCGCGACCTCTCCGGTCTCCATCGCGTAGGCGATGCCTTCCCCGTTGAAGGGGTTGACCGCCCCCGCGGCGTCGCCGATCAGCAGCATGCCCGGCACCGCCTGCGGGGTCCGGTCGAAGCTCATGGGCAGTGGCCCCGACAGCACCCTGCCTTCGGCGGTCTCCTCGGAGATCTCCCAGGCGGTGGGGAGCATCGTCGCGAACGCGTCGAACAGACGTTGGGCCGAGACCTGCTTGAAGTCCTTGAACGTGTTCAGCAGGCCCGCCCCGAGATTGATGCGCCCACCGGTCATCGGGAACAACCAGCCGTACCCGGGAAGCAGCAGGTCGCCCTCCCAGAGGTCGAGCCATGACTCGAACCAGGGGCCCGGGTCGTACGGGGTGCGGTAGTAGCGGCGCGCCGCGATGCCGAGCGGGCGGGAACCGTCGCGCCGCACGCCTGCCGGTTTCGCGAACCGGCTCGCCGCCCCGTCGGCGGCGATCGTGAACCGCGCCCGGATCTCGGTCGGCTCGCTCTGTTTGTCGTCGGCGGGTCGCACGGTGGCGCCGGTCACCCAGCTCTCCCGGAACGTCGGTGCGACGGCCTCGGTCCGTTCCAGGAACCGAGCGCCCGCCTTCTGAGCACGTTGGATCAACAGGTGGTCGAACTCCGCCCGCGGCATCACCAGGCCGTACCCCGGCCAGCTGGACAGCTCCGGCCACGGGAGCTCGATCTCGGCGTCGCGCGAGTACACCCGCAGGCCCTGGACGCGCACGAACCGCGGATCGTCGGTGTCGACCCCCATCCGGAGCAGGGCGGCGACGCTACGAGGGGTCAACCCGTCGCCGCAGACCTTCTCGCGAGGGAACGTCGATCGATCGACGACCGTGACGTCGAGCCCCTGTCGGGCCGCGTAGTACGCGGCCGCCGCGCCACCGGGCCCGCCCCCGACCACGAGCACATCGGTCTCGACCAGCTGTGCGTTCACGTCGATCCCCCCTGCGCGCTCGGGGCACAGCTTGTGAAAAGATTCACAATCGTCAGGCTACCGCAGTGCGCCGGAACGCGCAGTCCCACGCTACCCGCAGCCTCCGTGGCGGGCAACGCGGCTCAACGATGGTCCCACGAGTCGACCCGGGCGGGCACGACCCGAAGGAACCCGAGCGCCGGCACGTCGCGGGTGAACCCCTCGAAGCCGTCGCGCGCGAACATCTGACGGTACTTCTCGTGCCACGCCGACATCGGACCTCGCAGATCGGGGTGCTCGGCCGGGAAGGCCTCGGCGACCCCGTCCACCCGCACGCCGGCGAGCTCGGTCCAATCGCGCCCGCGATCGATCAGCACCGAGATCCGAGGGTCGCGGACCGCGTGTTCCCAGACCGTGTCACCCACCCGCGTCGAGACCCAGATCCCGTCGTCGCGCCAGGTGAACCAGCGGGGGGCCAGGTGCGGTCCCCCGTCGGGGCGGACCGTGCCGACGCGGCATGTCGGGACGTCGCCGAACCGGCGTCGCAGGCCGCCGGGGTCCTCGCTCACCCGCACACCGTCCTCACGCCATCGCAACCAGGCTCGCGAGGCCGTCGAGACCGGCGGCGGCATCGGGATCGATCGGGGCGTCGCGCAGGGCTGCGCGAGCGCGATCCACGAGAGCGTTCACGTCCGAGGGCGCGACCCCGGGGAGTGCCTCGCCGTCGAGGAGGTCGTCACGGAGCTGGAACGCCTCGCCGAGGGGGGCGCCGAACGCCCGGAGGGCCTCACGCACGTCGTCGCGATCGCCGGCGAGCGCCGCCCCCACCAGGAGCGGCCCCTCAACCGTGTAGCTTCCTCCTTTCAACCTGGCCGCGGAGGCCGCGACGAGACCGTCTGCCGTTCCCGCGACGTCGAGGAACTGACCCGCGGCCATGTCGATGCGCATCTCGTGGTACGGAACGAGCGCCCGGGCGATCGCCTGCGGGTCGAAGCCGCTCGTGAGCAACAGCCGGTCGCCGAGAACGGCCGCGAGGTCGCCCGCGAGGAGCGCGGCCGACCGGCCGAACCGAAGATGATCGGCGGGCAGGCCCCGGTCGGCCGCAAGGCCGGTGAGGCGCGAAGCCGACGACGGCACGCCCCGGCGCTCGGTCGCTTCGTCCATCAGATCGTCGTGGATCAGGGCCATCGTGTGCAGGAGCTCCAACGCAGATGCCGCCCGCACGATGGGTTCGCCGACGTCGATCGCGGCGGGCCCGGCAGGACCAGCGGCACGGTACCCCCAGAAGCAGAACGCCGGCCTGAGGCGCTTCCCGCCCGCACGGACGAGCCGCGCGATCTCGTCGACGAGCGCGCCGGCTCTGACGTCTCGCCGCGTGAGGTCCGCCGAGCATTCGGCCAGGTATCCCTCGAGCGCCTCGTCGACGACGGGGCGGAACGGCCCGAGTACCTCGCTACGCGGCGCCGGAGGTGCGGTCATGCGCGGAGTATCTCGCAGCCGCAGCCCGCAGCCCCCCACTATCATCGGTCACGCGGTGGCCGCGGACGTGGCCAGACCCGACGACGAGGACTCGATGACCCGGTTCCAGAAGCTCGCGGTGACCACGACCGCGTCGACGCTCGCGCTGATCGCGTGGGGCGGCGTGGTCCGGACGACCGGCTCGGGCGACGGATGCCCCGACTGGCCGACGTGTTTCGGCAGCTGGGTGCCGCGCTGGGAGTACCACACGCTGATCGAGTACGCCCACCGGCTGCTCGGCGTGGTCTCGGGGCTGTTGGCGGTGACGCTGGCGGTCGTGGGCATCGTCGAGCTCCTGCGCTCGAGACGCGGCCGACCGAGCTCGACCCCGCGCGGAGCGATCTGGCTGGCCGTCACACTCGTGCCGCTCTTCGGGGTTCAGGGCGCCCTCGGCGGCGCGGTGGTCAACAGCGCCCTCGACCCGGCGGTGGTCACGCTGCACTTCGGGCTCGCGATGGTCGTGCTGGGGGTGCTGATCGCGGCCACCACCCTCTCGTTCGAGGGCGACGAACCGGCCGGCGACCGCGGCTACGCCCGGCTGGCCGCCCTCGCTGCACTCGCGACGTTCGCCCTGCTCCTCGTCGGCACCTACGTGCGGGCCGAGGGGGCCGGGCTCGCGTTCCGCGACTGGCCGCTGATGGGCGGGCGGCTCGTGCCGTCGTTCGGGCCACGGGGCGCCGCGGAGATGTTCGCGCACCGCGTGCTCGCGGTCGTCGTCGCGGCACTCGCGCTCTGGCTCGCGGTGCGGGCTCGGACGATGCCCGTCCGATCGAGACGCATCGTCGGGCTCTCGACGCTCGCCGGAGCCCTGTTCGTGGTCCAGATCGGGGTCGGCGGCCTCAACGTCGTGACGGCGCTCGCCACGTGGCCTCGCGCGTTGCACGTGGCGACGTCGGCGGCGATCTGGGCCTCGATCGTGGCGCTCGCGGTCGTCGCCCGTCGGGAGCCCGTCGTGCGGGAACCGCCCCCCGATCCCGACTCGGTGGCGGAGGTGGCCGAGCCGCCGTCGGTGCGTGACACGATCACGGCCTACTACCGCCTGACGAAGCCCAGGATCATCGTGCTGCTGCTCATCACCACGGTGCCCGCCATGGCGCTCGCACAGGGCGGGGTCCCGCCGCTCTGGCTCGCGCTCGCCACGCTCGTCGGTGGGTCGCTGGCCGCGGGCGCGGCGAACGCGATCAACATGTACCTGGACCGCGACATCGACGAGGTGATGCGCCGGACCCGCTCCCGGCCGCTCCCGGCCCACCTGGTATCGCCCGAACGGGCCCTCGCGTTCGGGTTCTGGCTCGGGGCGTTCTCGTTCCTGTTCCTGGCGTCGACCGTGAACGTGCTCGCCGCGACGCTGTCACTGGCCGCGATCGCGTTCTACGTCGTGATCTACACGATGTGGCTCAAACGCTCCACGACGCAGAACATCGTGATCGGAGGCGCCGCCGGTGCGGCACCTGCGTTGATCGGGTGGGCTGCGGTCACGGGTTCGCTCGCGTGGCCCGCCTGGATCCTGTTCGCGATCGTCTTCGTCTGGACCCCCCCGCATTTCTGGGCACTGAGCCTTCGATTCAGTGGCGACTACGCGGCGGCCGGCGTGCCGATGCTGCCCGTGGTCAAGGGGGACGACGAAACCCGGCGGCAGATCTTCCTGTACTCGCTCGTGCTGTTCGGCACGACGCTGCTGCTCGCCCCGGTGGCCGGCATGGGGCCGCTCTACCTCGGCGCAGCCGTCGTGCTCGGCGGCGTGTTCGTCTACCGCGCGCTGGTGCTCTGGCGTCGCGCTGAACCCGACGCGTCCTGGCGCCTGTTCACCTACTCGATCGTGTACCTCGCGGCGTTGTTCGGCGCCGTCGCGCTCGACGCGATCGTCTAACGGCTCGGCGTCCGCTCGGCGAGCAGCTCATCGATCAGACCCGACAGCTCCTGGGCGTTGGTCTCGCCGTAGACGACGAAGCGCATCGTTCCGTCGGCATCGACCACATAGGTGTCGGGCAGGAATGGGAAACCGAGCGAGCTCGCCGTTCGACCGTCGGGGTCGTACAGGCTCGGGTACGCGACGTCGAACCGTTCGATCCATCGCGCTGCCGCGGCGCGATCGTCGCGGTAGTTCACGCCCACGAACTCGACACCCCGCGAAGCGAAGTCGGCCTGCACGTCCAGCAACGCGGGTTGCTCGCGCTCACAGGGTTCGCACCAGTTCGCCCAGACGTTCACGACCAGCACGGACCAGTCCATGGCGCCGGTGTCGACCGGCGAACCGACGACCGCCTCGCCCTCGAGGCCGGGGAAGGGCTCCTCGAGCTCGGCGACGCCCCCCTCCTCCCGGGGATCGCTCGTCGGCCGCAGCGCGTACCCCGCGACCGCGACCACCAGCACCCCCGCCCCGATCACGAGCGCGATGCGTCCTGCGCGGCGACGGGGAGGCTGCTCGTCGGGAGCGGTGGAGCCCGGCGCGGAGGTACTCGGCGAGGTCGTCAGGTGACCTCGACGGTGCCGATCATGTCCGGATGCACGTCGCATCGGAAGTCGTACGTGCCGGCTTCCATCGCAGGTACCGCGTAGTCGACCGTCGCGGGGCCTTCGACGAGATCACCCTGGAACAGCGCGGTGTCGCCGTCGTAGATCGAGACGTTGTGCGGGCCGGCGACGTCGACCGGGTCACGGTTGTCGAACGTCAGCGTGGTCTCGGCCCCCGCCTCCCAGCTCAGCGTCGTCGGATCGAACGCCGAGTTCTCGGCCGCCACCGAGGCCGCCGCAGCACCGCCCTCTCCCTCGGCGTCGCCGCCGTCTTCGCCTCCCCCGGGATCGCCTCCTCCGTCCCCGCCTCCGCCTCCCTCGACGACGACGGTACCGCTCATGTCGGGATGGACGTCGCAATGGAAGTAGTACTCACCGGCGGGGATGGCCGGGATCTCGTAGTCGACCGAGGCCGGCCCGGTCACGAGGTCGCCGACGAACAGCGACTCACCCAGGGAGTCGTCGGTGTAGATCGCGATGTTGTGCGGGATGCCGTCGTCGCGGTTGTCGAGCGTCAGCGTCGTGGGGGTATCGGCCGGCAGGTCGATCGTGTCGGTGTCGAACGATAGGTCCGAGGCGACGACCGTCGTGGCCCCGCCTCCCCCGCCTTCCCCGCCTTCGCCGCCCTCGCCGGGCGCGGCGGTCAACGTGCCGGTCATCGTCGTGGGATGAACCTCGCAGTGGAAGAAGTACTCCCCTTCGGGCACAGGCTCGATCCGGTAGTCGATCTGGGCCGGGCCCGTGACGAGCTCGCCGGTGAACAGCGCCGGCGCGTCCGCATCGGGGCCGTCGAAGAGCACGACGTTGTGTTGGGTCGACGGGTCGGCGTTGTCGAACGCGATCGTGAACGGTTCGTCGCTCGGCGCCGCCAACGCATCGGTCGAGAACCCGTCGACCGCCGCACCCTCGGGTGCGGCGAGGGCGAGCACGACCGCTTCGCCACCCGGTTCCTCGCCGCCCTCCTCCTGCAGGGGCGCGGCGACGACGGCGAGCCCCCCGGCCACCATGGCGACGCCCGCGACGGCGGCGACCATCGAGAAGAGCGTCGCGCCCGTGACCCGCTGCCTCGATGCGACCCACCCCGCCACGGCAACGACCGCGACCGCGACGATCAACGCGACCACCGTGGCCGCCGCGTGCGAGACGGTGAGGAGCACTCGTGAGAACCCGAAGAGCACGAGGCCGATCACGATCAGGACCCCGGCCGGCAACAGGATCGGCAGCAAGAGGCTCTGCCGGTTCTTGCCCTCGCTCATCGATCCGACAGCTCCTTCCGGCGGCGCATCCGGTGGCTCATCCGGTGGCTCATCGTCCCAGCTCGGCCTCCACGTCGCGCTGCACGTTCTGGTACGCGGACCGGTCGAGGCCGTCACGTTGTTCCTGCTCGTACCAGCGGAAGAAGATCACCGCGATCACGCCCCAGAGCAGCAGGCCTCCGGCGAGCTTCATGATCAGCCCCGCGATCAGCTGGTCGTTCAGCGCCGAGATCCCCCAGATGCGCGGGAATCCCGCGTACACGGGGTAGAGCGAGGAACGTCCGAACGTCAGGAACGACGCCGGGATCGTGGGTGCGAGCGACTGCAGGAACAGGTAGATCATCTGACCGGGCGGGCTGAGCGCCGGCATCTCGGGCAGCGGCGACATGACCGGCCACCACATCGCCAGCGCCGAGCCGACGATCAGCACGTGCAGCGCGAGATGGATCGCTTCGGAGCCCACCGACGCCTCGACGACCGCGGGCCAGTGCGTGAACAGCAACACGCCGTTGAACACGATCAACGCGACGAGCGGGCGCGTGAAGAACCGGAACACCCGCCTGAGCGGTGGCGGGGCCAGCAGGCCCCGCAGCATCCACGCCGGCATGCCGGCGATCAGCAGCGGCGCCGCGATCAGCGTGAACAGCAGGTGCTGGGTCATGTGCATCAGGTAGAGGTAGCCCTCGGCCAGGTCGTGCACGGGCCAGTCGGCCCCGAGCCACAACACGCCCATGCCGGTGAGGAACAGCACCTGCTTCCGCCGGGGGGTCTGCTCGCCCGTGACCGCCAGGTGACGGCGGACGCCGATCACGTAGGCGGCGATGATCGAGCCGAACAGCAGCCAGACGTCGGGGTGCAGGTGCCAGGCGGGGAGACGCATCGTCACTCCACCGCGAAGACGCCGAACGAGATCAACACGATCAGGTACAAGGTGGCCGCGCCGGCCAGGCCCATCACGAAGAACCGCGCGTAGGTGGGACTGTCGAACCGCAGGTGCATGAACCACATCACGACGAGCGCGAACTTGATCACCGCGAGCACGATCAGCGTCGGCACGAGCAGGGCGCTGCCGACGTCGACGTAGTACGTCGCGACCTCGAGCGCGGTCAGCACGGCGAGGATGATGCCGATGCGGATGTACTCCTTGGCGCTCGGATGCTCGTGGTGGGCCGCCTGCGACTCGCGCGGGTCGGCCAGGTCGCGTGCGCCGAGCTCTTCCTGGAACGGGGTCTCGGTCTCGGACACTCGTCGTCCTCCTAGGCCGGCGCCGGGGAAGGGGTCGGGATCAGGTACACGACCGTGAAGATGATGATCCAGACGATGTCGACGAAGTGCCAGTACAGGCCCACCATCTCGACCGGGAACGCGGCGTCGTCGGGCAGCCGGTCGGCCACCGAGAACCCGACGAGCGAGAGCAGCATCAGGATGCCGACCGTGACGTGCACCCCGTGGAAGCCGGTCAGCACGTAGAACGTCGTGCCGAACAGGTTCGTCGTGATCGACAGGCCCTCGTCGTAGAACGCCGTGAACTCGTAGACCTGACCGCCGACGAACGTCAGCCCCAGGAGCGCGGTGGCGAGCAGCCACAGGCGCATGCGGGCCACGTCGCGCTTCTGAGCGGACGCGAGCGACAGCACCATCGTCAGCGACGAGGCGAGCAGCACGAACGACGACACCGACGTGTACGGGATGTCGAAGACGTCTGCGGGGTAGGGTCCGGTGTCGCTCGCCCCCCGGTACAGCACGTACGTCGTGATCAGCGCGCCGAAGAGCAAGCACTCCGACGCCAGGAAGACCCACATCGCGATCTTCGTGTTCGGCAGGCCGGTCGTGGTGGCATGTTCGTCGTGCGGCTCCGCCGCGCCGCTCCCGGGGGTGATCGCGAGGTCGGCCATGTCTACTCCTCGGCCACCGACGGCTCGAGCGCCCACCCGAAGATGCCGGTGAGCACGACGAGGGCGCCGAGGCCGACCAGCCACCACGAGTACAACACCCCGTAGCCCATGATCGGCAGGCCCAACGCCGAGACCAGGGGCCAGAACGACGGGCTCGGCAGGTGGATCGCGCCGTGGGCGGCGTGGCCCTCGTCGTGCGTGTCGGCGGCGCCGGCCTGGGCCGGCACGAGGGTGCCGGTGCGCTCGTCCTCGACGTACTTGCGGTGCCAGAACTCGTCGAGGGAGTGAACGGTCGGGATCTCGTCGAAGTTGTGCACGGGCGGCGGGCTCGTCGTCATCCACTCGATCGTGCGGGCGTCCCAGGGGTCCTCGACGGCCTCGCCACGGGCCTTCATGTGGGTCCGCACCACGTTCACTACGAACAACAGCACGGAGAGCGCGATCAGGAACGCGCCGACGGTGGACACCTGGTTCCAGAACGTGAGGCCGAGCGACTCGGGGTAGGAGTACTCACGGCGGATCATGCCCTGCAGGCCGAGCACGTGCATCGGACCGAAGGCCAGGTTGAACCCCACGAGCAGGATCCAGAACTGCACCTTCCCCGACGCCTCGCCCAACCGGCGCCCGAACACCTTCGGCCACCAGTAGAAGAAGGCTGAGAAGAACGCGAAGACGGCGCCGCCGAAGATCACGTAGTGGAAGTGCGCCACGATGTAATACGTGTCGGTCTGCTGGTAATCGCTCGGCACGATCGCGTGCGTCACGCCCGAGAGACCGCCGATCACGAACATCGCGACGCCCCCGACCGAGTACAACATCGCCGACGTGAAGCGGATGTCGCCACCGTACATCGTGCCCATCCAGTTGAAGATCTTGATGCCGGTCGGCACCGCGATGATCGCCGTCGAGATGCCGAACGCGGTGTTCGCGACGGGGCCGAGACCGGCCGCGAACATGTGATGGGCCCAGACGCCGAAGCCGATGAACCCGATCGCGATGCCCGAGAAGACCACGAACTGGTAGCCGAACAGCGGCTTGCGGCTGAACACCGGCAGGACCTCGCTGAAGATGCCGAACGCCGGCAGGATGAGGATGTACACCTCGGGATGGCCGAACAGCCAGAACAGGTGCTGCCACAGGATCGGGTCGCCGCCCCGGGTCGGATCGAAGAACGCCGTGTCCCACCTGCGATCGAACAGCAGCTGGAACAGCGCCACCGTGATGATCGGCAGCGAGAAGACCAGCAGGAACTGCACGACGAGGCCCATCCACACGAACGGCGGCATGCGGAACAGCGACATGCCCGGAGCTCGCATGTTCACCACGGTCACGGTCAGGTTGACGGCGCCGGCGGTCGATGCGATACCGGTGATGATCAGCCCGAGCGCGTAGAACGTCATGCCGATCGACGGGTCGGTGGTCGAGTTCGGCGCGTACCCGAACCAGCCCCCGTTCGGAGCCCCCCCGAGGAACGGGCTCGAGTAGAGGAAGAGGCCTCCGAGCGCGAAGGCCCAGAAGCTGTACGCGTTCAGCCGTGGGAACGCGACGTCGCGCGCCCCGATCATCAGCGGGATCAGGTAGTTGAACAGTGCCGAGGACATCGGCATCACGAACAGGAAGATCATCGTGATGCCGTGCATCGTGAAGATCTGGTTGTACTGGTCGGCGTTGAGCAGGGTGCCGTCGGGCCGGTAGAGCTGCGTGCGGATCAGCAGCGCCTCGAGACCGCCGACGATGAAGAACAGGAACGCGGCGACCCCGTACATGATGCCGATCTTCTTGTGGTCCACCGTGGTGAGCCAGCTGGAGGCGCCGGTGATCGCGGTCGGGCGCCTGAGCAGGCCACGTGCGGTCTCGGGAACGGTCACGCTCGCCATCGTTCGGTGATCGCCTCCGTCACGTCAGGCTGTAGAGGTAGGCGACGAGGGCGTCGATCTCCTCGTCGGTGAGCTGGTAGTCGGGCATCTTCGCCCCGAGCTTCACGGCACCAGGGTCCGCCAGCCAGGCAGCGAGCGCCTCGCGGTCCTCGATCGGCCAGTTGCACCCCGCGAAGCACGTGTGCTCCGGGTCGGCGAAGTGCGAGAGGTTCGGCGCCGCAGTTGCGCCGTCGCCACCGACCGCGTGACATTGGATGCACGCCCCTCGACCGTCGCTGAGTGGGTTCAGGAACAGCTCCTCGCCCTGCTGCGCGAGCGGATCGGTCGGGCTGGGCGCGAGCGTCTTCTGGTTCTCGACCCAGGCGTCCCAGTCGGCCGGTTCGAGCGCACGGACCTCGAGCTTCATGCGGCCGTGCTGCAGGCCGCAGAACTCCGCGCACTGGCCCGTGTACGTGCCGGGCTCGTCGACGCTGAACACGATGTGGTTCGTGCGCCCGGGTACGACGTCCTGCTTGCCGAAGAGCTCCGGCACCCAGAACGAATGGATCACCTGGAAGTCCGGATCTTGGTTGGCGTCCTGCGCGCCGCCACCTTTCGACTCGAGCGCGAGGGAGATCTGGCGCCCGGTCGGCACCACCATCGTGTCGGCGATCGTGATCGGCCGGTCCCAGTCGGTCACCATGTCGTCATCGGGGTAGGCGAATCCCCACCACCATTGGTAGCCCTCGACCGTGATGTTGAGGGCTCCCTCGCCGGCCGGGCGGGCGAGGTCCCAGATCATCGCGACCGTCGGCACCGTGACGACGGCGAGCACGACGGCGGGGGCGATCGTCCATCCGATCTCCAGGCGCGTGTTGCCGTGGGTCTGCCTCGGCATGCGGTCGCGCCCCTTGCGGTGGCGGTAGCGGATCGCGATGTACAGGATGCCCCCCTGCACGATCACGAAGACGGCGACAGCCACCCAGAACACGGGCACGAACAGCGCCTTCTGTTGCTTGGCGACGTCGCCGACCGGCTGCAAGGTGTCCTGTGTGGCGTTCGGTGCGCACGCCGCGAGCAGCAGTCCCGCGGCCAATGAGCCGAGGGTCCACAGCACCTTCTTCCGCACGATCGGTCTCTCTCCTACCTGACGTCGGGGCCGCGCACGGGCCGGAACGCGCGCACTGTATCACCGGCATCGGCGCGACCGGAGACGGCTGTGCCCTCACTTCGCATAGCTGTGCAGACCCACGATCCAGAGGTTCACCACGTAGTACGTCACCAGCAGCGAGGCGAACCCGACGAGCGCGATGAGCGCGGCGCGACGTCCCTTCCAGCCGTTCGTGGCGCGGGCGTGCAGGTAGCCGGCGAAGATCACCCAGGTGATGAACGACCACGTCTCCTTCGGGTCCCAGCCCCAGTAGCGACCCCACGCCTCCTGGGCCCAGACCGCGCCGGCGATCACCGCGAACGTCCAGATGGGGAACGCGAGAGCGATGATCCGGTAGGCGAGCCGGTCGAGCCCGGCGGCCGAAGGCACGAGGCGGCGCTTGGCGGGACGGGTCTCGACGTCTTCGGCCGAGTCGGGCACGAGATCGGCCGGCGCGTCGGCGTCGGCGTCGAGATCGAGGGCGCCGCCCATGATCGGCGGACGATCCTTGGAGCCGAGCGCGTCGAGCTTCCGACGCTCCGCACGGTCGACCACGAGGTAGGCGATCGTCGCGATGCCGCCGAGGGCGAACAGCGACGACCCCCAGATCGCGGCCTGCACGTGGATCTTGATCCAGTACGAGTTCAACGCGGGGACCAGCGGCCCGGGCCCCACGTAGAGGAACGACACCGCCACCGCCATCGTGAGCACGCTGAACATCAGCGCGAATCCTGTGAGCGAGCGCACCTTGTACACGCCTTCGACCACGACGAGGGCCCCGATCACGACGAGCAGCGCCAGGAGCGACGAGTACTCGTACATGTTCCCCCACGGCACCCGATCGGCCGCGAACCCGCGCGCGATGATCGAGACGATGTTCGCCACGACGCCGGCGACGGCCACCGCCCTCGAGATCTGCCAGATCGCGTCGCGCTTGAACGCCAGGTGGGCGAAGTAGCCCACCATCGCCGCGATGTAGGCGAACAACGCGACGTTGAACGCGTCGTTGGAGATGCGGGCCCATTGCAGATCGGTCACGGCGTCTGCACCTTCTCGTGCTCCTCCGGCTCTCGCTGATCCGGTCCCGGCCCCCCGGGGTCCGGAGCCCGCCGGCCACCGGCCGACGACACGAGCGCGCCGACCAGGCGGTCGAACTCCTCCTCGAACTGCGGCTTGCGCTGCATCGCGAGACCGCCCACGCGCAGCAGCGACCCGTCGCCGTCGGGATCGGCGTGGACCCAGACCTTGCGGCGGGAGCTGTACAGCGCGGGCAAGAGCCCCACGAGGACGAGGATAGCCGCGGCCAGCACGAGGGGCACCCCGGCGTCGCGGCCTACCTGGAAGACCGAGTACTGCCGGAGCTCGGTGAACGAGATCGTCGCGCCCGAGCCTGCGTCTCCCGCGGCGAGTGCCGCCCCGTCGGCGAGGTCGGCCGTGCGGCCTGCCCCCACGATGCCCGACGACACCTCGTCGAGCCCGGTCGTGTCGAGGCGGTTGGTGGACAGATCGGTCAGCGCGCCTTCCCACACCGAGAACCGGATGATCGGATCGAACTCGACGAGCATCGCCTGTGGCTCCTGCTCGGCGAGCAGCGCGGTGAGGGCGCGGCTATCGGGCCACAGCTCGAGCTCGATCGCCCGGTCGAGCCCGTCGGTGCCCGCCCCGGGAAGCTTCACGACCCCGCGCCATGGCATCGCGAACTCGACCACGCCCTCGGGCGCGAGGTCGCGATCCATCACGACCGGCCCCGACGCGGCGACCTCACCCCCGTCGGTCACCTCGATCACCGGAGCCCAGCCGAAGCTCGATTGATGGATCCACAGCCCCTCGATCCTGGCCGGGTGATTCACCCTGATGTCCTCCCGGCGGATCACCGACCCGTCGGGGTCGAGCAGGTCGACGCGGGACACGAAATCCATCGGTTGACCCGTGCGCTGGAAATCGCTCCGGAACTCGCGCAGCCGCAGGCCGGTGCCCGTGAACTCCCCGCTGAAGAACCGGCCGGCCCGGATCGTGCCGTCGTAGTTGGCCTCGGCATCGACCCACGTCTGGCCCTCGACCACCGCGATCAATCCGCTGAACCCGGTCCCTTTGCCGTAGATCACGCCGGTCAGCAACAGGATCAGCGCCCAGTGGAACCCGAGGCTCCCGATCTCGCGGGCCAGCCCCTTCTCGCCCGCGAGCGCCGGGCGGCTCGGGTCGCGAGCCACCCGGAACCGACGGCGGCGCAGCACCCACCGGGCGGCGTCGATCACCTGGTCGGGGTCGGCCGCGACCGCCACCTGGGCGTATCGGGGGAACGCGTCGATCTCGCGCGCCTGCATCGGAGGGGTGCGGAGCGCGCGCCACAGCGCCCGGCTCCGTGGCACGAGGCACGCCACGAGCGAGACGAACAGCAGCGTCGTGAGCAGCACGAACCACCACGAGCCGAAGACGTCGAACAGGCCCGCCCGGTCGAGGAACGTGCCCCAGACCGGGTGGTCGGCGCGGTACCGCATCACCCGCTCGGGCGTGTTGGGCCACTGAGGAAGCAGCGATCCGGCGACCGAGGCGAGCGCGATCATCAACAGCAGGATCAGCGCCGTGCGCATCGAGCGCAGCGTTCGCCACACGAGGGCGAAGGACTGGCGGGGCGTGAGTCGCTGGGGAGCAGACACCGGGTCCATCCTAGACGGGGGCTCCTCCGAGCCTCTCCAGGACGGGACCGCCCTCGAGCCCCACGGCCCTAGAGACCCAGCGTGAAGCGCTCGGCGAGCGGGGCCACCAACCGCGTGAACTCGCCGGTGAACAACAACACGCCGAGCCCGATCATCAACGCGCCCGAGACCATCGCGATCTCGGTGTACCGTCGCTTGACCCACTCGAAGGCTCCCATGAACCTCGTGACGCCGAGGCCGACGAGCAGGAACGGCACACCGAGCCCGGCCGAGTAGCTCACCAACAACAGCACCGCGCGAGCCGTGCTGCCGGTCGCCGCGATCGCGAGGATGGCTCCGAGCACCGGGCCGATGCACGGTGTCCAGCCCGCGGCGAACGCCATGCCGAGTGGCACCGCTCCGACGCTGCCCGGTCGCACCTTGGCGAGGAACGGACGCCGGTCGGCGTAGAGCGAGAGCGATCCACGCTGCAGTGCGTACCCGATCATCAGCACGCCGAACGCGATCACGATGGCGCCCCCGATGCGCTGGCCGGCCGTGCCCCTCAGGATCTCGACGACCGTTCGCTGCCCGAACACGGTCGATGCGAACGCCCCGAGCAGTACGAAGACGATCGTGAATCCGAGGATGAACAACAGCATCGGCGCGAGGGGCTTCCGCGCCGCCCCGGTCTCCTCCCCCACGATGCGGTCACCCGTGACGAACGAGAGATAGCCGGGCAGCAGCGGCCAGACGCACGGGCTGAGGCATGAGATGAGCCCGGCGGCGAAGGCCAGCGCCGGCGCCCACCACGAGGCGATACCCGTCTGCACGATGTCAGCGATCACATGGACTCCGGGCGTCCGATCCTCGGATCGACTTGCGTGGACCGTGGGCCTGCAGCGATAGTAGCCACGGACCTTGTGAAACGATTCACGAGCCGACGCGGGTCGTCGGGCGCGCTCGCGTCGTGTCTATAATCGCCCCGCTTCAGCAGACGAACGATGACTCACGCAGGAAGCCAGCCCGGGAGCGTATGAGCCAGGTCGAGACGACGACGCCGGTCGAGTCCACGCAGACCCGTAAGGAGCGCGTGGAGGCGTTCCTGAGGGACTTCGAGTGGAGCTGGACCACGGCCGTGGTCTTCTCGTTGGGTGTGGTCTTCTTCCTGTTGATCACCACCTCGGTACTGCCGTCGTTCTGGCTCTATTTCTCGGAACAGACGCTGGGCTGGCAGGGACCCACCGACATCGAGGCGGCGTTGCAGGAGATCCCCACGCTGCTGCCGGGCGGCGACCCCGCCCAGCACCAAGAGCTGCTGCTGCAGGTCCGAGACGCGATCGCCATGGGACTGTCGACCGGGCCGATCATCACGGTCCTCGTCGCCGCGGCGATCCTGCAGAACTGGCGGCACAAGCTCCGCGGACGGTCCGCGACCCGACCTTCCGGCGGGTATCGATAGGCTGGAACCATGCCCTTCACCAAGACCGAGGTCGACATCCACGAGGACTACGTCATCGAGTCGGTCGACCCTGCGTGGCTCGCTCAGGGTGTGAAGTCACCGAAGCACCTGATGCTCGACCCCGACAACTGCATCCTCTGTCGCGCCTGCGAGGACGTCTGCCCGTGGAACTGCATCTACATGATGTCGACGGGCATCGTCGAGGGGGCCGCTGAGGACGTGGTGGGCGACGAGGTCGGCACCGCCACCGCGATCTTCGTGGTCGACGACCACGCGTGCACCAGATGCGCGGTCTGCGTCGACCGCTGTCCCACCGACACGCTGTACTTCGCGCGACTGCCGGAGGGTTCGGCGGGAGGTCGGCGCACGATGGCCGAGGTCCCCGAGTCACAGGCCGTCGACACCGGATGAGGGAGAGAGCGCTCACGCAGCCGAAGGGGCTAGCGCGGAGGGGGGATCGTTGAAGCTGAAGCCACCGTCACCCAGCGACCTAGGTGACCGCATCAGGGAGACCGAGGTCTGGAAGTCGATCTTCCGGCCCGGATCGATCTTCCGCAAGGGCTACAAGGACACGTCGCGAGACCGCGCCCTGGCGACGATGAACAACGTGCTCTACCACCTGCATCCGGTGAAGGTGAAACGGCACGGGCTGAAACTGACCTACACGTTCTGCCTGGGCGGGCTCTCGTTCTTCCTGTTCATCCTGCTGACGATCACCGGCATCTTCCTGATGTTCTTCTACCGGCCGACGGCAGACATCGGCGGCGCCCAGGCATTCACCGACATGCAGAGCATCCGCACGTCTGTGTTCTTCGGCGACCTCGTGCGGAACCTGCACCGGTGGGGCGCCCACCTCATGGTCTTCAGCGTGACGCTGCACATGGCCCGGGTGTTCTACACGGGCGCGTACAAGCCGCCGCGCGAGTTCAACTGGGTCGTGGGCGTGATCCTGCTCTTCCTCACGCTCGGGTTGTCGTTCACGGGCTACCTGCTCCCGTGGGACCAGCTCGCGATCTGGGCGGTCACCGTGGGCACGTCGCTCGCCGGCTACTCACCGTTCATCGCGAAACAAGCGAACTTCCTGCTGCTGGGTGGTGTGGTGGTCGGGCCGGAGACGCTGCTGCGCTGGTACACGCTGCACGTGATCGCATTGCCGTTCGTGCTGGTGATCTTCCTGTCGGTGCACTTCTGGCGCATCCGCAAGGACGGCGGCATCTCGGGACCGCTCTAGAGAGACGCCAAGGAGACCTATGGCCAAGGAAGACACTCCGCTCGATCAAGGGGTCTTCGACTCGACGCTCGAGGCCGAGCTCGCCAAGGGCACCGATCGGCGGGTCGCCGAGGGCCGCGCGCGCTCGGCCGCCGTGCGTGCCTACCGCGCGGCCAACCCCGAGGAAGCCGCGAAGCACGAGGCCGCGGGCGCCAAG
>DATFFT010000010.1:0-21154 GCA_035249905.1 Actinomycetota bacterium | reverse complement strand
TGACCGCGCTCGCCGCCTGGCTCGTCGCGGCCGGCGTCGCGGCGATCGGCGACACCGACCTCGTCGTCTGGCGCATCACCCAGGTGACGGCCGCCGTCGTCGCCGGGGTCGTCGTCTACGTGGTGGGGGCGCTCATGTTGGGACTCGAAGAGGTCGATGAGGTGATGAGCGCGCTACGCAGGAGGTTCCGCGCATGAATCACACGGGCAGCCCCACCCGCGCCGGTCTGGCAGATCAATCCGGCATGGTCGGGAAGGCAGCCGTGCTCTGGCTGCTGATCCTCGCGGTGCTCGGCATCGGCGTCGCCGACGCCGCGTCGATCGCGCGCACCACCCTGCACGCGTCGGAGGTGGCCGCCCTCGCCGCGAGCGAGGGAGCCGCGGCGTTCCGCGTCGGGGGTCGCAGCGCGCTCGGGGCATGCGAGGCGGTCGTGGCCAGCGTCGCGGAGCAGGATCCGTCCCTGGATGTCGGGAACAAGGGCTGCATCGTCGACACCACGACCGGGCGCGTCACGGTCACCCTGAGGACCGAGGCGAACGTGATCGCCGCCGACCGCTTCGAGCCGACGGTGCGGTACACGCGCGTGGTCGTGACCGAGTCCAACGGCCAGTCGAAGGTGTAGCGTTCGAGGCCGTGACCGAGGCCGAACGCGACGACGATCTCGTCCGTCGCTTCCAGGCGGGCGAGTCCGATGCCTTCACGGAGCTCGTTCGGCGTCACCAGCAACGCGTGTACTCGATCTGCCTGCGCATGCTCGGCGAGGCCGACGCGGCCGCCGACGTCGCCCAGGACACGTTCCTCACGGTCCTGCGCAAGCTCGGGGGCTTCCGCGGCGACGCAGCCTTCACGACCTGGCTGCACCGGGTAGCCGTGAACGCGTGCTACGACGAGCTCCGCAGGAAGCGCCGGCGCCCGATGCCGCACGTCGTGTCCGATGACCATCCCGAGCGCGAGCCGGGGCCACCGGTCGCCGACCACGCCGATGAGGTGATCGGCACCAGTGACGCCGCGGCCGCCCTCGCGTCGATCCCCGAGGAGTTCCGGGCCGCCGTGGTGCTCGCCGACGTTCAGGACTTGCCGTACGACCAGATCGCCGAGGTGCTCGACGTTCCGGTCGGCACGGTGAAGTCCCGGGTGCATCGGGGCCGCGTCGCCCTCGCCGCAGCCCTCGGCGTGCGCGATGCCGACGGGGAACCCGCAACCCCATCTCGAGCGTCGGAGCGGAAACCGTGAGCCATCCCATCGATCTGCTCGCCCCCTTCGTGGACGGAACGCTCGAGCCGTCGGAGCGTGCGGTCGTCGGCGCGCATCTGCGTTCCTGCGCTCGCTGTCGCAGCGAGGTCGCGGCTGCAGGTGCCGCGAAGCGAGCCCTTCGCGGGATGCCGACGCCCCAGGCGCCCGATCTCGCAGCGCGGTTCACCGCCGAGCGTCTCCCCGAGCACCTCAGGCCCTCGTCGCCGCCGCGGGCGCCGTGGTCGAAGCTCGCGCCGGTCCTCGCCGCCGCGGCCGTCGTGGCGCTCGTCGCGTTGGTCCTTCCCCGGCTGGGCGGTTCGTCGGATGACGCCGGCTCGGCCGCCGACGGCCTCGCCGAGGGCGGGGCAGGTCCGCGTCCGCCGTTGCGCCTGCAGATCGAGACCGCCGACTATGACGAGGAGGCGCTGGGCGAGGCTGCGAGGGCCTATGCGGCGGCGGCCGAACCTGCGGCGGGGGCGGGCGGGGGTGTCACCGAGGATGCGGCGGGCGATGCACCCGCCGCGCTCGAAGCCCGGTTCGCCGGGGCGGGACGAACCGAGAGGGCGGTTGCCTGCCTCGAGCGCGCGTTCCCGGGCTACCCGGGCGAGCTCGTGGAGGTCAAGCTGGCCGAGTTCGAAGGGACGCCCGCGTTCATCGGCTATGTGCTCGAGGGCCCCGGAGGCGACGACCCGCCCGTCACCCTGTCGATCTGGGTCGCCGACGCCGGCGACTGCTCGATCCTCTCCCTGATCTCGGCACGCCTCTGACGGACGAGACAGGACGGGCATGAACTTCGGTGCCCGCGCGTTCATCGCTGTGGGAGGATGCTCGGACATGACGGACGAACGCACCGTGATCGTGATCGGATCGGGGCCCGCCGGCTATACGGCCGCGCTCTACGCCGCGCGCGCCAACCTCGCTCCGCTGGTGCTCAAGGGACTGGATGCCGGCGGTCAGCTGATGCTCACGACCGACGTCGAGAACTACCCGGGGTTCCCCGACGGTTTGCTGGGACCCGAGCTCATGGACCGCTTCGAGAAGCAGGCGGCGCGTTTCGGCGCCGAGATCCTGCCCGTGCACGCGACCGAGGTCGACCTGTCGAGCAGGCCGTTCCTCGTGAAGGCCGGCGATCAGGCCTGGACCGCGCTGACGGTGATCGTCTCGACCGGCGCGAGCGCCCGCTGGCTCGACGTGCCGGGCGAGGAGCGGCTGCGGGGCCGCGGCGTGAGCGCATGCGCAACGTGCGACGGCTTCTTCTTCCGCGACCGGGAGCTCATGGTCGTGGGCGGCGGCGATTCGGCGATGGAGGAGGCGACGTTCCTCACGAAGTTCGCATCGAAGGTGACGATCGTCCATCGGCGCGACGAGTTCCGAGCATCGAAGATCATGCAGGAGCGTGCATTCGCGAACCCGAAGATCGAGGTCGCCTGGAACACGACGCTGACCGAGATCCTCGGTGATGACGCCGTCAACGGGGTCCGGCTCCGCGACACCGTGACCGGGCAAGAACGCGAGGTCGCGACCGACGGCGTGTTCATGGCGATCGGCCACGATCCGAACACGTCGTTGTTCAGGGGTCAGCTCGACCTGGACGAGAACGGATACGTGCTCGTCCAGGAGCCCCGCACGCACACGAGCGTCCCGGGGGTCTATGCCGCGGGAGACGTGACCGACACGATCTACAAACAGGCGGTCACGGCGGCGGGCCAGGGGTGCAAGGCCGCGATCGACGCCGAACGCTTCCTCGAGGATCAAGCTCACGCCGGCGCCTAGGGTGGGAATCCGCGGGCGTTCCTGGGCGTTGCACGCATCGACGGCCCGACCCCGGCCGCGAACCGAACGGGAGAAACGATGACGATGACGAACGTGAACACCGTGACCGACGGCGAGTTCCAGGATTCGGTGCTGGATTCCGACACGCCCGTGCTCGTTGACTTCTGGGCCGAATGGTGCGTGCCGTGCCACATGGTCTCGCCGGTAGTCGAGGAGATCGGCCAGGACAAGGGCGAGGCCCTGAAGGTCGTGAAGCTGAACATCGACGAGAACCCCCAAGCTACCCGGACCTACGGGGTGATGAGCATCCCCAGCCTGATCCTGTTCAAGGGCGGGCAGGAGGTCGCTCGCGTGATCGGCGCGAAGCCGAAGGATGCGATCCTGCGCGACATCGAGCCGCATCTCGGCTGATCGCCCGGCGTGACCCCACCACCGGCTCGTCCGGTTGCCGCGAGGGATGCCGGCATCGCAGACTCGGCGTGTGCACATCTACCGCCTCGGCGACGATGGCCCCGAGGTCGGAGACATCCAGGAACGGCTGACGGGCCTCGGCCTCTCGATCGACCGGGGTGAGCTCGCCGGGCGTTTCGGCCCGTCGACCGACGCGGCCGTCCGAAGCTTCCAGCAGCGACGGCGTTTGCGCGTCGACGGTCTGGTCGGACCCGACACCTGGGGCCAGCTCGTCGAGGCAGGCTACCGGCTCGGCGACCGAACGCTCTACCTGCATTCCCCGTACTTCCGCGGCGACGACGTCCGGGAGCTGCAGCGGAAGCTGAACGCGCTCGGCTTCGACGCAGGCCGCCAGGACGGCATGTTCGGGGAGAACACCGACCGTGCGATGCGCGAGTTCCAACGGAACGTGGGCGAGGAGCCCGACGGCATCGTGGGACTGCACGCGATCGACATGCTCCGGCGTATGCGTCCGCTCGAGCACGCCCCCAGCCGCGCCCTCGTACGCGAGGCGGAGGAGCTCCGCCAGATGCGGACATCGATCCGGACCCAGGTGATCGCGATCGACCCGGGAGAGCCGGGAGAGCCCGGCGACGACTGCACGTACTCGATCGCCGAGGTGCTGCGCGACGAGCTCGCCGCGATGCAGGCCGAACCTTCGCTGCTGCGCACCCGCGACGGGTCGCTCGGCCCCCTCGAACGAGCGCGAGCGGCCAACGAGATGGGCGCGGTGATGTGCGTCTCGATCGAGCTGGCGGCCGGCCTGCCGGAGGCGTCGGGGCCGACCGTCTCCTACTTCG
The DNA here is from genome assembly GCA_035249905.1 of Actinomycetota bacterium. Classification (GTDB taxonomy): domain Bacteria; phylum Actinomycetota; class UBA4738; order UBA4738; family HRBIN12; genus JAOUEA01. The sequence continues at coordinate 16,898 of DATFFT010000010.1, read as the reverse complement.
GCAGCGAACAGACGCACTCGCCCGCCGGCATGTCGTTGGCACGACTCATCCTCGAGGAGATCGAGGGGGAGCTCGGCGTCCGGGGGCGGTTGCAGCGGTCGGCCGTCTCGATGCTGCGAGAGACCCGCATGCCGGCGGTGCAGGTCGAGCCCGCGTCGATCACGAACGAGCGCGAAGCGGCCCTGATCACCGACCCGGCCTTCGCCCTTCGGGTCGGCCGCGCCCTATCGGCGGGCATCAGACGCTTCTTCGCCGACTGACCAGCCGCAGAAGCACCCCGAGCGCGACGCCGAGCAGCGACGCTCGGACCGCCCGCTCTCCCTCGGTGAGGTGTCGGGCGGCGGGCTCCGGCCGGGCGAGTTCGGGGTCGTTCGGCATCGCGGCTATGCTACGCGCCGATGCGCTTCTGCCTGATGCTCGAGGGACAGGAAGGCGTCACGTGGCCCGACTGGCTCACGGCCGCGCGTACCGCTGAGCGGCTGGGCTTCGAGGGCATCTTCACCTCCGACCATTACCTGAGCGTTATGCGTCACCGCGACCACGATCGCGGCTCGTCCGATGCGTGGACCATGCTCTCGGCCCTCGCCGCCTCGACCGATGACCTCCGTCTCGGCACCCTCGTCTCTCCGGTCACGTTCCGGCTCCCTGCCGTGCTCGCCAAGGCCGCCGTGACGGTCGACCACGTCAGCCGAGGCCGGGTCGAGATCGGCATGGGCGCCGGGTGGTGGGAGGAGGAACACCGCACCCACGGGTTCCCGTTCCCCGACGCCCGGACCAGGTTCGACATGCTCGCCGAGCAGCTCGAGATCGTGCACGGCCTGCTGACGGAGGAACGGTTCTCGTTCCAGGGCAAGCATCATCGGCTCGATGACGTACCGTTCGCTCCGAAAGGCGTGCAGGAGCCCCATCCGCCGATCGTGCTCGGCGGCAACGGCGGACCACGCGTCGCCGAGCTGGTCTCGCGCTGGGCCGACGAGTTCAACACCGTGGGGCCCTCGCCAGACCAGGCGCGTGAGCGGATCGGCCGGGTGCGTGAGCGGCTCGACGCCGACGGGCGCTCGCAGGAGTCCCTCACGACGTCGGTCATGACCTGGTGCTACGTCGGGGAGACCGAGCGCGATGCGATGCGGGTGATCGAGCAGGCCCGCACCAGGGCGATGCGCGTGGCGAGGTTCGAGGACGAGCTCGACGAGCTCCGCGCCCACTGCGTGGTCGGGTCGGTGGACCAGGCGGTCGAGCGTCTGAACGAGTATGCCGCCGCCGGGGTCCAGCGGGTCATGCTCAACCATGAGGTCTTCGACGACCTCGAGATGCTCGACGTCCTGGCCGAGCGGGTCTTCCCGCAGGTCGAAGCCTGAAGCCTTCCCGATGCTAGCCTGAGGGCCTTCCCATGGCCGGATTCTCCATCGATCGCTTCGTCGACCTGTACGCGCATCGCACGTCGGGCATGTCGGCGTCCGAGGTTCGCGCGCTGTTCGCGGTGGCGTCGCGGCCCGAGGTGGTCTCGTTGGCCGGCGGCATGCCGTTCGTGCAGGCGCTGCCCACCGACGACGTGCTCGACGTCGTCCGCGAGGTCCTCGACGAGCACGGCTCCGCGGCGCTGCAGTACGGAGGCGGCCAAGGCGACCCCGGGCTCCGCGAGCAGCTCGTTCGCCTGATGGCGGCGGAAGGCATCGAGGGCGACCCCGACGACATCGTGATCACGACCGGCGCGCAGCAAGCGCTCGATCTCATCGGGAAGATCTTCATCGACCCGGGCGACCTGATCGCGGTGGAGGCTCCCGCGTACGTGGGAGCGCTCACTGCGTTCGGAGCATATGAGCCGCGCTACCTGCAGGTGGAGATCGACGGCGACGGCATGTTGGTCGATCAACTCGAGCAGGCGTTGGTCCGTGGTGAGCGCCCCAAGTTCGTGTACACCTGTCCGAACTTCGGGAACCCCAGTGGTGTGACATTGTCATACGGAAGGCGCCAGCAGCTCGTCGCATTGTGCCGAGAGACGGGGATCCCGATCATCGAGGACAACCCGTACGGCTTGCTGCTGTTCGATGGAGAACCGCTCCCCTCGCTTCGAACCCTCGACCCCGAGAACGTCATCTATCTCGGGACCGTCTCCAAGGTGTTCTCCCCCGGTGTTCGCGTCGGTTGGGCGCTCGCCGAGCAATCGGTCGTGCAGCGCCTCGTGCTCGCCAAGGAGGCCGCGGACCTGTGCGGTTCCTCGTTCACGATGCTGGTCACCGAGCGTTACTTCGCCCGCGAAGAGCGCTGGCGCTCGAACCTCGCCTCCCTCGTCGAGACGTATCGATCACGCTGTCATGCGATGTTGGAGGCCATCGACGAGCACTTCCCCGACGGGGCGATGTGGACCCGTCCCGCGGGGGGGTTCTACGTGTGGGTGACGTTGCCCGAGTGGTTCGACACCCGTGCGATGTTGGCTGCCGCGGTCGAGCGACGGGTCGCATACGTGCCCGGCACCGCCTTCTACCCGGACGGCCGGGGCGGCAACCAGATGCGTCTGGCGTTCTGCTATCCGTCGGAGGATCGCATCCGCGAGGGCATCTCCCGCCTGGGCGGGCTGCTGGAGGACGAACAGGATCTCTACCGGAGCCTGCGCCCGTGAACGTGTCGGTGCTGGCCGGTGGGCGAACGCCCGAGCGCGACGTCTCGTTGCGGAGCGGTCACCGCGTTCAGGCCGCGCTCCAGGAGCTCGGCCACACGGCCGAGGCGATCGACCCGGGCGAGACATCACTGGCCGAGGCCCTCCAGGAGCGAGCTCCCGACCTCTGCTACCTCGCGATGCACGGCAAGGAAGGCGAGGATGGCACCGTTCAACGACTGCTCGACCTGCTCGACCTGGCCTATACGGGCACATCGGCGTTCGATTGCGAGGTCGCCTTCGACAAGCTCTTGGCCAAGGAAGCCCTTTCTCGAGCCGGGGTGCCGACGCCGGCCTGGGCGCCGATCGAGGACGCTGCCTTGCGGGACCTCGGCGCGGGGGCCGCGCTCGGCCGTGCGGTCGACCGGGTCGGATTGCCGTGCGTCGTCAAACCCTCGAGGAGCGGTTCAGCGCTCGGCGTGAGTACGGTCGCTCGTGAGTCGGATCTACCCGCCGCCGTGATGGCTGCCCTGTCGTTCAGTGGCGGGGTCGTCGTCGAGAGCGCGATCGCCGGCACGGAGATCGCGATCGGGGTGGTGGGCACGCCGGGCGAGGTCCTTCCGGCGGTGGAGATCGTGCCCAAAGGGGGCACGTACGACTACGCGGCCCGGTACACGGCGGGAGCGACCGAATACTTCGCGCCTGCTCGACTGAGCGAGAACGCGGCGGCGGCGTGCACCGATGCGGCCGTGGCCGCATGGGAGGCGTTGCGCCTGCGCGACGTCACGAGGGTGGACATGATCGTCGACGCCGCAGGGAACCCATGGGTCCTCGAGGTGAACGTCTCACCGGGCATGACGGAGACCAGTCTCCTGCCGATGGGAGCGAGCGCTGCCGGCATGGGGCTGCCCCAACTGTGTGATGTGGTCATGCAGTCTGCACTGAGCCGCCGAACCCGCTGATCACGGTCCGTTGGAGGGCTCAATCGGGTGAGAGCCCGGGGCCCGACCCGACGATCTCGGAGACGATACGCTCGAGGTCGTCGACAGAGCCGAACTCGATCACCACCCGGCCACGCTTCTTCCCGTACTGGATCAGCACCCGCGTGGCGAGCTGTTCCGAGAGGATCTCCTCGACCTCCGCCATACCGGGATCGGTGGCGGGCGTCGTCGTGACATCGGACGCGGGCCGCTGTTCGGCCGGCGGCTCGAGGTACCGGCGAACGAGATCTTCGGTCTCGCGAACGGAGAGATCTTCGGCGGCAACCCTCAACGCGAGCGTGTTCACCGAATCGGCCTCGCCCAGGGCCAAAAGCGCCCGCGCGTGGCCCGCTTGGATCTTCGAGTCGGTGAGCAGCTGCTGGGTCTCGATCGGCAGCTGCAACAGCCTGATGGTATTCGCGATGTGTGACCGTGACACACCAACCCGCTCCGCGAGGTCCTCTTGCTTCAACCCGAGATCCTCGAGCAGCTGCCGGAATGCCTCGGCCAGCTCGATGGGACCGAGGTCCTGCCGGTGGATGTTCTCGATCAGCGCCTCTCGCAACAGGTCGGCGTCGTCGGTCTCGCGGAGCACGACGGGCACGGTCGCGAGACCCGCTACCTTGGCGGCACGCAGCCGACGTTCCCCGGCAACGAGCTCGTAGCCTTCGTCTGCGCTGCGAACGACGATCGGCTGCAGGATGCCGACCTCCCTGATGGAAGCCGCGAGGGCCTGGATCTCCTCCTCGTCCCAGTGGGTGCGGGGCTGCTTCGGGTTCGGCGTGACGGCGTGCACCGGAACCTCGAGAAGTCCGGAGACTCCTTCACCGGTTTCCGGCGCACCTGGGATCAACGCCGACAAGCCCCGTCCCAGGCCTCCACGCTTCGACATCACTCGCCCCCCTTCCGGAACAATCGCCACCGACGCTTGGGAGCGGTCTGCTCGTTTTCGAGCGTGGCACCGATGTCGGCCACGGCGTGGCTCTGCTGCGGGTCGGATCCGGACACGCCGGTCCCATCTTGGTGCGAGGCAGCCTCGATCTCCGCGTCCTCGTCGATCACGACGACCCGACGCCCCGGTATCGGCTCGGCCTGCGCCGTTCCTGTGGACTCGGTCCGGGGGGGCGGCGGGACGCGTGGCGATTCGGGGGGCGCCGCGGGCTCCCACACGTCGTCCTCGTCGACGACCGACCCGGCGGATCGGGGCGGTGGCGCCGGCTCGGGCTCGGGAGTGGGAGCGGGCTCGGGAGTGGGCTCGCGTTCGGGAGTGGGCTCGGGCTCGGGTTCGGGAGTGGGCTCGGGTTCGGGAGTGGGAGTGGGCTCGCGTTCGGGAGTGGGAATCGGCGCGGGTTCGGGAGTGGGCTCGGGCTCGGTTGCCGGGTCGGGACGAGGATCGGCTTCCGTGACAGCGGATCCGGTCGGTGCCTCGGCGATCTCGTCTTCGTCGGGTGAAGCCTCCGCTGTGAGCTCGGATCCCTCCAGGGGCGGTATGACGACCGTGGGGAGGTCGTCGAAGGCAGGCATCGGCTCCGTGGGTGGTGGCCGCAACGCCACCTCGCGGCCGAGCTCGCGATAACTCGTCGCCCCTTTGGATCTCGGATCGTACACCGTGATCGGCTGCCCGAAGCCGGGGGCCTCAGAGAGTCGAACCGTCCTCGGGATGATGGCGTCGTACACGAGCTCCCCGAAATACCGCTTGACCTCGTCGACGACCTGCTCGGAGAGCTTGGTTCGAGGATCGAACATCGTCATCACGATGCCGGAGACGCGAAGTCCCGGATTGATGTTCTGTTGCACGAGCGAGACGTTGCGCAGGAGTTGCCCGAGACCCTCGAGCGCGTAGTACTCACATTGGATCGGCACGATGAGCTCCTCGGCTGCCGTGAGCGCGTTGATCGTGAGCAGGCCGAGGGAAGGAGGGCAATCGAGCAAGATGAAGTCGAACGAACCCTCGCGGACGGTCGCCAACGCCTTCTTCAGCCGGGTCTCCCGAGAGAATTGGCTCACCAGCTCGATCTCGGCCCCCGCGAGGTCGATCGTCGAGGGGACCGCCGCCAGGCGCTCGACCGGCGTCGGCACGATCGCGTCGCTGACCGACGCCTCCGACACGATGACGTCGTAGACGGAGATCTCCCGGGCCTCGTGCCGGATACCCAGGCCGGTCGAAGCGTTCCCCTGCGGATCCAGGTCGACCACGAGCACTCGGAAGCCGATATCCGCGAGCGCCGCCCCCAGGCTCACGGCCGTCGTGCTCTTCCCGACGCCCCCTTTCTGATTGGCGATCGCGATGACCCGAGCGATGCCGGGCGTCTCGGGAACGACGGGAACGGGCCTCTTCGCCGTCTTGTCGTCCTTCTCGCGCTTGTCCCGCTTGGCTCGCTTCTCTTTGGATGCGGCAGACGAACCGCCCTTGGAACTCGAGCGAGTGGAGGTGCCCGGGGCGGCGCCGGCGTCGGCGGAGGCCATGGTCACTGCCGAGTCATGATAACCAGCGCTCCCGCGCGTGCAAGAGCGGATGAGTGGAAAAGCCGCGCCGAAACGCCCTTCGGCAGATCCGTCGAAGCCTGAAACGTCTCTCCCGCCCAGTAGATCAGGGATCCGTCCGGTTCGAGGACGTTCGTCGCCGCTTCCCATGATCGGGTTGCGGTTGCGAATGCCCTGGCGGTGCACACCGCGGCCCGCTCGCCGATGGTCTCGAGGCGCCCCGCGTAGACGGACACGTTGTGGAGCCCGGCCGAGGCTTCCTCGAGGAACGCAGCTCGATTCCTCCGGACCTCCACGAGCACCCACTGCAGATCGGGCCTCACGATGGCGAGCGCGATTCCCGGCAGTCCGGCACCGGATCCCAGGTCGCAGACGGTCCCGGAGGCCGGCAGCAGGGGAGCAGCCCGGATCGAATCCAGGATGTGTCGCTCACGAAGCCTGGATGCGTCGGAAGCAGCGATCATGCCCCTCGGGACAGCCTTCTCCAGCAGGAGGCGCTCGTACCGTTCGAGGCGATCTTCCGCCTCGGATCCGAGCTGAATCCCCAGGGCGGCCGTGACCTCCCAACCCTCATGTTTCACGTGAAACATGGCCTCCGTACGTTCCCCGTCCCGAGGGAGTTCCGGGTCAGACGGGACGGATCACGACGTAGCGCTCGGGATCGACACCACGGGATTCCGTCTCGACCCCTTCGATATCGGCCACGGCGTCGTGGACGAGCTTGCGCTCGTAAGAGTTCATGGGATCGAGCTCTTCCTCACGACCTTCGTCGCGCACGCGCTCGGCAAGCTCGCGTGCATGCTCGCCCAGGCGAGCCTCTCGGCGCTTGCGGTAATCCTCCACATCGACGATCACCCGAACCCGCTGATCTAGGCGCCGCCCCACCACCATACGAGTCAGCTCCTGGATCGCATCCAGCGTCTGGCCGTGCCGACCGATCAGCAGCGACATGTCCTCCTCGGCGCCGTCGAGGATATCGACGTACATGTGACCTTCGTGGGGAGCCGGCTCAGCGATGGCGTCGATATCCATCTTGGCGAGCATCTCCTCGAGGAAGTCCGCGGCCGCGTCAGCCTGCTCCTCGAGCTCGTCGAGGGAGGGCGCCTCGTCGCGCTCACGCGCCATGTTTCCCGCCTTGCTTCTTCGGCTTGCGTTGCGACGACGACCCTCGCTTGCCCTGGGCCGACGATCTCTTCGCGGGGGAGGCCTTCTTGGCGCCGTCGTCTCGACGAGTGCGTTCTGCGTCGGCCTTCTCCATCATCGAGGCCAGGAACCCCTTCTTGGGCTTGTCGGCCTGGGCCGCCATCTTCTCCTTCTGTTGCGCCATGCGCTTCTCGATGGCGTCCGGCCCGATATGCCCGGCTCGGAGCAACAGCGTCTGCTGCCCGATCATGAACACGTTGGATACGGTCCAATACAGCACGAGACCCGACGGGAAGCTGTAGCCGATGAAGCCGAAGAACAGCGGCATGATGCGAAGGATCATCTGTTGTTGTCCGGATGCCGCTCCCTGAGGGCTCGCCCGCTGTGTCTGGAGCGTCTGGTAGAAGGAGGTGCCGATCATCAACCCCAGCAGGATGACGTACCCGATCTTCGATGTGATGCCGGCGGTGCCGCAGGGAAGGACCGGCTTCGAGGTGAACGAGTCGAGCGGTTCACCGTCGTCGCCCACCAGGGGAAGCCCCGGTTCGACGACCTCTCGATTGGTGTCGCGGATCGTGCTCTTGTCGATGTTGCCCGCCTGATCGGCCGAGCACTGGAGGTTCAGCCCCAGGAAGCCGGTCCCCTCGTGCGTGATGACGCTGGCGAAGAGCTCGCTGTCGACCGGCAGGTGGTTGTCCTTGATGTGGTACTCCACCACGGCCGCCTCCGAGGTCGCGACCGCTCCTTCCGCGTCGAACGGCTCGTAGGAGGGGGGCCTGATCACGGCATACATGGCGATCAACAGCGGGAACTGAGCGAGGACGGGCAGGCATCCTCCGAGGGGGTTCACCCCGGCTTCGCGGTACAGGCGCATCGTCTCTTCCTGCGCCTTCTGCTTGTTGCCCTTGTACTTCTTCTGGATCTCCTTGATCTTGGGCTGCAGCGCTTGCATCGCCTGCATCGACTTGATCTGTTTCATGCCCAGGGGGAAGAGCAGGAACCGCAGCACCAGGGTGAGCACGAGGATGGCCACGCCGTAGTTCGGAACGATGTCATACAACCAGGCCAGTACCCACCCGATCGCATCGAGGAGGCCCTGGAAGATCGGCGAGATGACGGGGATCTCAGCCAGCACTAGGTGCGAGCCGCCTTCGTCACGTGAGAGACAGCGTCATACACGGACCTCGAGCGTCGCGGCTCCGGCACTGGGTCGAGACCTCCCCGCCCGTACGGATTGCACCGAGCGACCCGCCAGACGGCGAGGGCCAGCCCCTTGGTCGCGCCGTGTCTGCGGATCGCGAGCTCCGCGTAATGCGAGCACGTGGGTGCGAACCGGCATTGCCCTCCGAGCCATCCGGCGAGGACCACCTGGTAGAGCCGGATGACCCCGATCGCCAGGGTGCGCGCCGGCGCGCCCGCGAGCCAGCCGGCCTCACGTATCGTCATCGTGTTCGGTCTCTCCAGGCAGTAGGTCGATCATCTCGCTCACCAGATCCTGCGTCGTTGCCCCCCGGATCCCCTCTCGGGCAACTAGGACGGCATCGAGGCCCCCTGTGACCTGCGGCGATACTTGTCGCCAAGCCTCCCGCAGGATACGTCTCGCCCGGTTCCGATCGACGGCCCCGCCCACGCGTCGCGCGGCCACGACCGCCCAGTCACCGGACCCGGGCGCAAGGAACAGTACCACCCGCCTTCCGTGGTGGGGACGGCCTCGATCGAGCACACGGCGCACCTCTTCGGGGCGCACGACGCGCTCGCTCTCAGGCGGAGAGGCGGGAACGGCCCTTGCGCCTGCGCGAGGAGACGATCGCGCGACCCGCGCGGGTCCGCATGCGCAAGCGGAAGCCGTGACGACGGGCGCGGCGACGGTTGTTCGGCTGATAGGTTCGCTTACCCTTGGCCATGCTCGGTGGTGGTCCTTCGTGGATGGGAACACACGCGGTTCCGCGTGAAGGCCGGCGGAGCGCCGGCCGCGTCGAGTATACGGGGCCGCATCCTCGCAGGACAAAGCCCTTGACAGGAGAAAGTGTGTCAAGACCCGGCGGCCGACCGGCGAGGCGTCAAGGCGGTGTGCTAACGTGCGGCCCGCCTTCCTCCCGGCGATCCGAGCCCTCGCAGGGCGCGGCGCTACGACGACCTTCCCGTGTTTTCCACCGATGTGGAAAGGTGCTGTGGAATCCGAGATGGCGGTGGCGTCCCCTGAGCACGGGGCCCGTGACGCGTGGGCGCACGTCCTCGATCAGGCGCGCGACGAGCTTCCCGAGACCACCGTGGTCATGTGGTTCGCCGACGTTCGCCCCGTGAGTCTCGCCGACGATTCGATCTCCCTCGCCGTGCCGAGTCCGCTCGTCCGTGAACGATTGCAGCACAATCATCTTCAGTTGATCGAGCGGGCCGCCCAGAAAGCCGTGGGCCGACCCTTGAAGGTCGAGCTCTCCGTCGACGAGGAGCTCCGTGCGGACCGTTCGGCGGCACCCGGATCGTTCCGGAGCGGATCGGTGGAGCCGGGTGCCCGGGCGTCGTCAACGGCGCCGTCGCCTACATCGCCCGGCGCCGTCGCGCCCAGCGCACCGACGCTGCCGTTCCCCAACTACACGTTCGACGCGTTCGTGCCCGGGCCGAGCAACCGGTTCGCCCACGCCGCCGCGATGGCGGTCGCCGAGGCGCCCCCGTCGACGGCGTACAACCCGTTGTTCATCTACGGGGGGGTCGGGCTCGGCAAGACCCACCTGCTGATCGCGGTGGGCCACCACATGTATCGGCTCGCGCCGGCGCTCCGCGTGAAATACGTCACCTCCGAGCAGTTCGTGACCGAGTTCATCAAGGCGGTGCGCGAGCGGCAAGGCGGCGACAGCTTCCGGCAGCGCTACCGCGAGGTCGACGTCTTGCTGGTCGACGACATCCAGTTCCTGGCCAAACGGGAAGAGACCCAGACGGAGTTCTTCCATACGTTCAACCACCTGCATGGTGCCGGCAAGCAGATCGTGATCGCGTCGGACCGGCCGCCACACGAGCTCTCGGGTCTCGAGGAACGGCTCGTGAATCGATTCCGATGGGGACTCTGCGTCGACGTGCAGCCACCGGACCTGGAGACACGCATCGCGATCCTGCAGCTGAAGGCGGAGCGCGAGCACATCACGGTCCCGCCGGCGGTGATCGAGTTCGCCGCATCGAAGTTCGATCAGTCGGTGCGAGAGCTCGAAGGGGCGCTCGTGCGCGTCGCCGCGTGGAGCGAGCTCACGGGGCAGCCCATCGACGTCTCGCTCGCCGAGCGCGCCCTCGAGGACCTCATCCCGCAGACCCAGAACGACATCCCGCCCCCGCTCATCCTCGACGAGACCGCGAAGTACTTCTCGCTCTCGTCGGGCGACCTGATGTCGAAGTCCCGGTCGCGCCCCCTGACCCAGGCCCGTCACATCGCGATGTATCTCACGCGCGAGTGCACAGGACTATCCCTGCTGAAGATCGGCGAGATCTTCGGCGGTCGGGACCACACGACGGTGCTGCACGGCATCCGCAAGGTCGAGGACGAGATGCGCGCACGCGACGCCACGTTCCGGCAGGTGCAGGATCTGACGCGGATCATCCGCGGGCGGGTGCGCGCTGCGTGAACCGACCGTTGGGGACCCGAGGGCCGGTGCAGACGGATGTGGACACCCGTGCGCCTTCGGTGGATACGCGCGCGCGGATCGGCCATCCGGAGGAGGGTGACACGTTTTCCCCACGCGTTTCCCACATGTCCGACGGCCTCATTACCCTGCGGGAACGGGGTGTTCCTCCACGTTTCCACAGCACCTACTACCGCAGTATCTCTTTCCTAGACAGACAGAAGCAGGGGGTGGTGGACCAGTGAAGTTCCGGTGTGACCGAGATGCGCTGTCCGAGGCGCTGCAGACCGTCCAGCGAGGCGTCTCGTCGAGGCCCGGCATACCGGCCCTCACGGGTGTCCTGATCGAGGCGACCGACGAGGGACACCTCGAGCTCACCACGACCGATCTCGAGGTGTCGGCTCGTCTCACGACGGAGGCACAGGTGAGCGAGGCGGGCGTCGCCCTGGTGCCCGCCAGGCTGCTCGCCGACACCGTCAAATCGTTGTCCGATGCGCCGGTCGACGTCGAGACCGATCAGTCCCAGGCCCATCTCCGATGCGCGGCGTACGAGGGCACGCTTCGGCTGTTGCCCGCGGAGGATTTCCCGGGTTTGCAGGAGCCCAGCGGCACGAGGATCACGGCCGATGCGGGCGCGTTCGCAGAGGCGGTGCACCAGGTCGCCCGAGGCGCCTCGCGCGACGAGGCCAGGCCTGTGCTGACCGGTGTGTTGATCGAGGTGAGTCGCGAGGGAGTCGTCATGGTCGCAACCGACTCCTACCGACTCGCGGTGCGCGAGCTCGTGGCCTCGGCCGATGGCGAGGGCAAGGCGATCGTGCCCGAACGGGCGCTCACCGAGGCGGGGCGGGGAGCGTCCGCCGACGAGAAGACGTCGATCGAGGTGTTCGTCGACGAGTCGCAGGTCGCGTTCCGCATCGGGGAGCTCACCCTCACCTCGCGATTGATCGAAGGCGAGTTCCCGAACTACCGCCAGCTGCTCCCCGACCAGCACGAGAGCCGGCTCACGGTCAGTCGTCAGCAGCTGCTCGATGCGGTCAGCCGCGTGGGTCTGATGGCGCGTGACACGACGCCGGTTCGGCTGGAGTTCAACGCGCTCGGCATCAAGCTGTCGTCGTCGAGCCCCGACCTGGGGCAGGCGGTCGAGACGGTGGAAGCGAGGTACGAGGGCGAAGACCTCACGGTCGCGTTCAACCCGCAGTACCTCGCCGACGGCCTGCGCGCCGCGGCGGGCGAGAGCGTGCGGCTCGACGTGCGCGACGGGCTGAAGCCGGGCGTGGTCCGCGGTGAGAGCGACGAGTTCACCTACCTCGTGATGCCCGTCCGCCTGCCCGCCGCGGTGTCCTGAAGGCCCGCCGCCGCGGGTTCCCCTCTCGCGATGCGTCTGGGCTGGATCGAGCTGCGGTCGTTCCGGAACCACGAGCACACGCACATCGACACGATCCCCGACGGGCTGACGGTCGTCGTCGGCTCCAACGGTGAGGGGAAGACGAACCTGCTCGAAGGCATGTACGTGCTCTACGCGCTCGGTTCGCCGAGGGTATCGGCGAACGCAGCCCTCGTGCAGGACGGCCATGAGGCCGCGTACGCCCGCGGGGAGTTCGACACCGAGGCAGGCAGGGTGCTCGTCGAGGTCGAGATCCCGGCGAAGGGTGCGAGCCGGGTCCAGGTGAACGGCTCGGCGGTTCGACGCAAGCGCGACCTGCGCCGCCAGGTGCGCGCTGTGTTGTTCGGTCCCTTCGACCTGCCGGTCGTGATCGGGGACCCGTCGAAGCGACGGGCGTTCCTCGATGAGGCCGTGACCGTTCTCTGGCCGCTGAAGGAGGGGCTGCTCACCGCCTACGATCGCGCGTTGCGCCAGCGGAACCGGCTGCTCAAGGAGTGGGACGGTTCCGGATCGCCCCTGGGGATGGAGGCCTGGGACGACGAGCTGATCCGGGCCGGCTCGGCGCTCGTTCGCGCTCGCCACGACGCGGTCGAGCGTTTGGGGCCGCCCTCGTCCGAGGAGTTCGAACATCTGGCCGGCTACGAGCTGGCCGTTCGGTATCGGCCCAACGTCTGGGATGCCGCTGATCTCGAGGGCGGGTTCGCCGCCCGCCTCGCCGAGCGCCGGGCCGACGAGTTCGCGCGACGCACCTCGCTCGTCGGCCCGCATCGCGACGATCTCGCGTTGGAGGTCCGCGACCTCGGCGCCCGCCCGGCCGGATCGCACGGTGAGACGTGGGCGACGGCGCTGTGTCTGCGAGCTGGGCTCGCCTCGGCGGTGACCGACGAACTGGGAGAGCCGCCCGTGTTCCTGGTGGACGATCCGTTCAGCGCGCTCGACCCGGCCCGGCGCGATCGGTTCCTCGAGCGGCTGTCCGGGCGCGAAGGACAGGTCGTCGTCACGGTGGCCGATGAGGCCGATGTGCCTGCGCACGCCGTGGCTGTCTGGGATGTCCGGGCCGGGGTGGTCGATCCGAGGGACCGGGCCTGAAGATGAAGCGTGGGACGACATGGCGAGGGAGCGGCGGTGCCTGACGCGAAGGGGTTCGGCAGCCGACGACGGCCTCGTTCCGACGAGCTGGCATCGCTCGGGGAGATCGTCGACGGACTGATGCGTGAGGAGGTGTTCAGCCGGGGCATGCCCATCGCCCGCCTCGCGTCGAACTGGCCCGAGGTCGTGGGGAAACGGATGGCCAGCGAGACCTCGCCGGCTTCCCTGGAGAACGGCGTCCTGACCGTCGAGGCCTCGAGCGGGCCGTGGGGCGCGCAGGCTCGGTTCCTGCACGAGGAGATCCGCCGGAAGGCGGACGACATGCTCGGAGGCGACCACGTCCATCGGGTCCGGTTCACCGTGCGAAATCCCAGGTAGATGGCGGTTTTCCACCTCTGAAACAGGGTCGAGGGTCGGTCGGCTGCGGTAAGATGAGAGTGTTCGTGCGATCCCTCCCCGCGCACGCTCCCCGCACGTAGTGCGGGGTTCGTCGTGGGCTCGTCCCGGGGTCGCGAGCCGTGTCGATCGGAGGCCAGTTGGCGACCAGGACCAGGACCAAGAAGAGCACGGGCGCGTATGACTCCAGCAACATCCAGGTGCTCGAGGGGCTCGAGCCCGTTCGCAAGCGGCCCGGCATGTACATCGGCACCACCAGCGCGCGCGGTCTTCACCACCTGGTCTACGAGGTCGTCGACAACGCGATCGATGAAGCGATGGCCGGCTTCGCCGACAGGATCGTCGTCACGATCCACGACGACGGCTCGGTGAGCTGTTTCGACAACGGCCGCGGCATCCCCGTGAAGCCCATCCCGGGGGCCAAGGACCGCCGGCCCGCGGTCGAGGTCGTGCTGACCGTGCTACACGCCGGCGGCAAGTTCGGTGGAGGCGGGTACGCGATCTCAGGAGGCCTGCACGGTGTCGGTGTGAGCGTCGTGAACGCCCTCAGCGAGAAACTCGACGTCGAGGTCATGCGAGACGGGTACTCGTGGACCCAGTCCTACGAGCGGGGCAAGCGCCTGGGCGCCCTGAAGAAAGGGAAGGCCACCAAGAAGACCGGCACGACGGTGCGCTTCTGGCCCGACCCCGAGGTGTTCGTCGAGACACTGGAGTTCAAGCGCGAGATGCTCGCCGAACGACTGCACGAGCTCGCGTTCCTGAACAAGGGCACCGAGATCAAGCTCGTCGACGAACGCGAGACCCCGAAGGTCGAGGAGGTCTTCAAGGCCAACGGCGGGCTGGTCGACTTCGTGAAGTACCTCGGACAAGGCAAGGACACCCTCAGCCGCGTCATCGCGATCGAGACCGGTCCCACCGACGAGGGCGAGGTCGAGCTCGCGATGCAATGGAACAACGGGTACACCGAGTCGCTGTACTCCTTCGCGAACACGATCAACACGCACGAAGGCGGCATGCACGAGGAGGGACTGAAGAAGGCCCTCACGAACGTGCTGAACCGGTACGCGCGCGCCAAGGGCCTGCTGAAGGAGAAGGACGACAACCTGGTCGGCGAGGACGTGCGCGAAGGACTCGTGGCGATCATCTCGGTGAAGCTGCGCGACCCGCAGTTCGAGGGCCAGACGAAGACGAAGCTCGGCAACGCCTCGATGCGATCGCTGGTCGAGACCACCGTCAACGCCGGCCTCGCCACGTGGCTCGAGGAGCATCCGGGCGATGCGAAGCGCATCTTCACGAAGGGGTCGAGCGCCGCGAAGGCACGCATCGCCGCACGCCAAGCGCGTGACCTCACGCGACGCAAGTCGTTCCTGGAAAGCGGCTCGCTGCCCGGCAAGCTGGCGGACTGCCAGCTGAGCGATCCGGCGGCGTGTGAGATCTACATCGTCGAGGGCGACTCCGCCGGGGGGTCGGCCAAGAGCGCGCGTGACCGCGCGACGCAGGCGATCCTGCCGATCAGGGGGAAGATCCTCAACGTCGAGAAGGCTCGGCTCGACAAGGTCCTGCAGAACGTCGAGATCCAAGCGTTGATCACCGCGATCGGCACCGGCATCGACGAGGAATTCGATCTCGACAAGGCGCGGTACCACCGCATCGTGCTGATGGCCGACGCCGACGTCGACGGCGCACACATCCGCACGCTGCTGCTCACGTACTTCTTCCGATACATGCGCGAGCTGATCGAGGCCGGCTACGTGTATCTGGCGCAGCCGCCGCTGTACCTGCTGAAGCAGGGCAAGCAGGAGCACTACTTCTACACCGAGCACGAGTGGGACGAGTTCCGAAAGAACGCGAACGGCTCGAAGATCGGTGACCCGCAGCGGTTCAAGGGTCTCGGCGAGATGGATGCGGAGCAGCTGTGGCGCACGACGATGGACCCCGAGCACCGCACGCTGTTGCAGGTCACGCTCGAGGACGCCGCCACCGCCGACCGGCTCTTCACGGTGCTGATGGGCGAGGACGTGCCGAGCCGCAAGGAGTTCATCGAGCGCAACGCGAAATACGTCGAGAACCTCGACGTCTGACCGCCCGTGGGGAGCTGAACCACTCGTGAGCCAGGAAGGGTTGTTCGTCGGCAACGTCGAGCCGATCGCGCTGGAAGACGAGATCCAGCGCTCCTACCTCGACTACGCGATGTCGGTCATCGTCTCTCGTGCGCTTCCCGAGGTGCGCGACGGCTTGAAGCCCGTGCACCGGCGCATCCTCTGGTCGATGCTCGAGGGTGGCCTTCGCCCCGACCGGCCTCACCGCAAGTCGGCGTGGGCGGTAGGCGAGGTCGTGAAGAAGTACCACCCCCACGGCCTCGAGGCCGTCTACGACTCGTTGGTGCGCATGGCCCAGGAGTGGTCGCTGCGCCACCCGCTCGTCGACCCCCACGGCAACTTCGGCTCGGTCGACGGCGATCCCGCGGCGGCGATGCGCTACACCGAGGCCCGGCTCGCCCCCGTCGCGTTGGAGCTGCTGCGCGACATCGAGTCGGAGACGGTCGAGTTCCGGCCGAACTACGACGGGTACGAGCAGGAGCCGGTGGTGCTTCCAGCCCGCTTCCCGAACCTGCTCGTGAACGGTGCGTCGGGCATCGCCGTGGGCATGGCGACCAACATCCCGCCGCACAACCTGCGCGAGGTCGTGGCCGCCGCGTCCGAGCTCATCGACGATCCGGACCTGCCGCAGGAGAAGCTCGAGGCCATCGTGCAGGGGCCCGATTTCCCCACCGGCGGCTTCGTGTGCGGGACCGAGGGCATTCGGGACGCCTACCGCACGGGCCGCGGCCGCATCGTCATGCGGGCGCGCGCCGAAGTCGAGCCGATCGACGCGAACAGCGAGCGGATCGTCGTGACCGAGATCCCGTTCATGGTGAACAAGTCACGGCTCATGGAGCAGATCGCGCAGCTCGTGCGTGACAAGAAGATCACCGACATCCGTGACCTGCGGGACGAGTCGGACCGCGAGGGCATGCGCATCGTGATCGAGCTCAAGCGCGATGCCGTGCACCACATCGTGCTCAACCGGCTGTACCGGCACACGCAGATGCAGTCGACGTTCGGCACGATCATGCTCGCCCTCGTCCCCGATCCGGCGACGAAGCGGCTCGTGCCGAAGGTGATGCCGCTCGTCGAGGTGCTCAATCACTTCATCGCGCACCGCCACGAGGTCGTCGT
>DATFFT010000009.1:0-8383 GCA_035249905.1 Actinomycetota bacterium | reverse complement strand
CCGGGTTCACGATGATCCAGCCCAGCGGCAGCACGGCCGGGCCCTATCTGCCCGAGAACCTCAACGTGGCGGGGGGCAACCTCACGATCGAGACGACCGGCGGCATCCAGTACAAGTCCGCCACGACCGGCGGCAGCGGCGCCAACGGGTTCAACAACCTCGACAACGGCCTCGGGGTCGGGATCGACGGGTCGGGAACCGACCTGATCCGCCTCGAGACCACGCTGCCCGGGCTGCCCGTCTTCCGCAACACGTCGGAGCAGGCCGGCATCTGGCTCGGGCCCGATCAGGACAACTACGTCAAGCTCGTGGTCGCGGCGACCGGTGCGAACCTCGCTCGCATCCAGCTGCTGCGTGAGATCGCTGGTGTCTCCACCGCGGCCGACGAGGTCAACTCGGCGAGCCAGAACCTCAACGGCGCGACGGTGCGACTGATCCTCGTGATGGACCCCGTGGCGAACACCGCCACCGCCTCGTACGCGATCGGCGCCGGTGCCGAGGTGCCGTTGGGCCAGCTGACCGGGCTGCCGGACAACATCACCGACAGCGCCACGATCGCCTCGGCGATCCCAGGGGCCACGACCACGGCCGGCGTGTTCACCACCCACCGGAACGCCACGACCCCGACCACGTTCACGTTCAGCGAGTTCTCGATCACGGAAGAGGTCGCGCCTGTCTTCGAGCAGAAGGTGAACTTCCAGAGTGCGGCGGCGCCCGTGCCCGTCGGGTACGTGCGGGACTTCGGTGAGGCCTACGGTCCGCGCACGCTCGC
The DNA here is from genome assembly GCA_035249905.1 of Actinomycetota bacterium. GTDB lineage: Bacteria > Actinomycetota > UBA4738 > UBA4738 > HRBIN12 > JAOUEA01. Next base: position 7,611 of record DATFFT010000009.1, on the reverse strand, counting down.
CGACCAAGGATCGGGGCTGACCTACGGATGGGTCGAACCGGGCACGACGACCCCTCTGGACCTCTCGACCCCCGGCAACGGCCGCGACCGCAACCTCAATGCCGATCAGCGTTACGACACGTTGATGCACATGCAGTACAACGACGTCGCCGGGGGCACCGGGACGAACGGGACCCCGGCTCCGGGATCCTGGGAGATCGCCGTTCCCAACGGCGAGTACGACGTGACCGTCGCCGTCGGCGATGCGGACGAGGGCGGCGCCGGCGCCGACCCCGAGAGCCACACGATCAACGTCGAGGGCGTGAACGCGATCAGCGCGTTCGTGCCCACCGGGGCCGACGGCACCGCGACACGGCACGAGACGGCGACGGTCACCGACGTCGTCGTGAACGACGGCCGTCTCACCGTCGACGCGATCGGCGGCACCAACACGAAGATCGACTTCGTCGACCTCGCGGGCGGCGACCAGGACACCACCGCGCCCGCGGCGCCCACCGGGCTCGTCGCCACGGCCGGCGACGGCCAGGTCGACCTCGACTGGGACGACAACACCGACGACGCCACGAACTACGACGTCTACCGGTCCGAGAGCTCCCCCGTCTCGATCGAGGACGGCAACCGGGTCGGCGACGGCGTCACGGCGTCGGAGTTCACCGACGGCTCGGCCGTCAACGGCACCACCTACTTCTACGTGGTGACCGCTCGAGACGTCGCGGACAACGAGTCCGACCCCTCGAACGAGGTCAGCGCGACGCCCGAAGCGGGCGCGACCCCGTTCGATCTGAAGGTCAACTTCCAGAACCCGGGCGCGGTCGTGCCCGTCGGGTACGTGCGGGACTTCGGCGAGGCCTACGGCCCGCGCACCGGAGCCGACCAGGGATCGGGGCTGACGTACGGCTGGGTCGAGCCGGGCACGACCACGCCCCGTGACCTCTCGCTGGGTGGTTCGAACCCCGGGAACGGTCGTGAGCGCAACCTCAACGCCGATCAGCGCTACGACACGTTGATGCACATGCAGTACGACGACGTCGCCAACCCCACCAACGGAACGGCGCTTCCCGGCTCGTGGGAGGTCGAGGTTCCCAACGGGACGTACGACGTGACCGTCGCCGCGGGCGACGCGCAGGGCGGCGCCGACCCGGAGAGCCACACGATCAACGTCGAGGGCGTCAACGCGATCAGCGCGTTCGTGCCCACCGGAGCGGACGGCAGCGCGACGCGACACGAGACCGCGACGGTCACCGACGTCGTCGTGAACGACGGCCGTCTCACCGTCGACGCCTCCGGTGGCACCAACACGAAGATCAACTTCGTCGACATCGCGGGAGGAGAGCCGGACTCCGAGCCGCCGGCGGCGCCCACGGGCGTGCAGGCCGTGGCCGGCAACGGGCAGGTCGCGCTGAACTGGGACGACAACGGCGAGGGGGACATCGCCGGCTACTTCGTGTACCGGAGCCAGACGACGCCGGTCGACACGACGACCGCCGTGAACCCGACGGCGCTCGCCGGATCGGCGTTCACCGACACGGGCCTCACGAACGGAACCGAGTACTTCTACGTGATCAAGGCCGAGGACACGTCGGGGAACCTCTCCCCCGCATCGGATCCGGCCGTAAGCGCGACCCCGGTCGCCTCGGCCCTCGAGATCGACGTGAACTTCCAGAACGCGGCGGCGCCCGTTCCTACCGGATACGTGCGTGACTTCGGCGAGGCGTACGGTCCGCGATCGGGCGCCGACCAGGGCACCGGGCTCACGTACGGCTGGGTCCAGCCGGGAACGAGCACCCCGCTCGACCTCTCGGTCGGCGGCACGACGCCGGGCAACGGTCGTGACCGCAACGCAGCCGGCGTGGATCAGCGATACGACACCCTGATGCACATGCAGGGCGACGACGTGCCGATGTTCAACGGCACCCCCCAGCCGGGATCCTGGGAGATCGCCGTGCCCAACGGCACCTACGCCGTGACCGTGGCGGCGGGCGACCCGAACGTGAACACCGATCCCGAGGCCCACACGATCAACGTCGAGGGCAACACGGCGATCGACGCGTACCTGCCGACCGGCGCGGTCGGGTCCGCCACGCGCAGCTCCACCGCGAGCGTGATCGTGCGCGTGCAGGACGGCCGGCTGACGCTCGGCGCCGAGGGGGGCACGAACACGAAGATCCACTTCGTGGACATCTCGAGCGACGATGCCGCGGCGACCCGCCCGGCGGTCACGGGGATCACGCCCGCGGCCGGGGCCACCGACGTCGATCGGGACTCGGGCCTGGCCGCGACCGTCAGCCTTCCCAACGTCGGGCAGGGTGTCGACGGGAACACGCTCGACGCCTCCACGGTGCAGCTGACCAGGGCGAGCGATCAGGCGCCGATCGCGGCGAACCTGAACACGAGCGGCGGGGGCGATGTGATCGTGATCCAACCCGCCGCGCTGCTCGACGAGAACACGAAGTACGTCGTCGAGATCACCTCCGGCGTGAAGGACCTGTCGGGGGCGGCGTTCCTGCCGTTCACGTCGACGTTCACGACCGGCACCGGAGGCGGACCGGTGGGCGGCGGCCCGGTCGAGTTCGACCAGGTCGCGCTCTCGGCGACCGGGAAGCCCTTCACGAGCCTCGAGATCGGCCCGGACGGCAAGCTCTATGCCGCCACGCTCGAGGGCGAGATCGTGCGGTACACGATCGCAGCCGACGGCACGCTGTCGGCGCCCCAGACGATCACGTCGCTGCAGACCGCGAACGGCGGCAACCAGCGCATGCTGATCGGGCTCGAGTTCGACCCCGCGGCGACGGCCGTGAACCCGATCCTGTGGGTGACGCACAGCGCCTTCGCGTTCAACGGCGGTCCGGACTGGGCGGGCAAGCTCACGCGCATGAGCGGCCCGAACCTCGAGACGGTGCAGGACTACGTGATCAACCTTCCGCGGTCGATCCGCGACCACCTCACGAACAGCCTGCAGTTCGGACCCGACGGGGCGATCTACTTCCTGCAGGGCTCCAACAGCGCGATGGGGGCCCCCGACGGGGCCTGGGGCAACCGGTCCGAGCACCTGCTGAACGCGGCCGTGCTGCGGTTCGATCCCACGGCGGTGGCGAGTCCCCCGCTCGACGCCAAGACCGAGGAGGGCGGCACCTACGACCCGTTCGCGGGCGGGGCTCCCCTGACGATCTTCTCCAGCGGCATCCGCAACGCGTACGACCTGTGGTGGCACTCGAACGGCAGCCTGTACGTGCCCACGAACGGGTCGGCGGCCGGCGGGAACACCCCCGGGACACCTGCCACCCTGCCGGCCTCGTGCCAGAACAGGATCGACGACGCGGTGAACGGGGACTACACCGGACCCCAGGTGCCCGGCATCACGAACGTGACGGCGACCCAGAACGACTTCCTGTTCAGGGCCGTGCAGGGCGGCTACTACGGCCACCCGAACCCCTCGAGGTGCGAGTGGGTCCTCAACGGCGGCGACCCCACGGCGGGGACCGACGTCGCGCAGGTGACGCAGTACCCGGACGGAACGCAGCCCGACCGGAACTGGCGCGGCTCCGCGTTCAACTTCGGGAACAACAAGTCGCCCAACGGCATCATCGAGTACGAGAGCAACCTGTTCGGCGGCTCGCTCGACGGGAAGCTGCTCGTGGTGCGCTACAGCCAGAACGACGACATCATCGTGCTCACCCCCGGCGCCGGCGGCGACATCGCGTCGGAGCAGACCGGCCTGCCCGGCATGACGGGGTTCCAGGACCCGCTGGACCTGACCGAAGACCCGTCGACGGGCAACATCTACGTCACCGAGCTCGCCGCATCGAAGATCACGCTGCTGCGCGCGGTCTCGACGGGAGGCGGCGAGCAGAACGTCGCCCTGTCGCCCGACCGCCAGGTCTTCAACGACGTGTCCGGGGGGGCCGCCAGCGCCCCGCGGACGATCGAGGTCGACAACACCGGAGGCAGCGCGCTCACGGTGAGCGGCCTGTCGCTGACGGGGACCGACGCGGGGCAGTTCCAGATCGTAGGCGGCCCGACCCTGCCGGCCCAGGTGCCGGCGGGCGGATCCCTCCAGGTGCCCGTGGCGTTCAACCCCACGTCGATCGGGGTGAAGGGTGCCGCGCTCCAGGTGACGACCGACGACCCGGACACGCCGCAGACCCAGGCCACGCTGCGGGGCCTCGGCACGCAAGGTCTCGGCGGTTCGAACGAGCCGTCGCTGCAATGGATCCTGGACACCTACGAGCACGACATCGACGTGGGCGACCCGAACCCCGCGGACAACGCGCTGCCGACGACCTCTCCGCTCGGCGACGAGGTCGTCGTCCAGACGTTCCAGAAGGCGGGCGCGGGCAACGTCGTGATCGAGCCGCTGGCCGTGTTCGGCCCCGACGCGTCGAACCCGGTGCTCTCGTTCGGCTGGTACCCGGCCGGCAACACCGCGGGCAAGCAGCAGTTGTTCACCGTCTCGAACAGTCCGGCGTCGAACGCCCAGACCCTCAACGTGCCCGCCACCGGGTCGACCGCGTTCGACCCCGGCGCGCAGGCGTTCGGGCTCTACTCGGCGTGGCCGTTCTTCGGTAACCGCTCGGTGTATCAGGAAGACGCCCTGAACACGTTCGCCGGCGCGATCCCGCATCACGTGCGCGTCTACGAATTGCGCGACGACGCCGGCGCGATCGTTCCGGACGCCTACGTGGTGGCCACCGAAGAGACGACGAGCGGGTTCGACTACCAGGACGTCGTGGCGATCGTGCGCAACGTCGAGCCTGCGCTTCCGCCCAGCAACGCCGAGATCTCGCTCACGAACCTCGACGGGGTGCCGTTCCCGGACCGCCTCGTGTTCTCCCGCATCGGGAGCCTGGCGAGCCCACCCGCGAACGGCGTGCACGACGTCGCCACGGTTCGCGTTCACAACACGGGATCGGACCCGCTGTCGATCACATCGCTCCCGATCACCGGACCTTGGCAGCTCGACGCGCCGATCGCGCTTCCGGCCACCGTGCCGAGCGGCGGGCAGCTCGACATCGCCGTGCAGTTCGTCGCGACGACCGGAGCGATCCACAACGGGACGCTCACGATCGTGTCGAACGACGCCGACGAGCCGTCGACCGTCGTCGAGCTCTCGGGGTTCTGGCAGAGCGTCTCGGAAGGCGGTCAGGAACCCGACGTCGCAGAGATCAGCGAGGTGCTCGGCTACGGCACCGAGATCGTCGGCGCCGGAGAGCAGCTGAACCAGAACGGCTTCGTGACGGCCGTCGGCGACGAGGTGCTCTCGCCCTACTGGCGCCGGGCCGACACGACCAAGGTGGTGAGCGTGCGGCAGCTCGCCGCGTACCACACCCAGGGCAACACGGCGACGGTGGCCTGGCACCAGTTCGGCAGCAACACCGCGCCGGGGATCTTCACGCACGCCGGCATCGACGGGCAGTCGATGCTTCCTCGGCTGAACGGGCAGCTCGGCCAGCCCGCTGCCGGGAGCTTCACGCCGACGAGCGCCGTGTTCGGCTTCAAGGTCGACGGCGAGTGGAGCGATCCGACGAAGAACAACCAGACCACGGACCAGAACAACGGCTGTCCGACGCCGTGCGGCCACCACGTGCGGTTCTGGCCCGTGCGCGATCGACAGGGCACGCTGATCCCCGACACCTATCTGATGTCGATGGACTACTCGGGCATCAACTACGACTACAACGACAACGTCTACCTGATCTCGAACATCACGCCCGAGGACCCGGCTCTCGACCCGTCGAGCCAGGCGCTCGTGCCGGGCTCGCCCTCGCTGGTCCTCGAGTTCGACCAGGCCTATCCGGGCACGCTGCCCGACGGCGACACCGACACGACGGGGTTCACGAGCACCCAGGCGAACGAGAACGACACGACGCCCGGGTCGAACTCCTTCGACCCGTCGCTGCTCGACGTCGACACGACCGCGGGCACGCTCGCGGTGACCACCACGATCGGCAGCAACGCGAACAACGACAACACCCTGCACAACGGGCTCCGCCTCGGCTTCGACGCCTCGCTCGGGGAGTTCGTGGCGTCGGTGAGGCTGCAGGGGCCACTGACCGACCTCACGTCGGGCTCGCGCCAGGGCGGCGTGATGTTCGGCCCGAACCAGGAGAACTACGCCAAGGTCGTCGCGATCAACAAGGGCGGCGTGCCGAGCATCGAGTTCTGGGTCGAGCAGAACGGCACCGGCGCCACGATCGGCACCACCCCGGCGATCCCGAGCCCGAACACGCTCGACACGCTCGATCTGTTCCTGCTGGCGAACCCCGCCTCGGGCGAGATCCGCGCGGCGTACCGCTCGATCGGGACCGCCGGCGACTCCGGGCTCGTGGTGCTGCCGACCTCCCTGACGCTGACGGGCCAGAACAAGGGCCGCTTCTTCGAGAAGCACGCGAACGCGGGCATCATCACGATGCACAAGGGCTCGGCCTCACCGATCGTCGTGACGTTCGACCGGTTCGCGGTCGAGGCGGGAGACCCGACCGCGGGGCCCGACACGCGCGAGGCGTTGCACCGCCTCGACGTGGCGGGTGCCGGCAACTACACCGATACCCAGGGCAACGAGTGGGAGCCGGACACCGGCCTCTTCTCGCCCGGATCGGCGATCGCCGAGGGCGGCAGCGTCATGCCGCAGGAGATCGCGAACACCGACGACGACGTGATCTACCGGACCTACCGGGGGAACGTCGGCGCCGTGCCGCTGGCGCAACGGGTGTTGACCTACGACATCCCGACGTTCGGCCTCGAGACGATGGATCTGCGGCTGCACTTCGCGGAGCGGGCCTCCGGCAACGACCTGCCGGGCGAGCGGCTCTTCGATGTGGAGGCCGAGGGCGACGTCGTGCTGGACGACTTCGACATCGTCGCCGCGAGCGGCGGGCAGCACACGGCCGTCGCCGTGCCGATCGACGGGATCGACGTCGACGACGGCAGTCTCACGCTCGTGTTTCGCGCGGTCGCCGACTACGCGTCGATCGCCGGCATCGAGGTGCTGTGCCCGGGTACGTGCCCCGAGCCCGACGAGACCCCGCCCGGCGCCCCGATGGGCCTGATGGCGACGGCGTCGGTCCTGGGGGTCGACCTGGACTGGTCGAACAACCCCGAGGGTGACCTCGCCGGCTACAACGTGTATCGCTCGTCGGCGCCCGGCGGCCCGTTCACGAAGCTGAACCCGAGCCTGCTGGCCGCGTCGCAGTACACCGACGCGTCCGCCCCGGGCGGCGAGACCTCCTACTACCAGGTCACCGCCGTCGACACTTCGGGGAACCAGTCCGATCCCGCCGCGACGAGCGCGGACATGCCCGTCGTGGAGAACGTGATCCGGATCAACACGGGCGGGGTGGCCCAGTCGGTCGACGGCGTCGACTGGGAGGGCTGCGCCTCGGCCGGCGCCTGCAACGGCTACGTGAGCGGCGGGTTCCAGTACACGGAGGGCGGCTCGCCTGCGATCTCGGGGGTGCCGGCCGGCATGAACGCGCTGATGTTCCAGACCGAGTGGACCGGCGGCCAGACCAACGGGGTGCCGGTCGGGGGCGTGGCGTTCACGTTCGACGTGCCCGTGGACAACGGGGACTACCTCGTGCGGATGCACTTCGCCGAGCTCAACAAGAACGGGGC
>DATFFT010000008.1:0-17900 GCA_035249905.1 Actinomycetota bacterium | reverse complement strand
CGCCCGTGGCACCCGGGCTTGCAGACGAACGCGCCCGCGTGCCCGATGAAATCCACGCCGTTCATCTGCGCTCCCCCGAACGCATCGGAGAAGTACTTCAGGCTGTTGAGCCAATCGACGAGATCGCCGTAGAACGAGCGTTCGCACGAGATCGTTCGACGCACGTAGCTGCCCGGACTCCCGTACCGGACGGGCGTGCCTCCGATCGCGTCGAAATCCTTCCGATCGACCATGCCACACGAGGTGGCGCCGCTGCAGCTCATGCCGCCACCTCCTCGTACACCCCTCGGTGTCCGGCCACGCCCGCGACGGCGACCTTCGTTCGGCCGCCGACCAACGCCTGCACCCTGACATCGGTCGTCAGGTCCCCCATCGGCGGGATCCGGCGCCAGCCGTGTGATTCACGGCGCCACCACGATGTGATGTCGACGCCGTCGACCACGACCAGCACCGTGGCCCCGTCGACCGTTGCGGCGGCCACCGGCGCCGCCGGCCCTTCGATCGGGGGCGGGGGGATCGACACCCAGGGACCGGCCGGGCCCGGTGAGGATGCCAGTCGCATGCCCGCCACGTCGGTCGCTCCGATCAGGAACCCGTCGTCGAGGGCGCCGACCATCGTGATCGCCCCGTGGTGCAGACTCGGCAGACCGTTGCCCGCCCACCTCGAGGCGCCGTCGAGACCCACCTCGACCCCGAACGGGCCGGCCGGCTCGAGGACCTCTGGAGACTCGAAGCCCGTGCCGACGAAGAGGAAGCGTCCGCGACGCGCGGCCACGCTCGTGGCCGCGCCGAGATCGGGGACCGTGCCCGGCAGGCTCACCGCCGACCATGACTCGCCGTCGTTCGAGGCGAACGCCGCCGGCGCCGGTCCTCGCGCCGAGACGATCGAACCCACGGCGAGGAGCCGGTCGCCCGCCGCATCGACGTCGGCGAGCGATGTGCCCGGCGGGAAGGCGCCGTCACCGGTGAGCCGCGCCCAGGCCGCGTCGAACCGGCGCCATACCCGCGGTGCGCCATCGTCTCCGCCCACGGCGATGGTGTCTCCTCGGAGCCTCGCGAGGCCAGAGACCGGGCCGAGCTCGATCGGAGCATCGGTCACCGTCGGCACGACCGGACGAGCCATCGCCCTCGCGAGGGTCGATGCGCCCGCGCCGGCCGCGACCGTCACGAGCGCCGCTCGACGAACGAACTCGCGCCTGGGCACGCGTCGCCCACCTGGCCCTGAACCCTGCATGGCCCACCTCCGACGTCGTCGGGGGAGGTGGGGGGATCGCCGACGCTACGCCGGTCGCGCGCGCGTCGCCGTGATCGGTGTCACAGCCGGGTGGACCTCAGCGCGAAGCGACCTCCGCCTCGCCGACGGCCGCCTGCCCGGCCGCGAGCCTGGCGGTCTCGACCCGGAATGGCGAGCAGCTCACGTAGTCGAGCCCCAGCTCGTGGCAGAAGACGACGCTCGCGGGGTCGCCGCCGTGTTCGCCGCAGATGCCGAGGTGCAAGGACGGGTTCGCTCGCTTCCCGTCCTCCACGGCCGTGCGCATCAAGGCGCCCACGCCTTGGCGATCGATCGTGACGAACGGGTTCGCGGGCACGAGCTTGCGCTCTTCGTACATGCCGACGAACTTGCCGATGTCGTCGCGGCTGAACCCGAAGGCGGTCTGCGTGAGGTCGTTCGTGCCGAAGGAGAAGAAATCGGCCACCTCCGCGATCTCGCCTGCGGTCACGGTCGCCCTCGGCAGCTCGATCATCGTGCCCCACTCGAGGTGCTCGAGCGTGACGTCTTCCCGGTCGAGGATCTGGGACGCGACGGGCTCGAGCTCCGCTCGCATCTGCTGCAACTCGGGCGCGGTCGCGACGAGCGGGACCATGATCTCGACCCTCGGGTCGAGCCCCGCCTTCCGCACTTCGACCGCGGCCTCGACGATCGCGCGAACCTGCATCGCGTACAGGCCGGGCTTGACGATGCCGAGCCGCACCCCCCGCAGACCCAACATCGGGTTCGTCTCGTGCATCTCGTTCACCTTCTGCAGCGCGCTCTCTTGCTCGGCGACGTCGCTGCCGCTCGCCTTGCCGAGCGCGACCTCGACCGCCAGCTCGACCTGGTCGGGGAGGAACTCGTGCAGCGGCGGATCGAGCAGCCTCACGGTGACGGGCAACCCGCTCATCGCCGTGAAGATGCCCACGAAATCGTCGCGCTGCAGCGGCAGCAACGTGTCGTACGCGGCCTGTTCCTCGTCGGATGTCTCCGCGAAGATCATCTGACGAACGGCCAGCACGCGCTCCTCACCGAGGAACATGTGCTCGGTGCGGCACAGTCCGATGCCTTCGGCGCCGCGCTCACGCGCGTTGGTCGATTGCTCTGGCGTGTCGGCGTTCGCACGCACCCGCATGCTTCGGCGCTCGTCGGCCACCGTCATCAGGCGCTCGAACGATCTCCAGAGGGTCTCGTCGCGGGCCGCGGCGTCGCCCTGACGCGCCTTCTCCAGGAGCGACTCCTCGAGCGCGAGCTCGCCCAGATACACGTTGCCGGTGAACCCATCGATCGTGATCGTGTCGCCCTCGTGGACCTTCGTGCCGTTGGCGGTGAACTCGCGGTCGGCCACGCGGAGCTTGATCGAATCTGCGCCGCACACCGCGGGGATGCCTTCGCCTCGCGCGACGACCGCCGCGTGCGAGTTCGTGCCGCCGGCGCTCGTCAGGATGCCCTGGGCGGCGATCATGCCGTGGTAGTCGTCGGGGGTCGTCTCGCGGCGCACGAGGATGACCCGCTCCCCCGCCCGGCCTCGAGCCTGCGCGTCGTCGGCGGTGAACACGACCGTTCCGATCGCGGCACCCGGCGAGGCGTTCAGCCCGGTCGCGAGCGGCGTCTCGGCCGATGCCGCCTTCGCGTCGACCCGACGCTTGAACAGCTCCTCGAGACGGTTCGCGTCGACCCGCAGCAGCGCCTCGTTCTCGTCGATCAGGCCTTCCTCGAGCATGTCGTGGGCCATGACCCACTCTCCGAACGCGGTGCGCTTGCCCACCCGCGTCTGCAGGATCCACAGGCGGCCCTCCTCGATCGTGAACTCGATGTCGCACATGTCGCGGTAGTGCCGTTCCAGCGTGGACATGTGCTCGAGCAGCTGCGCGTGCGACGTGGGGTCGACATTCGCCAGATCGGCCAATGGCAGCGTGTTGCGGATGCCGGCCACGACGTCCTCGCCCTGCGCGTTGCCGAGATAGTCGCCGTAGGGAACCTTCTCCCCGGTCGCGGGGTCGCGCGTGAACGCCACGCCGGTGCCGGAGTCGTCACCGCGGTTGCCGAAGACCATGGCCTGCACGTTGACCGCGGTGCCGAGGTCGTCGGAGATCTTGTTCTGGCGTCGATAATCGATCGCGCGCCTGCCGTTCCAGCTCCTGAAGACCGCCTCGATCGCGAGGCGCACCTGCTCGCGCGGATCGATCGGGAAGTCCCGCCCGGTCTGATCGTGGTAGATGCCGAGGAACTCGCCGACGAGCCGCTCGAGGTCGGACGCGTCGAGGTCCGTGTCGGTGGCGCCCTCGCCCTTGCGCTCCTTCGCGCCATCGAGCGCTTCCTCGAACGCCTCCCCCGGCACGTCCATCACGATCTTGCCGAACATCTGGATGAACCGGCGGTAGGCATCGAGCGCGAACCGCACGTCGCCGCCCGACTGCTCGGCGAGTCCCTTCGTCGACTCCTGATCGAGCCCGAGGTTCAGGACCGTGTCCATCATGCCGGGCATCGAGAACTTGGCGCCGCTCCGAACGCTCACGAGCAGCGGATCGGACGCATCGCCGAGCTTCTTCCCCATCGAGGCTTCCAGCGTCTCGACGTGCCGGTCGACCTCGTCCATCAGCCCCTCGGGGAAGCCGCCCTCGGCGAGGTACGTGAGGCATGCCTCGGTCGTGATCGTGAAGCCGTGAGGCACCGGCAACCCCATGTTCGTCATCTCGGCGAGATTCGCGCCTTTCCCCCCGAGCAGGTCCTTCATGTCCTTGTTGCCTTCGCGGAAGTCGTAGACGTACTTGGTCACGGCATGCCTCCGGCACGGATCCAGATGGTTCGGAACCGTCAGTCTACGGCGGAGGGACGACTGCCTTCAGAGCGCCGATGTCACCTCCGGGGAATGCGGCTGGGATAGGCTCAACCGGTCAGCCGTCCTGCGAGGAGCGATCGATGGCGCACGCGAAAGACAAGGGTGGGAAGAACAAGCACGTCAAGAAGAAAGCCCAGCACTCCATCAAGGAGAAGCGCGCCGCCAAGAAGATGAGGAAGGGCTCGACCCAGCGGTCCACGGGCCTCCAGTTCCCCGAGTGAACGAAAGCGCCCACGTCGATCGGCGGCGGCAGCTCGGCGGGGTTGCTACACGCCGTCAGCTCATCGGGTTCGAGCTGCTCTCGGTCGGTGGGCTCGCGGGGTTCGACCGCGCGGCGGCCATCTACCGAACGTGCAGGGAGGCGGGCGAGTCGCTCAGAGGAACGATCGATTGCCTGATCGCTGTGGCGGCGATGAGGGGGGATGCCACCCTGCTGCATACCGATAGCGACTTCGACGCCATCGCGCGCCACACGGACCTGCGGCTCGAACCCGTCGAACCGGCTCGCTGACCGTCCCGACTACCCCACCACTCATCTGCCGCGTCATTCATGCGGTGATGTTCACCAGCTCCGGGTCGGTCGACACCGTGAACCCGACCCGGCGACCGGCGTCCGATCGACGCACCGACCCGAGGCTATCGCCGGCGTCGAGCCAATCCTGCATGACCTGTGCGAACGCATCGGCGTCGGCCTGCGTGTCCCACGCGGTCGCGAACACCACGACGGCGTCGCTCCCGTCGGTGAACGCGCGGTAGACGCCGCCGTCCCATCCGGTCGCCGCGGCCTCCGCGGTCGCATCGTCGAGCCGGAGCCCGAGCATCGCCTGCAGCCAGGCCTCCCCGACCTGCATCACATCGAGGTCCCCCCACCCGGGACCGAGGTCGGACGCCAGGTCGGGCACATCCACACGGCTCGGCCGATCCGAGGGGTATCGATCGGGATGCATGATCTGTTCCGTCGTGACGGGGAACATCCGCAACGCGCGGTTGACCTCGGCGACACCACCCCGCGCCTCGAGCTCGGTGACGAACGACTGACCGGCCGTGTATGGCCAGAGCTGGAGGTCGAACATGAACGGCGGCACGCCCTCGGGCGCGCCGCCTCCGTCGCCGAGCCCGGAGTAGTCGCCGTCCTCGGGCGGGAACTCGAACAGCAGCCTCGTCGAGAAGAACTGGGCGCTGCCCTCCACGGCGCCGAGGGTCGCGAGGAACGCGTCGTCGCGGCACGCCGCCGCGATCGGGTCGATGCGCTCGAGGTCGAAATGCTGGTCGTCGATCGCGTGCGTGAGCTCGTGTGCCAGGGTGAGCCGCTCGAACAGCCCGACGTCGCCGTCGGCGCGGTAGACGAGCTCGCCGTCGAGGGGGTTGTAGAAGCCGATCACCTGTCCCGTTTGGAACGCGAGCAACGCCTCGCGGATCGTGACACCGCGCGGGATCACGCCGATCGTCTGCCACGCCACGGTCCGACGGGCGTAGAACTCCTTCGGGTAGGTTTCGTCGAAGGCTCCCTCGAGCTTGGCCGCGATCTCATCGGCGCTGACCGGCTGCACGGCCACGCGGTGTCTGAACTCGAGCCCCCGAACCTGCTCCACCTGGGCTTGGACCTCGGCGACATCGCCGGGCGTCTCGGATGGTGCCCCGTCGTCGTCGGTCGAAGTGGGCGTCGGCGCCACGCACAGCTCGCGCATCGCTCCTCTCGAGTCCGGTTCCCGGGTCAGGACCGGCTCGACGTCGAGGGTGATGGCCTTCGGTGTGGACTCCCCGGAGGGGTCCGGATCCGCGGACACCGTCGGCGATCCAGGCCGGCTCGACGGGCTCGGCGAACCGAACTCCACACGGATGCCGTCGCCCGTGCACGCCGCTGCGGCCGACGCCACGGCGGCGACCGCGAGGGCCGCGGTCACGCGGCGCCCGATCACGAACGCCTCGGCAGCACGATGCTCAGAACGGCCAGCACCATGGCCCCGACCGAGAGCGCGATCGATGCCCAGAGCAAGGCGTTCTCACGCAGGAGCTCACGCGCCGCAAGCACCAGGAACAACCCCGCTCCGAGCATCGCGACGAACGCAACCGCGTACAGGATCATCGAGCCACGCGGGGAGGAGGGCCGCCGATCGCTCACAGCCGCTCCCGCAGGTACCCGACGAGGTCGTCGATCGCGATGCGGTCCTGATGCATCGTGTCGCGCTCGCGCACCGTCACCTGCCGGTCATCGAGCGAATCGAAATCGACCGTCACGCAGAACGGAGTGCCCACCTCGTCCTGGCGCCGGTAGCGCCGGCCGATCGCGCCGGCGTCGTCGTACTGGGTGATCCACTCCGGCTTGACCAGGTCGTGCACGCGGCGGGCTTCCGGCACGAGCTTCTCGTTGCGCGAGAGCGGCAGCACGGCAACCTTGATCGGCGCGAGGTCTCGGTGCAGGCCCAGCACCGTGCGCTTGTCGGTATCGCCCTTGGCGGTCGGCGCCTCTTCCACGCGGTAGGCGTCGAGCAGGAAGACGAGCAGTGCACGGTCGACGCCGACCGCCGGTTCGACCACGTACGGCAGGTACCGCTCTTCCTTCTCTTGATCAAAGTAGGTGAGGTCCTCGCCGCTGGCTTCCTGATGGGCTCGCAGGTCGTAGTCGGTGCGGTTCGCGATGCCCTCGAGCTCCTGCCACCCGAACGGGAACTCGTACTCGACGTCGGTGGCGGCCTTGGCGTAGTGCGCGAGCTCCTCGGGCTCGTGCGGACGGAGCCGCAGCTTCTCCTTCGACACCCCCAGGTCGAGGTACCAGTTCATGCGCTGCTCGACCCAGTAGTCGAACCACTCGTCGTCGGTGCCGGGCTCGACGAAGAACTCCATCTCCATCTGCTCGAATTCGCGCGTGCGGAAGATGAAGTTCCCCGGCGTGATCTCGTTGCGGAACGACTTCCCGACCTGGGCGATGCCGAACGGCAGCTTCTTGCGCGAGACGGTCTGGATCGCGGCGAAGTTCACGAACATGCCCTGCGCGGTCTCTGGGCGCAGGTAAGCGATCGCGTCGTCGTCCTCGATCGGCCCGAGGAACGTCTTCAGCATCAGGTTGAACTGCTTCGGCTCGGTGAACTCGGCCCCGCCACAGTTCGGGCACGTGACGATGCCGTTCACGTCGGCCTCGAGGTGGTCCTCACGGAAGCGCTGGTGGCAGCTCGTGCACTCGACGAGGGGGTCGTGGAACGTCTCGAGGTGCCCGCTCGCCTCCCACACGCGCGGGCTGGTGACGATCGCGGCCTCGACGCCGACCACGTCGTCGCGCAGCTGCACGATCGAGCGCCACCAGGCGTCGCGGATGTTCCGGCGCAACTCGACGCCGAGCGGGCCGTAGTCCCAGGACGAACGCAGGCCCCCGTAGATCTCCGCGGACTGGAACGCGATGCCCCGGCGTTTCGCGAGGCTGGTGACGGCCTCCATGAGGTCGGTCATGACGAGGGTCTCCTCTCCCGGCCGCTGGCTGCGACCGCTGGCGTGAACTCATCGTACCGGTGCATTCCGCAGCGGCCTCACCGGGATTCCGGTGCGTCGACCGATGGCCTTCGTCAGGCGTCCTCGAGAGCGCCGAATCGGCGCTGGCGCTTCTGGAAGTCGCGGATCGCCTCGTAGAGCGTCTCGCGCGTGAAGTCCGGCCAGAACATCGGCGTGAACCAGAGCTCGGAGTAGGCGACCTCCCACAGCAGGAAGTTCGAGATGCGCTCCTCACCGCTCGTTCGGATCAGCAGGTCGGGCTCGGGCATGTCGGGGTGGTAGAGGCGCTCGGCGATCTCGCGCTCGTTCACCTTCTCGGGGCGCAGCCGGCCCTCGCACACGTCGCGCGTGAGCGCCTTCACCGCGTCGACGATCTCGGCGCGCCCGCCGTAGTTGAACGCGATCGTCAGCGTCATGCCCGTGTTGTCGCGCGTGAGCTCCTCGGAGGTGTGCATCTCCTTCAGCACGCTGCGCGGCACGCGCCAGTCGCGTCGGCCGCTCCACCGGATGCGCACGTTCATGTCGTTCAGCTCGTCGCGCCGGCGGCGGAGCAGCTCGCGGTTGAAGTTCATCAGGTAGAGCACCTCGGGCTGGGGACGCTTCCAGTTCTCGGTGCTGAAGGCGTACACGGTGAGCCAGCGCACGCCGACCTCGTTCGCGCCTTTCACGGTGTCCCAGAGCGCGTCCTCGCCGGCGCCGTGGCCTTCGGTGCGGGGAAGCCCGCGCTGCTGCGCCCATCGGCCGTTGCCGTCCATCACGATCGCGACGTGACC
This sequence comes from Actinomycetota bacterium, assembly GCA_035249905.1. GTDB lineage: Bacteria > Actinomycetota > UBA4738 > UBA4738 > HRBIN12 > JAOUEA01. Next base: position 9,550 of record DATFFT010000008.1, on the reverse strand, counting down.
GGGCACGCGCGAGCGGTCGATGTCGAGCAGGAAGCTCACGTCGCCGTCCTCACCAACATCGGAACCGACTTCATGCGGCGCTCGAGGTGGTACTCGGCGAAGCTGTAGAGCAGCGCGCGCGATCCCTTGCGAACCCGCGGGTCGGGTTGGACCGTTGCCCCCGCGTCGTTGAGATCGGCGAGCGCCAGGGTCGAGAGGTACTCGAGCGCCGCCCGCGAGCACGGGCCGGCGCCCTGCTCGGCGCAGCGGGCGCAGATCGCCCCCCCGAGCCCGGCGTCCCACAGCTGGGGATCGCGGTCGCCGCAGACCGCGCACGCGGTGAGCGACGGGTGGAACCCGGAGAGCGACAACATCTTGAGCATGAACGACTCCGCGACGGCGGCGGCGTCGGCCGGAGCGGCGTCGAGCGCACGGCAGCCCGCCAGCAACAGCAAGGTGAGACGAACGTTCCGTTCATGCTCTTCGGCAACCTTGTCGACCGCCTCGAGCATCGTCTCGCCGGCGGCGAACCGGGCGAGATCCTCTCGGATCGTCATGTGCGGGGCGATGATCTCGGCCTGCGTGACGGTGTCGAGCGCCCCGCGACCCCGGTAGAGCATCAGGTTCACGTGCGTGAACGGCTCGAGACGAGCGCCGAACCGGCTCTTGGTTTTGCGGATGCCCTTGGCCACCGCCCGCACCTTGCCCGACCCCTGGGTCATGACGGTGACGATCTTGTCGGCCTCGCCGAGCTTGTAGGAGCGCAGGACGATGCCCTGTTCTTTGTAGGGCGGCATCTGCGAATCGTAGCGCCCGCGCCCTTGCGAGCACCCCAGCGGAAGTGTGTTCTTTCCGTTGCAGGACGCGGCCTGAACGGGATGCTCGCACCCTCGACCTCCAGCCCGCGGCGTGGTCCGATGCGCTCGGCGAGAACCATTCGGGTCGCTCGACACGACAGAGGGGTGATGACGGTCCGCGCGGACGGCGACGACGTGCTCCTGCAGGCGGTGGCTCACGGAGACCGCGAAGCGCTCGAGGCGCTCTACCGGCGACACGCGCCGTGGCTCATGGCTCGCCTGGCGCGCCGGTGTGCGGACCCCGGCCTCGTGGAGGAAGTCGTGCAGGACACGTTCGTCGCGGTGTGGCGGGGCGCCGGCCGGTACCAGGCGACCGGCGAGGTTCCCGCGTGGATCTGGGGCATCGGTATCCGCCGCCTGATCGATCGCCTCCGGGGCACCGTCCCTGTGCCGAGACCGGCGACCGACGACGCCCTCGTCGTGTCGGCCGAGGACGAGGTGCTCGTCGGCGTGGAGCACGGCGGCCTCGGGGCGGCGCTCGGCCGCCTCTCCCCCGAGCTCCGTGCCGTCGTCCAGGCCACCGTGCTCGACGGCTTGACGACCAAGGAAGCCTCGACCCTGCTCGGCATCCCACAAGGCACCGTGAAGACGAGGGCGGCACGTGCGCGTCGCGAGCTTCGAGGGGCGCTCGCATGACGCCGACCTGGCATGCCGACGCCGCCACGCTCGAGCGGTACGCCGACGGCGACCTCGACGACGTCCGAGCCGCCTCGCTCGAAGCGCACCTGCTCACCTGCGGTCGGTGCCGCGAGGAACTCACGCCATCGGTTCCGCTCGCGTCGCTCGATCGGGCATGGGCGGGCGTGATCGACGCGATCGACGCTCCACGCCCCGGTGTCGTGGAACACGCGCTGCTCGGTCTGGGTGTACCCGAACATCTCGCTCGACTGCTGGCCGCGACGACCTCGCTGCGTGCGTCGTGGCTCGTGTCGGAAGCCCTCGCGCTCAGCTTCGCGGTGATCGCAGCCAACGGAGCCGCCGGACGCGATGCGGACATCGCCGTCTTCCTCTTCCTCGTGGTGGCCGCCCTGCTGCCGGTCGCGGGGGTGGCTGTCGCATTCGGGCCGGGCGTCGACCCGATCTACGAGCTCGGCACGGCCGCCCCGATGCCGGGCGATCGGATCCTGCTCATGCGCGCCACAGCGGTGCTCGCGACCTCGGTCTCGATCACCGCGCTCGCCGCGCTCGCCTTGCCCGGCCTCGATGCGATCGCCGTGGCGTGGCTGCTTCCGTCGCTCGGTCTCACCCTCGCGACCCTCGCGCTGGGAACCTGGTGCCGGCCCGTGGTCGCCGCAGCCACGGTGGTCCTCACGTGGATCGGGCTCTCGGCCGCCGCGGCTCTCGGCACCCAGGACCGCCTCGCCGTCTTCCGTCCGGCAGGACAGGCCGCATGCCTCGCCGCGATCGTCGTCTCGGCGGTCGTGCTCGCACACCGCCACTCCGTCTACGAGGAAGGGATCGTCCGATGAGCGCACCGACCGTCGAGATCGACGACGTCAGGAAGCGGTTCGGCCGCACGACCGCGCTGCAGGGCGTGACGTTCGACGCGGTCGCCGGCATCACCGGTCTGCTCGGCCCCAACGGCGCCGGCAAGACCACGCTGCTGCGCATGATGGCAACCGTGTTGGCTCCCGACGACGGGCGTCTTCGGTTGCTCTCGTGGGATCCGCAGCAGACCGATGAGCGCCTCGCGATCCGCCGCCGCCTCGGATACATGCCGCAGGAACCGGGCTTCCATCGCTCGTTCACGGCGTTCGAGTTCGTGGACTACGTCGCGATCCTGAAGGAGATGACCGAACGGAGAGCCCGTCACGACGAGGTGCGTCGCGTGCTTGCGCTTGTCGGCCTCGAGGGCGTCGCAGACCGGAAGATCAAGGCGCTCTCGGGCGGCATGCGGCGGAGGGTGGCGCTCGCGCAGTCGCTGCTCGGCGATCCCGACCTGCTCGTGCTCGACGAACCCACCGCCGGCCTCGATCCCGAGCAGCGACTGCGGTTCCGCGAGCTCGTCTCCGAGCGCACGTCCGACCGAACCGTGATCCTGTCGACCCATCAGACCGAGGACGTCACCGCTCTCTGCCACCGAGTGGTCGTGTTGCTCGACGGGCAGGTGCTCTTCGAGGGCACACCGCGCGAGCTCACGGAGGTCGCCGACCGCCGGGTCTGGCTCACAAGCGAGCGCGCAGCTGGCGCCCGGCTCTCGTGGCGCACGGCCGACGGCGCCCACCGCAACATCGGCGAGGCGCCCGATGACGCCGACCTCGTGGCGCCGACCCTCGAGGACGGATACCTGCTCCTGGTTGGCGACCGTGCGTTCGCGGACGAGGCCGCCTGATGGCCGTGTCGCTGCGAGCCATGGTCGACGACGTGCGTGCGTCGGCCATCCCCACATCCTCGAGCCTCCCTCGAGGCCGCGTCGTGCTCGCCGTCGCTCGGATCGAGGCGTGGCAGATGCTGCGCCATCCATCGTTCCCGCTCACGATCGCCTTCGGACTACTGCTCTTCCGGGGAGCGATCGGGATCGGATCGGGCGGCGGCTCCATGTTGAACCTGGCATGGCTGTTCGGCGGGGTGGCGGTCGGCTCGTTGATCGGCGCCGTGCTCACCTCGAACGTCGCGGCGTTGCGGGGTCGCCGGGATCACCTGCTGGAGCTATTCGGGTCGCTCCCGTCACCGCCAGAGGCCCGCACAGCCGGTGTGCTCGGGGGCATCGTGCTCGGTCTCGGGAGCCTCTCCGTCGTGATCGGCGCACTCGCGTGGCTCGTGCTCGAGCGGACCGCGGACATGGCTGCCGGGGCCGACCTGTTCCTCGCCGTGCAGTACCCGCTCTCGCTGCTGGCGCTCGCGTCGCTCGGGGTGGCGGTAGCGCGCTGGATCCCGAGCGTGCTCGGCGGCCCCCTCGTGGTGGTCGCGCATGTGTTCACCGGCCTGATCTGGGTCGTGCCGTGGATCGCGACCACGGAGTCGGGCATCGGCGTCGCCTGGCACCTCCTCTACCTGATGGCGCTGATCGTGGCCTTCTCCGCCATCGCATTCCTGCGAGACCGAAGGACCATGGTCCGTGGAGCCGTCGCGGCGACGATGTTCGCGGTCGCGGTGCTCGCCGCCGTACAGCAGACGCCGCCGGGCGGGTACTGATGCCCGACAACCGGGCCGTGACGGCCCGGTTGCTCGCGCGGCCGAGCATACGACTCGGGCGCTGGCCGGCGTTCCTCGTCATCGCGCCGCTGGCGGCCGCCGTCGTACGCCAGGGCGGCCGTGACGGCGGCGACCCCTCGACGATCGCCCTGCCGGTCGCCACGACGCTCCTCGGGACGTGGCTCTGCCTCGCGTTCGAGGATGCGGCGGCGCACATGACCTCGCCCTCGCCCGTCACGTTGACGCTCCGACGGATCGTTCGGGTGACGATCGCGGTCACTGCCGCGACGCTCGCTTGGCTCGCCTACACCTGGATCGGACCGCTCGACGGCCCGACCGTTCACATGGCGGCGATGTACGCGGCAGTCACGCTCGTCGCCCTGGCGTGCGCCGCGATCTCGGCGCAGGTGATCTCGTCCGAGCGATCGGGCGTCGTGGCCGCCTTCGGCTTGGTCGGCGCGATCGTCGCGCTGCCGTTCGCACTCGCGCTGGCTCTCGATCGCCCGATCGCGATCGACCCGTCGCGGGTGCCGCTGGGCGATCCCGGGAGCTACTGGGCCTCGATCGCCGCCGTTGCGGTCCTCGCGCTCGTGCTCGCCCATCGTGACCCCGCGCTGCCGGGCCCGATCGCATGGCTCCGGTCGCGGCCACGCCGACCCCGCCACACATCGCCCGCCGGGGAGACGCCCTGATGGGCCTCAGCAGCGGAGCCGCGGCAACGGTCGGCGACGGAGTCGGCGGCGCCCCGGCGGAACCGCTGCTCACGAGGGCGCTCCTGGCGATGCGCCTGCCGCCATTCGTGCCGGGCGTCATCGCCTCCACGCCTTCCCTGCGGGTGCCTTGGCTCCTCGCAACGGCCGCGGTCTCGGTGTTCGCCGCGTGGGGCGCGGCGGCGAACGATCAGGTGCTCGCGTTCCTCGTCGTGGCGCCTGTGGTGCCTGTCGCGGGCGTGGCGGCGGCGTACGGTCCGTGGGCCGATCCGATGTTCGAGACCACGCGGTCCACGCCGGTGTCCGGCTTCCACGTCGTACTCGCGCGCACGATCGCGGCGGGGGCGACATGTCTGCCGCTGATGGCTGCCTCGGTGCTCGTCGTGCCGGGTTCGGAGGCCGCAGCCCTCGCCTGGGTGATGCCGGCTCTCGCCCTGTCGCTCGCGAGCCTCGTCGTGTCGACGTTCACGTCGCTGCCTCGGGCCGCGCTCGCCGCCGCGGCCGCGTGGTGCCTGCTCGTCGGGGTGGTGGCAGCGACGGACGAGGTCGGGATGCTCTTCGACGGACCGGGGCAGGTGACGTTCCTTGCGATCGCGGTCGTCGCGTCGTTCCTGCTCGCCCGTCGGCGCGAGCGGTTCGAGATCGAGGGGCTGAAGACACGGCGTGCGCTGGTCGACGCTGCCGACGCCGAACGCCGGCGCATCGAGCGGAACATCCATGACGGCGCGCAGCAGCAGCTCGTCGCGATCGGGGTGAAGGCGGGGATCGCCCGAACCTTCGTGTCGCAAGATCCCGACCGCGCGATCGCGATCATCGACGAGCTCCGAGACGACGCGCAGGAGGCGCTGGATGCCCTCCGTGACATGACCCGCGGCGGCTCTCCCCCGGTGCTCGCCGACGAGGGCCTGGAGGCCGCGCTCAAGATGCAGGCGAAGCGAGCCTCCGTGCCGGTCACGATCGATGCTCGCGACGTGGGGAGGCTGCCGACGCCGGTCGAGGTCGCCGCCTACTTCTGCTGCCTCGAGGCGATGCAGAACGCCGCCAAGCATGCCAGGAGCCCGGCGATCATCGTCACCGTCAGGCGCTCGGTGGGCGAGATCGCGATCTCCGTCTGCGACAGCGGGGTCGGGTTCGACCCTGCCACCGTCCGTCGCGGCATCGGCACGCGCAGCATGGCCGAGCGCGTCGAGGCGCTCGGTGGCTCGCTCGAGGTGAGCTCCATGCCCGGCCGCGGCACGCTCGTAGCCGCCCGGCTCCCGCTCACGCGTTCCTGAGCGCCGGTCGCCTGCTCTCCGATCGGTTCCCCCCCGGGGTTCAGTCGAGACCAGCCACTGCCGAAACACCAAGGGCGAGCCGGGGGATCCGGCCGCCCGAGGACGGGTAGGGAGGCCGGTAGGTGAGCGACACGATGATGGAGGCCCAGAACCCGGTCGGTCAGGTGGGCACAGGAACCGTGCTCGACCGGGTGATCGAACGGTTCCGAGAGCAGAACCCCGGCTTCCTGATCGGCGACGACGTGATCCGCCGGTACCACCTCGCGATGCAGTCCCGAGGATTCGTGATCCTCTCGGGCGCAAGCGGAACGGGCAAGACCTGGCTCGCTCAGGCATACGCGGAAGCGGTGGGCGCCCGGCCCAAGCTCGCCGCGGTCGACCCGAGCTGGTCGTCGAACGAGGACCTGCTGGGCTACCTCTCCCCGCTCGACGGGTTCTACCACCACACACCGTTCAGCGAGTTCGTGCAGGAGTCCGCCCGCGAGTGGGGCTCGGCCGATCTCGGGGGACGCACCGCCCGCGAGTTCCACGTGATCCTCGACGAGATGAACCTCGCGCGCGTCGAGCACTACTTCTCCCGGTTCCTCTCGGCGATGGAGGTTCGCTCGCGCGAGGGCATCGCGCGCCTCGACCTCGCGCCCGGTCACACGGTCGAGCTCACGCCGAACCTGCGGTTCGTGGGCACCGTGAACATCGACGAGACCACGCACGGGTTCGCCGACAAGGTCTACGACCGCGCGCAGCTGATCGAGCTTCCGCTGCAGCGCGACTACGTCGTCGAGTACCTCGAGGCAGAGCCCTACGGTGAGGTCCTGCTGCGCATCTGGGACGTGCTGCGCCCGATCGCCCCGTTCGGATTCCGGGTGCTCGAGGAGGTCCACAACTACGTGGTCTCCGCCGGTGACGTCGGGGTCGAGTGGCAGGTCGCGCTCGACGAACAGCTCGTGCAGAAGGTGCTCCCCCGCGTGCGAGGCGCCGACGCTCGCTTCGACGAGGCGCTCGCGGGGTTCGCTGAAGCCCTCGACGATCGGTTCCCGCTCGCGAGGTCCAAGGCCGAGCTGATGCGTGAGGACTACGCCTCGCATGGCTTCGCCAGCTACTTCTGAGCCGACCATCGAGCCGGCTGCCGAGCCGGCTCCGGTCGGTCTGGGGACCCTCGTCGAGATCGTGCACGGCGTGGATGGCCGGCCCGGCCTGGCCGAGGTGCTCGTGCGGCTCCAGCAGGCGCATCGCAAGGACCTCGTGAGGGTGGAACGCTGGACGTCCGGCGACCTCGCCCGTCACCCCGAGCCCCGGGAGCTGATCCGCAGCCGCCGCAAGCCCGGGAACCTCGACGAGCTCGGCCGGCTCAAGCGCGTCTACGACTCGCGGCGCGTGATGACCTCCGACATCCACGAGAACCGGGTGGTGCTGCATGCGGCCCGCGAGGTGCGGCGCGCTCTCGAAGCTCTCGAGGAAGCCGATGCCGCGGCGCTGCTGCTCGAGCTCGACGCGGCGATCGCGCAGGCGCCGTTCCTCGAGGACGTCGGGCGGCTCCGGGGTCTGCCCGGGGTGCCGACCGCCACCCTCGCGGGCGACCCGCTCTACCGGACCGTCTACGAAGCCTGGCTCACGCTGCGGCGCTCCGCCTGAACGCCGCGGGGCGTCAGAAGGTCTTCGGAAACGCGATCAGGAACCCGAGCCCGATCACGAGCACGACCACGGCGAGCACGATCATCGCCGCCTGGATCTGGTAGCTCCGTGACTTCGGCGCCAGACCCGCGAACAACAGCACCGATGCGAACAGCACCGCCAACAGCACGTAGTTGTCCGACCGTTGATTGCTGTCGAGCGCGTCCCGGAACCGGGCTTCGGCCTGATGTTGCAGCTTCTCGGATTCGAGGGTCGCGGCGAGCTCGTACTCGGGCAACGCGAACGGGGTCGACGGCGCTTGCTCGATGTCGTCCCGAGCCTGGGCGATCCACGCCTCGAGGGCCGGCTCGAACTCGGTACGCGCTCGGTCGCGGTAGAACTCCTCGAGCCGTCGGTCGCCGGCCGCGAACGCATCGACGATCTGCTCGAAGACCGAGACGTCGATGATCGTCTGCTGGCCCGCCAGGGTCGAGTTCCGGACCGATTCCTGCCGCAGACTGCTGGCCTGTGCGTAAGCCGTGGCCTGCTCGCCGCTCCATTTCGCGGACTGGAACGCCGACCAGGCCGCGAGCACCGTCGCGACCGCAAGCAGGGATGCACTCGCCACGTCGATCCGGCGCTCGCGTCGATCGTCGGCACCGGCCTCCGGATAGTCGTCCATACGCGGCCTCCTCGTCCGGCCGCACACACTACCGCGCAGGTCTCAGCCAAGGTCGCCGAACCCTCGCATCCGAGAACGGATGTGCCGGCGAGGTAGAACGCGTCCTGCCTCAGAGGGTCTCGAGCATGTCGGTGAGTTCGACCGCGGAGGCTCCTCGAGCGTACGCCGTGATCAGCCGGTCGTTCCTGACCATCTCGATGATCGTGATCTCATCGGCACTCGTCGGTCGACCAACCCCTTCAGCTGTGGGCTTGGCCCCCGCCGGGACCACCCGTGCGGCCATCCCATCGATCATGGTCACGTACCCAAGGCCACGGTCCTCCGTCTGCTCAGTGAACATCTGGGCGGGATCGACCTTCAGGTCGAAGGGCTCCGACAGGATGACGACATCGGCCCCATAGCGCAGAGCGAATCCCTTGCTCTTCGGCAGGAGGAAGACCTCAGGACTCTTGTCGGCCGACGGCACAGATGTTGCCGCAGGCACCTCGATCTGGAAGTCAGCGTCCTCCGCGGCAGCCGATAGCGTGGTCGAACCCCCGCTGAAGAAGATCGGTGCCGAAGTGTCGAATAGGTGCCTGATCGGGTCTGGTCCGGGCAAGCCCGGCTGAGGTTCCACGGGTGCGGACGGGGCGCGAGTTGCCAGGAACGCGAGCAGAGCGACGCCAACGAAGGTAGCCAGGACCACGCTCGACCTTAATCGACTCCCCACCTCCGGGCCGAAGTTAGCCTGGGTTGCCGGATTAATCAACCCTCAAACGTCCCTACGCGCCCATCGGGTGCCAGACGGTCTTGGACTCCGTGAACGCCGTGATCTCGTAGGGGCTCTGCGCCGCCTCGTCGAACGGATCGGCATCGGGAGCGTGGTGCACGCGTTTCACGTTCTCGGCGGCGGCACGCTCCGTGTCGGCCAGCAGCTCGTCGGGCACGCCCGTGACGTCGAGGCCGTTCACGTCCATGTGGCTCGCCAGCCACGGCACGAGCTCGGCGCTGCGCCCCGTGAGGACGTTCACGACGCCTCCGGGCACGTCGCTCGTGGCCAGCACCTCGGCGAGCGAGACGGCGGGCAGCGGCGACCGCTCGCTCGCGATCGCGACCGTGGTGTTGCCGCTGACGATCGCCGGGGCGAGGCGTGACACGAGTCCCAGCAGCGACTGGTCCCCGGGTGCGACGATGCCGACCACCCCGGTCGGCTCGGGCAGCGTGAAGTTGAAGTAGGGCCCGGCGACCGGGTTCGTGGCCCCGACGACCTGGGCGAGCTTGTCGGCCCAGCCGGCGTACCAGACCCACCGGTCGATCGACGCG
>DATFFT010000007.1:0-53381 GCA_035249905.1 Actinomycetota bacterium | reverse complement strand
GGCGGGCCGGCTCGCCTTCACGGTCGACGGCGAGGAGGTCGACGCCGTGCCGGGCTCGTGGATCCACATGGACGTGGGAGCGTCGCATTCGCTCGTTGCCCTCGAGCCGACGACGATGCTCCTCACGATGGTGCGATCCTGAACCGGGCCCCGGGTTCGGATCGGTCGCCTACGATGGAGACGTGCGAGGTGACCGGGTCGTCGTGACGATGGACGTCGGCAACGGCGTGCAGACCTTCGAGATCGTCGCGACCCGGGCGGGCCGGCGCGTCGAGGTCACGACCGGTCGCACCGTCGTGGAGGTCACCGAGGTCACGCGTGGAGGAACCCCGGTCCGGACCGCGCGGTTCATGGCATCGCGTGTGGTCGCGCTCGTCGAAGAGCCCGCCGAGCGACCCGCTCAGGTGAACAGCTCGTCGGCGACGGCTCGCTGAGCCTCGCCGGGGGACCGATCGTCGCCGAGCCGGTCGATCGCGCCCCGGGCACTCGCTGCGAGCGCGACCGTTCCACTGCCGAAAGCAGGCGCCTCCTGCTCGGTGGCGAGCACGTCGTTCGCCATCATCACCTCGATCGAGAGGATCTCCTCGAGCAGGTTCAGGGCCTCGAACGTCTTGCGAACCGCGATCGGCGCGCCCGTGGCATGGTCCTCGACACCGATGTCGAGGGGCGGCACGTCGAGCGTGGCCGGCACCGCGAGCTGCTTCAGCTCCGACGATGCCGCGGCGGCCGGGTACCGCAAGGCCAGCCCGATCGTCACCGGAGGCTCCCACCCGGGCGGGGGCGGGCCTGCGCCGACGACCCGCTCGAAGAACGTGTCCCAGAGGTGGCTCATCCGACGGTCCGAGATCTGCCCCACATGGGCCGCGGCGATGCGGAGGTGGTCGAACGCGATCGCCATCACGAGCGGATGGAAGTTGCCGTTGTGCACCATCATGTCGTCATCGATCGACACCAGCGGGTTGTCGCCGCGGCCGTTGAGCTCGGTCTCGACCGCATGCCGGGCCGCGGCAACGGCTTCGCGGAAGGCCCCGTGCACCTGGGGGATCACCCGGAACGACAGGGGATCCTGCACCGAGGACGCCGCTCCGTCCGCCCACAGGAAGCTCCCCTCGAGCGCAGCCTCGAGCGCTGCGCACGACTCGATCTGGCCAGGGAACGGCTTCGCCTCGCCGACGATCGGGCGCGCGATCGACGGGTTCCCATGGATGGCCTCGAGCGAGAGCGCCGCGATCACCTCGGCTCTGGAAGCCGCGCGCGTCGCTCGCATGAGGGCGATCGCCCCGTCGCCGATCGAGACCGCGTTCGACGACATGAGCGTGAGGCCGTCCTTCGGTTCGAGCCCCAGTGGTTCGATGCCCGCGCGGCGCAGTGCCTCGGCGCCCGGCAGGATCTCGCCGCCGAGCTCGGCGCGCGCGCGACCGATCGCGACCTGACCGACGAACGCGAGCTGCCCGAGATCGCCCGTGCCGACCGATCCGCGGGACGGCACGACCGGATGCACGCTCGCGTTCAGCATCTCCACGAGCACGTCGGCGACGCGCGGGCTCGCGCCGGCGCCTCCACGCGCGATGCCGTTCAGCCTCGCGGCCATCGCGGCCCGTACCCGCTCGGTGCTCAAGGGCTCGCCGGTGCCGCCCGCGTGGGTCATCAGCAGCATCTCCTGTGTCTCTCGAAGCTGCTCGACCGGGAGCCGGACGTCCTTCCTGTGTCCGACACCCGTGTTCAACCCGTAGACCGGCTCGTCTCCCTCGACCATGCGGTCGACGACGTCCCGGCTCGCGGCGATCGCGGCACGTGCGTCGTCGCCGAGCGCGACCTCGGCGCCCCGGGCCACGGCCAGCAGCTCCTCGATCGTGAGCGGCGAGGCGGTGATCGTGACCACATCCATCGTCACGCCACCGCGTACACGTGCCACGAACCGGGCACGCCCTTCAGCACGTGCTCCCCGCGATCGTGGAACTCGATGCCCGAGCCGATGACGATGTCCTTCACGGTCGACGAGACCAGGACCTCTCCCCGGCCCGCGAGCCCCGAGATACGCGCCCCGATGTGGACGGCGAGGCCCTGCACCTCGCCGTCGGAGAGCTCGACCTCACCCGTGTGCGCGCCGGCGCGGATGTCGAGCCCGATCGACCGGATCGCGAGCGCCGCCGCCCGAGCGCACTCGATCGCCCGGCGCGGGGAGTCGAACGTGGCGAGGAACCCGTCGCCCGCCGTGTGCACCTCGTGGCCGCCGAACCGATCGAGCTCGGCCCGGAGCAGGCGGTGGTGTCGCTCCAACAGATCGCGCCATTCCCGGTCGCCGAGCTCGGACGCACGCTCGGTCGAGCCCACGATGTCGGTGAAGAGCACCGTCGCGAGCACGCGATCGTGTCGGGGGGGCGGCCGGGTTCCCGTGAGGAACCCCTCGATCTGGTCGGCGATGTCCTCGACGTCGTCGGCGAAGATCGCCGTGCCGGTTCCCTCGATCTCCGCCAGCCGAGCGTCGGGGAGCACGGCCGCCAGGGCGCGCGCGTTGCGCATCGGCAGGATCGTGTTCTCCGTGCGGTGGAGCACGAGCACGGGTGCCTTCACGTCGCTCAGCCGGTCCCGGATGTCCCACGACATCTGGGATCGGATGAACGTGTCGATCCGGAAGCCGCTCGACGCCGAGCGGTTGTAACGACGGAACCACGACCGGAAGCCGGGCTCGTTCATGCGAGCGGGAGCCACGATGGACAGGTGCTGGTCGAGGTCGATCGCGGCGCTCGCCTGCGACATGCGCTGCAGCATCTCGAGGTCGACGCCGAAGTCGTCGTCGGCCGACGGCATCAGCCGAGGGGAGGTCTCGAAGGCGACGACCCCCGAGACACGGTCGGGATGGGCGGCGGCGAACGACAATGCGAGAACGCCGGCATCGGTCGTGCCCATCACGGCAGCCCGATCGCTGCCGGTCGCCTCCATCACCGTTGCGAAGTCCTCGAGCTGCTCGTCGAAGACGGGCATCGCGTCGAGCGGGTCCGACATGCCCATGCCTCTGCGGTCGAACCGGATCAGGCGGGTGAATTCGCCGAGCCGCTCGTAGAGTCGCCGCAGCTTCGGGTCGTCCCAGGCGATCTCGAGGTGCGACACGGTGCCGTGCATCAGCACGAGGTCGACATCTCCCGAGCCGGTGACCTGGTAGGCGATGTGGACCCCGTCGGGAGCGAGCGCGTACTCGGTCTCGGGCGGCGTCATGGCCAGGAAGTCTCCACGCTCGGCTCGGAGTGGACAAGTGCGGGTTCCGCACCCGGCACCGAGATGGGAACATCGGTGCCGGAAGGAAGGAGCACCCTGTGTCCGATGCGGTCCAGCTCGATCGCGCTCGCGAGGCGTTGGATCGGCATGCCTGGCAGGAGGCCTATGAAGCGCTCGGAGGCGCGTCCGAGGAACGCCCGATGTCGGGTCAGGAGCTCGAGCTGCTCGCTGAATCGGCGTGGTGGACGGCGCGTCCCGAGGAGTGCATCGATGCGTCGGAGCGCGCGTACGCCGTGTACTCACGCGAGGGCAACCCGAACAAGGCGGCGTACGTGGCGCTGCGCCTCGCCGACCTCTGGGGCGAGAGGCTCGGGCCGGCACAGGCGACCGGGTGGTTCCAGCGCGCAGCACGCCTGCTCGAGGATCGGCCCGAGAGCGTCGAGCACGGCTATCTCGAGCTCGCTCGCGTGAAGCGGAGCGGCAGCGTCGAGGAGATGATGCGGCACGCGACGACGGTGCTCGACATCGGGTCGCGGTTCGGCGACCGCGATCTGCAGGCGTTCGGATTGATGTGCCAGGGCATGGCGCACGTCTCGCGAGCCGAGGCCGAACTGGGCATGTCCTTGATCGACGAGGCGGCGGCCGCGGCCGTCGGCGGGGAGCTCACGCCGTTCGCGACCGGTATCGTCTACTGCTTCACGATCGTGGCGTGCATCGAGCTCGCGGACTATCGACGCGCCGGCGAATGGACGGAGGCGACGACGCGCTGGTGCGAACGTCAGTCGATCGGCGGATTCCCTGGGCATTGCCGCGTCCGCAGGGCGGAGATCATGCGGCTACGCGGTGCGTTCGCCGACGCCGAAGCGGAGGCGCGCCACGCGATCGACGAGCTCGCGTCGTTCGGGGAACTGGCGATCGCGGGCGTCGGATTCCATGAGATCGGGGAGATCCGGCTGCGCCTGGGTGACCTGGACGGGGCCGAGGAGGCGTTCGAGCTGGCGCATCAGCGAGGGAACGGCGCCCAGCCCGGCCTGGCGCTGCTGCAGCTGGCGCGAGGGCGCAGGGTGGCGGCTCGTTCGTCGATCGGGGCGGCGCTTGCCGAGCAACCCATGCCCCTGGAACGGGCGCGGTTGTTGCCGGCACAGGTGGAGATCGCGCTCGCCTCCCACGACGTCGCGGAGGCTCGCGAGGCGGCGGAGGAGCTGCGCGAGATCGCTTCCAGCTACGAGGCACCGTTGTGGCACGCGAGCATGCACCAGGCGCTCGGCGCCGTGCTCACGAACGAGGGCGACGCGGCGGAAGGGATCGTCGAGCTCCGCAAGTCCGTCCGGCACTGGGCCGAGGCCGGGCTGCCCTTCGAGACGGCGCAGGCGCGCCGATGGCTCGCGTCTGCTCACCGCGCAGGCGGCGACGAGGAGTCCGCGGTGCTGGAGCTCCGGGCGGCGGTAGCGGCGTTCGAGGAGCTCGGCGCGATGCTCGAGGCCGCCCGGTGCCGCCAGCAGATCGAGGCGGGGACTCCGACGGCGGGGCGTCGGGTGGAGCGGACGTTCATGTTCACCGACATCGTCGGCTCGACGAGCCTGCTCGAGACGATGGGGGACGAGGCGTGGGAAGGCGTCCTGCGCTGGCATGACGACGAGCTCCGTCACGCGATCGGCTCCTACCGGGGCGAGGTGGTGCACACGACCGGCGACGGGTTCTTCGCCTCGTTCGCCGACGCCGGCGATGCGGCCGCGTGCGCGGTCGAGATCCAACGCCGGCTGGCGGAGCACCGCCGGGCTCACGGCTTCGCCCCGCAGGTCCGGATCGGCCTGCACGCGGCGGAGGCGATCGAGCTCGGCGACGACTACATGGGCATCGGCGTGCACGAGGCGGCCCGCGTGGGAGCTCTGGCGGAGGGGAACGAGATCGTCGTCTCGAGCCGTACCGTGGAGCTGACGCCGATCCCCTTCCCGATCGAGAAGGAGCGCGCGGTCGCCGTCAAGGGCATCGCGGAGCCGGTCCGGGTGGTCACGGTCGTGTGGAGAGCCGGCGAGGGCGAGCGAGCGAGGAGCTGAGTCGCCGATGCGGTTCGCGACACCCGAGGACGAATGGCGCGCCTATCTCGACGGCACCCACCCGTCGATCGTCTGGGGGCGCCGGCTCTTCCGCCACGTTCCCTCGGCTCCCCGATGCATGGTGTGCTTCGCTCCCTTCCGCGCGCCCGGAGGGCCGGTCTTCCGGAGGATGGGGTTCATGCGATGGGACAAGAACCCCAACGTCTGCCTCCACTGTCTGCGCTCCCTGCGCGACCACGACGTGATGGGCGCCGAGGTGGAGATCTCCTTCCTGTTCGCCGACGTTCGTCGGTCGAGCGATCTGGCCCGAAGCATGGGAACGATGGATTTCACCCGGCTGATGCAGCGCTTCTACTCCACCGCGAACGACGTGTTGATCGCGAACGGCGCGATCCTCGACAAGTTCGTCGGCGACGAAGTCGTGGGGTTCTTCATGCCGTTCATGACGGGGCCCGACCACGCCGGCGCGGCCGTGCGGGCGGCACGGGAGCTCCTCGCCGCCGTCGGCCACGGTGACCCTGAAGGGCCATGGCTCCCGCTCGGTACGGGCGTGAACACCGGCATCGCGTTCGTCGGCATGGTCTCCAGGGGAACCGCGAGCGAGTTCACGGCGTTCGGCGATCCCGTCAACGTCGCCGCGCACATCGCCTCGCTGGCGTCGGCGGGCGAGATCCTCGTGACCGACGCGGTGGTCGAGGCCGCCGGGCTCGGAGCCGACGTTCTGGAGCGACGCCGCGTTTCGCTCAAGGGTTACGAGGTGGACGCGGTCGTCGTGCCCGCGCCCGCTTCCCCGGCCTGAGGCGCCTCCGCGAGCCGCCGGCTCAGCATCCTGATCACACCCAGCGCGGTCTCGGGACGTTCGCGGATGATCGACTCGAAGCGCCGCCGGTCGATCGTGAGGAGCCTCACCGGCCCACGTGCCACGAGGTCCGCCATGCGCGGCTCGTTCGTGACGATCGCCATCTCACCCACCACATCGCCCTCGGATCGGACCGCGACGACCTGCTGCGCGTCGGTCCCGCCGCGCACGGCGACCGACACCTCGCCGCTCACGATGATGTGCATCTCTTCGCCGATGTCGCCCTGCCGTGCGATCGTGTCGCCCTCGTCGAACACGTGCTCCTCGGCGATCGAGGCGATCGGCTGCAGGTCGGGCGGGGGCAGTTCCGTGAACAGCGGCACCTTGCGCAGGAACAGCACCCGCTCCATGATCGAGAGGGTCGCGAGGGTCTCGGTCATCGTTCCTCCTGTGGGCGAGATCGCGAACTCGGCGCACTCGCGGATCCAATCGTCGGGGTCCTCCCGGAGCCTGTCCAGCGCGACCCGTTCCCGGTGCTCGCGGGCCGGGGCGCTGTCCCACATCACGATCAGCGGCCGCACGAGGTCGCGCCTGGCCACGCTCTCGATCACCTCCAGCGCGTTGGCGCGCTGGGCGGGGTCGGTTCCGGACAGGTTCTCGAGCGCCACGGTCATGGCACCGCCGCCGCCCAGCAAGGATGCTGCGCGCAACCCGGCCAGGGCGTCGCGTTCGGATCGGGCGAGCAGCGAGTCCTTGAGCAGCCCGAGTCGCTCGTCGCCGTCGCCGTCGCCGTCCACATCGATCGCGATGCCGAGCCGGTGTCGATCGACCGCCTCGGCGACCCGCGCCGCCGCGAAGCGCTCCACGTCGGTCGAACCATCGGAGAGCGGCAACCGCGCGAGGGCGGCCGCGGCGGCATCTCGCACGAGGGCATCGGCGTCGGCGAGCATCGGAAGCAGGAGGGGGATCGCTCCTGCGGAGCCGATCGAGGCGAACGCGCCGGCCGCCTCCCCGCGGGCCCCGGGGTCGGCGTCCTGAAGCCCCGTTCTCGCCGCTTCGGCCAGGCGCGCATCGCGCGTGCGGAGCATCGCACGGAAGGAAACCGCTCGAACATCGGCGTCTTCGTCGGCCGCGAGCTCGACCAGGGTCGCCACGGCGTCTGCGTCGCCCGTGAGCCCGGCGAGGGTGGCCGCCGCCGGGGCCCGGACCGACGGGTCGGGGTCGTGCGAGAGCGGGCCGAGAGCATGCGAGGCGATCTCGGCTTCCACGTCGAGCTCGCCGATCGCATCGACGGTCGCGAGCCGCACGGCGGCGTCGGGATCGACCGACAGGGTGAGGATCTCCGCGAGAGCGCTCACGTGCCCGCCGGTCGCCAGGGAGCCGATCGTGGCCGCCCGCACCCCGGGGTCGGGGTCGTTCAGCGCCGCGATGAGCGGATCCCGGGTCGCGGAGGGATCGAGATCGCCGAGCGCGACCGCCGCGACCCGCCGCACGTGGGGATCGGCGTCGTCGAGCGCCGCGACCGCGATCGCCACGGCGGACGCGTCGGACCGGACGAGGCCGAACGGTTCGGTGGGCGCCTCGGTCGCCGCACCGAACACGCTCGGGCGCCCTTCCCGCAGGGCGCGGACCAGCTCCCGAGGGTAGGCGCGTCGCACGCCCAGCATCGCGACGATCGCGAGGATGGCGGCGACGAGCCCGATCCCGTACAGGACGGCAGGGGAGAAGGCACGTTCGCCGATCAGCGCGACCACGCCGGCGAGCACGGTGCCCACCTGCGTCGGTCCCCCGTACAGGAACGCCCGCGTCCTGTCGCGCCGGTCCGGCGGCACCGTGTTGATCACTGCCTCCCACGAGCTCGAGGCGCCCCCCTGCAGCCATGCCACCTGGGCGAACCGGAAGATCGCCAAGGCCGCGAAGCTCGCATCGATCGCGAGGGTGCCGAAGGCCACCGCGTACAGCACCGGCAGCACGACCATCACGGTGGGCACCCCGAACCGGGAGAGCAGACGGTTCGTGAGGAAGATCGAGATGAGGAACGCCGCGCCCGTCGAGAGTCCGAAGAACAGACCGAAGAACCCGGCCAGGTCGTCGGGCTCGGGATAGCGGAGGGTCGCGGCGCGCGAGAAGGGCAGGTAGAGCGAGAAGAACAGGAGCGAGAACAGGACCGATGCCAGCGCCAGCCATCGCAGCAGCGCGGATCGTCGCACGTAGCTGAGGCCGAGCCGCAGCTCCTCGATCGGCCCCGCGCGATCGCGTCCGATCCGCTCGCGATGCGGCCGGTCGTGTCCCGCGAGCAGCGCCGCGCCGAGGGCGGACGTGGCGATCAGCGTGGCGATCCAGACCAGCAGCAGGTTGGGTGTGCCGATCCACGATGCGAGTGGCTTGGTGACGAGACCGCCGATCACGTACCCGAGCACACCGCCCGCCCCGATCAGAGGGAAGAAGCGCTTGGCCTGCCGTGTGTCGGTGACGATGCCCGCGAGGCCCCAGACCGCGAGCCCCAGCAGGAAGTACCCCGCGCCCTGCAGTAGCCACAACGCTTGGGTGATCCACGCGAGATCGGCGGCGAGACCCACCCGCCCCGCCGCCGCCAGCGCGGCGATCGCGACGGGGACGACGAGGCAGGCCCGGCCGCGTCCGAGGCGCGTGAGCAACACGCCGAAACCGATCGTCGTGAGGAACATCGTGCCCCCCAAGACGAGGTACATCACGGGCAGCTTCTCCACGCCGTAGCGGGCGAAGAACAGAGCCTCGATGCCGCTCTGACCGATCATCAGGCCCGCGGAGACGACGAACGACGTCGCGACCGCCAGTCCCACCGGACCGGCCTCGCCCGGCCTGAGACCGAGGAGCCTCGTCAGCCTGCCCGAGTTCATCGGCGAACAGTACGCGTCGGCGCGCCCCGAGGAAGCGTTCCGGCCCGGCTATCCTGACGTCATGGGGGAGCCCGACATCGCCCGGGGATCCTCCGTCGACCCCCCGACGCGTGACGCGTGGTGGCGTGGGGGGGTTCTCTACCAGATCTACCCGCGCTCCTTCGCCGACTCGAACGGCGACGGCCACGGCGACCTGCAGGGCGTGATCGATCACCTCGATCATCTGGCGTGGCTGGGCGTCGACGGGATCTGGCTGAGCCCGATCACCTCGTCGCCCGACGCCGACTGGGGTTACGACGTCTCCGACTTCACGTCGGTTGACCCGGACTTCGGCGACCTCGACCGACTCGACCGGCTCATCGCTGGGGCCCGCGAGCGCGGCATCCACGTGATCTTGGATCTCGTGCCGAACCACACGAGCGACCGCCACGCGTGGTTCGTCGATGCGAGATCGGATCGCTCCGCCCGCCGCCGCGACTGGTACGTGTGGGCCGACCCGAAGCCGGACGGCTCCCCGCCGAACAACTGGCGATCCACGTTCGGAGGCCCCGCCTGGACCCTGGATCGGGGCACCGATCAGTACTACCTGCACAACTTCCTCGCTGAGCAGCCCGACCTCAACTGGTGGAATGACGAGGTGCGAGACGCGTTCGACCGGATCCTTCGGTGGTGGTTCGATCGCGGCATCGACGGCTTCCGGATCGACGTGGCCAACGGACTCGTGAAGGACCGCGATCTTCGCGACAACCCGCTCGTCACCGACGATGACGATCCGAGGGTCACGTCGCAGGAGCTGCGTCCGGTCTACAACATGAACCGAGACGAGGTGCACGACGTTTTCCGTCGATGGAGAGCCATCGCAGAGACCTACGATCCCCCTCGGCTGCTGCTCGGGGAGACATGGGTCCTCGAGATCGACAGGTTGATGCGGTTCTTCGGCGAGAGCGGGGACGAGCTGCAGCTCATCATGAACTTCCCGTTCGTCTTCGCCGAGCCCGGAGCCGAGCTCCGATCGGTCGTCGCGGCCACGGAGGCGGCGCTCCCTCCGGGAACCTGGCCGGCCTGGAGCGGTTCGAACCACGACGTCGGCCGGTTCCCCACCAGGTGGTGCGGAGGCGACCAACGGAAGATCCGCGCCAGCCTCCTCATCCTGCTCATGCTGCGGGGAACGCCGTTGCTGTATTACGGCGACGAGATCGGCATGACCGACGTCGAGGTCCCTCGAGACCGGCTGCGCGACCCGGTCGGCGTGCGTGGCTGGCCCGACGAGCCCGGGCGAGACGGCGCGCGCACGCCCATGCAGTGGACGCCCGAGATCGATGGCGGCTTCACGCGGGCCGGCGTGGAGCCGTGGCTCCCGATGGGTGACACCGCCTCGTGCAACGTGGCGGACCAGCTCGACGACCCGACGTCGACGCTGCATCTGTGCCGCGATCTGATCGCGCTGCGCCGGGTCCGTCCCGACCTGTGGGCCGGTGGCTCGTCGTCGGTGGGATCGCCCGGCGATGCGTGGGTCTGGCGCCGCGGGCATGAGACCGCGGTCGCCGTCAACGACTCGGAGCTCCCCGTCGACGTGTCCCTCGAGCCAGGGCGGATCCTCATCGGGACGGATCGTGGCCGCGACGGCGCCGAGATCGACGGTTCCCTCCGCCTCGATCCGTGGGAGGCGGTGGTCGTTGCGTTGCGCCGGCAGGGTGAACGCAGGCCGGACGAGGGAGCGCCGTGAGCCCACGACCCGACCTCGCCCGCTCGGTCGAGGAGGCGGTGACGGCGCATCCGCACGTGGTGAGCGTGCAGCTCGTCGGCTCGAGAGCGTCGGGAACGGCGACCGCCCTGTCGGACTGGGACTTCACGGTTGAGGTCGACGACTTCCCGTCGGTCGAGTCCGACCTGCCATCGCTCGTGTCCGAGCTCGAGCCGCTCGCCCAGCAATGGGACCGCCTCGGTCCGACGGAGTACCGCTGCTACATGTTGATGCTTCCTGGCCCGGCCAAGGTCGATCTGATCTTCCCCGGAGTTGCGCATCGGCCGTCGCCGCCGTGGCAGGTGAGCGCCGACACGTTGCCCGGCATCGACGCTCACTTCTGGGACTGGATCCTGTGGTTGACCTCGAAGCGCTCGGCGGGCAAGGGTCGGCTCGTGGCTGAGCAACTCGCCTCGATGAGCCACCACCTGCTGCAGCCGATGGGCGTCCCCGAGGTGCCGGATTCGATCGAGGAAGCGGTCGCCGCCTACGTCACCGCCCGCGATCGTCTCCAGACCCGGTTCGAGGTCAGGATCCCTCGTCGCCTCGAGCGGGAGGTTCGCCCGATCGTCGTTCGCGCGTGAGACCGCACCGACCCACACCGGCTCGACCCATGTTCGACTCATAGGGTTGAATGGTCGTGGCCCGATCGGATCGGAGGGATCACCGTGGCCGAGATCCTGATGCAGGACGTGTCCAAGGTGTACGGGGACGGCACGCAGGCGGTCTCCGATCTCAACCTCGATGTCCATGACGGAGAGTTCATCGTGTTGGTGGGCCCGTCCGGTTGCGGCAAGACCACCGCCCTGCGCATGGTGGCCGGCCTCGAGACGATCACGGAAGGCACGATCCGCATCGGCGAGCGCGTGGTGAACGGCGTCCCCCCCAAGGAACGCGACATCGCGATGGTGTTCCAGAACTACGCGCTGTATCCGCACATGACCGTGCACGACAACATGGCGTTCGGCCTGAAGCTCCGGAAGCTGCCGAGGGAGGAGATCGCGACCCGCGTCAAGGAAGCCGCCGAGATCCTCGGTCTCGAGGGCCTGCTCGAGCGCAAGCCGAAGGCCTTGTCAGGAGGACAGCGCCAGCGTGTGGCCATGGGCAGGGCGATCGTCCGCGAGCCCAAGGCCTTCCTGATGGATGAGCCGTTGTCCAACCTCGACGCCAAGCTCCGGGTCCAGATGCGGACCGAGATCGCCCGGATCCAGCACGAGCTCAGCGTCACCACGATCTACGTCACCCACGATCAGGTCGAAGCGATGACGATGGGAGATCGGGTGGCGGTGATCCGCAAGGGGCTGCTCCAGCAGGTCGAGTCACCCCAGATCCTCTACGACCGGCCGGTGAACCTGTTCGTCGCCGGATTCATCGGGTCGCCGTCGATGAACATGGTCGCGGCCACGGTGTCGAGCTTGAACGGCTCGCGCACCTTGGAGTTCGGGGGGCACGGTCTCGAGATCCCGGAGGACGTCATCGCCGCGCGTCCCGACCTCGCGGCGTACGACGGCAAGGAGGTGATCCTCGGGATACGGCCCGAGGACATGGAGGATGCCTCGCTCGTGCCCGACGAGCCGCCCGGCCGCCGGATCCGGTCGGACGTCGTGCTCAGGGAAGCTCTCGGCGCCGACGTGCTCGTGCACTTCAACATCCAGGCGCCGATGGTCGCGACCGACGACGTGCGCGAGCTCGCCGATGACGTGGGTCAGGAGGCGATCGAGCTCGTCGAGCAGGCCGCAGCCGCGGGCCAGTCGAAGTTCGTCGCACGCCTGAGCCCGCGGACGGAGGCCGCGAAGGGAAAGCCGATCGAGCTCGTCGTCGACGTCCACCGGCTCCACTTCTTCGATCCCGACACCGGCCTGGGCATCTACGAGGGCGGACAGGCCTGAGCGAGCGACCCACGCCCATCGGGTCCTTCCCGGAGGGATTCCTCTGGGGAGCCGCGACATCTGCCTACCAGGTGGAGGGGGCAATCGAGGAAGGCGGCCGCGGGCCTTCCATCTGGGACACGTTCAGCAAGATGCGCGGCCGGATACGTTCCGGCGACACCGGCGACATCGCATGCGATCAGTACCACCGCTACGACGATGACATCGACCTGATGGCCTCCATGGGTATCGGCGCGTACCGGTTCTCGGTGTCGTGGCCTCGCATCCAGCCCGACGGCCGTGGTCCGGCGAACCCGCGCGGGCTCGACCACTACCGTCGGGTCGTCGACGCGCTGCGGCGTCACGACATCGTCCCCACCCTGACCCTCTACCACTGGGATCTGCCGCAGGCGCTCGAGGACGCCGGCGGCTGGCCGGTGCGTGACACGGCCGAGCGTTTCGCCGACTACGCTGCGACCGTCGCCCGATCGCTCGGCGATACGGTCCCGATGTGGATCACGATCAACGAGCCGATGGTCGCCGCCTGGCTGGGCTACGAACAGGGTGTCCACGCTCCCGGGCGGACCGACGAGGGCGCCGCGCTCGCCGCCACGCATCACCTCTTGCTCGCCCACGGCCTCGCGACCCAGGCCATCCGGGCCGAGACCACGGGCGAGGTGGGGATCGCCCTGAACCTGTACCCGTGCCGGCCGGCTCGAGACGATACCGATGACGAACGTGCGGCGGCGCTCGCCGACGACCAGCTGAACCGTCTCTATCTGGATCCGGTGTTCGGTCGCACGTACCCGGCCTCGGTGATGGATCGGTACGCGCCGGCGTTCGACCTCCGGTTCTTGCGCGACGAGGACCTCTCCACGATCTCGGTGCCGATCGACTTCCTGGGGGTCAACTACTACACCGTGCACACCGTGACGGTGGACACGGCCGCGACGGACCGAGGCAGCGAGCTCCCTCGGTCGATGAGCGTGCGGTCGATCACCCCGGCGGGGGTCGAGGTCACGGCGATGGGATGGCCGATCCAGCCCGACGGCCTGACCGAGATGTTGACGCGCGTGGATCGGGAGTACGGGCCTCCTCGTCTGTACGTCACGGAGAACGGGGCCGCCTTCGATGACGATGCGACGTCCGATGGTGGTTTCCATGACGATCGACGCATCGATTACCTCGAGCGTCACGTCGCCGCCGCGCACGATGCGGTCGTCGCCGGCGTGCCGCTGGCCGGGTACTTCGTCTGGTCGCTGCTGGATAACTTCGAGTGGTCGGAGGGCTACGCCAAGCGATTCGGGCTCGTGCACGTCGACTTCGAGACGCAGGAACGAACCCCCAAGGACAGCGCCCGGTGGTACGGCGGCCTCATCGCCGGCCGATCCTGAGCCCCGGGGCGGAGGGGGTTGCCACTTGAGTTGACCGAACCGAGGACCTGTGGGCGAAATAGTCGACGAGAGACAAGGAGGGGGACAGATGCGCCGAATCAGGCTGATCGCGCCGATCCTCGCTTTCGCGTTGATCGTGGCGGCGTGTACCGACGACGACGGAGGGGGCGAAG
Organism: Actinomycetota bacterium; assembly: GCA_035249905.1. GTDB lineage: Bacteria > Actinomycetota > UBA4738 > UBA4738 > HRBIN12 > JAOUEA01. The sequence goes on along the minus strand of DATFFT010000007.1, from coordinate 39,251 downwards.
GCTCCCCGACGGCGGCCGGGAGTCCCGCCGGCGAGAACACCGGCACGGTGAACGTCTTGTCCGCGGTCGAGCCCGAAGAGAACGAGGTGCTGCAGAACATCGCGGACGCGACGATCAACCAGGATCAATCGGACTACACGGTCGAGTTCGAGCAGTCGGGCAACTTCGAAGAGCAGGTGCAGATCCGGGCACAGGGCGGCACCCTCGACGTGATCCTGCTGCCGCAGCCGGGCACCGTGATCCAGCAGGCCCAGTCGGGGAACGCGATCGCCCTCGAGGACATGGGCTTCGACATCGCGGAGCTGGAGTCCACGTTCGGCGAGTACTTCATGTCCCTCGGCGAGTTCGAGGGGAAGCACTACGGCATCCCATCGAACGTGAACCTGAAGAGCATGGTCTGGTACCCAAAGGACGACTTCGACAAGGCCGGGTACGAGATCCCCGCGACGTGGGACGAGCTGACGGCGCTCTCCGACGAGATCAAGGCCGACGGCGGCACGCCGTGGTGCGTCGGCTACCAGAGCGAAGGCTCGACCGGGTGGCCGGCCACGGACTGGATGGAAGACATCATGCTCGCCACGGCGGGTCAGGACACGTACACGCAGTGGATCAACCACGAGATCCCGTTCAACGATCCGGCGGTGGTCAACGCCGGGGAGCTGTTCGGAGACGTGATGTTCGGCCAGGGCAACGTGCTCGGCGGTGCCGAGAACACCCCGTCGGTCGCGTTCGGCGATGCTCCGCTGCCGATGTTCGACGACCAGCCAGGCTGCTGGCTGCACCGCCAGGCGAGCTTCATCACCGCGTTCTTCCCGGAGGACGCCGAGGCGGGGGTCGACTACGACTGGTTCCCGTTCCCGTCGATCGATCAGCAGGGGACCCTGTTCGCCGGCGAGATGATGGTCACGTTCCGCGACGCTCCCGAGACTCGCGACTTCCTGACCCGCTTCATGGGCGAGGAGGTCCAGTGCGCGATGGGTGAGGAGCCGGGGAGCTCTCGCATCTCGCCGAACGTCAACGTCGAGTCCACCTGTTACCCGAACCCGATCCTGGCAGGCGCATCCGAGGTGCTCTCGACGGCGCTCGGAGGTGAGGGCGAAGCGGGGTTCGACGCATCCGACCAGATGCCGCCCGAGGTCGGTTCGGGAAGTTTCTGGACCGGGATGGTGCAGTACATGAGGGACGGCCCGGATTCCTTGCAGTCCGTCCTCGACGACATCGAGAGCAGTTGGCCCGCGTAGGGGAGTGACGGCCGACGGCGGCGATGCAGATGACGCCGGTGAGGGAGCGGCCGCACGGCGGCCGCTCCCTCGTTCGTGCGACCGTGTGGCGCTGAGATGAGCTCGTCCGCGACCGACCCCGACGCCGGCCTCCCGGCCCAGACCTCGAAGGCGGGCACGGCCCTGTGGCTGTCCGTGCTCCGCATCACGGGCGCGCTCGCGATCCCGATCGTGGCGTTCTTCGCGATGTGGGCGACGTTCGACTTCCTGCGTTCGGAAGATGCCAACCGAGTGATCGTCGTGGTCGTGGCTGTCGTCGTCGGCGTCTTCGGCGTCTTCTTCCTGTACTGGGGGATGAACAAGGCTGTCGACCTCCTGCCGTTCCGCTACCGCGAGGGGGTGCGCCCGTGGATCTTCGTCGGTCCGTGCCTGGTGATCCTGAGCGTCTTCCTGGTCTACCCGGTCATCAACACGCTCCTGATCAGCCTCAAGGACGCGTTCGGGCAGGAGTTCGTCGGGCTCGACAACTACCGATTCGTCTTCAGCGACGACAGCATGCTCCGGTCGATCCGGAACACGCTCGGCTGGATCGTGATCGTGCCCCTGTTCGCGACCGTGATCGGGTTGGTCTACGCGACGCTGGCCGACAAGCTCCGGCGAGGCGAGGCGGTCGCCAAGTCGCTGATCTTCCTCCCGCTCGCGATCTCGTTCGTCGGCGCTTCCGTCACGTGGAAGCTGATCTACAGCTTTCGTCCGGCCGGGTTCGGCTCGAACATCGGTCTCCTGAACGGCGTGATGCAGGGGATCGGCCAGGATCCGGTCGCATGGATCCAGCTGCGGCCCTGGAACAACCTGTTCCTGATGGTGATCATGATCTGGATGCAGGTCGGGTTCGCCATGGTCGTGCTGTCGGCGGCCATCAAGTCCGTGCCCGACGAGATCGTGGAGGCGGCGCGGATCGACGGCGCCTCCGAGTGGCAGGTGTTCCGGCGGATCCTGATCCCGAGCATCCTGCCCACGATCGTGGTGGTGGTGACCTACATGGTCATCAACGCGATGAAGGTCTTCGACATCGTGTTCGTCTTCGGCAACGCCGAGGCCGACGAGACCGAGGTGATCGCCGAGCGGATGCTCCGGTGGTTCTTCATCAGCGCGAACCAGGGCCGCGGCGCCGCGATCGCCGTCGTCCTGTTCGTGGCGATCATCCCGGTGATGATCTGGAACATCCGGCGATTCCGTGAGGAGGAATCGATCAGATGAGCGTCGCCGAACTCGAGGAGCGCTCCGGCGCCGCGGCGACCGCTCCGTCGAGAGCGGTGGGCGTCGGGGAGCGGAGGCGTGCGAGCTGGTTCGTGCGCATCACGGTGCTCGTCATCGTCGTGCTCTGGATCATCCCCACGCTGGGCGTGCTGATCACGTCGTTCCGGCCAGAGGATCTGACCAACAGCACCGGGTGGTGGACGGTACTCGCGCACCCGTTCCGCGTGACGGAGTGGACGTTCGAGAACTACCGTACGGCGCTCAGCCAGGAGGGGTTCGGCAACTCGTTCCTGAACAGCCTCGCCGTCGCGATCCCGTCGACCGTGATCCCGATCACGATCGCGGCGTTCGCCGCGTACGCGTTCTCGTGGATGGAGTTCCGCGGACGGTATGTGCTGTTCGTGGTCGTGGTGGGCCTGCTCGTCGTGCCGCTGCAGATGTCGCTGATCCCGATCCTGCGTCTCTACACGCAGGGGGCGACGCTCGGGCCGTTCCGGGTCTTCCCCGACCTCGACCTGAACGGGACGTTCCTGGGCATCTGGCTCGCCCACGCGGGGTTCGGGCTACCCCTGGCCACGTACCTGCTCGCGAACTACATCCGGTCACTACCGTCGTCGATCATCGAGTCGGCCAGGATCGACGGGGCGGACCACTTCACGATCTTCTGGCGCCTGATCGTGCCGCTGTCCGTCCCCGCGCTCGCCGCGTTCGCGATCTTCCAGTTCCTGTGGGTGTGGAACGACCTGTTGGTCGCGTACGTGCTGCTCGGCGGCACCGTCGAGACGCGCGTGCTCACGATCTCGTTGGCGAACCTCGTGGGGTCGCGTGGCGAGAGCTGGCATCTGCTGACGGCGGCGGCGTTCATCACGATGGTGGTGCCGTTGGTCGTGTTCTTCGCGCTGCAGAAGTACTTCGTGCGTGGTCTCACCGCCGGCTCCGTGAAGGGATAGGCGATGGCGAGGGCGCGCAGGTCCTGGCTCGCGAGCGCCGCCCCGCTGTCGCCCCGCCGCAAGTGGCGGGCGATCCTGCTCGCGACCCTGTTGCTCGTGCCGGGGTACTGGGCGATGCTCGCGGGCGTCGTCGCCGTGGCTTCGGACGACGGTGGAGGCGTCGGGTACCCCGGGGCGTACATCGCGTTCGGGCTCGCCCTGGTCCCGTTCGTGTTCGTCGTGCTCGCGTTCCTGTCCGAGCATCCACGTGCGCCGGGGGCGGTGGTGAAGGCGATGGTGCTCGCACTCCTCGTCGGGATCCCGGTGTCGGCGATCGCTGCCGATGCGGTCACCGGGTTCGTGGCCGGGGTGGGAGCAGGCGGTCTCGTCGCGCTGCGCCCCGAGGTGGTGCAAGGCTGGCGCCCGCGTGTGGTCGCCCTCGCCGCGGCGACCGCGTGGGCATTCCTCGCGGTGCGGACGGTCCCGGAGGTCGCGGTGCTGCTCGCCCCCGTCGTGCCGTTCACGAGCATCGGCGTTGCGGATCACCTCGCCGAGCGCAGGCGCGCGTGACGAGGATGTTCGTGGGGCGGTGTCGGTGCGTCAGTCGCGCGAGATCACGCCCCGGACGCGTTCGAGCACGTCGTCGACGCGTTCGGTGACCCGGCCGAACTTGGCGTCGCGCAGCACGACCGACGACGCGTTGCGCCCGGGCACGGCCATCACGCCGCCACCGGGGTGCGTGCCGCCGCCGCACAGGTAGAGCCCCTCGATCGGTGTGCGATAGTCGCCGAAGAACGGGATCGGCCGGAACGAGAACATCTGGTCCGGCGTGAGCTCCCCCTGCATGATGTTCCCACCGAGCAGGCCGAACCGCTCCTCGAGATCCTTCGGCGTGAGCACCTCGACGTGCTCGACCGAGTCGGCGAGCCCCGGTGCGTAGGCGCCGACGGCGTCGACGATCTTCTTCGCCCAGGCGTCGCGGGTCCGAGGGCTGTTGGGCGTGTCGTACGGCATGTACTGGGTGAACGCCATCATGATGTGCTTGCCCCCGGGCGCGAGGCCGACCTCGTGCGCCGTCGGGAACATCACCTCGGCGTATGGATGCGTGCTCGGCTTCCCGTACTTCGCGTCGTCGAACGCGCGCTCGAGGTAGGTCATCGACGGCGAGACCGCCATCAGGCCGCGGTGCACGTCGCCGTCCTGGTCCCACGACGGGAAGGTCGGCAGCTCCGAGAGCGCGAGGTTCACCTTGACGCTGCCGCTGCGCGTTCGGAACCGTTCCACGTCGCGCACGACGTCGGACGGCAGGTGGTCGCGGCCGATCAGGTCGAGATAGGTGGTGACCGGGTGGGCGTTGGAGACGACGCGCTTCGCGCGGATCACCGATCCGTCGTCGAGCTCGACCCCGTGAGCGCGGCCGTTGGGGCCGATCGCGATGCGTGAGACGTCCTGTCCCGTGCGCGTCTCCGCGCCGGCCGCTCGGGCGGCCGACGCGAGCGCCGCCGAGACCCCGCCCATGCCCCCCTTGACCCACCCCCACGCGCCGAAGTGCCCGTCGATCTCCCCGATCCAGTGGTGCATCAGCACGTAGGCCGAGCCCGGGGTCATCGGCCCGCACCAGGCGCCGATGATCGCCTGGGTCGCCAGCGCCCCCTTCACGCGTTCGTCGGTGAACCACTCGTCGAGGAAGTCGGCCGCGCTCATCGTGAACAGCCGCACGAGCTCGTGCCCGTCGCGGCCGGTCCATCCACGGAACCGTGCGCCGGTGCGAGCCCAGTTCAGGATCTCGGTGAGCTTCAGGTTCGGGGGCACGATGTAGAGCAGGTCCTTGGCGAGGCCCGCGATGCGCTCGAAGTAGGCGTCGAACTCGACGTAGGCATCGGCGTCGCCCGGGCTGAGCCTCGCGATGTTCTCGACGTCGCGCGCGAGGTCGCCCCAGAGCGTGAGCGACGAGCCGTCGGGGAACGGCACGAAGTAGTCGGGAGAGATGATCGAGACCTCGTAGCCGTGCCGCTTCAGCTCGAGCTCGTCGACGATGCGGTCGGGCATCAGCGAGACGACGTAGGAGGCGCTCGAGATGCGGTAGCCGTCCCACATGGTCTCGGTGGCGGCGGCGCCGCCGAGCACGTCGCGTCGCTCGAGCACCAGCACGTCGAGCCCCGCCTTCGCGAGGTAGGCGGCGCACGCGAGCCCGTTGTGCCCGCCGCCGACGACGATGACGTCCCGTTCGAACGCGCTCACCGGCGGAGCCTAGCGACTCGGCGGTCCCCAGGACAACGGACCACGCCCGATGGGTGGGCCCGCGCTTGCAGGAGGCCGCCGCCAGTCCTACGATGCAGCGCAAGGCTCGTGGGGGATACGGGCCGCGACGGGGAAGGAGCGCCGCTCCATGGACGACATCGGCTTCTGGGACATCATCGTCTACGCGATCGCCGGTATCGTGATCGGTGCACTCGCCAGGCTGATCCTGCCGGGCAAGCAGTCGATGGGCTGGATCACCACGATGGTGATCGGCGTGGTCGCCGCGATCGTCGGCGGACTGATCTGGAACGCGATCTTCTCCGGGAACGAGGGCATCGCGTGGATCGGTTCGATCATCGTCGCGATCCTGCTGATCGTGATCTACGAACGCGTCGTCGCAGGAAGGTCGACCGCCACGTAGGTTCGACGAAGACGACGGCTCGCGACTCGAGCCGGGAGAACGAACAGGTCGGGTCTTCCCCGCGGAGACTCGCGGGCGTGCGGGAGGAGCCGTGTCCGACCAGCGACGATCCGTCGGCATCCTCGCCGCGCTCGCCTCCGGCGTGGTGATCGGCGCGGTGGAGGTCGTTCTCGCGATCTCGTTCGCCGCGCTCGTGTTCGGCGGGTACCTCGCGTCGTTCCTGTCTCAGGGCATCGGGCTGTACCTGGTCGCCTCCGCGGCGACGCTCGCGATCCTCGCCTGGAGGGCGGGCGCCCGCGGCGTGGTGGGGAGCGTGCAGGACGCGGCCGCGGCCGTGCTCGCGGTCATCGCGACCACGACGGCGCTCGATGCCTTCGGAAGCCTCGATCGAGCGTTCCTGACCGTCGTGGCCGCGACCGTGGTCGTGACGGTCACGACCGGCATCGTGTTCGCGCTGCTCGGGGCCTTCCGGTTGGGGAACCTGGTCCGCTACGTGCCCTACCCGGTGGTCGGCGGCTTCCTCGCCGGCACCGGCTGGCTGCTCTTCAAGGGCGGCATCGGCGTGGCGGCGAGCGTGCAACCGTACCTGCGCACGATCGGCGACCTGCTGCGGCGCGAGGACCTGATGCGGTGGATCCCCGCGCTGGCCTTCGGCGTCCTGCTCCTCGTCGTATCGCGCATGGTGAAGCGCCCCCTCGTGATCCCCGCGGTCATCGGCCTCGGGCTGGTGCTGTTTGCGGCCGGGGTGCTCGTCACGGGTTCATCGCTCGACGAGGTGCGTGACGGGCTCTGGCTGCTCGGACCGTTCCCCACCGGTGAGATCTGGGAGCCGCGGACGGTCCTCGACGCCCTCACCGACGCGGATTGGTCCGCGGTGCTCGGGCAGGTGGCCGGCATCGCCACCGCGGTCTTCGTCGCGGTGATCGCCGCGTTGTTCAACGTCAGCGGCATCGAGCTGATCCGCCACACCGACCTGGACTCGAACCGGGAGCTTCGTGACGCCGGCGTGGTCAACGTCGTGTCCGGCGCCTTCGGTGGCATCCCGGGCTATCACGCGCTCAGCCTGACGGCACTCGCCTACCAGATGGGCGTGAACGCACGGGTCGCCGGCCTCGTGGCGGCGCTCGTGCCCCTCACGGCGGTCGTGTTCGGCGCCTCGATGATCGAGCTGATCCCTCGCATGATCGTCGGCGGCGCGCTCGTGTTCGTCGGCCTCGGGTTCATCGTCGATTGGGTGTGGGACAAGCGACGGTCGTTGCCGCTCAGCGAGTACCTCGTGGTGCTCGCCATCCTTGCGGTGATCATCACGCGGGGCCTGCTCCCGGGCGTGGCCGCGGGGCTGGTGCTCGCGGTCGTGCTGTTCGCCGTGAACTACAGCCGGCTCGAACAGGTCCGCGAGGAGGTGCTCGGTGACACCTATCGGAGCAACGTCGATCGCCCGCCCGGCGAACGTGACGCGCTGCGAGCGCTCGGGGAGCGCGTGCAGATCCTGCGTGTCGAGGGGTTCGTCTTCTTCGGCACCTCGAGCGGGCTGCTCGAACGGGTGCGCAAGCGGGTGGAAGCGGGGGACCTGCGGTACCTCGTGATCGATCTCCGGCGCGTCACCGGCATGGACTCATCCGCCGCGATGTCCTTCCGCAAGATCGCACAGCTCGCCGAGGCCAACGCGTTCGAGCTCGTGCTGACCGACGTGCCGCAGGCGGTGCGGGGGCGGCTCGAGCGCGGTGGGGTCGTCACGATCGACGGGGTCGTCCGGTTCGAGCCCGACCTGGATCGTGGGCTCGAGCGGTGCGAGGACGGCCTGCTCGGGCGTGTCGGAACGGGGGTCGGCCGTTCCGGGGCCCTGGCCGGCCTGCCGGAGCGCCTCTGGGACCGCTTCGAGCAGCGCGACCTCCCCGAGGGAGCGGTCCTGATCACCCAGGGCGCGTCGCCCGACGACGTCTGGGTCCTCGAGTCCGGTCGCCTGCGGATCGAGATGCGTTCCGCGCACGGAACGCAGGTGCGGCTGAGCACCGTGCTTCCCGGCGTGATGGTCGGCGAGATCGCCCTGTACACGGGCGCGCCGCGCACGGCAGACGTGGTGGCCGAGACGCCGAGTGTGGTCCTGCGGCTCGGCCGTGACGAGATCGAACGGCTCGAGGCCGAGGAGCCGGCGCTCGCGGTCTCGCTCCACCGCTGGTTCGCGACGACGCTGGCCCACCGGCTCACGGACAGGATGCGGGCCTTCGACGCCCTGCTGGACTGACCCCTTCGCGGGTAGTAGCACCAGCCTTGACGATCTCCGCGTAGAAGCGCCACGGACGCGGGAGCCTAGGAACGGTCCTCGTAGTACTCCTTGGCCGACATCGCCTTGCCGGTCGTCGAGCGCCACTCGCGCTCGGCCGTGGGGAGCTTGCCCAGCGCCTTGCCCATCTCGCGCACGTGTTCGGCCACCGAGCCGCAGCACGACCCGATGTAGCGGACGCCCGCGTCGCGCGCGGCGGCGGCGAACCGGCCGAGATCTCCTCGCGGGAGCGTCATCGACGTGAGCGCCTCGGGGAACTCGTCCCACGACGTGAAGTCGGCCCGGTCGTCGGTGGTCGCGTAGGCGACGGGTTGCGACGCGATCGGGACCGACCCCCCGACGGCCCGAACCATCTCGTTCGCGATCGGCAGCTGCTGGTCGGGTGCGTTCAGGCAGTTCACGCCGACGATGTCGGCGCCGGCCTCGGCGAGACGCACCGCGCACTCTTGGGGAGACTCCCCCTCGTACGCCTTCGCCGGCAGTGCCTCGAACGACATCGTCACCATCGCCGGCAGGCCGGTGGCCTTCGCGCGTTCCACGAACAGCAGTGCCTCGCCGAGGTAGGAGAACGTCTCTCCGATGAAGAAGTCGGGCGGTCCGGCGTCGATCTGGTCTTGGAGCTGGCGGTCGAACATCGCGCGCACGCGGTCGGCGCTCGACGGATCGGCCGGCTCGTAGGCCCAGGTGAGCGAGAGGTTGCCCGCCACGAGGGCATCGCCCTCGGCGGCCACCTCGCGCGCGATGCGCACGGCGTTCCGGTTGATCTCGTCGACGCTTCCCGCCAGGCCGACGGTGGCGAGCTTGTCGTCGCTCGCGTAGAACGTCATCGTCTGCAGCACCTCGGCGCCCGCCAGCAGGAACTCGCGATGCAGTTGCTCGAGCGCCTCGGGATGCTCGATCACGACCTCGGGGGTGAACGGCCCCGCCTGCACGTAACCGCGCTTCTCGAGCTCCAAGAGGTAGCCGCCGTCGCCCAGCACCGGGCCCGCGGCCAGGCGTTCCATGATGCCGTCGTTCATCGGGATCGTCTCCTCGTCGTCTTGAGAGACGAGTCTACGGACCGCCGACCCGCCTCACGCCTCCTCGAGCAGTGCTCGCTCGTCGGCCAGGGCGATTACGAGGTGCCCTCGCGCGTTGGGGTGCAGCGGCGCGGGATCGTCGGGTCCCTGCACGTACGACTGGTCGGTGCAGAGCTCGTGGCCCTCGAAATCCGGCTGGACCGAGCGGTACCCGAACGTCTCCGCGCCGTTCGCGAGCACCTGGTTCACCGTGGCCAGCCGCTCGAGCAGCACGTCGATCTTCTCCCGGCTGAGCCCCAACCCCTCCAGGCAGTCGAGCTCGGGGTCGAACGGCACGTAGTACCGGTTGATCAGCACGAGGGGATCGCCGGGCAGCGTCGCGAGCTGCCGGAGCAGCTCGTAATAGTCCTGGGTGAAGTCCTCGAGCGACCGCTGGAAGTAGGCGGTGAGGGCCCGGTTGTCGCATGGATCGGCCGCGCCGCAGAGGAAGACGAGCGTGCTCCAGTGCATGTCGTTGGCCCCGATGTTGACGATCACCACCTCGGGAGCGGTCGCTCGCTTCGCCACGGCCAGCTGTGGCGGGACCCGCCGTCCACCGGCCGTCTGGGCCCCGAGCACCCCGTGCTCGATCGTGGCGCCGCTGCAGCCGAGGTTGTCCACGGTCCAGTCGTTGACCCTCGCGAGGACGCGGGCGAACGCGAACGAGCTGCGCTCGCACGCCTCGTCGAGCGGCGTCGCCTCGGAGATCGGCGGGCCGCCCAACCCGGCTGCGGTGGAATCGCCCATGACGATCGCCTGCGTCTGCGGCTGCGCCGGCCCTTCGGCTGGCGGCACCGGACGCAGCTCCTCGCGACCGACGAGCTCGTCGAGGCTCCCGACCCCCCGCAGGACGTCGGGTGCCGTGAACGCCGTGACCATGATCGCGCTCACGTTCACCACCTGCACGAAGAGCAGCCCGCCGAGCAGGGTGATCAGGGTGCGCCGGCCGTCGTAGCGCCGCCAGCCGGCGATCGCCCCGAGCAGCACCACGGCCGCGAGCGTGACGAACCCGATCTCCCACAGGAAGTAGCGACGCCACCCGGCCGCGAGCGCCTCGCCGGCCTCCTCGGCCGCGGCGGCGCGTCCGGGCGGGGCGAACGCGTCCTCGATCTGCGCCGTGATGCTGATGTCGGTGACCACCACCCGTGGCCGGACCGGGCCCACGAAGTGCACCTGCGTGGGCAGGCGTTGGCCGAACAGCACGACCTCGCCCGGTCCGGACGCGCTGAGGGAGGGCGGGGTCGTGCCGACCGCGACGGTCTGCCCCAGCATGGAGACCGGCTGGGCGGGGGTCACGCGGAGCGCGAACGCGATGGAGGCCGCCGCGACGACGAGCAGGGTCCCGACCACGACCAGGCCCCGCAGGGCCTGTCGGTGCCTCGGCCGCCGGGCGGCTCGCTCCGTCGTCGTCTCGTCGATCGTCGTGGTCACCATCCGACCCTACCCACGCTTCGCGACTTCCCGGGACGGCCTCCTTCCAGGCGGCGAGACCTGGCCCCGTACCATCCGGACGTGAATCGCGTCTGGGTTCGGTTCGGCCCCCCGCTGGTCGCGCTCCGCGGCGTCGCCGGCAGCCGGGCGTTGCGGCGCACCTCGATCGCCTTCCTGATCTTCAGCGGCGCCGAGGCGGCGACCTGGATCGCGATCTTGGTCTTCGCCTTCGATCGGGGCGGGCCGGCCGCGACCGGGTTGGTCGGGTTCCTCCTGTTGCTCCCTGCCGGCGTGATCGCTCCGATCGCCGCCGCGCTCGGCGACCGCCGCCGGCGTGAGCGGGTGCTCGGCTACGGCTACCTCGTGCAGATGGTCGCGACCGCGCTCACGGGGGCGGCGATGGTCTTCGACGCTCCCGACGCCGTCGTGTACGCGGCGGCGGTCGTCGCGATGGCCGCGATGACCACCTCGCGGCCGGCCCATCATTCCCTGATGCCCTCGCTCGCGGCGACCCCCGACGAGGTCGCGGCGGCGAACTCCGTGTCGTCGATGTGCGACGGCCTCGGCGCCACCCTGGGCACGTTGTCGGTCACGCTGATCCTGGCCGTGGCCGGCCCGGGCGAGGTCTACCTCGTCGCAGCCGGGGTGTTGGGCGTCTCGGCCGCCGCCGTGCTCACGCTCGGCGCGCACACGAGCCCGTCCGTTCCGGGGCCGTTGCACCCCTGGAAGCTCATCACCGAGGCGGGCCACGGGTTCGCGTCGATCGCTCGCGAGCCGGGGCCGCGCCTGCTGGTGGGGATCGCGGCCCTGATGACGACCGCGTGGGGAGCGTTCGACGTGCTCCTGGTGTCGGTGGCGATCGACGTGCTCGACCTCGGCGAGTCGGGCGTGGGAGCGCTGCAGACCGCGGCCGGCGTCGGGGCCCTCGTGGGAGCGGCGGGGTCGGTCGCGTTGGTCGGAGGCCGCCGGCTCTGGATCGCGATGGTCGGTGCCATCGTGATGCTCGCGGTCGGTGTCGCGGCATCGGGGTTCGCATCGCTCGGGGTGGTGGTGGCGGCGGCCGTGGTGGCGGGCGGCGCGATCACCGTGCTCGACGTCGTCGGCCGGACCTTGCTGCAGCGGGTGGTCGACGACGTCGTGCTCACCCGCGTCTTCGGGGTGGTCGAGTCGCTGTGGATGGCGGGGGTCGGCCTGGGGGCCGGGGTCGCCGGCGTGCTGATCGGGTTCTTCAGCATCCCGACCGCGCTGCTCGCGATCGGCGCCTCGCTGGTCGTGCTCACCGTGCCCGCCGTCGGCGGTCTGCGCCGTCTCGACCGTGCAGCGGCCCTGCCGGAACGCCAGCTCGTGTTGCTTCGCTCCCTCACGATGTTCGCTCCGCTCTCGCGGCCCGAGCTGGAGCGGCTCGCGTCGCAGCTGGACGAGGTGCCCGTGCGCGCCGGAACCGACGTGGTGGTGCAGGGAGAGACCGGCGACCGGTTCTACGTGATCGACTCGGGTTCGTTCGACGTGCTCGTCGACGGTCGACCCGTGCGGCGACTCGGCGAGGGTGACGCGTTCGGTGAGATCGCCCTGCTGCACGACGTGCCGAGGACCGCGACCGTCCGGGCCGTGAACGACGGCGCCGTCTGGACGCTCGACCAGGAGGAGTTCCTGGCCACGGTCACCGGGCAGCCACAGGTCGCGAGCGCAGCCCACGCACTGTCGGCCGAGCGCCTCCGAGACATCGCTACTGGACGGTGAGGGCGGTCACGGACGTTCCATCGGTCAGGGCACGCGCACGGTGCCGCGGAGTCGAACGATCCGTCGTCGGCGGCGACCGCGGCAGAGCCTTCGACCGGCCCCCCCGTTCCCGATCTCCTGGCGCGCTCACGCACCGAGCGCTCGCCGATCGCCGGGGCTGCCCGGCTTCGTCGAGAGCACGAGCACCAGGCCGGCCACCGCCACGATCGACCCCGCGAGGAACGTGGCGCCGCGTCCGAACCCCGCAGCGACGAACCCGAGGGTCGCGGGGCCGAGGCCGAAGGCGACGTCGAGGAACGCGCTCGTGGTGCCCATCACGGCGCCGCGTTCGCCGGCGGGCACACCTTCCACGGCCAACGCGAACAGTGCCGGCGTGAACAGGGCAACCCCCACCCCGAGGATCGTCGCGCCGAACACGAGGCCGGCGGGCGTGCGCCACACGCCGATCACGGCGAGGCCGACGGCGGTCAGTCCCAGCGCGATCCGCGTGCATCGCCTCGCGCCGAGGCGATCGGGGATCTTCGCGCCCACGCTGCGGATCGCGACCACGATGCCCGCGAACAATCCCAGCACGAGGCTCGCACCGCCCATGCCCAGGTCGAGCGCGTAGAGCGGCACGAACGTCAGGAAGCCTGCCATGCCCCAGATCGCGGAAGCGAGCACGAGGCCGGGCATCAGTCCCGCCGGGTGGATCAGCCGATGCCGTTCGGGCGTCTCGCTGAGGACGGGCCGCATCGCGGGGAGCCGTACGGACAGCCCCACAGCCACCGCGGCGAGACCGATCGCGCCGATCCACACGGCCCCGAACCCGAGGTGTTCGATCGCGGCCTCGCTGATGAACGGCCCCGCCCCCAGTCCGATGTACAGCGCCAGCGAGGCGAAGCTGAACGCCTCGCCCCGGCGTTCCGGCGGTGCGAGGTCGATGTTCGCGGCGAGTGCCGCGACGAAGAACAGTGCCTCGCCGGCTCCGGTCAGCAATCGCATGGCCACCAGCACCGCGACCGACGTCGCGAGGAAGTACCCCGCGACCGAGACGGCGAACAAGGACGCGCCGGCGATCATCAGCAGCCGACGCCCACGGAGGTCGGCCGCACGGCCCGCGAACGGTCGCAGGAAGAACGCCGACAGGCTGAACGCGCCGATCACGACGCCGACGGCGATGTTGCCGCGGCCGAGCGGCCCTTCGACGTATCGCGGCAGTGCGGGCAGCAGCATCCCGTCGGCCGTGAAGTACGCCAGCTCCGCCAGGGCGACCGTGAGGAAGGCCGGTGTGAGCAGCGCCGGCCTGGCCCCGCGTACCTCGTCGGTCGGAGACGTCATGCTCTGCACCATGTCCGCCCTCCTCGTTCGCATCGCCACAACGATGCGGCGGCACGAGGTCGGGCGGCATCGGTAGTCCTGCCCATCTTTGCCCGGCGGGCTCGGCCTGTCATCCTGGAACGCCGTGACGGATGCGCTTCGCCTCGCCGACCTGCTCGCCGCCCTTTCCCTCACGACCGATCTGGCGATGGGCCAGCCTCCCGAGAAGGCGATCCGGGCCTGCGTGCTCGCGACCGAGATCGCGCGGCACCTGAACGTCTCCGAGAGCGAGGTCGCCTGCGTGTACTACACGACCCTGCTCAAGCACCTCGGCTGCACGGCGACCCTGCACGAGGAGGTCGCGCTCTTCGGTCCCGGTGACACGGACATGCGCCGGGTCGCCGAGCGCACCGACGAGACGGACCCCCGCGAGGTGGTCGTGTTCCTGCGCACCGTCGGCCGCGGATCCGGCCCCGATCGCCTGGTCTACCTCGCGAGGACCGTCACGGGGAAGAAGGCGTCGGGCGCGATCTTCCGCGCGATCTGTGAGGTGGCGACCCAGATGGCCGATCGGCTCCGCCTCGGCGACGATGTTCGAGGGGCGCTGTACCAGACGATCGAGCGATGGGACGGCAAGGGCGCGCCCCGGGGGCTCTCGGGCGACGACATCGCGCTCGCCTCGCGCATCGCCGAGCCGGCCACCCAGGCGGTGATCTTCCATCGCGAGGGCGGGGTCGACGCGGCGCTGGCGATGATGGATCGGCGCTCCGGCTCGTGGTTCGACCCCTCGGTGGTGGATGCGTTCCGGGCGGTCGGCCCGAAGTCGCTGCAGCGTCTGGAGGAGGACGATCCGTGGGAAGCGGTGATCGAGGCCGAGCCGGAGCCGGTCCGAACCGCTGAGGCCGGCAGGCTCCACGAGGTCGCCGAGGCCTTCGCGGACATGACCGACCTCAAGACCACGTTCACGCTCGGACATTCCTCGGGGGTCGCCGACCTCGCGGCCGACGGGGCCCAGCGCCTCGGCTTGGATGATCCGGACTCCGTTCGGCTGGCTGCGCTCCTGCACGACCTCGGCCGGACCGCCGTGGGCACGGGGGTCTGGGAGAAGCGGGGGCGGCTGAGCTCGACCGAATGGGAGCAGGTGCGTCTGCACCCGTACCACACCGAGCGGATCCTGGCGCGCTCGACGGCGCTCGAGCCGCTCGCACGCGTCGCGGCGATGCACCACGAGCGCCAGGACGGCTCCGGGTATCACCGGGGCGCGTCGGCGGCCGAAACGCCCGTGTCGGCCCGGCTGATCGGGGCCGCCGACGCATACCAGGCCATGACCCAACGCCGTCCGCACCGCCAGGCGCTGGGAGCGGACGAGGCGGCCGCGGTGCTGGCCGACCAGGGTCGCGAGGGCCGGTTCGACCCCGAGTGCGTCCGGGCGGTGCTCGAGGCGGCCGGCCGCTCCCGGCCGGGGGCGCGCGGCGCGTGGCCGTCGGGGCTCTCGGACCGTGAGGTCGAGGTGCTCCGCCTCGTGGCGGCCGGCTCCTCGAATCGGGAGGTCGCCGAGGCCCTGGTGATCTCGCCTCGCACCGCCGAGCACCACGTGCAGCACATCTACGCCAAGGTCGGGGTGTCGACCCGGGCGGCGGCGGCGATGTTCGCGATGCAACACGGCCTGCTCCGCGACTGAGCGGCGTCGCGACACCGCGTTGACAGGCCGACCGATGAAGCGGATGGTCCTCGAATGCGCAGGATCGCAGCGCTGATCGTGTCCGGGTTGCTGTTCGCGGCGCTCCTGGTTCCCGCCGCCGATGCGGGAGGCCGACGCACGACGTATGCGATGACGGACTGCCGGCACCTGCGTACGACGCCGCGCACCATCCTGTTCGCATGCGGCGACGGCAACTATTACGTCGACCACCTCAGGTGGTTCCGATGGCGTCCGTGGAAGGCGGCAGGGTTCGGCCTGTTCCACCAGAACGACTGCCGGCCGAGCTGCGCCGACGGCACGTTCCACACCGAGTGGGGGTGGCTCTGGCTGCGCAACCGGGATCGGTGCACGCCGCCCGGCAAGTTCGTCTTCCAGCACGCGCGCGTGAGGTACGTGGGGAGGCTGCTGGGGCGGCACCGGGAGGCGTTCGGCCACCTGGGCTGTCCGTAGGGGCGGGCGCGGCGCGAAGCCGCGTGCGCATGCTACGTTCGCCGCGGTGGACACGGTCACCGGGTACTTCACCGCGCTCGGCCTCTCGACCGCAGCGGGGCTCAACGCGTACATCCCGCTGCTCGTCGTGGGGCTCTTCTCCCGCTACACCGACCTGATCGAGCTCCCGGCGCCCTGGGACCGCTTGGGCGATCCGCTCGTGCTCGGCATCGTCGCGGCCGTCGGCGTCGCCGACTTCGTCGGCGACAAGATCCCGGTGGTCGACCACGTGCTCCATCTGCTCGGCGTCGTCGTCGCACCCGTCGTGGGAGGCATCCTCGCCCTGGCGGCCGCGAACGCGCTCGACGTCGACCCGGGGTTCTCCGCCGTGCTGGGCGTGGTCGCGGCGCTCGCGACCCAGGTGGGCAGGACCGCCGCTCGTCCTGCGGCGACGGCGACGACGGGGGGCGCGGGGAACCCGGTGGTCAGCCTCGGCGAGGACGGCGCCTCGGGGACGCTCTCGGTCACGTCGGTCGTGTGGCCCGTCGTGGCCGCGATCCTCGCGGTGGTCGTGTTGGTGCTGGTCGTCGTGTTCTGGCGCAGGTGGCGAGCGTTCGGGCTGCGCCTGCAGGGGCGCGGCCCGGCGGCGGGTTGAGGCTGGGGGGCATGGGGGAGCAGAGCCCGCGGGAGGCCCGGCTCGATGTGGTGCCCGTCGGGTGGGTCGAATCTCCGCTGGTCGAACGCACGCAGGCGCCGAGGCAGGGAGACGAAGGCGCCCCACCCGCCTGGCTCGTGTTCGAGGCGCGCACCCGGGAGGCGATCCGTGACCTGCGCGTCGGTGACGTGATCATCGTGATCACGTGGCTCGACCGCGCCGACCGCGATGTGCTCAGCACCCGCCCACGAGACGAACCCGACAGGCCGGTCGTGGGCGTGTTCAGCACCCGCTCGCCGGACCGGCCGAACCCGATCGGTCTCCACCGTGTGCAGGTGCTCGCCGTCGAGGGCCTGCGGATCCTCGTGAGCGACATGGAGGCCCTCGACGGAACGCCGATCGTCGACGTGAAGCCCGTCCTCGGCTCGATCGAGGAGCGATGACGGGTCGCTCCTCGAGGCTCAGGTCCGCTCAGGTCGTCTCGAGGTCGAGCGACGGCGGGTTGACCGCCTTCGGGGTCTGACCGCGACGCTGCTGGATGCGTCGGATCATCCGCAGCGGCAGATACACGACGTACTCGACCACGAACAGGAGCCCGAGCGCGACGAGGATGAGCGCCCCCGGGAGCACCACCAACGGCAGTGCGAACAGCAGGAGCGGGAACACCTGCCAGCTCTGGCGCAGCCATCCCGTCGTTCCCGCGGGTTTGGTCAGGGCGCCGATCCGCACCGCCGCCCACATCAGCCAGCGGCGCAGGAAGGGCACCTCGAGCTCCCTCATCGCCCGACGGAAGATGCCGTCGGCATCGGGAAGGGTCAGCTCGCCGGCGGGCACGGCCACCCGCCAGAGGTGGTCGTGCAGGATCGCCGCCTTCGTGTAGCGGCCGTAGCGCGGCAGGAACCACACGAACGCCCTGGGCACCGACGCGAAGTCGGTCGCCGTGCCGACGGGAACGATGAACGATTGCGACTTCCCCTCGTATCGCAGCTCGCTCAGCAGGCGCCACTCACGATCGTCGATCTGCTGGACGTCGACGCTGGAATCGTGTCGGAACGGCATCTCGTCGGCCCCCTCGCGGTTGCTCGAGTGCAGACACTAACCCGGCCATGCGGCCGAGGCGCCGATGGCGTAAGTTGGTGGCATGGCCGTGCCGCTCGACGCTCTCCGCTTGCGCGAGGCGCTGGCGTCGGTCGACCGCGACGAGCTGCAGGAGGCGATGGAGCTGCTCTCGCCGATCGTGCGTGGCAAGCGCTTCACGCGGGCGAGCCGGGTGATGCCCGAGCCGCTGGAGGTTTCGGAGGTCAGGAACTGGCTGCAGGCGGCGATCGACGATCCCGGCTCGGACGACGCGCGCTTCTACGTGGATCGCGCCTACTACAAGCTCCGCACGTTGCGCACCGCCGACTGACCGCGAGCGACGTTACGACGCCGCTAATGGATGGCGTGTCGTCGGCTGGGTGTGCAGGTAACACGTGGTCGAGGCGTTGTACGCCGACAGGATCGTGGCGCAGCCCGACGCGTCGCAGCGACGATCGTCCTCTGCCCTGGGATGCGCGCCCTTCCCCGGGGTTCCATACCTCGTCGCCACGGTGTTCTTCACGGACATGTGTGCGCTCCCCTCGGGCAGTCTCTCGACATCGATCCGTGGAGGCGAAGGGCGCGTAGGGCGGGAGGCCCGAACGTACGGTCGCGCTGCGCGAACCCCCGGGCACCGCCCGAGAACACCACGGTACTACGTCGGGTGCCTCAGGCGCTCTTCGATGAGGGGCCGCCGATGTAGGCCTCGATCACGGCCGGGTCCTCGGCGATCGATCGGGGCCCGCCCAGCGCGATCGTCCGCCCCTGGTCGAGCACTTGGATGCGGTCGCAGAGCTTCATGATCAGCCGCAGGTCGTGGTCGACGACCACGACCGAACATCCGGTGCCCGACCGGATCCGACGGATGTTCTCGAGCAGCTCGTCGGATTCGGCCTCGTTCATGCCGGCGGCGGGCTCGTCGAGCAGCAGCAACGTCGGACGCCGCACCACCGCCCTCGCGATCTCGAGCCGACGCTGCATGCCGTAGGGGAGGTTCACCGCCCTTTCCCGATGAACGTCCTCGAGGCCGAACCATGCGCTGATGTCGTCGATCGGCCCGTCGCCCGTTCCCGACGGCGCCGCGGCCTCGATGTTCTCGCGGACCGTGAGCTGCGGGAACAGCCGGATGTTCTGGAACGTGCGGCACAGGCCGAGATCCGCCACCCGGTGCGGCGGTGTCCCGGCGATCGCGCGACCCTCGAACGTCACCGTGCCGGAGGTGGGCGCGTACACCCCGGAGATGACGTTGAGTAGCGTCGTCTTCCCCGATCCGTTGGGGCCGATCAGCCCGAGTATCTCCCCGGACCGCACCTCGAGGTCGACGCCGTCGAGCGCGGCCACGCCCTCGAATCGCTTCGCGACCTGCGCGCCGACCAGCACCGGCGGCCTCGACTCGTCGAGCGCTGCGAGGGGGCTCGGGACTTCCTGCGGGTGGTCCGGCTCGGCCGGCGTCTCCGCTCGTCGGGTGCGTCTCGACGCCGGGGAGAGCCGCCGCAGCAGGTCGTCGATCTCCCAGCGGCCGAAGATGCCCTCCGGGCGCAGGATCAACGTGATGATGATCAGGAGCGCGATGACGAACTGCACCGTGCCGGTGATGCGCGGCAGCTCCCACGGGCCGATCGCGACCCCTTGCTCCACGCGCGCGAGCGTGTCGGTCAGGAACGTGATGATCGCGGCGCCCGCGACGGCCCCGGTGATCGACGTACGGCCACCGACCACCAGCATCGCGAGCAGCGCGAACGTGATCGCGAAGTAGAACTGGTTCGCGTTGAACGCGATCACGCTCTGTGCCCAGAGCGATCCGGCGGCGCCCATCATCGCCGCGCTCAGCAACCACGCGCCGTAGCGCGTCCGAGCGACGGCCGTGCCGACCGACGCGGCCGACAGCGGGTCCTCTCGAGCTGCACGCACGCGCAGGCCGGGTCCCGATTCCTTGTAGAACCGAGCCAGCAGCACGAACACGACCGCCGCGATCGCCGCGACGCTCACCGTGGTCCGCACGGGGATGGCCGCGAGTCCGACCGACCCGCGGGTGAACGTGGTCGCGTTCTGGAAGAACGTGTGCACGACGACGAGCAGCGCGAGCGTGGCCATCGCCATCGTCGACTCGGTCATGCGGATGATCGCGCCGCCGAAGATCGCAGCGACGACGAAGGCGACGAGCGCGGAGAGCGCGACGGCCGTGACGAGACCGACGTCGGTGTTCGCGAGCGTCGATGGCAGGTCGGGGAGCTGCGACACCTTGATCGCCGACGGGATCGTCACGAGCGCGGTCGTGTACGCCCCGATGCCCATGAACGCGACGTGGCCGAACGACACGATGCCGCTGTTGCCGATGAACGACTGCAGGGAGACCACGAGCATCACGTTCACGAGGAAGATCACGAACGTCCGGTTCGACGACGTCGAGCCGAAGGTCTGGACCAACGCCGTGCCCCCGACGAGCAGCGCCGCGATCACGGCGGATCCGACGAGCGCGGGTCGAAGGCGGCTCGCGGGGATCACGTCAGATCGCCGCCGCCCGCTGTCCGAACAACCCCTGCGGGCGGACGTACAGGACGGCCACCACGATCAGCAGCGCCGATGCCTGGGCGTAGGGCAGCAACGAGCCGGGGAGCAGCGCCTGCAGGAAGACCTCGAGCGTGCCGAGGAAGAATCCTCCGAGCACCGCCCCCCGCAGGTTCCCCAATCCACCGATCACCGAGGCGATGAAGGCTTGGATCACGGGCACGAATCCCGTGGTGGGATTGACCGAGGTCGTCCGGGCGATCCAGAGCACGCCCGCGATGCCCGCCAGCAGACCCGAGATCAGGAACGCCAGAGAGATCACGCGGTTCGCGCGGACGCCCATCAGCCGCGCCGTCGTGAAGTCCGCCGATGCCGCTCGCATCGCGACCCCCGACCTCGAGCGGCGCATGAACGTCGTGAGGGCGACGAGTGAGATCGCCCCGACGCCGGCGGTGATGATGCTCAACACGCTGATCCGAACGGGTCCGAGCTGCAGCGCCTCGTCGAAGATCTCCGGCACCGGGATGCCCTTCGAGCGCACCGACACCGCCTGCCGGAACGCTCCCTGGATCAGCTGCGCGACCGCGAACGAGGTGAACAGCAGCGTCACGAAGCTGGCGTCGCGCAGCGGGCGGAACGCGATCAGTTCCATCAGTACCGACGCGACCCCGGCGGCGAGCACCCCGACG
The DNA here is from genome assembly GCA_035249905.1 of Actinomycetota bacterium. Lineage (GTDB taxonomy): Bacteria > Actinomycetota > UBA4738 > UBA4738 > HRBIN12 > JAOUEA01. The sequence continues at coordinate 18,308 of DATFFT010000007.1, read as the reverse complement.
AGGGCGACCACGACGAACGGCGCGCCGACGTAGGTCGCCGCGAGCATCGCGTAGCCGGCGATCGTGACGAGCTCGCCGTAGGCGAAGTTCAGCATGCCGAGCACGCCGTAGACCATCGAGAGGCCGAGGGCGAGCAGGGCGTAGATGCTCCCGAGCGAGAGCGCGTTGATCAGCTGCTGGGCGAACTCGGAGGGGCTCACGTCATCACGTCTTCCGGCCCCTCATCCCGCCTCGCTGATGCCGAGGTACGAACGCTCGAGCTCACCTTCGACGAGGGTGTCCGTCGAGCCCGAGGCGACGACGGACCCGACCGAGAGCACGTACGCGCGATCGGCCACGTCGAGCGCGCGGTGCACGTTCTGCTCCACCAGCAGAACGGTGACGCCGTCGGATCGGAGCTCCGCGACCAGCTCGAAGATCCGATCGACGAAGATCGGGGCGAGACCCAGCGAGGGCTCGTCGAGCAGCAGCATCCGGGGCCGGGACATCAGCGCCCGAGCGATCACGAGCTGCTGCTGCTCGCCGCCTGAGAGCGTGCCGGCGAACTGGTTCGATCGGTCGCCGAGGATCGGGAACCGCTCGAACCACCGCTCGATGTCGGCCTGAAGCTCTTCGCGATCGGTGCGAGCGATGCCCCCGATCGCCAGGTTCTCCTGCACCGTCAGGTTCGGGAAGACGTGGCGTCCCTCCGGGACGAGCGCGACGCCTCGGCGGAGGACGGCTTCGGGGGTGAGGCCGTGCAGGGGAAGGCCGTCGAACGTGATCGTGCCTCGCTGCGGCTTCTGGGCGCCCGCGATGGCGCGCAGCAGCGTCGACTTGCCCGCGCCGTTGGGTCCGAGCGCGGCGACGATCTCACCGGGAGCCACCGAGAGCGAGACATCGCGGACCGCGACGACGGCCCCGTAGGCCACGGTGAGCCCGGCGACGTCGAGCAGGCGAGGGGCCGCCCCCTCGGTGGCGGCTCCGTCGCCGGCTCGATCGTCGGTCACGCTCGGATCGTAGAACGCTCAGACCGTCGGCACGTAGTCGGGGAACTCCGGCCGATCCAGGCACGTGAACGCCGTGCCGTCCATCTGGATCAGGGCCACCGACTTGTTCGCCCGTCGCGTCTCCGGATCCATCGTGACGTCGCCCGAGATGCCGGTCGCGTCGAGCGCCGCGAGCTGCTCGATGATCGCGTCGGGCTCGGTGCTGCCGGCCGCCTCGATCGCGCCGGCAACGAAGTTCACCTCGTCGTAGCCGATCACGGCGACGTAGGAGCTCGGCGGCTCGCCGTTCGCGGCTTCGTAGTCGTCGTAGAACGCCTGCACGTCCGGATCGCCCTCGGCGGTGCAGACCGAGTTCGAGAACGTCAGGCCGTCGATCGCCTTGGCGCCGGCATCGAGCAGCGCCGCGTCGGCGTTGCCGTCGGTCGACAGCACCGGGGTCTCGACCCCTGCCTGGCGCAGCTGGCGGAGGAACACGGCGCTGTCGGGGATGAACATCGGCGTGAAGATCGCGTCGGGCGCCGGGTCGGTGTTCGCGATCTTCGTCACCACGGCGGAGTAGTCGCCCGCGCCGATCTTGTACTCGTCCTGGGCCACCACCGACCCGCCGCCGTGCTCGAACGCGTCGATGAAGAACGTCGGCAGGTCGCGCGTGTACGGGATCTCGTTCGACCCGAGCACGTAGGCGGTCTCGTATCCCTGTGCGACCGCGTAGTCGGCGAGCACGGCGGCCTGGATGTTGTCGCTCATCATGAGCTGGTACGCGCACTCGCCCATGTCGCCGACGAGCGTCGGCGCCGAGCCGAGACCGGTCGAGATCGGCACGCCGGCGGTGCACGCGACCTGCCCCTCGGCGAGGATGCCGTCGCCGACCGTGCCGATCAGGTAGGCCGCCCCGTCGTCGATCATCTGCTGCGTGACCTTGGTGGCCTCGGCCAGGTCGTTGCGCATGTCGACCGTCTGCAGCTCGAGCGGGCGTCCGAGCACTCCGCCCTCCTCGTTGATCTGGTCGACGGCGAACTGCGCCCCCTCCTGCATCGGGGCGTCGTAGTACGCCCAGTCGGTCGTGAGATCGGCCGGGAAGCCGATCACGATCGGTTCGCCGGACGCCGATCCGGAGGCTCCGCCGCCGTCTTCCTCGGGCTCGTCCGCCGTGCTGCACGCCGTCGCGGCGAGACACACCACGAACACCATCACGACCGATCTCCGAAGCATCCTTCCGACCCCCAGTCCGTGACACCCGAACCCGGCCGTGGCGGCCGAGCTTCCGCTCCTGCGCATTCGTAGGGCGTCGCCAGCGACCTGTCAAGCTCGTTACCGACTTCCACGCTGCGACGAGATAGGTAAGAATCCTGACGCGACGAGCGGGCTGTGGGAGAACGACCGCCGGATCGATGCTCGATCCGGGTCCATCCGAAGGAGGCGACGCACACGAGCGAGACGATCGGCGAGGAGGTCCGCGAGCGGCTCGGCGAGATGACCCCGTCAGAGCGGCGCGTCGCCCGCACCCTGCTCGAGACCTACCCCACGGCGGGGCTGGAGAGCTTGCCGCAGCTGGCCGAGGGCGCGGGCGTCACCGGACCGACCGTGCTGCGGTTCGTCCGCAAGATCGGGTTCGAGGGGTACCCGGACTTCCAGCGATCCTTGCGCCGGGAGGTGCAGGCGCGCACCGAGGGGCTGCCGTCGCTCTACCGCACGAAGGGCGGTACCCAGGCCGACGAGGTTCTGCGCCTGAGCCACGAGGCGTTCACGACGGCGCTCGATGCGACGCTCGCCTCGTCCTCGCTCGATCGCGATCTGTCCGACGTGGTCGCCCTGCTCAGCGATCCGAAACGGCACCTATGGTTCGTCGGCGGCCGTTTCAGCCAGCTCGTCGCGTCCTACCTGTGGCTGCAGATGCGGTTCCTTCGGCCGGGGTGCGCGCTCGTCGGCGAGGCGCCGGAACGCCGCAGGCTCGACGGGCTCGAGATCGAACGACGCGACGTGTTGTGTCTGTTCGACTACCGCCGCTATCAGCAGGATACGGTGGCCGTGGGCGCCGCCGCCGCCGATCGCGGTGCCGTCGTGGTGGCGTTCACCGACCCGTGGCTCTCACCCGCGGTCGAGCACGCCCGGCACGTCTTGATATCCCACGCCGACTCGTCGTCGCCGTTCGACTCGTTGCTCGGTGCGTTCGCGCTGACCGAGGTGATCGCGGCGAAGGCCGTGGTGGAGCTCGGTGAGGCGGGGCGTGCTCGCGTGGCCGAGGCCGATGCGTTCGGCGACGGCTTCCACGAGGCGGCGGTGGCCGCCCCGAAGGTCAACGGAGAGGGCGCGACCGCATGAGCCAGGCTCCTCGCCCCGCCGAACCGGCCGCGGTGCGCCGGTGGCTCGAGGACGCCGGTGTGCGCGCCGTGATCCTCGGCTTCGTCGACGCAGCAACGATCGTTCGGTCGAAGGTGGTTCCGATCCGACGATTCGAGGCGGCGGCGACGACGGGCGTCGGCCTCTCCCCGCTGTTCAACGCGTCGATGTCCGACGACGACTTCGCGCTGCACGACGGCTTCATCGACGGGCCCAGCGGCGATCTTCGGCTGCGCGCCGATGCGGGGGCGACGGTGCCGCTCGCCGCGCTGCCGGGCTGGGCGTGGGCGCCGGTCGATCAGCACACGAAGGAGGGGGCGCCCTTCGATGCGTGCCCCCGAGCGTTCGCCCGTCGCACCGCTCGGGCCTTCGAGGAACGTGGCCTCTCGGTGCGGGCGGCGTTCGAGCTCGAGTACTCGGTCGGCGTTCGGGGCGACGACGGTGGGTTCCGCCCCGCCCACGACGGTCCCGGCTATAGCGACATCGCGCTCGTCAGGAACGCTGGATTCGTGCTGGACCTGATCGACGCGTTGGAGGCCCAGGGCCTGGACCTGCAACAGGTGCACCCGGAGTACGCCGACGGTCAGTTCGAGGTCTCGATCGCGCCGACCGACCCGGTCGCCGCGGCCGATGCCTCGATGATCGCGCGCCAGACCGTGCGGGCGGTCGCGCACCGCCACGGGTTCGACGCGTCGTTCGCTCCGCAGGTCGAAGCGGGCACGGGCAACGGTGTGCACCTGCACCTCAGCGTGTGGGACGGCGATCGTCCGTTGCTCGCCGCCGGCGACGGCCCGGCCGGCATGCATGACCTGGGCGAGGCGTTCACCGCCGGCATATTGGCCGAGCTGCCCGCGATCGTGGGCGTGACGGTGCCGACACGGGTCGGCTACCTGCGACTCCAGCCGCACCACTGGTCGGGGGCGATGCGATGTTGGGGTCTCGAGAACCGCGAGGCCGCACTCCGGTTCGTCGCCGGCACGACCGAGGAGAACGCCTCCGGCGCCAACGTCGAGGTGAAGCCCATCGACGGCACGGCGAACCCCTACCTCGCGGTCGGCGCGGTGCTCGCCGCAGCCCTCCACGGCCTCGATGCCGGCGACCGCCTTCCGCCCTCGACCGAGGAGGACCCTGCGGGGCTGCCCGACGAGGTCAAGACGGCTCGCGGGGTGGAACAGCTTCCCTCGTCGTTGCCGCGGGCGGTCGAGGCGCTGGCCGGCTCGGCGGTGCTGCGGGAGGCGATGGGGGACTACCTGTTCGAGACGTTCCTCGCCACGCGCCGCGGCGAGGCCCGCAAGTACGAGGACCTCGACGACGACCAGTTGATCGCCCGCCTGCGCTGGCGATCCTGAACCTGTCCCTGCAGCCCCAGGAGGAAGCGCGCATGCAGATCGATCTCACCGGTGCCGACGTCGTCGACGCGCACTGTCATCCGTTCCGCGCCCAGGACCTGCTCGACCGCGACCCACGCACATTCGAGACGCGGTGCATGTTCCTCGGCACCGCGCTGCTCTCGTCGAAGCACGCGAACCTCGAGGCCGCGGCGTTCGTCGAGGAGATGACCGAGACCACGATGTTCGGCCTCGCGCTGCGTCGATGGATCGCGCGCCACCTGGGCTGCGAGCCGACGAAGGACGCGGTCGTGGCCGCCCGCGATCTCGCGCTGCGCGCCGACCCGCCCGGATACGTGCGCGGCCTGCTCGAGGCCGAGAACGTGGTGGCGCTGGTGGCCGATGAGGGCTACCCGCAGCCGACGATCACCCGGGAGGAATTCGAGACCGCCGTCGGCGGCGTGCCGGTGCACCGGGTGGGGCGCATCGAGCCATGGATCGTGCAGTCCCGCGAGGAGGGCTCCTTCGACGCGGCCGCGCAACGTTTCGAGGCGATCGCGAACGAGGCTGCCGACGATCCGCGGTTGATCGGGTTCAAGACGATCATCGCCTATCGCACGGGGCTCGACGTCACCGACCCCTCGACGTCCGAGGCGAGCGACGCGTTCGACCGGTGGCGGGCCGATGGGTGGACGGAGTCGCGCGAGCACGCGAAGCCCGTGCGCGACTTCCTGCTGCGGCGGGCGTTCGCGATCGCCAAGGAGCGCGACCGGGTGTTCCACGTGCACGTCGGCGCCGGGGACCCCGACGTGAACCTCACCCACGCGAAGCCGCAGGATGCGTTCGCGTTCTTCGTCGAGCACCAGGAGCAGCCGATCCTGATGATCCACAGCGGTTGGCCCTGGGTGGCCGAGGCGACCTACGTCGGCACCGTGCTGCCCAACGTGTACATGGATCTGTCCGAGCTCGTGCCGTGGGGATGGGGCCAGATCGACCATTCGCTGGAGATGATCCTGGGCTCGGTGCCGGCGGCCAAGGTGGTGCACGGATGCGACGAGTCCTCGGAGCCCGAGATGTTCCCGGTCTCGGCGCGGCTCGTGCGCCAGGCCCTCGAGCGGGTGCTGGGCTCCTTCGTCGATCGCGACTACCTGTCGCCCGCTGATGCCGAGGCGCTGGGGCGGGGCGTGCTCGCCGAGAACGTGCGACGGCTGCACGGCATCTGATGGCCGCTCCCCACCACGCGATCGTGATCGGCGGCGGCCACAACGGCCTCGTCGCCGGCGCCTACCTGGCGAAGGCGGGCGCCCGCACCGTCGTGCTCGAGGCGCGCTCGAAGACCGGGGGAGCGGTCGACACGAGCGCACCGTTCGCCGATCACCCCGACATCCGGGTCTCGACCTACTCCTACGTGATGTCGTTGATGCCCGCGTTCATCATCGAGGAGCTCCGGCTCGCGCAGCACGGCTATCACGTGACGCCGTTCGGCCCGTACTACCAGGCCTTCCCCGACGGGCGTTCGATCTCGATCTACGGGGACGATCCGGCGAAGACGCACGCGTCGGTCTCGGTGTTCTCCGGGAAGGACGCCGACACGCTGCCCGCGTTCGAGGCGTGGATCCACGGTGTCACCGAGGTGGTGGGGCCCCTGCTGCATCAGGTGCCGCCGAGCGTCGGGTCGCTCACCCTCGGCGACCTTCTGGAGCAGTCGAAGGCCGCGTGGACGATGCGCTCGTTGGGTGCGCGCGGCGTCGCCGACGCCACCCGGCTGTTCACGATGAGCCTGTCGGAGCTGCTCGACCGCTGGTTCGAGACGGAGCAGATGAAGACGATCATGATGGTCGACGGCCTGATCGGGCAGTGGGCCGGACCCGACTCCCCGGGCACCGCGTACGTGCTCTTGCATCATGCGATCGGCTCGGTCGGCGGCGAGAGCCACACCGTGAACTGGGGCTATCCACGCGGCGGCATGGGAACCGTGGCCGACTCGATCCGCGACGCCGCTCGCGCGTTCGGCTGCGACGTCAGGACCGAGGCTCGCGTGGCCCGCGTGCTGGTCGAGGGCGGCCGCGCCGTCGGCGTGGCGCTCGAGTCGGGCGAGGAGCTGCGCGCGCCCGTCGTGATCAGCTGCATCCATCCGAAGGTCGCGTTCCTCGATCTCGTCGACCGCTCGCTGCTCCCCGACGATTTCCTCGTCGACATCGAACACTGGAAGTCGCGCTCGGGCGTCGTGAAGATCAACGTGGCGATGAGCGAGCTGCCGAACTTCACCGCCGATCCGGGCGTGGAACAGCGCGAACACCACACCGGCTCGGTCGAGCTGTGCCTCTCGCCCGCCTACGCCGAGCGCGCGTTCCAGGATGCGCATCTGGAGCACCGCGCCGCGACGGCGCCGTTCGTCGACGGGGCGATCCCCACCACGATCGACCACGATCTCGCGCCGCCGGGCGTGCACGTCTTCTCGATGTTCAGCCAGTGGGTGCCGCACGAGTGGAGCGAGGAGCCCCACCGCGAGGAGCTCGAAGCGTACGCCGATCGCGCGATCGACGGGTACACGGCGCTGGCGCCGAACTTCCGAGACGCCGTGATCGATCGCCAGGTGATCGGGCCCTACGACATGGAGCAGGAGCTGGGCCTGATCGGCGGGAACATCTTCCACGGCGAGCTGACCGTCGATCAGCTGTTCCACATGCGGCCCTCGCCGGGGTACGCCGACTATCGAACGCCGATCCCGGGCCTCTACCACGGGTCGTCGGCCACGCATGCCGGCGGCGGGGTCAACGGGCTCCCCGGCTGGCAGGCGTTCCGGGCCGCGCGCGAGGACCAGCGGCGCACCCGACGTGAGGCCGGCCGCGTCAGGCGCGGCGTTCCCTGATCACCTCGCCCGGCGCCTTGTCGTCGCGCAGCCCGATGTACCGCGGATGGCGCAGCTTCCCATCGTCGGTCCATTCGCCGAACCCGATCTGGGCGACGAGCTCGGGACGCACCCAGTGCGCGCCCTTCCTCGGCAAGCCCTTCGTCTCGGCGACCGGCGGATCGGGCTGCTCGAGCGGTCCCAGCCGCCTCCCGAGAGCATCGAGCTCGCGTCGTCCGAAGCCGGTGCCGACCTTGCCGCCGAACCGCAGCTGCCCGTCTTCGTGGTACCCGACGATCAACGCGCCGAGCCCCGACCTCGAGCCCTTCGGCTCGGTCCAGCCGATCACGACGAACTCCTGCTCGTTCGCACACTTGAACTTCAGCCAGGCGGCCGAACGCCCGTGCGTGTACGGCGAGGCCGCCCTCTTGGCGATCAGTCCTTCCCAGCCCTTCTCGCACGCCACCCGGAACGCGGCCTCGCCGTCCTCGTCGATGTGCTCGGAGAACCGCAGCACGTCGCCGAACGCGAGAGCGCCGTGCAGCACCGACTTCCTCGCCAGCAGCGGCAGGGCTGAGAGGTCGTGGCCGTCGAACCACACCAGGTCGAACAGGTAGAAGTACACGGGCACCGCGGCGACCTGAGCCGCGTTCGGGCGCGGGTTCTGCATGCGGCCCTGCAGCTGCGAGAACGACGTGACGTCTCCTCGGAAGGCGACGATCTCACCGTCGGCGATCAACGAGGGGGCATCGGCCCGCTTCACGGCATCGACGAGGTCGGGATAGTGCGACGTGCGGTCCTTCTCGTTCCGGGTGATCAGGCGCACCGTCTTCCCTCGCTTCCACAGCAGCGAGCGCTGACCGTCGAGCTTCGCCTCGTAGATCCATGCGGGATCCGAGAAGACATGCTTCGTCAGCGTGGCCAACATCGGAGGGGTGAAGCCCGGGATCGCGCACCGCCTGAGCCGTCGGCGGTCGTCCCGGTCGAGCGCTTGGAGCTGAGGATGCACCGGCCAAGCCTCGCACATGTCGGCTCGGCGCCGGGCTCGCGCACGGACCGCGCCTATCCTGATGACCATGACCACGTCGGTGCTCGTCCTGGGAGCCGGGTTCGGCGGCCTGGAGCTCTCCACCCGGCTGTCCGAGGAGCTCGGCGAGCAGGTCGACGTCACCCTGATCGACCGCGCCGACGCGTTCGTCTTCGGCTTCTCGAAGCTCGATGTGATGTTCGGCGTGCGTGCACCCGAGGCCGTCCGACTCCGCTACGCGGGCATGACCACGCCGCAGGTCCGGTTCCGGCAGGAGGAGATCACCGAGATCGATCCCGATGCACGCCGGGTCGTGACCGACCTCGACGAGTACGAGGCCGACCTGCTGGTCGTGGCGCTCGGCGCCGACTACGACGTCGAGGCCACTCCGGGGCTGGCCGAGGCGGGGAACGAGTACTACTCGGTCGAGGGAGCCGAAGCCCTCCGAGACGTGATCCCGTCGTTCCGGTCCGGTTCGGCGATCGTCGGCGTGTGCGGCCCGTCGTTCAAGTGTCCGCCGGCGCCGAGCGAGGCCGCCCTGCTCCTCGACGAGTACCTCCGCGAGCGGGGACTCCGCGACGACGCGACGATCAAGGTCGTGATGCCGTTCGGCGCGCCCATCCCTCCGTCGCCCGCCACGTCGGAGGCGATCCTCTCGAGGTTCGCCGAACGCGGCATCGAGTTCGTCCCCGATCGCAGGATCGCGTCGCTTGACCCCGCCACCCACGAGGCCGTGCTCGACGACGGCATGCGCCTTCCGTACGACCTGTTCCTCGGCATCCCGGTCCACCGGGTGCCGGAGGTCGTGGAGGCCTCGGGCATGACGGAGGACGGGTGGATCCCCGTGGACAAGGGAACGCTCGCCACCAGGTATCCCGGGGTGTATGCGGTCGGCGACGTGACGAGCGTCGGCACGGCGAAGGCCGGCGTGTTCGCCGAGGGCGCGGCCCGCGCGCTGGCGGATCAGCTGATCGCGCGCATCCGCGGGCAGGCCCGGACGCCGGATTACGACGGCACCGCGGCCTGTTGGATCGAGTTCGGCGACGACGAGGTCGCGCGCATCGAAGTGGACTTCTTCTCGAGGCCCGGCCATCCGGTCGGCACCTTCACCGAACCGTCGCTCGCGACGGCGGAGGAGAAGGCCGAGTACGGGGCCAGCCGGCGCGTCCGTTGGTTCGGTGCCTGAATCGTTCCTGCGCGAGGCGTGATGTAGGACGCCGGTGGGTAAGCGATGCCGTGTCCGCGGATCCCAGGATCCTGAAGGAGGAACGATCATGGGTTTGATCGGCACGATCGCGACGTTCGGCGTGGGCTACGCGGCGGGCGCCGCCACCGGCGACAAGGTCAAGGAACGGCTTCCCGAGCGCTTCCAGGAGCGGCTCCCCGAGCGATTCCAGGGTGCGCTTCCGGGGCAGACCTCCGAAGATCCCACGCTCGACCTGCGGGAGGTCCGGCAGGTCATGACCGCTGCGCCCGAAGGGGTGCGACCGGGCGACAGCCTGCAGCAGGCCGCCCATGTGATGAAGGACCATGACATCGGCGACGTGCTCGTCCAGGATGATACGGGCGGCCTGATCGGCATCGTCACCGATCGCGACATCGCGATCCGCGCCACCGCCGAAGGCCGGAATCCGCAGCTCACACCGGTCGGCGACGTGTATACGCGTGAGGTGGCCACGGCCGCCCCGACCGACACGGTCCAGCACGCGATCCAGGTGATGCGGACCCGCGACATCCGGCGACTCCCCGTGGTCGAGAGCGGCCGCGCGATCGGCATCGTCTCGCTCGGCGACATCGCGATCGAGACGACCCCCGGCTCGGTGCTCGCCGATATCAGCACCGCATCCCCCGACCGCTGAACGCCGACACCGTCCCCCCATCCAGGCCGTCCATGGCGACCCCAACACCTGATGCTTGACATCTGACGCCCGGCGCCCCGCGCGGCGGCGAGCAGCATCCGTCCAGTACACGTCAGTAAGCGCGACTTCGCGCGTCGACGAAAGGAGGCACCACCATGAGGAAGATGGCGATGACACTGACCGGAGCCATGGTCTTCGCGGTCATGACAGCCGGAACCGCGTTCGCTCAGTACACGGGCAGTCCCCCGCCCGAGGCCGTCGTGGAAGGCGCGGGCGGAGGGGTCGGACAGGCCGCCGGCGCCGGCGGAGAAACCGCGTTCACCGGCGGCGATGCCTCGACGGCAGCGATGGTGGCGCTCGCGCTGGTGGCCATCGGGTTGGTTGCGCTCTTCGTGGCGAGGCGTCGCGCCGCCGCGTCGTCCTGAGGTCTGAGGAGGCGGTTCCCCGGTCGAGAGGCCACGTTTCCGCGTGCCCGTGACCGGGTACACCGACGCCAGACCTCGGAAGGAGGACCATATGAGCCGCACTACTGGAACGAGCATCCTGGTGCTCGGGATCGTGCTCGGCGTCGTGGGTGCGATCCTGTACTGGGCCGTGACCGCGAACGCCGACGGCTTCGACATCAACGCTGCCGGCCTGATCCTGTTCTGGGTGGGTGTCGTGACCGCCGTGATCGGACTCGTGCTCACGTTCATGGGCAGCCGCTCCACCACGCTCAGGCGTGGCGACGCCATGGACGGTGGCCGGTACGAGTACGAGGAGGAACACCGGTCGATCTGATCGGAACGGACGGAACGGGGCCGTCGGGGCATCACCCCGGCGGCCCCCGCGTTCTCAAGCCCCGGGTTCCCTCACGACGGCACGGAAGAGCGGTACCGGGTCCGCGATGCCCTTGAGGACCGCGGTCCCGCGTTCCTCGAAGCCGACTCCCTCCCCGGCGCCGATCGAAACCACGGGTTCCCCGACGAGGACCTCCTCGGGGCCGGCCTCCGACGCGATACGGGCCGCGATGTTGACCGTGCGGCCGAAGTAGTCCCCCTCGTCGTAGATCACCGGCCCCGCGTTGACCCCGATGTGGGCCGGCGGCAGGCCGCGGGGACCCACGCTCGCCACGATCTCGAGGGACGCGAGCACGGCGTTGGACGGGTGCGCGAAGTGGAAGCACACGCCGTCGCCCAGCATCTTCACGACCTCCCCGCGGTGGCGCACCGCGACCTCCTTCACGAGTTCCGCGAGCTCGAGCGAGGTGCGCGCCGCGGCCTCGTCGCCCGCCTCCTCGGTGAGACGCGTGTAGCCGGTGAGGTCGGCGAACACGATCGCTCCCACGCTCTTCGCGGGGCGACGACGAACGCCCGCCTGCTCGAGCGCGACCTCGACGTGTTCGAACTGATGCTCGGTCAGGAACGCCTCGGCATGGCGCCGCAGGAGCCACGAGAGCATCTCCTCTCCCGACCGTCCCGCTCTCATGCCCACTTCGGCGATCGCGGCCTCGAACGCCTCGTTGTCGCGCATGCCGCGGCGGCGGTACTGCTCCTCGATCGAGTGGTGCATGTAGTGGCTCTGGTACTGGGCGACCTTCCGTGCGGCGTCGCCCCAGACCCGCGCCAGACGCAGGACCTCACCCTCGGGCACCCCGACCGAGCGGAGCACGGGGAGCATCCCCAGGGCCTCGAGATCCTCGGAGCGGACGAGCTCCTCGCGCGAGGGCGGCGGAAGTCCGAACGCGACGTAGAGGCGCTCGAGCATCTCGAACTCGATGCCGAGCTCCCCGGCGAGCTGCTCGGACGTCGTGTCGGACCGCGGGTGCCGCCGGCCGGCGCTCTCGAGGTAGCCGAGCGAGAGGTCGCCGGTCCCGAGCGCCTCCGCGACCGACCCGGCGTCGATCCCCTTGGCCTCGAGCATCTCCACGACCCGCACGACCATCACGTCACGCCGCCGGAATCCGCCGTCGGCCGACCGCACGATGCCGAGCTCGACGAGCTGCTTCAGGCGCTCGACCGTCGTGCCGCCCCGCTCGGCGAGCTCGCTCTCCGTCAGGACGTCAGCGGACATAAGAGGTCGGGTCCGCCTCGAACGCGTCGTGGCAGGCCTGCGAGCAGAAGTAGTACGTGACGCCGTCGTGTTCGGCGATCGCCGCCGCGTCGTCATCGTCGATCTTCATGCCGCAGACCGGGTCCGTCACCATCGCCATCGGTCACCTCCCTGGTCGATCGGAAGCTGCACCCGCCACCCTGCCATGCCGGCGATCGATCCGTCCGGCTAGTTGCCGTTCGCAGAGGCGTGCGCCACCATGTGCGGTACGAGAGGAAGGAGGTGGTCCAGCTTGCATAGACAGCTCGAGACCCTCGAGGTGACTGGCTGCTGAGCCGTCCCTCGCGGGCCGGGGTCACCTCCCGGCCCGCCTTGCCGGGCGACCGGCAAATCCACACCAGTTCACCGACCTGTCGGGCTCCGGCTGGTCTACCGGACGAAGCCTCGTTCGAGGCCGAAGTGCTCGAGAGGCGATAGGCAACGACGGGCCGGGTCCCCATGCGGGACCCGGCCCGTTCGCCTTCCCGGATCCGTGGTGCGACCTCTGCCGGATCTCTCCCCGCATCGCCCTACAGCGCCGTAGGGACGTGGATTCCCCCGGCCGGTCGACTGCGGAGCGTTGCGGCATGTGGGACGCTCGGAAGCGTCGCCGGGAGAGCCCGGGGGGCTCTCCACCTGATCTCGGCGACCCCAGGCCGAGAGGCCGCGGGGTATCCGCGCAGCAGCCCTTCCCCGCGGCCGCTCGGCCGTCTACCGTGCGGCGAGCTCCTGGACCTCCTGCTCGACGTCGTCGTACACGATCTCCTGGAGCACGTGGCCGCATCGGTACAGCGTCCACCGCACCAGCCCGTCGCTGCCCGGGTGCACCCCGGACAACGATGGCCCGGGGCGGCCGCACCGTTCGCAGAATGGGACAGAATCGGTCATGAGCGCAGTCTGGCGAACGGCGGGCGCGACGCCATCGGGCCGACGACCGGTTTCCCGACCCCCCGGTCTCCGCCTTGGCGACCCCCCGGTACCCGGTCTGGAGTACGACTCCTGGACGAGCGTTCGGCGACGGCCCCGACCCGCTCCGCAGGTCGAGACCTTCGGCCCCTAGCCAAACGGCGGATGCTCGGCTACGTTCCGGGCCGAGGCACGCGTTTCCCCGTCCCCCAGGAGTGGATCGATGGATACCCCGCGAACCGACGTCTCGATGTGGTCAGCCCTGCCCGACGCGGTGCCCCCGCCGACGTTCAAGACGGTCAAGCGAGGGTTCGACCAGGACCAGGTGGTCGACTACATCGCCCGGCTGAACGAGCGCCTGCGATCGCACGAACGTCAGGTGCGTCAGGCTCGGCAGGAGGCCGAGCAGGTGAAGCGCGAGCGAGACGCGGCCCTTCGCGAACGCGCCGAGCTCTTGCAGCGGCCGTCGGCGCCGACGGCGGGAAACGGGGCCACGGCCGTGGACGGCGCCAAGTACGAGCAGCTTGCCGGCCGTGTGACGGAGATCCTGACCGGGCTCGACCGCGAGGTCGAGAAGGTGCGAGGCGAGGCCGAGGCCGAGGCGGAACAGATCGTGGAGCACGCCAGGAGCGAGGCCTACCGCGTGAGCCGGGAAGCCGAGGACGCGCGGGCCGCCGCGACCATGGCCGCCCACCGGGCCACGAAACAGGCCGAGCGGTCCGTCGCCGAGATGGAGACCCGCCGCGGCGAGGTGCTGCAGGAGCTCAGGCGCACGTGCGGTGGGTTCCTCGACGTCATCGGGAACCTGGCGGCATCGATCGAATCGACGGGATCGGCCGAGCAGGGGAACGGGTCGGCACCGAAGATCGACACCCCCGTCGTCATCCCCGACGTGACGCCCGACCAGGCGTAGCTCGGCTCTCAGGGCACGAGGCGGTAGAAGCGCAGCTCGTCGTCCTCGATCGGCAGGACCTCGACCTCACGGAAGCCGGCCTCGTCGGCGTATCGGCGAACCGTGCCGGCACGCATCACCGCGCCGGTGGCCGCCGAGCCGGGATCACCCATCGCCTCGGGGAGACACGCCACTACGCTGATCGCGTGAACGTATCGGTCGCGCTCCGATGCGGGCGCCGTGAAGGAGTCCTCGACCCGTTCGTCCCCGACGACGACGCATCCGTCGTTCGTGAGCACCTCCCGCGTCGATCGGAGCACGTCGACCGGGCGCGTCATGTCGTGCAGCGCCACGAGGATCGTCACGAGGTCATACGGCGGGTCTACCGGCTCGGAGGCGTCGGATACCGAGAAGGTGACCCGGTCGGCGACGCCCGATGCCGCCGCATGCTCGCGGGCGACCGCGATGGCATCGGCATCGAGATCCATCCCGTGCACGACGATCGAGGGGTACGCCGATGCCATCGCGATGCTGGACCATCCCGTACCGCAGGCGAGGTCGGCCACCTTCGCCGGCGGGTCCGCGCGAAGCCGACGGTCGACCGGCTCGATCGCGGGCAGCCACTCCGTTCCTAGGTGGTTGAGGTAGACCGTGCGGTTCCACTCGGCACGTCCCTCGGGCTCCCAGGGGATGGGCGGCGCGGCGCCTCCGGTTCGGAACGCCTCGACGACATCCGGCATGCCCCGCGCGACGCGCGCGAGCTCGATCGCGCGATTCGCCTGGAACGCCACGTCCTCGGCCTCGGCGAGGACCGGAACGTGGTGGTCGGGGATCGCGTAGCGTCGCACGAGGGCATCGGCCGCCGGGATGTCGACCTCGAGGAAGCCGGTCGCCGCCTGCTGCTCGAGCCATTCCCGGATGTACCGTTCGGCGGTGCCGGTGCGCTCCGCGAGCTCCGCGGAGTTGGCCGGCCCGTGCTCGGCGAGCGAGCGGTAGAGCCCGAGTCGCTCGCCGACGTAGACGGTCAAGAGGTCGAGCGCGCCGAGCTGACTGCGGAACAGCCGATCGCCCAGGGGATCGTCCATCCGGCGAACGTACCGCCATCGAGGCCTGCGGGGAAGCGGACCTTCGGCCCCGTGTGTCACGATGGATCTTCGGGAATGCTGGGAGCATCGAAGCGAAGGGTGGCTCGCGATGACCAACAAGAACGCAGGCGCCGCGGCGGGCGGGGGCGCGATCTACGGCCTCGGGATCTTCGGCGCGATCGTCTTCTACTGGCAGCAGGCCGACTCGTTCTGGGAGTACGTCGGCTCGATCTTCCAGGGCCTCTTCTGGCCGGCGTTCATGGTCTACGAGGTCTTCGAGAACCTCGCCAAGTGAGCCGCGGAAGGCTCATATAGGGTGGCCCGATGACCGAGGACGAGCTGATCGAGCTGCTGCGTGAGCAACAGAACCGGGGAAGGACCGCCTACCTGACCTTCGGCGATCTCGTGGCGATGGTGCCGGCGAACCAGATCGACGAGTGGCGAGCCGTGCTCGCGAAGGTCAAGGCCGCCGACGCCGCCCGGAACGCCGCGGAGGACGCGGACTAGGAGCATGCCCGCGATCTTCGTCGCGACCCGGGACGGCGTCGCCACGTTCGACCACGACGGCGGGGCGCTCGACGTGGAGCACGCCGGCCGATCCGTGACGGCGCTCGGCCGCATGCGCGACGACGTCTGGGCGATCGTCGACGCCGCCGAGCTCTGGCGGGCGTCGCACGCCGGCTGGACCCACGTCGCCGACCTCGATGACCTCCGGGCCACGTGCGTCGCCGGCATCGGCGACGATGTCTTCGTCGGCACGTCCCAGGCGCGGCTGTTCCGCCTTTCCGGCGAGACGCTCGAGCCCGTCGCCTCGTTCGACGACGCACCCGGGCGTGCGAGCTGGTACACGCCGTGGGGCGGGCCGCCCGACACGCGTTCCATCGCCAACTGGAACGTCGACGTGTACGTGAACGTGCACGTCGGCGGCATCCTGCGGAGCGACGACGAGGGCGGCACGTGGGCGCCGACGATCGATGTCGACGCAGACGTGCACCACGTCACGACGGCCGAAGGCATGGTGCTCGCGGCATGTGCGGGCGGGCTCTCCGTGAGCACCGACCGGGGCGCCACGTGGACGTATCGGACCGACGGGCTCGACGCCCTCTACTCGCGCGCGGTCGCCGTCTGCGGTGACGCCGTGCTGGTGTCGGCCTCGAACGGACCCCGGGGCGGGAGCGCCGCGGTCTATCGCGGAGCCCTCGGCGGCGGCGCGTTCGAGCGGTGCGTCGACGGCCTTCCCGCGTCGTTCGACGACAACATCGACACCTACTGCCTCGACGCGTTCCCCGACGGCTCGTTCGCCGCGTTCGGCACGACCGCAGGGTCGGTCTTCGCCTCGACGGATCAGGGCGAGACGTGGGGCGAGCTCGCATCGGGCCTGAGCCCGGTGACGCGCGTGCTCGTGACGCCCTGAGGGGATTGCGTCGAGCCGACACGCCTCGCTAGGCTTGAACCCTCGCGAGGAAAGGTGGTCCCCCCCATGCGCAAGACGCTCCTCGCCGTCGCCGTGTCGATGGCACTCGTGCTCCTCCCGTCCGGGGCAGGCGCGATCACGAACGGGCAGCCCGACGGCAACGCCCACCCGTTCGTCGCGATGCTCGCCTTCTACGACGGCTCGGGCAGCTACGTGCATCGCTGCTCGGGCACGCTGATGTCCGACACGGTCGTGTTGACGGCGGCCCATTGCACCGACGGCACCGCCTCGGCCCGTGCCTACTTCGACTCGGAGGTCACGGCCGACTTCCGCAACGGGCAGGGCGGGTTCACCGGGACGCCGTTCACCCATCCCGGCTTCAACACGAACACGCTGGTCAACGACGTGGGCGTCGTCGAGCTCCACAGCGAGCCGAACGTCACCGACACCTACCCGAACCTGCCGAGCGAGGGCTTCCTCAGCCGGCTGAAGAGCCAGCACGAGATCCAGGACGACTCGTTCGTGGCGGTCGGCTACGGCGGCGTGACGCAGTTCCCGCCCCCGATCATCACGTTCGACCTGATCAGGCGGAACGCCGAATCACCGTACGGGAGCCTCACTCAGAACAACCTGCACCTGGAGCAGAACCCGAACCCCGACGATGCGGGCGGAACCTGCTTCGGCGACTCCGGAGGCCCTCGGTTCTGGAAGCACACCCTCAAGGTCGTGGGCGTCACGAGCTGGGGCGACGCCATCTGTCGTTCCAACGACATGACGCAGCGTCTCGATCTGGCCTCGGTGCTCGGCTTCCTCGAGGATCACGGCCTGTAGCCCCAACCGGCGCCGAGCGCCGGGGTGAGTCGTTCGAAGGGCTAGGCTCCGAGCATGATCGAAGCTGCCCTGCTCGCGGCCGTGATCGCCGATTCCAAGGCACGGGCGATCGCGCGCGACGTCGGCGAGCTCGCCGAGGCGAGGGAACGTGCGCACGACCTCGCGCTCGCGCGAACCCGGTGGCTGGAGCGACACGGAGCCGAGGCGTCGTTCCCGTGCGGCGTGACGCGGCCCGAGCTGTCGGCCGGCGAGGGGGGAGCGCCGAGGCGTGCCGAGGAGGTGCACGTGATCGCAGCCGTGCTCCCCGGGTCCGTCGAGTTCCTGGTGGAGCCACCGGCATCGCTCGCGTCGTTCGATCCGATCGAGGCAGGAACGATCTCTCGCGACGCGATCGGCGAGGTCGACGTCGTCGACGCGGAGGGGAGGCCGGTTCCCGAGCCCGCGACGGAGTCGATCGAGCCGGAGCCGGAGGTGGAGCTCGTGGTCCGGTGGGACGGCCAGCCCGGCGAGCAGCGGCTGACGTTCCGCTCGTCGTGGCTGGCATGGCAGGCGGCCCGGCGACTGCGCCGCCTCGCGACGCCGGGCCCGACGGGGTAGCGGACGCGACGGATCGGAGTGCGTATGGAACGCGTCGAAGGGATCGGAGGGTTCTTCTTCACCGCGAGCGATCCGGAGGCGCTCACGTCGTGGTACGCGGAGCATCTGGGCATCGACCC
>DATFFT010000006.1:0-117386 GCA_035249905.1 Actinomycetota bacterium | reverse complement strand
CGCTCGAGCGCGGCCGGCAGCGGCACGCCGAGCACGTGCGACGCCGCGAACGAACCCGCGAAGACGTCGCCGGCCCCCGTTGCGTCCCCGGTCGAAGCGACGGACGGTCGGACGCGAACGACCTCGCCGCCGGCCACCGCGATCGCCCCGGCGGCTCCCACGGTCACGATCGCGATGGCCGCCACGTCCGCGAGTCGGCGAGCGGCATCCTCCGGGTCGTCGTGGCCGGTGAGAGCCGCTGCCTCCGCGTCGTTCACGATCAGTGCGGCAGCGCCCGCGGCCGCGTCGAGGGAGGCTCCCGCGTCGATCTCCACCCGGCCCGTCACCGCGTAGACCGAGGCGTCCGCCGGCGCGAGCCAACGACGACCGAGCGAGACCACGACGGCCCTCGGATCGGCCTCCGCGACGTCGGCGGGCGACGGCTCCTCGCGACCGGCCGCGGTGACCATGGCCGTTCCGTCGCGGGTGTGGAGCACGGCCGTCACCGATGTGCCCTCCGCCCCCGGGCCGATCCACCGGATCCCCTCGGCCGCGACCACGGTCTCGAGCAGACCGGCGAAGAAGTCGCCGGCTCGCGGGGCGACCAGCGCCACCGTGGCGCCTTCCCGTGATGCGGCGATCGCCTGCATCGCGGTGCCCCCCGGCCCGACGTGCAACGCGCGCGCGATCACCTCCCGGCCGGGGGTGACCGGCTCCGGCAGGCCGGCGAACACGATGTCGAGGAACGGGGCGCCGACGACCGCGACGTCGATGCTCATCGCAGGATCGGCCGCAGGTTGTCGTGCCGCTCGAGGTAGCCCGCGAGGATCCGCTCGGCGGTCTCGTAGGAGGGCACGAGCGGATGCGCGGCGATCGCCTCGAGCGCGACGTCGGCTCGGCCCTCGGTCGCGGCGCGGATCGTGAGCCGCTCGACCTGCTTCACGCGCCTCACCAGCGCCGCCGCCTCTTCGGGGAGCGGGCGACCCGGGCACGCCACGACCGCGTCGGGCGACACGTCGCATGTCGTCTCGATCACGTCGTCGTCGGCGAGGAAGGGCAGCCGCCCCCGGTTCGCCACGTCGAGCACCTGTCGCGACCGCTCTCGCCCGACCGTCGCCCGCAGGAAGCCCGTCGCGACGTCGCCGTAGCCGAACACGGGATACTCCTCGCCCGCAGCCTCGGACACGGTGGGCGTGCGCGCCTCCGCCATGTAGGTCCCGTGGCGGGCGTCGACGGCCCGACGCCAGGCGCGGAACGCCTCGGCCGGCCGGTCGAACGGGGCGCGTTCGAACGAAGCGGTCTGGGCGTGCACGAGCGTGCCACGCGATCCCTCTTCGCGGAACGACGCCGCGATCTCGTCCGCCCGCGCGTGGTACACGAGGTACTCGTTCGGGATCGCGCCCAGGCGGCGCACGGCGTCGACACCGGCCAGGCGCACCTCCTCGATCCGGCCAAGGCGGCGGTCGTCGGCGAGGAGCCGGGGCAGCACCTCGCGGCCGGCCAGCCGGACGCCGAGCACCCAGCCGAGATGGTTGAGGCCTGCATAGTCGACCTCGACGTCCTGCTCCTCCCGGCCCAGGGCCGCGGCGATGCGGCCCCGCAGGGCGCTGGGGGAGTCGCAGATGCCGATCACCCGGTCGCCGAGGATCGGACGGAGCGCCTGCGTGACGACACCGGCGGGGTTCGTGAAGTTCAGGAACCACGCGGAAGGCGCCCGCGCTGCGACCGTGCGGGCGATCTCGCACATCGCCGGGATCGTGCGGATCGCGAACGCGATGCCCGCGGGGCCGACCGTCTCCTGCCCGAGCACGCCGAGCGCGAGGGGGACCTCCTCGTCGACGATGCGGCCCGCGGTTCCCCCCACGCGGATCGCGGCGAACACCGCGCCGGCGCCTTCCACGGCCTCGCCGAGGTCGGTCGTTCGCCTCAGGTCCGCGACCTTGTTCCCGTCGGCCGCCTGCCGCATGCCGCGCACGACCAGCTCCATGCGCAAGAGCCGTTCGTCGTCCACGTCGTGCAGGACGATCTCCTCCAGGCCGATCGCGTCCCTGGCCGTGTCGAGGGCTTCGACCACGAACGGGACCCGGAACCCTCCGCCGCCGACGATCGCGAGCTTCAACGGCCCGGCCGCTCCGTTTTCGGATCGCCTCGAGTCATGGGGCGGCGTTCCCTCGCGAGGCTCGCACGACCGCGTCGAGCCATGCGTCGTCGAACGCGGGCCCGTCGACGCCGGTCGCCACGCGCATCCGCCGCCCGCGGCTCGGGTCGAGTCGCATCTGAAGCAGCCCGGCCTCGTCGACCCCGATCGCGACGTCGAGCTCTTCGATCCGCACGCCGGGCCATCCCAGGGCCACCGAGCAGGCCAGTGGGTCGTACTGGAAGTTCAACAGGTCGTCGGGCAGCCCCGGATACGCACGCCCGAGCTCGGTGCGGGCGTTGTCACGGGCGTGCGCCTCGCCCTGGTCGGCCACGAGGGCCCCGAGGGCGCCCGACCCGCGCAGCCGTCCGACGTGCGCCGATCGCAGCGTCGCGCTCAGGCACGGTCCGATCGGCACGACGACGGGATCGCAACGTTCCAGCACGATCCGGGCCGCCTGCGCGTCCTGCTGCACGTTCCAATCATCGCGCGGACCCCACGGCGGGAGCCCGTCGGTCGGCGGAGGCACGTGTCCGCCCATCACGACGACATCGGTCCCGCCGAGCATGCCGGGCCGCTCGGTCTCGAGCATCGCGAGGTTCGTCCACGGCCCGACCGCGACGACCGTAGCGCCGGATGCGACGCTGCGTGCGAGCAGCTCGAGCGCCTCGCCCGCCGGCGAGGGGGCCGGCTCGATCGGCTCGGGCCAGTAGTCGGGGAACACGAGCTCCCCGAACAGCCCCCCGAGCGACCCCTCGGCGCCGGCCGCGACGGGAACGTCCTCGCGCCCGGCCAGCGCGAGCGCCCAGCGGACCCAGCCCGCGCGGCGGCCACCGGGATCGGTGCACGTCGTGACGCCGACGAGCTCGGCGCCGGGCCAGCCGAGCAGCATCGCGAGGGCGCAGAGGTCGTCGGTGTCCGATCCCAGGTCGGTGTCGAGGTGGATCCCGGTCACGACGAGTCGCGCACAATGAGGGACGAGGGCAGCGTCACGGAGCGAGCGGGGCCCTCGACGTCGCCGCGCATCCGCTCGACCAGCATGCGCCCGGCCGTGCGACCGGTCTCGGCGGCCGGGTTCTGCACCGTCGTGAGCGCCGGAGCGATGAGCGAGGCCAGCTCGATGTCGTCGTAGCCCACCACCGCGACGTCGTCGGGCACCGACAGGGCCACTTCCCGGATCGCGTCGATCGCCCCGATCGCCGTGAGGTCGTTCGAGCAGAAGACGGCCGTCGGTGGCGAGGCGAGCAGCTGGCGCATCGCCCGTGCACCGTCGGCACGGGTCCAGTCGCTGCGCACGAGCGGCTCCCTCGACGAGGGAAGCCCGGCCTCGGCGAGGGCGCGACGATAGCCCTCGCGCCGCGCGGTGCCGGACCCCGCCGGCCCGTCGATCATCGCGATCTCACGATGGCCGCGCTCGATCAGGTGGCGCGTTGCCGCGTAGGCTCCCTCCTCGTCGTTGGGTCGCACCGAGTCCACGCCCGGATGGTCGAGCGGGGTGCCGCCGATCCACACGAGGGGCACACGCCCGCCGGTCGCTCCGTGCAGGTCGTCGACGCTGAGGTGGAACGAGTCGAGGACCAGGCCGTCGACGCTGCGGTCGGTGACGTCCTCGAGGTAGGCGCGCTCGCGATCGGGCAGGCCGTCGCTGCTGCAGATGATCGCTCGATACCCGTCGTGGTCGAGGCATTCCTCCAGGCCGCGCGCGAGCGCCGGGTAGAACGGGTTCGTGAGGTCCGGAACGATCAGCGCCACGGTGTGGCTCCTGCGGGTCCGCAGGCTTCGGGCGAGTCCGTCGGGACGGTACCCCAAGGCGGCGATCGACCGCTCGATGCGCTCGCGGGTGGCGGCGGCCACCGGGCGCTTGCCCGAGATCACATGGGAGACCGTCGTCTTCGAGACCTGAGCGTGCCGAGCGACGTCGGCGAGCGTGACCCGAGGTTCCGGTGCAAATCGATCCACGTGCAGAGGGTCCCCGCGGATCCGACCGGTTGTCAATACGCACGCCCTTCTCCTCCCGTATTGACCTCCACAGGTGCCGTCGTTGGCTTGACAGGCACCCACCGTTCGGGCGATGTTCCGCGAGGGAGCATGCAATCGGTTTGCGTAGTCCGCGGCGAGGCCGGCCGACCGGCGCGGCGGACGGAGGGAGGGCCTCCATGAGAGCCTCGAGCACCAGGTGGTTCCGATCGATCGTCGCCGTGACGGGTTTCCTGATGGTGACGACCGTTGCGTGCGTGAACGCCGGGAGCGGCGACGAGGATCCCACGCAGGCGCCTGCGTCCGTCGTGCCGACGGTCGCTCAGGAGCCGACGGAGCCCACGACGATCTCGTTCTCGTCGTGGGTGGGAGAGTCGCCGCAGATGAAGAAGCTCGCGCAGCGGTTCAACGAGGAGTATCCGAACATCACGGTCGAGTTCGAGAACGTGCCCGCAGGGCGCAGCCGGGACAAGCTGCTGACGCAGGTCGCCGGCGGCAACCCGCCCGACGTCGCCTACATGGACGCGGGCGGCGTGCAGGACTTCGCCTCGCGCGGGGCGCTCGTCAACCTCGACGGGTACGTCGCGGGCAGCGACGTCGTGGCCGAGGACGACTACGTCGAGGGGTTCCGCCTTTCCGCGTCGTTCGACGACAGTCTGTTCGGTCTGCCGTACGACGGTGAGACGACCGGGCTCTTCTACCGCACCGACCTGTTCGAGGCCGCCGGGATCGACGGGCCTCCCACGACGTGGGAGGAGTTCGAGGCCGCGGCACAGGCGCTCACCGACCCCGCCACGAAGCAGTACGGCGTGGCGATCTTCGCCACCGAGGCCGCGTACTACTGGTACCCGTGGTTGTGGCAGGCGGGCGGGGATACCCTCTCCGAGGACGGCCAGACCATCGCGTTCGACGACGAGAACGGGCAGCAGGCCGCCGACTTCTACGTGAACCTGGCGCAGAACTACGCCCCGCCGGACTACCTGGCGGCCAACTCCTGGGACGGTCGCGTCGCGTTCGCGACCGGCAAGGTCGGCATGTACGTCGCCGGCAACTGGTTCGCGGGCACGCTGATCAGCGAGTTCCCCGACCTCGAGGGCAAGTGGGCGAGCGCCCCGCTCCCCGAGGGCGATGCCGGATGCGCGACGACCCTCGCCGGCGACACGCTCGTGATGTTCGAGGGCGGCCAGAACCAGGACGCCGCGTGGCTGTGGATGGAGTTCCTCTCACGGCCCGAGAACATGGCGGCATGGACGTTCGCGGACGAGACCACCACGCTGCTGCCGCCCCGCACGTCGCTCCTCGAGTCCGAGGAGTTCGCGAAGAGCAAGCCGTTCCTGCAGGGGTTCGCCGAGGACATGGGCTGCGCGGTCGTGAGCACGGTCGAGCAGCCGAAGTGGCCCGAGGTCGAGACCACGCTGAACGAGCAGCTGGGAGCGGCGATGTACGGCGACCTCTCGGTCGACGAGGCCCTGACGACGGCGGCCACCGAGGGCCAGGAGATCCTCGACTCCTGATCCCGGTCCGAGCACATCCGGTCCGGGTGCCGCACCCCGCAGGGGCGCGGCACCCGCCCACGCGGGAGGTCGTGTGGCCCAGAGCACGGTCGTAGCGCCCGAGCAGCGTCGCCGCGGCGTCCGCGGCGTGCTGCGTGAGATGCGGCAGGAATGGACGGCGTACCTGTTCAACGCGCCGGGGCTGATCCTGTTCGCGATCTTCACGGTCTACGCGCTCTACACGTCGTTCATGCTCTCCTTCCGGGAATGGAACCTCATCGAGGACGAGAAGCGGTTCGTCGGCCTCGACAACTACCGCGAGATCCTGCAGGACTCGAACTTCCACGAGGCGATCCGCAACACCGTGTACTTCACGATCGGCTCGGTGCCGCTCACGATGGCGATCGCCTTGTTCCTCGCGATCCTGCTCAACACGCAGATCCGGGGGCTCACGATCTTCCGCACGGCCTTCTACCTGCCGGTGATCACGCCGCTCGTCGTGGCGGCGATCATCTGGACCTGGCTCTACCAGGCCGACACCGGCATGCTGAACTACTACCTGCAGCAGTTCGGGATCATCGACGAGCCCGTGTACTGGCTCGGCAACCGCGCGACGGCGATGCCCGCCGTGATCGCGATGAACATCTGGAAGGGCATCGGGTTCAGCATGATCGTGTACCTCGCCGGCCTGCAGGCCGTGCCTCAGGAGTTCTATGAGGCGGCCGAGGTCGACGGCGCGGGGTGGTGGGAGAAGTTCCGCCGCATCACGCTGCCGCTGATCGCGCCGACCACGTTCTTCCTGCTCGTGATCAACACGGTGGGCGCGATGAAGTCGTTCACGCAGGTGTTCGTGATGACGCAGGGCGGCCCGCCCGGGCCCGGCGGCGCGACGACCACGATCACGTACTGGATCTACCAGCAGGCGTTCGTCTACTTCAAGATGGGCTACGCCTCGGCGCTCGCCTACACCACGTTCTTCCTGCTGTTCGCCGTCTCGTTCATGCAGTTCCGCTGGTACGTGAAACGGGTGGAGAACTGATGTCGACCATCGCCGGCGGGGAGCGTCACGAGCTGGGCCAGGCCGTGCCGGCCGACCTCGCGCCGGCGCCCCGGCGGCGTCAGCCGGTCCGCGTGCGCCCCGGGCGCATCCTGCGCTACGTCGTGCTGACCGTGATCGCGATCCTGTTCGTGGCGCCGTTCGCGTTCATGGTGACCGCGTCCTTCCTGCCGTTGGAGCGCATGTTCCGGCTGCCGCCCGCGTGGCTGCCAGTGGACGACCCCACGATCGCGAACTACACGGGATTCTTCACGTCGGACCGGCCGATCGGTCGCTGGGTGTTCAACAGCGTGTTCGTGTCGGTCTCGATCACGGTGCTGCAGCTGTTCTTCAGCTCGCTGATCGCCTACACGTTCGCGAAGCGGACGTTCCCCGGCCGCGACTTCCTGTTCTTCCTCGGGCTCGCGACGTTCATGCTGCCCGGCGAGGTCACGCTGATCCCGAACTACCTGATCATGCGATCGTTCCCGCTGCTGGGCGGCAACGACATCAACGGGGTGGGCGGGCACGGCATGCTCGACTCCTACATCGGTCTGATCCTGCCGAACCTCGTGAGCGTCTTCGGCATCTTCCTGCTGCGCCAGTACATGAAGTCGGCGGTGCCCGACGAGCTGATCGACGCGGCGCGCATCGACGGCGCGGGGCACTTCCGGATCTACTGGTCGATCGTGATGCCCATGTGCCGCCCCGCGCTCGCGGCGCTCGCGATCTTCACGTTCCAGTTCTGGTGGGAGGACTTCCTCGGGCCGCTGATCATCATCAGCAGCCCGGAGCTGTTCACGCTGCCCCTCGGGCTCGCCACGTTCGTCCTGAAGAACCGCACCGTCTGGAACCTGGTGATGGCCGGTTCGGTGCTCGCGACGCTGCCGATGATCATCGTCTTCCTGATCTTCCAACGGCACTTCGTGAAGGGCGTCTCGCTCTCAGGCCTGAAGGGCTAGCGGTGACGGTGCGCAGCGCCCTCTCGCGGATCGCGCTGGCATGCGCCGTGGCGCTCGCGGCGTGCACCACCGGCGGCGACGGAGGCGGCGAACAGACGAGCGCTGCGCGCCTCACTTCGACCGGGGGCGACGTCTTCGCGTGGTCCCAGCAGATCGAGGGCGCCGGCGAGTGCGCATCGGTGCAGGTGCTGGTCGACGGCGCCGCCGCAGACGTGCCGGTCCAGGTCGCCGCCGACGGCTTCGCGTTCGAGGTGCCGGTCGCGACGGGGGAGCAGGAGGTCGCCGCCCGATGCACGAACGGCGAGGGCACCTCGGTCGAGACCGACCCGATCACGCTCATCGGCATGCTCGAACCCCGGCCGACCGCCAGGATCGACGTGCAGGTCCGCGGATCCCGGGTGAGGTTCGACGGCGGGGGGAGCGAGGTCGCGGAGCCCGGCGGCGCCGGGATCGTGGAATACCTGTGGCGGCCCCGGACGCAGATCGGCGAGGCCCCCCCGAATCTGGAGCTCGACGGACGCCCCTGGAGGGGCCCGGTCACCGGCCGGCGGATCACCGTCGACGTGCCGCCGCAGGACGGTGAGGTCTACGTGTCTCTCACGGTCGAGGACGCCGAGGGGCGCACCGACACGAGCGCGACCTACGTCATCGTCGAGGACGGGAAGGTCCGCGCGCCCGACCTCGCGACCGAGCATCCGTCGTGGATCGACCGGGCCGTCGTCTACGCGCCGGTGCATCAGCTGTGGGGCGGCGGGTTCCGCAACGTCGAGAAGCGGCTGCGGTACCTGAAGGACCTCGGGGTCGACGCGCTGTGGCTCTGGCCGCCGGTGACGACCCGCGCCCCCGGCGAGGAGTACGCGATCGCCGACTACTTCACGATCGACCCCGAGTGGGGCACCCCCGAGGACATGGAGCGGTTCGTCGACCGTGCCCACGAGCTGGGCATCCGTGTGCTCCTCGACTTCGTGCCGAACCACAGCTCGATCGATCACCGCTACGCGCAGGCGGCCGAGGAAGAGGGCCCGGGGTCGCACTACTGGGACTTCTACGACCGTGACGACGAGGGCAACTCCACCTACTACTTCGACTGGGAGCACCTGCCGAACCTGAACTACGACGACCCGCAGATCCGGCGGATGATGACCGAGGCCTTCGCGTACTGGGTCCGGGAGTTCGACGTCGACGGGTTCCGTGTCGACGTCGCGTGGGGCATCAAACGCAGGGCGCCCGACTACTGGCCGGAGTGGCGTGCCGAGCTGAAGCGGATCGAGCCCGACCTGCTGCTGATCGCTGAGGCGACCGCCCGCAAGGGCTACTACTTCGACAACGGGTTCGACGTCGGCTACGACTGGACGGACAGCCCGGGGCAGTGGGCCTGGGCCAGCGTGTGGAACTTCCCTCAGGAAGCACAAGGACTGCTGGAACCGGCGCTCACGAACCAGGGCAAGGGCTACCCGGCGGACGCCGTCGTGATGCGGTTCATCAACAACAACGACACCGACATCCGGTTCGTCGATCAGCACGGTCCGGAGCTCACGCGCGTCGCGGCGGCGCTCCAGTTCACGGTGCCGGGTTTGCCGATGCTGTTCGGCGGCGACGAGATCGGCGCGAACTACCTGCCCTACTCGAACCTCACGAAGATCCCCTGGAAGGATCGGTTCGACCTGCGACCTTGGTACGACGAGCTGATCCGGGTGCGCGACGAGCTCCCGGCGCTGCGCTCCCGCGACATGCACCTGCTCTCGACCGATGAGAGTGGCGTCGTCGCCTTCGTCCGCCCGGCCGTGACCGGTGGCGACCCCGTGCTCGTCGTCCTGAACTTCTCGAAGCCCGCGAAAGCCACGATCGAGCGCGATCCCGAGCTCGATCGTGTGCTCGCCCGCGGTCCGTTCGTCGACGCGATCACCGGCGAGCCCGTGGGCCTGCCCAAGCAGGGCGACGTGGCGATCGACATGCCGGCCGACGGGGTATACGTGCTCGTGCCCGTGAGCGGGGCCTAGATGCGGATCGCACGCCTCGATCGCCCCGGCCGCTTCACGCTCGCCGACGAGGACGAGCCGCCGATCGGGCCCGACGAGGTGCGCGTGCGCGTGGCGGCCTGCGGGGTCTGCGCCTCCGAGCTCGACATCTACGACGGCGCCGCAGGGCACGCCACGTACCCCTGGTACCCGGGTCACGAGGTCAGCGGCACGGTCGAGGAGACCGGTCCCGACGTGAAGGCCCTGCGGCCCGGCGACGGCGTCGCGGCCTGGGTCACGACGCGCGGGTTCGCCGAGACGGTGGCCGTGAAGGAGGCGTACTGCGAGCCCGCCGACGGGGTGCCGCTCGACGTGGCGCTCGCCGAGCCGCTCGCGTGCGCCGTGAACGCCGTCGAGCTCGCCGCTCCCGCCCTCGGCGACGACGTCGTGGTGATCGGCGCCGGGTTCATGGGCCTGCTGATCACTCGGCTCCTCGCGCTCGGGGGGCCTCGCAGCCTCGTCGTCGCCGACGTGCGCTCCGAGGCGCTCGAGCGTGCGGCCGCCGCGGGAGCGACGGCGACGGTCGACGTCTCGTCGACGTCCCTCGCCGAGGCGGTGATGCGCGAGACCGGCGACGCCGGTGCCGACGTCACGATCGAGGCGACCGGCTCACAGCGGGCGCTCGACGAGGTCGGCGACGTGACGCGCATGAGCGGCACGATCGCGATCGCCGGCTACCACCAGGGCGCACCACGGCAGATCCCGCTGGCCCACTGGAACTGGATGGCGTTCCGGATCGCGAACGCTCACTTCCGTGATCCGGCCGTGATCATGCACGGCCTGCGCACCGCCATGCGTCTGTTGGCGTCGCGCGCGATCGAGCTCGACGACCTCGTCACGCACCGCTTCGACCTCGATCGCATCGACGAGGCCTTCCGCACGGCGATCGACAAACCCGACGGATTCGTGAAAGCGACGGTGATCCCATGACGTCCCACCGCCCACTCGGACCGGAGACCTTCCGTGAGCCGTCGAGGGACTTCGGCATCCTGCCGTTCTGGTTCCTGAACGGGGAACTCGATCCCGACGAGATGCGCTTCCAGCTCGGCGAGCTGCGCGACAAGCAGATGCAGGGGGTGATCCTGCACGGCCGATACGGGCTCGAGATGCCCTACGTCGGCGAGACGTACCTCGAGCGGATCGCGCTGGCCGCCGAGGAGGGCACCTCCCGGGGCCTCACGACCTGGATCTACGACGAGATGAACTGGCCGAGCGGCACCGCTGACAAGCGAGTGCTGCGGGCGAGGCCGGACCTCGCGCAGCGCTACATCGAGTGCGTCACGTTCACGATCCAAGGCCCATGGTTCATGTGCCTCACGGGTGAGGACAGTCGCTACCTCGACTTCGAGCGGTCGACGCCCGTGGCGGCCTTCGCGATCGGGCAGGAGGGTGAGGTGATCGACCTCACGTCGAACCTCTCGTTCGGCCGGGTCGTGCCGTGGGAGGTGCCGCCGGGCACGTGGCGCCTCTGCTACATCGTCGAGAAGCGTGCCGACTACTACATCGACGCCCTCGACCCCGAGTCGACCGAGGAGTTCATCGCGCAGGGGTACGAGCCGTATGCGCGCTCGATCGATCCGATCTCCTCGCGCATCACGGGGTTCTACTCGGACGAGCCGGCGATGTTCTACTTCATGTCGGCCCAGGACCTGCCGGTCGTGCCGTGGACGAAGCACATGTTCCGCCGCTTCCGAGAGCGCAACGGGTACGACCTCCGTCCTCGTCTGCCCGACCTCTTCTTCGACGTACGGTCCGACTCCGCCGAGGTGCGGCACGACTTCTACACGACGCTCACCGCCTTCTACAGCGACGCGTACTACCGGCAGCTGCACGCCTGGTGCCGCGAGCACGGGGTGCGGTTCGTGGCGCACCTGTTGTACGAGGAGTGGCTGCGCGGCATGGTGCGCGTCGAGGGCAACCTGTTCTCGCACTACCGGCACATGGACGTCGTGGGGGTCGACCACCTGTACCCGGTGATCGGCACGCGTGCCGCACCCGAGCAGCACGTGGCGCTCAAGGTGGCGAGCTCCGCGGCCCACCACTTCGGCGCCGACCAGGTGATCTGCGAGTCGTTCGGCGGCATCTTCATGGACGCCACGATGCAGCGCATGAAGTGGATCGCCGACTGGGAGTACGTGCTCGGCGTGAACGTGCTGAACCCCCACGGCTTCCACTACACGTTGGAGGGAGCGAGGAAGCGGGACTGGCCCCCGTCGATGTTCTACCAGTACCCGTGGTGGCGTCATTACGACCGGTTCTCGGCGTACATGAGCCGGCTTTCCGAGACGCTCACCGGGGGATCGCACGTCGCGAAGGTCGCGGTGCTCTGGCCGATCAACGCGATGTTCGCCGAGTACCGGCCGCAGGAGCGGACCGAGGGCTCGGAAGTGATCGAGGGCGGGCTGAACGCGATCACCGACACCTTGCTTCGGCTCCATCACGACTTCGACTACCTCGACGAGGACGTGCTCGCCGAGTCGCGCATCGAGCGGGGCCGGGTGCACGTGGCCGACGAAGCCTACGAGCTCGTGATCGTGCCGCCGATGTCCCACGTGCGCGAGACGACGCTCGACGCGCTCGAGGGGCTGCTCGAGGACGGCGGCAAGGTCGTCTCGGTCCTCGGGGCACCGAGCAGATCCCTCGGCCGAGACGGCCTGCGCGACGTCGAGAAGCGGGTCGACACGATGCTCGCGCGTGAGGGTGCGATCCGGATCGACGGCGACGCGCTCGACCTGATCCGCACGGCCCGCGAGGGCGATCGCCGCTTCATCGACGCGCTGAGGTCTGCCATGGATCGGTCGATCGTGGCCGACCTGCGGATCGACGACGAGGAGCTGTTCGCCCTGCACCGCCGGAAGGACGACCGGGACCTGTTCTTCGTGATCAACCCGACGTTCGAGGAACGGCGCGCGCGTGTGTCGATCCGGGGTGAGGTCCCCCCCGAGCTGTGGGATCCATCGACGGGCGAGATCCGATCGGCGGGACCCGTCCTCGTCGAGCACGGGACGACGTCGTTCGATCTCGTGCTCCCGGCGGTGGGCTCGACGTTCCTCGTCTCGGGGGTGGGAGCGAGCCCGAGCATCGTCGGATCGAACGTGATGATCGAGCGCGTCGACGGCGACCGGGCGGTCGCACTGGGGTCCGAGGGCGATGGATGGATCGACGTGCGGCGCAACGGTCACGTGGCCCGGACGGTGGTCGAGGCGACGCCGCCTCCCGATCCGATCGAGCTCGAGGGTCGGTGGAGGTTCGAACGCGAGGGTCCCAACGCCCTCGTGATCGCGTCGTGGCGAGCGATGGAGGAACCGCCCGAGGGCGCCGATCCGTCGGTCATCGCCGCGCCCGACGCCGACGACGGCAACTGGATGCCGATGCGGCCGGGGGCATGGGCGTTCCAGCTGCCCGCCGAGCCCGATCGCGAGGCGCCGTTCCCGGTCTGGTTCCGCATACCCTTCGACGTGGACGACGTGCCCTCGCGGCTCGAGGTCGTGATCGACGGCTTCGCCGGCAGCGACCACCGGCTCTTCGTGAACGGGCGTCCGGTCGAGGCCACGCCCGTGCGGGCGAGCTTCGACGCGCAGATGCGAAGCGTCGAGGTCACCCCGCTCGTCGCGCCCGGCCGCAACGTCCTCGCCGTGCGGCTCGTGATCGACGAGCCGACCGGAGGGCTGCTCGACGCCGTGAAGCTGATGGGCGAGTTCTCGCTCGACGGCGACCGGATCGTCGCGCCGAGGGAGCAGCTCGACCCTGCGCCGTGGACGGAGCACGGCGCGCCGTTCTTCTCCGGCACGGGCACGTACCGAGCCCGGGTCGACGTTCCGTCGACGTTCTCCGGGCGGCGCGTGTTCATCGAGGTGCCGATGGTCGACGATGTGCTCGAGGTGCACGTCGATGGGCGGTCGGCGGGCGTGCGGCTGTGGGACCCCTACGTCGTCGAGGTCACCGAGCTCGCGACGCCGGGAGAGCACGAGGTCGCGATCTCGGTGACGAACACCCTCGCGAACCTGCTCAACGGTGTGCCGCGGCACTCGGGCATCTCCGGACCGCCTCGTCTGGTGGCCGAGACGCCGTTCGAGTTCGATCTCACCGAGACCGTCGCCGAGATCGGGGCCGACGATGGCTGAGTCGCTCGAGCTCGCCGTGGAACCGCTCGACGCGACCACGTTCGAGCCGTTCGGCCGCGTGATCGAACGGCCCTCTCGCGAGCACGACGCGAGCGGGCCGGGGTGGAGCTGGTGGGCCGAGACCGTCTCGCTCGACGGCGACGACCGGCCGTGGGGGGTCGGCTACCTCGACCTCGAGCCGGCCCCGCTCCGGTTCGACTGGGCGGAGCGGCACCTGCGCACCCTCGAGGCGATCGTGCCGATCGACGGCGACGTGCTCGTCTACGTCGCCGCAGCGGCCCGCTCAAACGAGGCGGGAGCCCGTCCACCGCTCGACGAGTTCCGGGTGTTCCGCGTGCCGCGAGGGACCGGTGTCGTCCTGCACCGAGGGGTCTGGCACGGCGCGCCACTGGCCGATGGCCGAGCGGCGAGGGCCATCGTCTTGATCCTCGAAGGCACCGGTGCCGACGACGTCGACCTGGCACGGTTCGACGACTCCCCGGTGCTGGTCCGACCCGTACCCGAGGAGGGCTCCGATGGCTGAGATCGTCTTCGAAGGCGTCACGAAGGTGTTCGACGACGGCACGATCGCCGTGAACTCGCTCGACCTCCGCGTCGACGACGGCAGCCTGATCGTGTTCGTCGGCCCGTCGGGCTGCGGCAAGACCACCGCCCTGCGGCTGGTCGCGGGTCTCGAGCGCCTGAGCGCGGGCGAGATCAGGATCGGGGATCGCCTCGTGAACGATGTTGCGCCCAAGGATCGCGACATCGCGATGGTGTTCCAGAACTACGCCCTCTACCCCCACATGTCGGTGTTCGAGAACATGGCGTTCGGATTGAAGCTGCGGCACGTGAAGAAGCCGGAGATCCGCGATCGGGTCGACGAGGCCGCGAAGATCCTGGCACTGTTCGATCTGCTGCAGCGCAAGCCGGGCCAGCTCTCGGGCGGTCAGCGGCAACGGGTCGCGATGGGGCGGGCGATCGTCCGCGAGCCCAAGGCGTTCCTGATGGACGAGCCGCTGTCGAACCTCGACGCGAAGCTGCGGGTGCAGATGCGCGCGGAGATCTCGCGGATCCAGCGCGACGTCGGCGTCACGATGATCTACGTGACGCACGACCAGGTCGAGGCCATGACGATGGGCGATCAGGTCGCGGTGATGCGCCTGGGCGTGCTGCAGCAGCTCGACTCCCCGCAGAGCCTCTACCGTCGCCCGGTCAACCTGTTCGTCGCCGGGTTCATCGGCTCGCCGGCGATGAACCTCGTCGAGGGGCGGATCGAGCGTGCCGACGAGGGGCTCGCCGTCACGTTCGGGGGGAACAGGCTGGGGATCGACGACACGGCCCTCGAGCAGCGGCCGGCGCTCGCCGGCTACGTGGACCGACCGGTGATCGTCGGCGTGCGCCCGGAGGACATGGAGGACGCGGCGATGCATGCGGGAGCGCCGGCCGACCGGCGGTTCCGCACGACCGTGGAGCTCCGCGAGGACATGGGCTCGGAGGTCCTCGCGCACCTGCGGATCGACGCCCCCCCGGTGCTGACCGACGACGTCAAGGAGCTCGCCGCCGAGCGCGGCGAAGATGTGGCCGAGCTGGAAGCGCAGGAGGAGGAGGCGCGGGCGGTTTTCGTCGCCAGGTTCGACGCCGACACGATGGTGCGCGAGAACGATCCCGTCGAGGTCCTCGTGAACACGCGCGGCCTGCACTTCTTCGACGTCGACACCCGTGCGGCGATCTGGGCCGACGACCGCGCGGTCGCCGCGACCGCGACGAGCTGACGGTTCCGAGCTCGGCACGAGCGGAAGGAGCGACGTGGAGCGAGGGGTCTATTTCGACGCCTGGTATCCGCTGCAGCACAACTACCACCCGAGTCTGCCCCCGCGCCGGCTGCGGATGATCGACCACCTCGAGGACTACCGGGCGACGATGCTCGTGTGGGCGGCGCTCGGCGGGGGGAACGTCTCGCTTCCCTATCTCGAGGAGGAGGCCTTCGGCGAGATCCCGCCCCGCTTCCGCGTCTACGGCTACGTGAACGACAGCGAGTTCATCGCCGAGTGCGGCCGCCGTGGCATCGATGTCTTCGGCGTCGTGTTCGAGCACGCGTGGGAGTACCCCGTCGAGCTGAACGACGGCGAGGACACGGTGCTCGCGTTGAACGAGACCCGGGGTGCCGGGTCGCGGGGGTGGTTGGGGATCCGCGAGTTCTGGGGCGACCGCTACCCCGAGCTGTGGAAGCCCCGCGAGCACTATTTCCCGGAGCCGCTGCGCGACGCCGACGGCGACGAGGTCGAGGACATCCTCGAGGAATGCGCCCAGCGGAACATCCACGGCGAGCCCTGCCACGCGCTGTGGATCGAGTGCCCCGACCGGGAGCACTGGAACTACATGATGGATCGGAACAACCCGGTCTGGCGCGAGTACCTGAAGGCGATCGTTCGGATCCAGATCGACGCCGGGGTGCAGGGCGTGCACTTCGACGAGGCAGAGGTGCCGATCACTTCGCTGCAGTACGGAGGCTGCTTCTGCGACACGTGCATGCGGGGGTTCCGTACCTACCTGCGGGAGCTTCCCGTCGACGAGCGGCCGGCCGAGCTGGACGGACTGGATCTCGCCGACTTCCACTACGGAGCCTGGCTGCTCGCGCGGGGCTACGACTTCCAGCACGAGCGCGACCGGTCCCCGCTCTTCTGGGACTACATGCGCTTCCAGCGCCGGAACATCGCCACGTACTTCGGCGAGCTCGCCGACTACGCCCGGGACTACGCGGCGAGCGTGGGTCGAGAGATCCGCATCTCGGGGAACTTCTTCCACCTCTTCGATCACTACTTCGCGCTCGAGCCGAAGGTCGACGTGATCGTGACCGAGATGCGGAACACGACCTACCGCCAGCCGTCGTGGTACCGCTACGCGGCGGGCTTCGCACGCGGCAAGCCGATCGTCGTCGTCGAGAACCCGTACGGCGGGGTCGTGCCCGAGATGGTCGACCAGCTCAAGCGAGGGCGTGGGTACGACCGATTCCGTCTGTCGCTGTACGAGGCCGCCGCCCTCGGGGCGAACATGTCCGTGCCCTACGGCGCCTGGATGGGCAGCGTGATCGAGGACGCGTTCTACCCGCCCCACGACCTCGCGGTCGAGGTCCAGACGTTCCTCGCCGACCACGAGGAGCTGTTCGCGCCGGGCCCGACCCTCGCCGAGGTCGGGGTGGTGTTCTCGATCGAGAGCAACTACCGGGCGCTCGCCGCGCGCGAGGTGATGGCCGACAACAGAACGAACGAGCTGCCCGAGGGCGATGTCCCGTTCGGCATCGTGTGTGACGTCCTGTCCGCGGCTACCCAGCCCTACGACGTCGTTTTCTTCCCGGAGGGGGAGCTGCGGCCGGACGATCTCGCGCCCGAGGACCTCCTGCGCTACCGGGTCCTCGTGTTGCCCGACTGCACGTTCCTCACCGATCGACAGGCCGAGCTGCTCGAGGCCTTCGTCGAGAACAGGGGCACGCTGCTCGTGCTCGGCGAGCTCGGCTCGAACCTGCCGGCGGATCGCCGATCGGCGCTCCTCGAGCGCGGGAACGTGGTCACGGCCGGGCCCGGGGGGTTCTCGCTCGGGCTCGTGCCCGA
Organism: Actinomycetota bacterium; assembly: GCA_035249905.1. GTDB lineage: Bacteria > Actinomycetota > UBA4738 > UBA4738 > HRBIN12 > JAOUEA01. Next base: position 100,070 of record DATFFT010000006.1, on the reverse strand, counting down.
GGGACCGCAGCTGCGGATGGGCGGCGGGGTCATCGATGCTGCCGCGACGTTGCAGGATCTCGGGGACGCCGCCGCGTTGCACCTGATCCGGTACGACTACGACGAGGACGCCGACGCCACGCCGCAGCTCGCGTCGCTCGACCTCGAGGTGCGGCTGCCGTTCGAGCCGCGATCGGTCCGGGCAGTGTCGCCCGGCGCACCGCTCACGGTGACGGCCCTCGAAGGCGCGGGACGCGTGCGTCTCGAGCCCGCACCCCTGTATTCGATCGTGGTGTTCGAGCGATGACGCCGATCCGCATGCTCGGCGTGTTCGCGCACCCCGACGACGACGTGTTCACGCTCGGAGGTGTGCTGGCCGCCTCGGGGGACCGCCTCGAGTCGACGCTCGTGTTCGCCACGAGCGGGGGGGCCGGTCCGATCTCCGATCCCACGCTCGCGACCCGCGAGACCCTCGCGGACGTGCGTGAGGGCGAGCAACGTGCGGCGATGGACGCGCTCGGCGTCGCGGCCACGACCACGTCGGTCTTCCTGCGCCACCCCGACTACCACCTGCCCGACGTGGACTTCGCACGCCTCGCGGGTCAGATCGAGTCGACGATGCGATCGGTGAGCCCGCATACCGTCGTCACGTTCGGGCCCGACGGCGTCACGTCGCACCACGACCACATCCGGGCCGGCGAGGCCGCCACGGCGGCCTTCCACGCGGCCCGCGAGCGGGCCGAGCCGGGCGCGTTCGAGCGCCTGCTCTACGCCGCGCTGCCCAGGAGCGCCGTCGACCGCTTCTACGAGTCGCTCGATGAGGCTGGCTCGGCCGCCTACGGCGAGGAGGGGTCGCTGTTCAACCTGACCGGAGTGCCCGACGAGGAGGTCGCGTTGCGGATCGACGTCGAGCCGACGAGGGACCGAAAGGTCGCGGCCATCCGTGCGCACGAGACGCAGCGCGACGAATGGGAGCGGATCCCTCCCTCGGCTCGGTGGATCTATCTCGACACCGAAGCGTTCGTACAGGCATGGCCGAAGCCCGCCACCGCGGAGCCTGCCGCCGATCGGTTCCTTCCGGAGGCCGGAGATGACACGGACCGATCGTGAACCTGACCCCAGGATCTCGCGGCGCACGTTCCTGTGGAGCGCGGCCGCCGTCGCGGCGACCGGCCTCGTCGCGTGCACCTCGGAGCCCGACGACGAGACCGATGCGCCGGTCCCCGACGCCGCCTCGCCGACCTCGGTCGCGCCGATCGTGTGCGATCCCGCCGCCGGCTCCGGCGGCGGCTCCTCCCCGCTGTGGGCAACGGCGATCGCGAACGGCATCGTGTACGGCTCCTCGGCCGCGACGTGGCAGCTGCAGGACACCGAGTACCGCCGGCTCTTCGAGCGTGAGACCGCGCTCGTGTTCACCGAGGACGACCTGCTGTGGTGGCGGCTGAAGCCGACGCCCGATGCGCCGCTCGACTTCCGGTTCGGCGATCGCCTCGTCGGCTTCGCCGAGCAGGAGCGTCTCGCGGTGCTCGGCGCACACCTCGTGTGGGACGAGGGCTTCGGCGACGGCTGGACCGACGACGACGTGTGGACCCTGAGCGCCGACGCCGCCCGCAGGCTTCTCTACGGCACGATCGACGAGGTGGTCGCGCACTACCGCGGGCGCATCGCCGCATGGATCGTCGCGAACGAGGTGCTCGACGGCACCGGACTGCGCCTGGACTTCCCGTGGCACGCCACGATCGGGCCGTCGTTCGTGCCGGAGTCGTTCCGGCGCGCCCACGAGGCCGATCCGGACGCGCTCCTCCTGCTCAACGACTTCGGCTACGAGACCGACGACGATCTCGCCCTCGCCGAGGACAAGCGGGCCACGACGCTCGAGCTGCTCGACGAGCTTCTGGCCGACGACGTGCCCGTGCACGGGCTCGGCGTGCAGGCGCACCTCGCTGCGGCCGGGTTCGACGAGGCCTTCGACGCCGATGCCTACCGGGCCTTCCTCGGCGAGGTCGCCGCACGGGGGCTCGGCGTGTGGATCACCGAGCTCGACGTGCTCGACGACGCCCTGCCTCCCGACCCGAAGGAACGCGACGCCGGCGTCGCGGCGGCGCTCCAGCGTTACCTCGACGTCGCGCTCGCGGAGCCGGCCGTCTCGACCGTCGTCACGTTCGGGCTCTCGGACCGGTACACGTGGCTCCAGGAGGACTTCCCCAGGGACGACGGGGCGCCGCGGCGCCCGCTTCTCTTCGACGAGGCGCTGGACCCGAAGCCCGCGTTCGATGCGCTCCGGACCGCGCTGTCCTCCGCGTCCAGGCGGGAGCCACCGTTCCTGCCGCCTCGCTGCTGAGGACCGAGCACGGCCCGGCCGAGAATGCATTCAGGGGTGCCGCGCCTCGGACTCCGGCGTGCCGAGCTCGAACGTGTCGTAGGCGCGCAGGGGTGACATGCCGACGTCCTCGTACAGGGCGACGGCGCCTGTCGGGTTCTGTGCGTCGACCCCGAGGCGCACCTCACGAAGCCCCCTCGCTGCCAGCTCGGCGAACGCGCGGCGCAGCAGCGACTTCGCGATGCCGCGACCGCGATGGGTCGGCACCACACCGAGGACCGCGATGTAGCCGTGTCCCTCGAACGACAGGCCCACGACGTGGCCGACCGCCTGCCCGTCGACGTCCGCGAGGAAGGCCAATGCGGGATCCCAATCGCCCGGCTCGTACATCTCGGCCGCGAACGTCTCGTAGGGGACCGCTCGGAACCCCCAGTGATCGGCGAAGGAGGACTCGTTCACCTCGTGCAGCGTGCGCTCGTCCCGGCCGGTCTCGAATGGCCGGATCGCGACACCGGAGGGCGTCGGCCCGGCGTCTTCTGACCGGTCGAGCCGTTTGCCCATCGTCCAGAACGACCGCACGTGCACGTATCCGCGCGAGGAGAGCAGCGCGTGGCCGGGAGCGTCGAGGTCCGGCGCCATCATCCGGACGCCGACGGACCCACGCTCGGCGGCCAGGGCCTCGGCCCACTCCAGGAACCGTGATCCCAACCCTCGCCCCAGGTGATCGGGGTGCACCCGGACCAGGGCGTCGAGCGGGCCGCCTTCGTCGGGATTCCACATCCCCTGGGCGAAGCATGCGACGTCGGTGCCGCTCACGACCAGCCTGGTGTCGCGCCCGAGGTCGGTCGACGGCAGGTGCCAGATCCAGGTCAGGAAGTCCCGGATCGGATCGGGATCGAGCCCGAGCGCCCGATCGGCGTCATCGACCAGTCGCTCGACCGCGTCGAGATCGGCGTCGGTCACCGAACGCTCGCGGTAGCCATCGGGCAGGGTCGGCGGCGACATGTTGCTCAGGGTAGAGGGAACGTGTCTGGCCGGCCTGCGGCGACCGCCGGATCCTAGGCCGGGATCGACTCTCGCCGGCGCCAGGGTGGGTTCCGGAACGCGGCTTCGACGTATGGCTTGGGGTCGACGATGCGATGCTCACCCTGCTGCACCTGCAGCACCAGGTGCGCCTGGCCGAGCGACGGGTCGTTCGTCGCGTCCGGGTAGGCCAGCGCGATCTGGTGCTCGTTGTCCATGGCGTAGGTGCCGTTCACCCCGCGGTAGCGGAGGGCGCGCAATCGGTCGGCGACCGACCGGAAGTCGCGTGGGTTGTCGACGGCCGCCCAAGCCTGCGCCAGCAGGTGCACCTCGTCGTACGCGATGCCGGCGTGCGAACGCCCCGGTCGCCGGCCGTTCACCCGCGCGTAGCGGTGCCCGAACTCCTGCCCGACCGGGTCGCCGTACGTGCCCGTGACCGTCGACCACAGCATGCCCTCGGCGGCCTCGCCCGCCAGCTCGAGGAACTCCGGCACCGAGGGTGAGTACACGGCGTACACGAGCGCCTCGGTCGGATCTGCCGCGAACGCACGCTGGAACCCCGCGAGCTCGTGGGGGATGAAGTCGGTCACGAGGATCGCGTCGGGGTCGGTTCGGTGGACGACGTCGACGACGTCGTCCCAGCGGGCGGCCTGGGCAGCTACATGGTGGACGCCGGCGACGCGCCACCCGGAGCGTTCGGCCCGCTCGAGCGTATCGGGCGTGGCCATCTGGCTGCTCTCGAGCAACGTCTCGATGAACAGCACGCTGCGATGCCGAGGGCGCCATGCTCCGCTCGCACTGAGATCGTCGAGGAAGCGCACGAACCCGCGACCGTAGTGCACCTCCGAGGGGCACACCTGGAACATGCGGGAGAAGCGGCCGGGATCCTCCCTCGTGTGCTGCGCCATGTGCTCCGAAGCCATCGCGTGCAGGAACGGCGCGCCGTAGTCCGAGGCGCTGTCGATCGCCGTGTCCTCGCAGAAGACGTACAGGCTGGTGATCGCGTCGACCTCGGCGTCGGTGAGCGCCTCGAAGGCCGCACGCACGCTCTTGGGGTCGAAGATGTCGGTCGGTACGACGACATGCTCGATGCGGCGGCCCGCGACCCCACCTCTCGCGTTGATCTCGTCGATCGCGAGCGCGGTGCCGGTGCGCATCTCGAGGCCGTCGCTGCGCGCCGGACCCGTGAGGGGGAGCACCGAGCCGATCAACAGGGGCCGGCGCGCGGTCGCGGGCGGGGTCGCGATCGGTGTCGGCGGTTCGCCCGACCGCCTTTCGAGGAGCCCCACGGTGAGGCCCGAAAGGTCATCGCCGCGACCCGGCGTCGGCAGGCGAAGCAGCCCCTGGTCGGCCGCCATCGCGCTCGCTCCCGCGCGGGTGCGCTGCCCGAGCTTCATCAGCAGGTGCTCGACGTGGGTCGCGACGGTTCGCAGGCCCAATCCGAGGCGGTCGCCGATCTCGGGGTTGTTGAGCCCGCCGGCGATCAGCGTCAGCACGTCGAGCTCGCGGGGGGTGACCCCGTGGGGCAGGGACTCTTGAGAGAGGTAGACGGCCGCGGTGGTGCCCTCGTCGGCCCGGCTGATCCGTTCGATCGTCACCCGGAACCAGGGGCCCCGCTCGTTCCAGAAGAAGGCGACGCGGCCGCGGCCCGAACGCAGCAGCGCGATCGCATACTCGATCAGGTCCGGGCTCTCGCGGGCGAGTCGGCCGGCGGCCGCGCCGTCGACCTCGTCGACCCGCCCGTTCGCATGCACCACGGCCGACGACGGGAACGGTTCGGGTCCTATCGTGCCTCCTTACAGAGAGAAGGGCTCGGGAGGCGATGGTCTCATCGTGGTCGGGTCGCGTCCAGGCGTAACCGGGGTGTGTGGGCGCGCATCGGCAGACCGACCGATGCCTCCGCGTGGCCGGCGACCTACGGTCGCGGCAGCGCCGTCCGGCGGGGCGGTGCTACGCGCAAGACGACGAGGGGGCGATCATGTCGGACGGAGGTGGAACGGCCGGGACCGGGGGCGGGCGCGTCACGCGTCGGCAGCTGCTGACTGGTGCCGGGGCTGCCGCGGTCGGGGGCCTCGCGATCGGTGGCCTGGGCGGCTACGCGCTGGGCTCCTCGGGTGACGACGACGGGTCGGGCGGGACCGGCGCGACCGGCGGTGACGGGGCCTCCACCGAAACGATCAAGCTCGGATCGGCGAGCCCCACGAGCGGCCCATACTCCGGCGACGGACAGGAGATGGTGCGCGGGCATGAGCTCGCGATCGCGGAGATCAATGCCAACGGCGGCGTGTTGGGGCGTCAACTCGAACTCGTCGTCGTCGACGTCGAGGACCCCTTCGCTCCCGAGAAGATGGTCAACGCCGCCCGCCGGCTCACGAACGAGGGGGTCGCGGCGACGTTCTCCGGATACACGACGACGACTTCGGCCGAGTTCGACGTATATGCGGAGTACGGCGGCCCGATGTTCCACCTGAACACGTTCCAGCCCAACGCCGACTACGTCGCCGACAATGGCATCACGAACATCTATCACTCCTGTCCCACCGAGGTCTGGTACGGCCCCGGGTTCATCCAGTTCATGGAGCGGTTGATCGATGCCGGAGCGTGGGAGCCGAGTTCGGAGACCGCGGCGGTCGTCACGAGCAACGATCCGTACAGCATCTCGATCGCCAGGACCGTGCGGACCGGTCTCGAGGAGCTCGGATGGGCGGTGCCGGTGTACGAGCAGGTGACGGCGCCTCTCACGGAGTGGGGGCCGGTGTTGGCGAAGATCCGGCAGGACCCGCCTGGCCTGATCTTCCACGCCGATTACATCCCGGGCGACCTGGCCTCGTTCCAGCAGCAGTTCCGGTCCGACCCGACGCCCTCGTTGATGTATCAGCAGTACGGCCCGTCGATCCCCGAGTACCTGGATCTCGCAGGCGCAGACGCCGACGGGGTGATCTGGTCGACGGTGATCGGCACGCTGCCGGACGCGACGGGCGAGGCGTTCAGAGAGCGCTACCGCGAGGAGTACGACGCGGAAGCGGGGCTCAGCCAGGCCGGGGGGCAGTACGACCTCGTACACGTCTGGGCCCAGGCGGCGGGCATGGCCGGCGACCCGGCGGACTTCGAGCAGGTGAACGCGAACCTCGCGCGCATGTTGTACCGGGGCGTGAGCGGCACGTACAACTACAAGCCCGAGGAGCTCACGGCGATCCCGTTCCCCGACGAGGTGAACGATCCGAGCCTCGGCATGGCCCATCTGACGTTCCAGATCCAGGACCAGTCGCAGGTGTTGGTCGACCCCGAGCCGTACATCGGGGGCGAGTTCCAGCTGCCCGCATGGCTCTAGACGCGATCGCCGGGCAAGGGCGGCCGGCCGGGCGATGACCGGCGCGACGATGCTCGAGGTCGAAGGGCTCTCGAAGCGCTTCGGTGGTCTCGCGGCCGTCGACGACCTGTCGTTCTCGGTCGCCGAGGGCGAGACCTTCGGCATCGCGGGTCCCAACGGGGCGGGCAAGACCACCCTGTTCGATGCGATCACCGGACTGACACACGCCTCTGCGGGCCGGATCGTCTTCGCCGGGGATGAGATCCAGGCCCGGTCGCCACATGCGATCTGCCATCGGGGCGTCGCCCGCACGTTCCAGATCCCGGCGGTCTTCCCCGAGCACACAGTGCTCGGAAACGTGATGGTCGGCGCGTACTTCGGAAGCCGGTCCCGCGGCGTCCCGGGGCTGGGCTTCGACGACCAGACCGTCGAACGCGCCCGCGACGCCGCCGCGTTCGTGGGGCTCGCCGAGATGATGGAGGCGGTCGCAGGACCGATGTCGCTGTTCGACAAGAAGCGCCTGATGATCGCCTCTGCGATCGCCACGACCCCGCGGCTCCTGATGCTCGACGAGCCGGTGGGGGGGCTGAACCCCGGCGAGGTCGACGCGGTCCTCGGCCTGGTGGCCAAGGTGCGGGATGCAGGCGTCACGGTGATCCTGATCGAACACGTGATGCGCGCGCTGATGGCGATCTCCGACCGGGTCATGGTCATGAACCACGGTCGGCTCCTCTTCCAGGGCACCCCGGCCGACGTCCAGCGCCACGAGGAGGTGATCCGGGTCTACCTCGGCACGGAGTCGGCGTCGGACGCGGTCGACCCCGGAGGTGGCGATGCTTGAGACCAGGGATCTGCACGCGGCGTACGGCCAGACGCGCGTGCTCGAGGGCATCGATCTCACGGTGGGCGACGGCGAGGTCGTGATCGTGATCGGCCCGAACGGGCACGGCAAGACGACGCTCCTGCGCACGATCAGCGGCCTGATGGCCCCGACGAGTGGCGAGGTCTGGTTCGCCGGTGCTCGTGTCGACGGCAGGAGCCCCGACCTCATCGCGACGGATGGCCTCGTGCACATCCCGCAGGGCGACCTGCCGTTCGGGGACATGACCGTCGAGGAGAACCTCGTGCTCGGCGCCTTTCCGGCTTCGGACTGGCGCGGCCGCGGGCAGCGTCTGGAACACGTCTACGGCATCTTCCCCGTCCTCGGGGAGCGACGGGGCCAGCGCGCGAGGACCCTCTCCGGGGGTGAACGGCGCATGCTGGCGCTCGGCAGGGGCCTGATGCGTGAGGCGCGGATGCTGATGATCGACGAACCCTCGCTCGGGCTCGCCCCGGTGATCGTGAACGAGGTCTACAGGCACATCGGGACGATCATGCGGTCGGGGGTCACGATGCTGCTCGTCGAGGAGAACTTCAGCCACGTGCACGATCTCGACGCCAGGGTCCTGCTGCTCGAGTCGGGGCGGATCGTGCGGGAGGGCACGGTCGCCGAGCTCGAGGCCGACGAGGCCGTGATGGCCACCTACTTGGGGACCTGAGGGGAAGCGATGCGGTCGTTCTTCCAGGCGGTCGTGAGCGGGCTCGTCACGGGGTCGCTCTACGCACTGATGACGGTCGGCATGACGCTGATCTACGGCACCCTTCGCACGTTGAACATGGCCCTCGGCGCCATGGTGCTCGTAGGTGGGTACGTCTCGTGGATGCTGTTCAGCGGCCTCGGATGGGGGCCGCTGGCCGGTCTCGCCGGCGCGGCCGCGGTCACGTTCGCCTTCGGCGTCGTGATCCAGCAGATCGCGGTCCGGCCGCTGATCGGGAAGATGGGCGTCGATTTCGAGATGACCGCGTTCATCTCGACCTTCGCGGTGGCGATCGTGTTCGCCAACGTCACACTCGAGATCTACGGCGCCCGCAACAAGGCGGTGCCGCCGGTGATCGAAGGTCGGCTCCATCTGATCGAGGGCGTCAGCGTCAGCTGGCACCAGGTCGTGATGGCCGGCGTTGCGATCGTGATGCTGGTCGCACTCGGGATCTTCCTGTCGAAGACTCGGTACGGCTTGGGCATCAGCGCCGTGGCCCAGCAGCTCGATGCCGCCCGGCTGATGGGCATCCCGGTGCAGCGTGTCTACAACCTCACGATGGGCGTCTCCTCGGCGCTCGCGGGCATCGCAGGGGTGCTCCTCGCGTCGGTCTTCTTCGTCTCGCCGAACGCCGGTGACCTGCCGTTGCTGAAGGCGTTGATCGTGGCGATCTTCGGCGGCCTCGGCAGCGTGCGGGGCACGATCGTCGCCGCCTACATCATCGGTCTGCTCGAGGCCATGATCTCCCTCTACTTCGGCGTGAAGTGGTCGCTGCCGGTGCTGTTCGTCGTGATCATGATCGTGCTGCTGATCCGGCCGACCGGCCTGTTCGGCAAGCCCGAGGAAGCGAGGCTCTGATGGCGAGCGTCGCGCACGAGACCCGGGCGAGCGTGGGCCGGCTGATGGGATGGCGGAGCCCCAACGCCTTCGCCGTCGGGGCGCTGCTGATCGCGGCGGTGGCGCTGCCGCTGATCTGGCGAAACGACTACGTGATCGATGTCGCGCTCACCGCGCTCATCTGGATGGTGCTGAACCAGTCCTGGAACCTCCAGCTCGGGATCGGCGGCATCTGGAACTTCGGCCAGCTCGCGATCTTCGCGATCGGCGGGTACGTCGCAGGGCTCGTCAGCCTGCGTTGGGGGATCGACCCGTGGCTCGCGTTGGTGATGGGGGGATCGGCGGCGGCCCTCGTCAGTGCGGTGATCGCCATCCCGGTGCTCCGGCTGCGTGGCATCTACGCGTCGCTGCTGACGTTCTCGTTCGCCGAGGTCGTGCGACTGCTCGTGATCTCCGACGAGAGCGGTCTGACCGGCGGATCCTTCGGCCTCTCCGGCATCCCGGGGCTGGCGTTCGAGGGGCTGGTCCCCGACGCGAAGCAACGTGCGTACTACTGGATCGCGCTCGGGCTCGTCGTCGCGACCGCGGTCTTCATCTACGTCTTCATCCACTCGCCGCTGGGCACCGCGCTCAAGGCGCTGCGGGACTCCCCCGCGTACGCGGCCTCGCGAGGGGTCAGCCCGATGAAGATGCAGGTGATCACGTTCGCCACCTCGGCGTTCATCGCGGGAGTCGCGGGCGCCTTCTACGCGCAGTATTACGGCACGATCTCCCCGAGCGTCATGGGGCTCGGCCCGTTGTCGCTGTTCGTCGCGATGCTCGTCGTCGGCGGCCTGGGCACGTTCTGGGGTCCCATGCTCGGGACGGCCCTGATCATGGTCGTCTCCGAGGCCCTGCGCGATCTCGAGGAAGCACGCCTGATCGTCGTGGGCCTGATCCTGCTCATCACGATCGTGCTCGCTCCCCGGGGCCTCGTGCCGCTGCTTCAGCAGGGTTGGGCCCGGCTCCAGCAGTGGATGGCCGAGGACGACGTACCCGAGGACGGACCGGGGGAGGACGTGCCCGAGGGCCAGCCGGAGCCGCAGCAGGAAGGGTCGCGATGACCGCCTGGCCCGACGGTACGGATGCCGCGGTGTCGTTCACGTTCGACTTCGACGCCGAGGAGGTTTGGATCGGGGAGGATCCAGCGAACGCCGACAAGCCCGGCATCCTGTCCCAGGGCACCTACGGCGCCAAGGTGGCGGTGCCCCTGGTGCTCGACGTGCTCGAGCGACGGGGGGTGCGAGCGTCGTTCTTCATCCCCGGCAGGGTCGCCGAGCGGTATCCCCAGCGTGTCGAGGACATCGTCGGACGCGGTCATGAGATCGGCCACCACGGATACACCCACACGTCGCCGACGAGGTTGTCACCGGACGAGGAGGAACGCGAGCTCGTCCGGGGTCTCGACGTTCTCGGGTCCTTCGGAACGGAGGTCCGAGCCTACCGCTCTCCCTCGTGGGACTTCAGCGCGGCGACATTGGAGCTTCTGGAGCGCCACGGGTTCGCCTACTCGTCGAACCTGATGGACGACGTCCGGCCCTACCGGCACGAGGGCTCGCCGGTCGTCGAGGTCCCGATCCAATGGATCCTCGACGACGCCCCCCACTTCTGGTTCGACCCGGCCAGCTGGACGAAGAAGATCTCCACGGTCGAGGAGGTGCGGTCGATCTGGCAACGGGAGGTGCTGGGCATCCGAGACCTCGGGGGCGCGGCGATCGTGACCTGTCATCCGCAGATCATCGGCCGGCCGGGGCGCATCGGATTCCTCGAAGAGTTCATCACGTGGGTCCAGGAGCTCGAGGACGTCTGGATCGCGACCACGGGCGAGATCGCGGAGCACGTCGAATGAGATCGATCGTGACGGGCGGCGCGCGGGGGCTCGGGGAACGGATCGCCGCGCGGCTGGCGGCCGAGGGCGGCGACGTCGCGGTGGTCGACATCGACGATGACATCGAGGGGAAGGTCGACCGTCTGCGGAGCACCGCACCGGGATCGCGGGTACTCACCGCGCGATGCGACGTTTCCGACGAGGCGGCGGTCGGATCGACCGTGGCGCAGGTGTGCGAATGGTTCGGTGGAATCGATCTGCTCGTCAACGACGCCGGGATCGGTGGTCCTTCGATGCCGGTCGTGCGGACGGAGCTCGACGCGTTCCGTCGCGTGATCGAGGTGAACCTGATCGGTTCGTTCCTGATGGCACGGGCGTGCGCTCGCGCCATGGTCGAGGCCGGGGAGGGTGGGTCGATCGTCAATGTCGGGTCGATCTTCGGCCAGCAGGGAGTAGCGAACGGCTCGAGCTATTGCGCGTCGAAGGGCGGCGTGGCGCTCCTTACCCACTCGCTCGCCCTCGAGCTCGCCGCGCACGGTATCCGGGTGAACACGGTCGCCCCGGGCAACATGCTGACCGAGATGCACCTCGCCGACCTGCGCCTCGCGGCCGCCGAGCGCAGCATGCCGCTCGACGTCGAGGTCGAGCGGGTGCGGACCACGATCCCGCTCGCCAGGCACGGCACCGGCGACGATGTCGCCGGTGCCGTCGTCTGGCTCGCCTCCGCCGACGCCTCCTACGTCACCGGGCAGACGATCGGCGTCAACGGCGGGGTGGTGCTCACATGACGGCGGCCGTCAGCGATCGGTTCGACGGTCGGCGGGCGCTGGTGACCGGGGGGGCATCGGGCATCGGCCGCGCCTCGGCCGAGCTGCTGCTCGAGCGGGGCGCCGAGGTCGCGGTGCTCGATCGCGACGCCGATCCCATCGCCGAGGCGAAGGACCAGCTCGGTGCGGCGGTGGGGGTCGCCGCCGACGTCCGCGACGGAGCGGCGGTCGGGGACGCGCTCGGGCGGGTGGTCGAGGCGCTCGGCGGGCCTCCCGAGGTGCTCGTGAACGCTGCCGGCGTCTACCGGATCGCTCCGGCGGCCGACATCGATGAGACGGGGTGGGACGAGGTGCTCGATACCAACCTTCGGGGGTCCTTCCTCGTGGCACGGGAGTTCGTGGGAGCGTTGCGCGCCGGGCGCTCGGCTCGGGACGCCGGGAGGGCATCGGTCGTCAACCTGGCCTCGACAGCCGCGCTGGTGGCCGACGGCGGGGAGCCGGCCGCGCACTACAACGCGAGCAAGGCGGGGGTCGTAGCCCTGACGAAGCAGCTCGCGGTCGAGTGGGCGGGTGACGGCGTGCGGGTGAACGCTGTGGCGCCCGGGGTGATCGACACGCCGATGTTGCGCCTGATGGACGACCCGGCGAACGGCCGCTCCTTCCTCGACGCGCGCGTTCCCCTGCGGCGGCTGGGCCGCGCGGCGGAGGTGGCCGAGGTCGCGCTCTTCCTGCTGTCCGAGCGCGCCTCGTACGTGACCGGCACGACGATCGTCGTCGACGGCGGAGCCACGGCGACATGACGGTGGCCGACGGCGTGGGCCGGTTCCCGCACGTGAAGGTATCGGGGAGTCCTCGGGAACGCGGTCGGGCCTACGGGGAACAGGCCCGGGATCGCATCGCCGTCTCGATCCGCGCCTACGAGGACGTGTTCGAAGCCTACGCCGGCTGGTCGTGGCCGCAGGTGCGTCGTGAGGCCGCTCGCTACGAAGCGCCGATCGCCGCGTTCGACGATCGCTACGTCGAGGAGATGCGGGGCATCGCCGAAGGCGCCGGCGTGGACCTCGAGGACGTCCTGTCGATCAACGTACGGACCGAGGTGATGTTCGCGGCGAAGGCCAGGGCGGCCGACTCCGCGACCGACTCCTCGGGTCCGCGTCAGGGCGAGTGCACCGCATTCGCCGTGGTGCCCGAGTCGAGCGCAGCGGGACACACCCTGATCGGGCAGAACTGGGATTGGTTGTTGCATTGCTTCGATACCGTCGTGGTGCTCGAGTCCGAGCAGGATGAGGGGCCGAACTTCGTCTCGGTCGTCGAGGCGGGGCTGCTCGCGAAGACCGGCATGAATTCCTCCGGCCTCGGTGTGGTGACCAACGCGCTCGTGACCGAGGATGACCGCGGCGAGCCCGCCGTGCCGTACCACGTGCTCCTGCGGGCCTTCATGGACGCCGAGACGATCTCCGACGCTCTGGCTGCCGCGCAGCGGGCGCCGCGTTCATCGTCGGCCAACTACCTCCTGGCCCACCGGGACGGCATCGCGGTCGACCTCGAGGCGGCGCCCGGCGACTTCTCCCGGTTGTTCCTGCTCTTCCCCGAGGACGGGGTGGTGACGCACACCAACCACTTCCGTTCGCCTGCCTTCGATCGCCGGGACGTCTCGCTGTGGGTGATGCCAGACAGCCCGTTCCGCCTGGAGCGCCTGCGGACGATCGTCGAGCAGGGCGCGCCCGAGCTCACGCTCGACACGTTCCGTGCGGCGCTGGCCGATCACGCGAACTACCCCTCGGGCGTCTGCTGCCATCCCGACGGGCGGATGGACCCCCACGATCAGGGCTCGACCGTCGCCTCGGTACTGATGGATCTCGACGACGCGCGCATCTGGGTCGCTGACGGACGTCCGTGCGCCGCGCCGTTCCGGGAGCTCGACGTTGCGAGGCTGCTCGACAAGCCCAGCCCCGTGCGGCGGGGGATGCCGGCGTGACCGTCGGTCTCGGGTTCGGACTGATCACATGCCAGCGGTACCCAGGCGATGCACGGACCGACCGCGAGCTCTACGCCGAGGCGCTCTCGCTCGCCGAGGAAGCCGAGCGGCTCGGCTTCGACTCGGTGTGGACCTCCGAACACCACTTCGTCGACGACGCGTATCTGCCCTCGGTCCTGCCGCTGTCTGCTGCGATCGCGGCGCGCACGAGCCGAGTGCTGATCGGGACCGGGCTGTTGCTGGCGCCACTGCACGAGCCGCTTCGGGTCGCCGAGGACGCGGCCGTCGTCGACCTGATCTCGGGCGGGCGCCTCGTGCTCGGGATCGGGCTCGGGTGGCGCGCCGAGGAGTTCGACGCCCTCAGCGTGCGCATGCGGGACCGCGTACGGCGCCTCGAGGACTCCGTCGCGGTGTACCGGCAGGCCTGGAGCGGGGAGCTCGTGACCGGCGGCGACCACCTGCGCTACCCGCACGTGCCCGTCCGGCCGTTGCCCGCGAGGCCGGGCGGGCCCCCGATCTGGATCGGCGGTCTGTCCGAGTCGGCGATCCACCGGGCGGGCAGGATCGCCGATGGCTTCATGGCGACGGAGGTCACGCCCGCCGCGCTCGCGGAGCAGGTCGCTATCGCGCGCGCCGCTCACGCGGGTGGCGGGCCGTTCGAGATCGCGGTGCATCTGCCGACGTTCCCGTGGCTCGGCGACGACGCGTGGGAGATCGTGCGTCCCCACCACTGGTACGTCTCCTGGAAGTACGACGACATGGACGAGGCGCGTCATCGCGCGCATGAGGGCCTCGCTCCGCCCGAGATCGACGAGACCATCGACTCGTCGCTCCGCGAGCAGATCGTGCTGGGCACACCCGAGCAGGTGGTCGAGCGGATCCGTGAGCTCATCGATGCGGCGGGGGGAAACCTCCACTACATCGCCCGCCTGTACTTCCCGGGCCTCGCACCCGAGGTTCAGCGTGAGGCCGTGCGTCTGTTCGCCGAGGAGGTCGCCCCCGCGCTCCGCTGAGGGCCGGACGACATCATGCGCGCGGGATGGTTCGTGGGGATCGACGTCGGTGGAACCTTCACCGACGGCATCGCGATGCACGGCGACGGTCGCTTGCGGGTGGCGAAGGTCGCCTCGACGCCCGACGATCCCTCGGTGGCGCTCATCGAGGCGCTCGAGGAGCTCGTGGGATCGGGGGTCGAGCCGTCGGAGATCGCGCTCGTCTTCCACGGTACGACCGTGGCCACGAACGCCCTGATCACCCGCCGGACCGGGCGCGTCGTGCTGCTCGCGACCGAGGGGTTCCGTGACCTGATGGCGTTCCGGAACGGGACTCGGCCAGCGCTCTACGATCTGCGGCAGCCCCGACCGAACGAGCTCGTTCCCCGGGAGGACCGGCTCGACGTCGCCGAGCGACTCTCCGGCCTCGGAGAGGTCGTGCGGCCGCTCTCCGAGGCCGAGGTCGAGCGCGTCGTCGACGAGGTGGTGCGCCGCGATCCGGAGGCGGTCGCCGTGGCCTTCCTCTTCAGCTACCTGCGCGACGACCACGAACGACGTCTGGCCGAGGCCGTGCGGGCGGCGCTGCCGGGCGTGCCCGTCACCGCGTCGTCGGAGGTGGCCCGAGAGTTCCGCGAGTATCCGCGCACGGCCACCGCGGTCGTGAACGCCGGGCTGCGCCCCCTCGTCGAGCGCTATCTCGAACGAGCCGCCGACGGCGTCCGGCAGCTCGGCGTGGCGGCGCCGTTCCTCGTGATGCAGTCGAACGGGGGGTGCGTACCCGCTGATCGGGCGTCGAGCGAGGCGCACCGCCTCGTGCTGAGCGGCCCGACCGCGGGGGTGACCGGCACGATCGCGCTCGCGGAGCGGCATGGGCTCGACCGGGTGATCTCGTTCGACATGGGCGGCACGTCGCTCGACGTCTGTTTGGTTCACGGCGGCGTCCCGCCGACGACGTCGACCCAGGTCGTTGAGGACCACCCGGTCCTGGTGCCCTCGGTCGACATCGTCACGGCGGGCGCGGGCGGCGGGAGCATCGCGAGCGTCGATCGCGCCGAGCGACTGCGGGTCGGCCCGGAAAGCGCCGGGGCCGAGCCGGGTCCCGCCGCGTACGCGCGGGGAGGAGCCGAGCCCACGCTCACGGACGCGCATGTCGTCTGCGGGATCCTAGGCGACGAGCTGGCCGGCGGACTCCGCCTCGACGCGGCCGCGGCCGAGCGGGCGGTGACGACGGTGGCTGAGCGGCTCGGGCTCGATCCGTTCGCGGCCGCGGATGGCATCATCGCGGTCGCCACCGCGCACGGTGTTCGAGCGCTGCGCCGGGTCTCGGTGGAACGTGGCGTGGATCCGCGGGAGTTCACCCTGGTGGCGTTCGGAGGCGCCGGCCCACTGCTCGCCGGCCGGGTGATGGACGACCTCGGCGTCGCGGCGGTCGTCGTTCCACCCCATCCTGGCCTGTTCTCGGCGGCGGGGCTGATGGTGGCGAGCCTCCGGATCGACGAGGCCCAGACGGTGCTCCGAGCCCTCGACGAGGACCTCGTGCCGGGCCTCCTCGACTGGTATCGCGACGCATCCACGCGCCTGATCGGCCAGCTCCGTCAGGACGGCATCCCTCGGGCACGCGCGCGCACGGTCGCGTCCGCCGAGTGCCGGTACGAGGGGCAGGGCTACGAGCTCGAGCTGCCGCTCAGGTCCGTCTCGGCCGCCGCGATCCGGCGCCTGCGATCGGCGTTCGACGATCGGCATTCCGCGATGTATGGCCATGCCGATCCTGGCGCGAGGCTGGAGGTCGTGACGGTACGCCTCTCCGCCTTCGGGGAGTTGGAACGGCACGCCGCGACCGAGGTGCCAAGCGGAAACCGCTCCCCTCTGAGGGAAGCCGTGATCGCGTACCGACGCGCGCTGCTCGGTGGATCTCGGGCGGGGCGCGTGCCGGTGTACGCCCGCGACCGGTTATCGGCTCGCAACGTGATCGCCGGGCCGGCGATCGTTGCCGAGATGGACTCGACCACCGTGGTTCGTCGAGGACACACCGCGACGGTGGCGTCGGACGGGAGCCTGTGGCTCCGGGCTACGACGTGAGTCGGCGGCGCGCGGACGCAGCGCTCGATCCGATCACGTTCGAACTCGTGCAGGCGGCGCTCGTGTCGGCGGCCGAGGAGATGGGGAGCGCGCTGAAGCGCTCGAGCCACAGCCCCATCATCCGTGAGATGGACGACTTCAGCTGCGCGTTGTTCGCCGTCGATGGGGCGCTCGTGGCGCAGGCGGACTTCATCCCCGCCCAGCTCGGGGCGATGTCGCTCGTCGTCGGGTCGGTCCTCGACCGGTGGGGCGAGGAGATCCGGCCGGGCGACGTGTTCGTCGCCAACCATCCCTACCTCGGCGCGATGCACACGCCCGACGTCAACATCCTGCTCCCGGTCTTCCTGGAAGGACGGTTGTTCGCGTGGACCGGGGCCACGGCCCACCACCTCGACGTGGGTGGCGTGAACCCCGGAACCGAAGGACCGGACCTGCGTGAGATCTACGCCGAGGGCGTCATCCTGCCGCCGGTGAGGCTCTATCGGGAGGGCGCGGAGAACCGGGACCTGTTCGACCTGCTTACGGAGAACGTCCGCGACCCTGCGTCGACGATCTCCGATCTGCGGGCGCAGCGTGCCGCGTGCCTGCTCGGGGAGCGCCGCTTGCTCGAGCTGGTCGACCGCCATGGCCGGCGGACGATCGTCGCCGGCTTCGCCCAGTCGTTGGACGCCGTGGAGCGGGCGACCCGGGCTGCGCTGCGCGAGATGCCCGACGGCGAGGCTGAGGCGGAGGGGTTCCTCGATGACGACGGGCGTGGTGGCCCACCGACCAGGATCCACGCGCGGCTAGCCAAGCGTCGGGACCGGCTGACGGTGGACCTGTCGGGATGCGCTTCCCAGGTCGACGGGGCGTTCAACGTCCCGTGGGCCAGCACGAGGGCCGGGGTCGTGTACGCGCTCCGCGCGATGACCGATCCCTCGATGACGACGAACGACGGCATCCTGCGGCCGCTCGAGATCGTGTGTCCACCGGGGAACGTCCTCAATCCGTACCCACCGGCCGCGGTTTCGGTCCGCCACAACACGTGCCAGCGACTCGCCGACGTGCTCGTTCGCGCCTTCTCCGAGTTGTGGCCCGAGCGCGCGGTCGCGAGCAGCACCGTCACGTTCGTTGGCATGAACCTGAGCAGTAGCTCGCCTCGCACGGGGCATCGGTCGGTCCTGTCCGACGTGATCGGCGGGGGGACGGGCGCCCACGCGACCGGGCCGGGGCTCGACGGCGTCGACACCTACATGGCGAACGTCGGCCTGATGCCGGTCGAGGTCGCCGAGGGGTCCTATGCCGTGAGGATCCTGAGGACCGAGCTCCTCGAGGGCTCGGAGGGGATCGGGGAGCATGACGGGGGGCTCGGCATCCGACGGGAGTACCTCGTCCTCGATGGACCCGAGATCGTGACGTTCTACGCCGAGCAGACCGACCCTCGGTTCCGCCCCACGGGCGTATCGGGCGGCGGTGACGCGGCGCCCTCGCGCATCACGGTGCTGGACCCCGACGGACAGAAGCTCGACGTCGGCCAGAAGGCGACGATCGAGGTCCTCCCGGGGTCGATCATCCGCGTGGAGACGAGCGGTGGCGGTGGGCACGGCCGGCCACCTCGAGTTAGAGATCGAGGCCGGGGAGGCCGTGGCTCCCGAGGATGAGCGAGATCTCCCCGGCGTGGTGCACGTCGTGCTCGATCAGATGCCAGATGACCCACGCTCGCGTCATCGTCTGCGTGCCGGAGCGCCGCTGCCGCGAGAACTCGACCATGAGGTCGTCAACCGTCCAGCGACGGAGGCGCCCGTCGACCATCGACCACGTTCGCTCGAGCGCGTCCACGAGCTCGGCCGCGCCTCGAGGATGATCCTCGTCGTCCTCCCATCCCGCATCCTCGAGCGGCAGACCGGGCACGGTCGTTGCGGTGACGCGGAACATCTCCCGCACGGCGTCGTCGCCGTCACCGAGCACGTCGTGGAACCAGTAGGCGCGAGACCCGGCGATGTGACCGGCGAGCTGCCACACGCTCCACGCGCCCGGCGCGGGACGCAGAGCGAGCTGCTGGGGGGTCAGGTCGCGCACCATGCCGACGAGGAGCCCCTGGTGGTGCTCCCATCCGTCGTAGAACTCGCGCAACGCCTGATCCGCGGATGTCACGGAGGCATCGTATCCGCGAGGTGTCACCACGAGGCGCCCCTCACGTACGATCGAGACCGGTAGATGGGAGCCCTCAGATTCCAGACCTCGGTCACCGTCACATCTTCGGCGCCTCCCCACGCCGTCTTCGAGACCGTCGCCGACCTCAACGCCCACCTCATCTGGTCGGGGGACCGCGCCAAGGATGATGGATTCAAGCTGCTGACCTTGGAAGCTCCCGATGGGCCGGCCCGGGTCGGCACCGCGTTCAGCTCGACCGGCGCGAACTTCAACGGCACGTTCCACGATCGGTCCGTCGTCACGCAGCTGTCCCCGCCGAACGTTGTCGTCATCCAGACGGAGTCACGGCTCGACCGCAAGCGAGGGGAGCCGTGGCAGGTCGAGTTCATCCATCGATACGACATCGAAGCGGACGGAGACGGTTCGCGGATCACCTACACCGACACCACTCATCGCATGAACTACGTTCCCTACTGGCTCCAACCCTGGTCGCGTCCACTCGCCCGCATCGCGATCCGCAAGGGTGACACGCAGCAGCTCACCAACCTCGCTCGCCTCGCCGAGGAGCGTGCGAGGTGAGGCGATCCGACAGAGCGGATCTCGTCATCCTCGAGCGTCGCGCCAGCTGACGCGGACCAGGGCGACGGGTTGCGTGAACCCCTTGAGCGATGCATCCCCGGACGCGGTGTACGGGACCTCGGATCCGACTTCGTCGATCGTCGAACGACTCGCGAGGATCTCGCCCCCGTCGGCGAGGCCCGCGATCCTCGCCGCCCGGTGGACCTCGGCCCCGCCGTAATCCTCGCCTCGCCGAGTCGCCTCGCCGGCATGGACGCCGATCCGCACCTCGAGTGAGAAGCCCTCGCTGCGCCGGTGCTCGGCGAGTGCCCGCTGGACGGTGACGGCACACCGTAGGGCCGATCGTGCGTCGGGGAACGCGACGAAGAACCCGTCGCCCGTCGGATGTCCGATGTCGCCGCCGTGCGCATCGAAGAGCGAGCGAAGCGTGCGGTCGTGCCAGGTGAGCAGGTCCTCCCAGGCGTCGTCGCCGATCACGCCGATCAGGTCGGTCGATCGAACGATGTCGGTGAACAGGAACGCTCGGGTGACCCGTTCCGGGGGCTCGTGCTCGAGTGCGAGCCGATCGAGCATGCGCCGTGCTCGCTCCGCAGCCGGTCGGGCGCCGACGCGTTCGAACGTCTCTCGTGCCGAGCGCGCCTCGCTGCGTGCTGCGACCTCGTCTCCGCCGGCCGCGTACGCCTCGGCCAGCAGCAAGCCGACCTCGGCGACCTCGAGCGGTGCATCGAGCCCCTGCCAGTCGGCTCGGGCCCGGCGCAGGATCGGGAGCGAGCCGGCCGCGTCGCCTTTCGACAGCAGGAGCTCGCCTCGCGCGGCGGCGGACATCGCGCCGAGCGACGGGGTCTCGAAGACCGTGACGAGCTCGTCGAGCTCGTCGGCGGCGGACGTCGCCGTCTCGGGATCGTCGCTCGCGAGCGCGATCGTGACCTGCGCTGCCAGCAACCGGACCCGTGAGCAGTGATCGCCGCCTCGTTCGTCGAGCGCCTGACGGATCGACGCCGCGGCGGCATCCACCCTGCCCTCGGCCAACCGGAGCAACGATCGTCCCGGGTCCGGTGGACGGCCGAAGGCCTCCGCCTGTGCGTAGGCCTTCTCGGCGGCGAGGAAGTCTCCGAGCCGGCGTCGCACCTCGCCGATCTGATAGAAGGCCGGGCCCTGACCGGAGACGAAGTTGTAACGAGGAAGCTCCTCACATGCGGCGAGGGCATCCGCCTCCGCCTCGATCAGATCGCCGTGGAGCAGCTTCAGCTCCGCACGATGGATCCGGCATACGCCGGGGAAGGCAGGCACGGACCGGCGTTCGCACCATCGCAGCGTCGCCGCGGTCCACTCGCTCGCACGCCCGTAGTCGCCGAGCTTCGAGCAGACCCCGATCATCCCGCAGTAGACGTAGCCGGCCGCGGCGGGATCGAGCTCGCCGCCGACGACGGTCGCCATGCACTCGTCCAAGAGCGGCATGCCCGTCGCGACGTCCCCGAGCAGACAGAGCGCGTGTCCCTTGTCGTGAAGGCTCATCGCCGCGAGATCGCGGTCGCCGCTGCGCTCGGCGAACGCGAGCGCCTCGTCGTACCGCTGGATCGCCCCCGCATAGTCCTGCTCCATGATCCACAGCAGCAACCCCTGGACCCAGAGCAACCAGCCGTGCACCGGCCACGTCGGGTCCTCCCCGGCCAAGCGTGCCGACTTCTGGCCCCATCCCTGCGCGAGGGGCATCGACATGCGCATGCCGTGTTGTTCCGCGATCCGGAAGGCCGCCATGGCCGCCTGGGCGCGATCGCCTTCGTCGAGGTACGCGGCATAGGCTCGTTCCAGCGCCTCGATCGTCGCGTCGGGACGACCCGTCCAGTAGTTCGCCCTGGCCAGCATCTCGAGCGCCGTGCCAGAGAGGGCGCCGGTCCGGTCGGCCTCGACCAGCGCATCGTAGGCGTCACTCCAGGCGTGCCGCTCGAGCGCATCCCGCGCGAAGGCGATCGGATCGTCGCTCGGGCTCACGGCGACTCCACGGTTGCAGGAGACACGCCGGAAACGTACTCGCTTCCGGCATCTTCCCGCGACCCGCTCGACTGCCCACGCATGGCGCTCGCCAAGTGCTACCATGTGCTACATGGATGAGAGGCGCGTCGGCGTTCGGGAGCTTCGGCAGAACCTGAGCAAGTACCTGCGCCGCGTCGAACGAGGCGAGAGGCTCGAGGTCACCGAGCGCGGCCGCACGGTGGCCGTCCTCGCACCGGTCGGGCCCCCCGGGACGCCGCTGGAGCGCCTGATCGCGACCGGCAGGGCGTCGGCGCCCACCGGGGACATCCTGGCGTTGGTGCCGCCGCCCGGGCGCGTGACCACGAGCGCCGGCGACGCGCTCCTCGAAGATCGCACAGATCGCCTTTGATCACGTGATGTACCTCGACGCTTCCGCGGTCGTGAAGCTCGCGAGGCGGGAGCCCGAGACACTCGGCCTGGTCGAGGCGATCCGTCGCGATCCCTCGCTGGTCTCGAGCGCGCTCAGCTGGACGGAGGTGATCCGGGCCGTTCGTCGTGTGGGCGGCGACACGGCACGCGCCGAGGCGGTCCTCGCCGGTATCGCCCTCGTTCCCATCGACGACGGGATCGTCCGCGCCGCCGCCGAACTGGCACCGCCGACGCTCCGCAGCCTCGACGCGCTCCATCTCGCGACGGTGCTGAGCCTCGCGGGCGACGTGGATCGTCTGGTCACGTACGACGGGAGACTTGCCGAGGCCGCCGCGGGCGTCGGCATCGACGTCGCGGCTCCGGGGGCGAGCTCGGAGTAGCCTGCTCCTCAGCCGCCGGATGAACGAGGGAAGTGGAGCGAGTGGAGTCCGACGCTGATCAGAGAGACGAGGTGTTCGTGCTCCGGGTCGCGGCCTCCGGGGACCCGATACCGCGCGCTCGAGATCCTCGACGGATCGGCATGAACCCCGACCTGAAGGTCACGCTGGTTCCGCACACGCATTGGGATCGGGAGTGGTACGAGCCGTTCGACGTGTTCGTCGAGCGGCTCGTCGCCATGATGGACACGCTCCTGGACCTCGCGGCCGATGGGTTCCCGCACTTCCACCTCGACGGGCAGACCGCGATGATCGACGACTACCTGGAGCGTCGCCCGGAGCGTGCCGGCGAGCTGGCGCGGCGGGTGCGGGAAGGCCGGCTCTCCGCAGGCCCGTGGGTCGCGCAGATGGACGAGTTCCTCGTCTCCGGGGAGTCCCACGTGATGAACCTGCGCATGGGGCTCGAGCGGGCGAGGGAGCTCGGCGCCGAGCCCAAGGTCGGGTACCTGCCCGACCAATTCGGTCACGTCGGACAGATGCCGCGGATCCTGCGCGACGGCGGCCTCGGGTGGGCGCTCGTCTGGCGTGGCGTGCCCGAGGCGATCGATCGGTCCACCTTCCGATGGCGGTCCACGGACGGCGCCGCCGAGGTGCTCTGCGAGTACATGCCGTTCGGATATTGGGCCGGCGCCTCGCTGATGGAGGCCGCCGAGCCGCAGGACCTCGCGCGCACGATCGAGCGTGAGGTGGAGCGGATGCGACCGTTCCTCGTCGACGATCGCATGCTGTTGATGGTCGGCTACGACCACGCCGGTCCCGACGCCACGCTTCCGGAGCGACTCGAGGAAGCGGCGCCGCTCATGCCGGGCATCGATGCGTCGATCGGAAGCCTCGACGACCATCTGGACGGAAGGGCCCTGCCCGACGACCTGCCTGTGTGGCAGGGCGAGCTCCGCTCGGGTGCGCGGGCGCACCTGCTTCCGAACGTGGTCTCCTCTCGGGTGCACCAGAAGCTCGAGCGAGGTCGGGTCGAGCGGCTCCTCGAACGGGCCGGCTCGGCCGCACCGTCGCTGCCGGGTGCCGAGGAGGAGCTCCGCCGGGCGTGGCGCCTGCTCGTGCTGAACGGGGCCCATGACTCGGCGTGCGGTTGTTCCCACGACCGGGTCGCAGCCGACGTCGATGCCCGGTTCGCGCAGGCGCGGGCGATCGCGGAGGGCGTGCTCCGGCGCGCCGAGGCGGGCAGGCCGAGGGGCGCTCGCGTCGTCGATGTCGATCTCTCGGAGATCTCCGGCGGCGTCGCGATCGACGGAGTGGAGCTCCGGTTCCTCGACGAGCCCGATGTGGGCGACCTCTACAATTTCTGCTGGGCCGCGCACGGGCACGTGCCCTCTCCGCCTTCGCGGGTCGGGGTGGCCGGGGCTCGGTTCCGCGTCGAATGGGACGGCCTCTCGATCGACGGACGGGCGGCGCGGGCCGCGGGTCAGCCGTTCATCGTGGTCGCGGGGACGATCCACAACGAGCGAGAGGACCATCGCCTGCGAGCCCACGTCGGCTTCGCGTTGCCGGCATCGCGTGCATGGGCGGGCGCACCGTTCGAGATCGTCGAACGACCGCTCGTCGGCGAAGGCGGCGACGGAGAGGCGCCGTCACCGACATGGCCAGCCCGACACGTCGTCCTGGCCTCGGGCACGGCGGTCCTGGGCGAGGGGGTGTTCGAGTACGAGATCGTCGACGGATGCGCGATCGCGGTCACGCTGCTGCGATGCGTGGGCACGATCAGCCGTGAGACCCTGTCGAGCCGGCCGTGGGCGGCGGGACCCTCGACGCCGACCCCGAACGCGCAGATGCCGGGCGACACAGAGTTCCGGTTCGGCATCTGGTCCGGCGCCGACCTGGAACGGGCGCCGCAGGCGATCGAGGGTTGGCACGCGCTCCTGGATCGACGGGCACGCTCGGTCAGGAGGGCCAGTCCGGCTTCGGCTTCTCCTCCGTGAGCAGGTCGTCCAGCGAAGGCTTCCCTGCCTGCGCCGATCCCGCCTTCTCGATCTCCTCGTCGAGGCGGTCGTCGGGACCGATGTCCCCTGCGGCCGCGAGCAGGTCTTCGAGCGATTCCCCGGCGCTGCCGGTGAGACGGATGCGCAGCGCGGCCAGCACCGAGGCGTGCCGATCCGACAGACCCTGAGCCATCTTGATCTCGGTCAGCGCCGCTTCCGCCTTGGCGAGGAGCTCCTCGTCGTCCACGTGGACAGTCTGCCACGCGGTGGGCGTCGCGACGTCCCTGCATCCGTGCCAGACTCCGGCGTCATGACCAAGCCGTTCGTGCCCGACGACTTCGACCCGCCCGCCGGGCTCGCGTTGCCCGGGTGCGCCTGGAACCGCTCGGACTCCAGCACAACGAACGCGATCACCGTGCGTGGACGTCGAGCATGGAGCACATCCACGCGACGCCGGGCTTCCACGTCGATGGCGACGATGCGTGGCCCCGGCCGATGTCGCTCGAGGAGAACCTCTCCGATCTCGTGGGCCATGCGGCGGACTTCGAGGCACGCAGGGGCTTCACCTATTCGTTGCTCGATCCATCCTCCGACGATGTGATCGGGTGCCTCTACATCTATCCGGCGGCCGACGACGAGCACGACGCCCGGGTCAAGTCGTGGGTGCGAGCCTCCCGTGCCGAACTGGACGCCCCACTGTGGCGTGGTGTCTCCGAGTGGCTCGAGCGCGACTGGCCGTTCGTGAACGTCCTCTACGACGCTCGGCCGTGAGCGTTGCGGCGCGCCATGTGCCAGGCTTGCAGCCATGGCGGACGAGACGCAGACGGAGCTCGATCTGATGATCCGGCGCCTGCAGGGGCTGGAGGAAGCCGAAGGCGTCGAGAGCGCGGCCGGTGGCATGCTGCACGCCGCCAGGACGATCCTGCAGGAGCTCGCGCGCATCCAGGAGTACGGCGGCGAGTTCCACGACGACGAACGCCTGCTCTGAAGATGGCAAAGCGGAGGACGGATGGAGCGGGTCGAGGCGCTCTCGAGGCTCCGAGCCGCGCGGGTGGCACGGCTCGCGACCGTTCGCCCCGACGGCCGACCGCACGTCGTGCCCATCGTCTTCGCGCTGATCGGCGACGGCGACGCGCTCACCGGGTACTGGGCGGTCGACCGCAAGCCGAAGCGCTCGACCGAACTGCAACGGCTCCGGAACATCTCGGTGAACCCGCACGTCGAGCTCGTGGTCGACGGCTACGACGAGGCGTGGGAGCGACTCTGGTGGGTGCGCGCCGCCGGGACGAGTCGAACGGTCGAGGATACGACCGAGTCGGCCCGTGCGCTCGGTGCTCTCACGGCGGAATATCCGCAGTACCTCCGGTCGCCACCGGACGGGCCCGTCGTCGCGATCGATATCGCCGAGATCAGCGGCTGGCGGGCCGCGCCCGGCTCGTAGCCGCCCGCCTCACCCCTTGGGGACGTCCTTCCCCGGATCGATGAATGGCTTGGGCACCGTGACGGCCCTCCGACGACCCTCGGGCGTCTCCACCTCGAATCGGTTGCCCATGTCGGAGTGTTCGATCGGAAGCATCGCGTACCCGATGTTCTTCTCGAGCCTCGGGGAGTGACATGCCGACGTGACGTCCCCGATCCGACGGTCGCCGTCGAGCACCGGGAACGTGTCGATCATCTCGTTGTCGATGAACGAGCCGAGGTCCGGGCCGTCGATCTCCACGCCCACGAGCTTGCGCGTGGGTCCTTCCGATTTGATCCGCTGCAGGGCCTGCTTCCCGACGAAGTCCGCCTCCTGGTCCAGGTCGACCATCCACGTGTAACCCATGTCGACCTCGAAGGGGTTCGTGTCGTACCAGATGTCGCAGCCGAACGCGAGGATGCCGCCCTCGATGCGGCGGATGTGACAGGGCCCGGTCACGCGGAGGTCGTGCGGCGCGCCGGCCTCGAGCACGGTGTTCCAGAGCCGACGGCCGTTCGTCGACGCGTCGTAGAGGTAGATCTCGTAGCCCAGCTCGCTGGTGTAGCCGGTGCGCGAGACGCACACGCGCATGCCGTCCAGGTCGAGGTCGTGCGACATGAAGTAGTAGGGCACCTCGAGGATCGCCGTCCCGAAGAGGTCGACCATCACCTCTTTGGACCTCGGTCCCTGGATCTGCACGGGCGCGACGTCGATCTCCTCGATCGTCACGTCCATGCCCGAGTTCACGGCCAGGCCCCGCGCCCAGAGGCCCACATCGCTGTCGGCGAGCGAGAGCCAGAACCGGTTCTCCTCGAGGCGCAGCAAGACGGGATCGTTGAGGATCCCCCCGTCGGGGGCGGTCACGAACACGTACTTGGCCTGACGGACGGCGCACTTGGACATGTCTCGGGGAACCATCATGTTCGTGAAGTCGAACGCGTCGGGTCCGGAGATCTCGATCTGACGCTCGACGCCCACGTCCCACATCGTGACCGCGTTCAGCAGATGCCAGTACTCGGCCACCGGATCGCCGTAGTGTCGCGGATGGTACGTGTGGTTGTACACGCTGTATCGCTGGACACCGTGCTGGCGCGACGCGTAGAAGTACGGCGACCGACGGATCCTCGGGTACAGCAGGATGCCTGGGTCCTCGTTGATCGTCACCATGCGGCCCCCTTCGACTCGACCTTCCCGGGAGTCTAGGCTCGGGTCACATGCGCCTGTGGCTCCTGCGACACGCGAAGTCGAGCTGGGACGATCCGGCACTCGAGGACCGGGACCGGCCGTTGGCGCCGCGGGGTGAGCGAGCAGCCGACGGGATGCGTCGCTACCTCGACGCGGAAGGGGTCCGCCCCGATCTGGTCGTCTGCTCCTCGGCGCTGCGCACGCGGCAGACGCTCGCGAGGGTCTTGCCGGGGCTCGGGTCCGAGCTCGAGATCCGCATCGAGCCGTCGTGCTACACGTTCGACCCGGCGGATCTGCTCGAGCGGTTGCGGCGGGTGCCCGACGGTGTCGGGTCGGTGATGCTGATCGGGCACAACCCCGCGATCGAAGGACTCGCCGTCGCCCTCTGTGCCCGAGGCGACCGGCTCGACCGGCTCACGCAGAAGTACCCCACCGGCGGGTTGGCGGAGATCGAGCTCCCGACCGGAGGCTGGAGCGAGGTCGGTGATCGCACCGGTGAGCTCACCCGTTTCGTGATCCCCCGGGATCTCGAGGCCTGAGCCGTCGGCCGATCACATGCCGGTCCCTCGGCGTCGCGCTTCCCACTCGCCGGCGGCCACGAACACGATGCCGCTGGCGAGGGCGATCGCGGACCAGGGTGACGGGAGCGCCGAGGCATGGTCGCTCAGCGCAAGCGAGGCGCCGCCCACGATCGCGAGGGCGATGCCCCCGCTCCGTGCGGACAAGCGGAACGCCCGCGGGCGAAGCGCGGCGAGCAGGCCGAGCAGCAGGACGGCCAGGGCGAAGAACGACGTCTCCACCCAGTGGAAGAGCTCGGCGTGCTCGCTCACGTCGTCGATCCTCTGCAGCCTCGCGTTGTCCGACGCCCAGACGACCGAGGGCACCGCGGCGGCCGCGACCAGTAGGAGCAGCACGATGCTGGGGCGTTCCGTAGGGAACTCGTCGCGCTCGGACCGGCGGAGCCACAGCACCCACAGCACGACGCCGAGCACGATGAACGGCAGAGTGAACGGGTCGATGGTCAGGCCGAACGCCATCGTGGCCACCCCCGCGATGCCGATCGCGACGATCTGCATCAGCCCGGGCAGCGGATGGTCGGCGTGCCGAGCCGCCTGGAGGGCCGCCGGCGCCGAGATCACGAGCAGCAGGGAGGCGACCACGATGTTGTGGAACGCGTGGATCTCCATGTCCTCGACGAAGTTCGAGCCTGCCGTCACGACGCCGAACGCGATCGCGCTCACGGCCATGATCCAGGCGATCACGCGGAACGCCGTGTGCCTCGCCGTTGCGACCCCGTCGATCACGTCGTCCCGATCACGCACGGGGAGGGTTTCCCGGACGTGGACAGCCACTCGTCGAAGAACCCGCTCAGCTCCTGTCCCGACACCGTCTCGGAGAGCGCGATGAACTGATCGGTCGTCGCCGTCGAATCCGCGTGATCGGCGAGCCACGTCTCGACGATCTCGAAGAAGTCGGCGTTCCCGACGGTCTTGCGAAGCGCCTGGAGCGTCATCGCGCCGCGCACGTACACCGGCGTCGCGAACAGGCGGCCGACACCCGGGTCGTCGGGGGTCACCGTCCAGAACGGCCCCTCCGCCGGGATCTCGCACCAGGCCGACAACAGGCCCTGGGGCGTGCGGTGGCCCGTCTTCCCCGACCAGAGCCACTCGGCGTACGTCGCGAAGCCCTCGTTCAACCAGATGTGGCTCCAGTCCTCGAGCGACACGCTGTTGCCGAACCACTGGTGCGCCAACTCGTGCACGACGAGCGGGACGTTCTGCCCACGCCGGAACGCGCCCGGCGGGTAGATCGGACGGGTCTGGTTCTCGAGCGCGAACCCGCCCGACCAGATGTCCACGACGCCTCCGAGGTCGTCGAAGGGGTAGGCACCGAAGCGGCCTTCCAGGAAGCGGAGCACCCGTTCGCCCTTCCCGATCGACCTGCGGGCGTCCCTGCCGACCCTCGGGTCGAACGCGTCGAGCACCCGGACGCCATCGCTCGTGACGGACCGATCGATCTCGAAGCGCCCGATCGCGGCCATGGCGAGGTAGGTCGCCATGAGGTCGTTCTCCTGCCAGGACCACGTGACCCGTCCGTTCCCGGTGGGCTCGCGACCGGTGAGTCGGCCGTTCGAGATCGCGTCGAGGCCTCGGGGTACGGTCAGATCGATCTCGAACGTCGCCTTGTCGCGAGGGTGATCGTTCGACGGGAACCAGTACGCGGCCACGTCGGGCTCGCCGTAGATCAGCACGCCGTCGTCCGTCGGGATCGCACCCGCTCGAGCCCCGTACGAGAGCGGGCTCCTCGGGATGCCGCGGTACCGCACGACAGTCTCGAACTCGATGCCGTCGGCGATCGGGGAGGCGGGCCCCACGGTCAGCTCCTGGCCCTGCCGGCTCCAGGTGGCCGGCTCGCCGCCGACCGTGATCGACGTGACGCGCAGGCCGATCAGGTCCAGGTTGAATCGAGACAGATCCTGGGTCGCGGTGGCCGTGATCGTCGTGCGCCCGACGAGCTCGTCGGTGGCGGGTGCGTATCGGATCTCCACGTGATAGCGGCCGACGTCGTAGCCGCCGTTGCCCGCGAGCGGGAAGTAGCCGTCACCGATGCCGTCGGAGCCGGGCGTGCCGATGCCCCCGGCGGTGGCGACGGCGCCGATCGGAACCGCCGCGACGAGCGCGGCGACGACGGCGATCCGGAGAACCCTCGCGCGAACGGGGGATCTGATCATGGCCGGTGCTGCTCCTCTCGCGACGTGCCGGACGATCCTCTGAGGCGACCCTATCGACTCCTGCCCCTACCCGTGAGCATGTCATCGGACGTGGACCAGTGCGTGCGGCGGGGCGCAGGTGTAGGTTCGCTCGGGAGGCTTTCCGATGCGTGGGTCTCGATCGACGATGCTCCTCGCGACCGCCCTGCTGCTCGCGGCGTGCACCACCGGCGACGACGCTGTGAACGACGTCCCCAGCGCCACTCCGCAGGTCCCCGCGTCTCCGTCCGTCGAGGCTCCCGTCACCACGCTCGCCTCCGGCGAGGCCCTGCCGGCCGGCTGCGATCGGGGAACGCCGCATGCGAGGCAGACCGTGGCGTTCGTCGCCGACGGGCGGGCCTGGGCCCTCGATCCCGAGGGAGCGCGGCTCACGTGCCTGTTCAGGGTTCGCGATCCGGGACCGTTCGCGTGGGGGCCGCAGGGCGACCGCGTGCTGCTCGGCGACCTCGCGGTGCGAGGCCTGGAGCCGGGGGCTCCGACGTTCCCCGCCGCCGCCGACGCGAGTCCGATCGCGTTCGATTGGGGACATCCGATCGGGCTGGCCGTCGTCTTCGCGGCTCGCGGCGACCCCACCCCCGACAAGCGGTTCATGGACGACGGCCGCATCGAACCGCTCGGCGCGCTCCCCGACGGGCGGTACCTCGACGTCGCCTACCACCCCAGCGGCCTCGCGCTCGCGTTCGTGATCGACCGTCAGGGCGAGCAGTCGATCTGGCTCTCGACGAACGAGGGGGAGGAGCCCGTTCGCCTCGTGTTCTCGAAAGGTGGAACGAGGTTCACGTCGATCGCGTTCACGCCCGGGGGGGAGCGACTCGTCTGGACGGCGCAGCACGCGGGCGGCTATTCACAGATCCACACGATGGCGCTCGACCGAAGGACCGGGTTCACCGACGGCTGGCGCGGCGACGGGCTGCAGGCGTCCAACCTGTCGATCGCCCCCAGGGGCCGATCGACGGCGATCGACGTCGGCACGGGGTGCGCGGACCGCACGGCCACGATCGTGCTCGGGCCGCGGGTGGGCCGTCCGGCGTTGCCCGACGCCTCCGAGCCGAGCACTGCCATCGGGTGGCTCGATCGCTCGACGCTGCTCGTCGGGGTCGGGGGGTGCCGGGAGCCGCTCGATCTGGTCGCGGTCGATGTCGCCGGCAACCAGACGCCGCTCGTGCTCGGCGCTCAGGTGGCGGCGACCCGCACGGTCACCACGTCGGCTCCGGATTCCGTGCCGGCACCGCCCGTCGAGGCCGAGGAGGAGCCGCCGCCCGGCGGCGTCGGCTGATAGCGACAGCCGGCGGCCGGTCGGTCGCCATCAGAGTCCCGCTCCCCTCCGGGATACGAGATCGGCCATCTCATCGATGGTCATCGCCTCCCCTTCTGCGAATGCGAGGTCGTACTCCTCGTCGCCGAGCGCAGCCCGGGCGTCGAGAGCGGGGTCGCCGAAGAAGAGCAGCCCGACCTCTGGGAAATGGATCTCGTGCTCGCGTTCGAGCCGGGCCCAGGCGCCCGACAGGACCGCCGCCCGCCGACTCCGGCCCTGATGGTTCGCGAGCAGGGCGTTGGGTTGCAGCACCGTGGCGAGAGCCATCGGGCTCGGCGATGCGACCGCGACCGCCGTTGCTTCGCCGAGGTGGGCGGCCGCGCCGTCGATGTCACCGTCGATGAGGCTCACCCCGGCCAGCACCAGCAGGCTTTCGCACAGGGGCAGCCGCTCGCCGGCCACCCGCTGTAACGCGATCCCGCGCTCGATGGGTTCGGTGGCGTGCGTCGCGTCACCGGCGAACAGTCTGGCGAACCCGATGGAGGACCAGAGCTGTGCTTGGAGCGCGAGGTCGGTCTCGTCGGCGATCGCGAGCGCCTCCTGCAGGGTCGCCACCGATTCCGCCGGCCGTCCCCCGGTGAACGGCACGAACGACAGATCAAAGAGCGCCCGGGAGAGCAGCCGAGGGTCGCCGAGTTCCCGAGCGATGCTCACCGCTTCCTCGTAGCTGGTCTGCATCCGGTCGTACGAGGTGAGCCAGTAGTCGATGGCGCCGAGCGCACCGAGCGCCCGGGCCCGCACGGCGTCTCGCGCCTGGGCGGCCGGGAGCGCCAGGAGCCGTTCCAGCCTGGAGCGGCCGTCCGCAAGGTTCGCTCGCTGCTGCCAGAACCGCCAGATCGCCGTGGCCGTGCGGAGACCGTACGCCACGTCGGCCGGGTCGGCCGCGAGCTCGGCGTGATCCAGCGCGACCCGCAGGTTGTCCTGCTCCCGTTCCAACGTCATGAGCCACTCGAGTTGGCGTTCGCCCGTCAGCTGGGGCTCGGCCTCTTCCGCGAGATCGCGGTACCACGCCGCATGCCGCCGCTCGACGAGCGCGCGCTCGTCGGGGTCGGACTCCCCGAGGCGCTCGGACGCGAACTCGCGGAGCGTCTCGAGCATCGTGAGGCGGAGCGCACCGTCCGGGAGCTCGCGGCGCCGCACCATGCTGTCGTCGACGAGGGCGCCGAGCCCCTCGAGCACGTCGATCTCGTCATCGCCGCACACCGCTTCCGCGGCCTCGAGCGTCCAGCCGCCCGCGAAGACCGAGAGGCGCGCGAACAGGCGTTGCTCGTCGGCCTGGAGGATGTCGTAACTCCACCGGATCGTCTCCGCGAGCGTGCGATGTCGATCCGGTAGATCTCGGGCACCGCCCGTCAGCAGGGGCAGCCGACGCTCGAGGCGCCCCGCCAGAGCCGCCGGCTCCATCACGCGGAGCCTGCTCGCTGCCAACTCCAAGGCCAGCGGAAGACCGTCGAGCCGTCGCACGATCTCGGCGATCGCCGGGGCGTTCGCGTCCGTGAGGACGAAGTCGCGGCGGACGGCGGCGGTACGGTCCACGAATAGCCTCATCGATGGGGAGGCGGCGAGCCGCACGACGTCGTCACGCTCGTCCTCCTCGGGCAGCTCCAGTGGGTCGACCTCGTACTCCGACTCGCCTGCGAGCCGCAGGGCGATCCGGCTCGTCGCCAGCACCGTCACGCCGGGCGCCGCGTCGAGAAGCTCGCCGATCACCGAGCTGTCCTGCGCGAGCTGCTCGAGGTTGTCGAGCACGAGCAGCACGGTGAGCTCCGCGAGACGCTGCCGCAGCCCCTCGGCGAGATCGCGACCCGGCGCTTCCCGCACCTTGAGCACGCGCGCGATCGCGGTGCTCACGAGCGCGGGATCGGTGACCGAGCTGAGAGGCACGAAGTACGCACCGTCGGGGAACCGATCGAGCTGCTCCGAGGCGGTCTCGAGCGCCAGCCTCGTCTTCCCGATGCCTCCCGGTCCGGTCAGGGTGAGCAGACGCGTCTCGCCCAGGAGCTCGTCGACCTCCGCGACCTCCCGCTCGCGGCCGACGAACGACGTTCGGCGTGACGGCAGGTTCGTTCGCAGCGCCTCCTTCGTCCGCAGCGGTGGGAAGTCGGCGTCGAGGCCCACGACCACCAGGTCGTGCAGGCGCTCCGGCTGGTCGAGACCCTTCAGTCCATGGCGCCCCAGGTCCCGGATCGTCGTGTCGGCGGGCACCTCGTCCCCCACGAGCAGGCGTGTGGTCTCCGAGAGCACGACCTGGCCTCCGTGGCCGGCCGTCGCGATCCGAGCTGCTCGGTTGACGTCGATGCCCACGTAGTCGTCGCCTCCCGGTACGCCCTCGCCCGTGTGCAGTCCCATCCGGACCCGGATCGGGTGGCCGCCGGGCCAGGCATGGGCGGAGAGCCCGCGTTGCGCTTCGACCGCGGCGCCGAGCGCGCTCGAGGCGGTCGCGAACACGGCGAAGAGGGAGTCTCCTTCGGTGCGGATCTCGACGCCTCCCCCGGCCGAGACGGCGGCGCGCAGGATTCTCGAATGCTGGTCCTGAGCGCGCCGGTACCCCTCACGTCCCAGCTGCCGCAGCAGCTCCGTCGACCCCTCGATGTCGGTGAACAGGAACGTCACCGTGCCGGTCGGAAGGCTCGATCGATCGGCGTTCACGAGGCGCATCCTCGCACGCCCCCACGGATCGAGCATCCGCCGCCCGGCGACGTCGGCCGATAACGACAGCCGGCGGCCGCTCGGTCGCCATCAGAGCCCCGGCGCCACCCGGTCCTCCGCGACCGCTTCCTCCCGTGAGGAAGGCAACGGGATCCGCTGCATGACGCGCGTCGTCACGTAGGAAGCCGTGGCGCTCAGCACATCGCCCAGCCGGGCCGGCACATCGGCCTTGTACTCCAGGGCGTCGACCGTCTCGGCGATGCGCGCGCGTGCTTGCTCGATGTCGCGGCGTATCTCGCCTACTCGCGGGTCTTCAGCTGTGCCGTTCTCGACTGGATCCACCTGACGTCCTCCCGCATGCTTTCGATCGTCGTCGTGGGTGCGAGCGAGCCGATCGCCCGAAGCCGCTTGCGCCCGATGACCACCAGCGTCGCTGCAACGACGAGGAGCACGGCGCCCACGATCAGGGCCGCGGCCCACGCCGGGAGCACGATCGCGAGCGCCACGACCGCCGCCGCGACGAACGTCGCGATTGCGTACAACGCGACCACGGCGCCGCCCGCCAGCAGGCCGGCGGCGACGCCGACCTTCGAGGCCTTGCCTTCGAGCTCGATCT
The DNA here is from genome assembly GCA_035249905.1 of Actinomycetota bacterium. Classification (GTDB taxonomy): domain Bacteria; phylum Actinomycetota; class UBA4738; order UBA4738; family HRBIN12; genus JAOUEA01. Next base: position 65,861 of record DATFFT010000006.1, on the reverse strand, counting down.
TGGCGAGATCGGCCTCTCGGCGCGCGAGCAGCGCGACGTCGCCGAACAACGATCGGACCAGCTCGGAGAAGGGCGCGCCACGGCGACCCCCGTTCTCGCTCCCTGCGGTTGCCATCGCCCCACCTCCCGGTGACTCGTGGAGTCCTTCCCCCGAGCAGCCCGACTCACGCCTCGCCCTGCGGGTTTCTTCCTCGGAGGAGCGGGGAAGGACCGAGACGCGAACATCGACGTTGAAGACGAGGACCAGGAGACGAGGACACATGGACGGAGAGGGAGCACCCATGGAGGGCGACGAGGGCGATGCGTCGACGACGAACGTTCGCGGGCTCCACGAGGCCGGCAAGGCCGTGGCCGAAGCCGCCGGATCCGTCGCGAGCGATCGCGTCCGGGTCGAGGTCGACGCTCGGTCGAGCCGCGCCGCCGTCGAGCTCAAGGCGTTGAGCGTGGCGATGCGTGCGTCGAGCGCGAGCCTTCGGGAACAGGGCCACCACCGACAGGCGGATGTCGTCGACGACGTGGCGGGACGGACCGATCGGCTCGCAGCCCGGCTGGTGGCCGCCGACACCGACGACCTGATCGAGGACGCCAAGCGACTCGCCACGCAGGCGGCGGCCTTCGCCCGCAAAGAGCCCGCGTTGGTGATCGCCGGAGCGTTCACGCTCGGGCTGCTCGTGCCCAAGGTGCTCGAGGCGGTAGCCAGCGATCCTCACGGGTCCGAAGGAGAGGAGCGAACATGAAGGACGAGAGCCAGTCAGCGATGGACGCGGTGACGGACAAGGCCGGCGATGCGGCATCGGCCGTCGGCGCGGGCGCGAAGAAGGTGGCATCGACGGTGGCGGAGAAGCCGCTGCTCGCTGCGGCCGGTGCGGCCGCCGTCGGCGCGGCCGTCGGCGGCACCGCGATCGCTCGGGAGCGCCGGAAGCAGAAGGAGGCGGCGGCGCGGAAGCGGTCTTCCTCACGGAAGAAGTCGTCCGCGAAGAAGTCGTCCGCGAAGAAGTCGTCCGCCAAGAGGTCTCCTGCCAAGAAGTCCTCGGCCAAGAGGTCTCCTGCCAAGAAGTCCTCGGCCAAGAGGTCTCCTGCCAAGAAGTCCTCGGCCAAGCGGTCTCCTGCCAAGAAGTCCTCGGCCAAGCGGTCTCCTGCCAAGAAGTCGACCGCGCGATCGGCCGAGAGGTCCTCCGCCGGAAGCTAGGTCGGATCTGTCTCGGATCAGGGCCGGATAGTACGGGTTCCATGCATGGTCCGAGCCATGCGTGGGTATACCCATAGTGTCCGCAGGCCTGCGGTCACTTCGACAGAGGAAGGGATGGAACTCTGCCATGAACACGAACATCTGGACCTACTCGCGTGACACGTTGAACGAGCCGATGGACGTCGAAGGCTTCCACGTCGAGGCGGCCGATGGCGAGATCGGGAAGGTCGACGAGGCGACGTACGACGTTGGTTCGTCGTTCATCGTCGTCGACACCGGGCCGTGGATCTTCGGCCGCAAGGTGGTCCTACCGGCAGGCGTGATCGAGCGGATCGACATGGACGACCGGAAGGTCTCCGTGCGCCTGACGAAGGATCAGATCAAGGACTCGCCGGAGCTCGATGAGGCGACCGATTACCGGTCCGACGAGTATCGGTCGACCCTCGGTAGCTACTACGACCCGTACGTCTCCGTCTGAGTCTGAGCGGAGGCACCAAGGACGAAGGGGGCCGCGTGAGCGGTCCCCTTCGTCATGTCGCGCGCGGCACGATCTCGTAGATCTTGATCGGTCGGCTCACGCCCTTGAGGCTGATCTCGTCCACCAGCTTCCCCTCCACGAAGTGATCGACCGCGGCCATGGTCGCGTCGGTGACGAGGATCTGCCCCGCACGTGCCTTGTCGGCGAGCCGCGACGCCAGGTTCACCTGGTTGCCGAGCACGGTGTAGTCGGTGCGCGTGGGCGAGCCGATGTCGCCGACCGTCACCCATCCGGTCGTGATGCCGATGCCGATCTCGAAGACCTCGGCGTATCGCCGGAGCCAGTGCTCCTCGAGCGAGCGCAGTCGGTCGAGCATCTCGAGTCCCATGCGCACCGCGCGCTCGGCGTGATCTTCCTGCGGGATCGGGTCGCCGAAGAAGACCATGATCGCGTCGCCGACGTACTTGTCGAGGGTGCCGCCGTGCTTGAACACGATGTCGGTCATCTCCGAGAAGTACTCGTTCAGTCCGGTCACCAGCTCCTCGGGCTCCATGTGCTCGGCCGACGACGTGAACCCCCGGATGTCGGAGAAGAACGTCGTCAGGAGCTTGCGGCTCGATCCCAGTGAGACGTCCTGGGTGCCCGACACGATCGACTCCGCCACCACGGGGGACAGGTATCGCTTCAGGCGCGAGGCGCGTTCGAGCTCGGCGACCTTCGCGTCCACGGTCTCCTGCAGGTTGGCGTTGAGCGTGTTGAGGTCGTTGTACAGGGTGGAGAGCTGGCCGGTCGTCCGGTTGAGGTTCATCGTGAGGTTGCCGAATTCGTCGCGATTGGGCACCTCCACGCGGGTGTCGAACTCGCCGTCGGCGATCTGCTCGAGCGCGTCGTCGACCCTGCGCACCGGGCGGATCAGCGACCACGACAGGATGGCCCCGAGCCCCAAGGCGGTCAGCAGGCTCACCCCGGCGAAACTCGCCACCGCGATCGTGAGGAAGCGACGATTCGATCCGAACGAGGCGGTCTCTTCGGCCACGAGCTGCTGCGAGTCGGCGATCAGCCTGTTGAGGTCGTCCTCCAGCACGTGTGAGGTGGTGTGTTCCTGCGCGATGTGGAGCTTCAGGGCCTGATCGACGTCACCGGCGAGGAAGAGATCGGTTACCTGCCGGCTCAGCGCCTCATAGGTCGTCGAGTTGACCTCGTCCACCTCATCGAGGAGCGACATCTGGCTCTGCGCACCGTAGGTCCGCATCTGGGCGAGGTTGTGCTCGAAGTCCTGCCTCGTGTCGGCGATCCTCGGCGTGTAGGGCTCCTCGACCTCGTCGAGCGTGAGCAGTGCCATCGCCCGATAGTGGCTCTGCAGCGTCACCTGGTGGATCATCTCGCGGGCCTGGGTCGCCTGCCGGTTGAGCGCGTTGAGCGTGTCCACCTGATCGTTGAGACGGTTGAGCACGAAGATGCTGAGCACCCCCATCGACAACAGCAGGAGCGCGATCAGCAGGAATCCGGCCAGCAGCTTCGAGTGCACCGTCGCCCTGATGCCGGCGACCCAGTCCACGAGCGGTCGCAGGAACGGCAGCGGAACGGTGTCGTCGTGTGTCCTCGAGTGTGCTTCTTCCGTCACGCCGATCGACATGTGTCCCCTCCATCGTTCGTCGCCATCGTGATCGCCCCGAGGATGGACCCATCGGGGCCCGGGAGGCAACGTCGGGAACCCGACACCGCTACGTCGCCGAGAGCCGTTCCGTCAGGTATCGCATGCTCATCGGGTACCGGTACTCGATGCCCGAGTGGGTGCCGTCGAACAGCTCGAAGAACACGTCGGTGACGCCGATCGCCTCGAGCTCGCGCCGGAAGGCCTCGGCGCCGAGGTCGAGGAAGAACTGGTCCTTGTCGCCGGCGTCGATGTAGATCGCCCGCATCGATCGCAGCGCGTCGGCATGGTTCGCGACCATGCGCACGGGATCGCGCTCGAGCCAGCGCGCCCAGATCTCCTCGCGCATCTCCCCCGTGGCCGGGTCGAACGGCAGGTGCACCGTGCCGTCGGGGTCGGCCGAGTAGCAGGCCGCCATGCACCAGGCGTTCAACAGCTCGTCGTCGCCGTCCTTCGATCCGGCGGGGCGGCTACGGAAGTCGTCCCAGAACGCGTCGAACGATCCGCCGTACCGGTTGCGCAGCGTGCGCGCCGCATCACGGAAGTCGGGCAGGTAACACGCCTCGAACAGGGCATCGCCGGCGTGCGTGGCGAGCCCGCCCCAGACGTCGGGGCGTAGCATCGGCACGACCATCGCCCCGTAGCCGCCGCTCGACTTCCCCTGGATGCCGCGGTGATCACGGTCGGCCAGGGTCCGGTAGCTCGCGTCGACCCACGGCACGACCTCGTCGCAGAGGTAGGTCAGGTAGTTGCCGGTGCCCGGGGAGTCCAGGAACTGGCTCCCTCCGATCGATGTCCAGCAGTCGACCCAGACCACGATCGCCCGGGGCGTCGTGGGGTCGGCGAAGAGAGCGTCGACGAGCTCCGGCATGTTCCTGCGGAAGGGCGTGCGGTTGCGCCACATGTCGAGCTGCCCGGTCAGACCCTGGATCAGGTACACCGAGGGGAGGCGCTCCTCGGGCGTCTCGTCGTAGCCGGGGGGCAGGTAGACCCAGAGCGGCCGCAGGTGCGGATCGCCGAGCGGGTTCTGCTTGAGGGTCTCGCTCTCGAACGTGTGCTCCTCGAACCGTCCGCGCGGCTCGATCGACCATGGCTCCACGAAGCCTCCTCGGGGTCGGGACGTTCGGGAGCATCGCACGCCGAACGAGGTCGGGTCAGGCGCGCGCGATCGCCGCCGCCTCGTCGGCCGACGACGTGACATCGAGTTGCAGGAACAGCTGCCTGGCCGCCCGTGCGTCGCCGGCCGCCCGCACCGTCTCGCCGAGGGCCGCTCCACATCGCGCCGCGCCGAGCCGGGTGAGCGCCTCCTCGAGCACGAACCCGTAGGCTCGCCAGTCGTCGGCGAGCGAGGTGAACCGATCGGCGGCCTCGGCGTGTTTGCCGTCGGCCTCCTCGAGCACGGCCCTCGCCGTCTCGATCGGCCATCGTTCGGCCGCTCGGTTTGACCGACTCCCGGACCCTGGAGTAGGAATGGGTGGACCCCCGACAGCCCGATGCGAAGGATCTGCTCCCATGCGTCGTTCCCTCATCCTGTTCGCGCTCGTACCGGCGATCGTGGCGACGATGACCTCGGCCGCCCATGCCAAGCTCCCCGGCCAGGCGCCGGCGAACACCTTCGAGATCGACGGCAAACGTGTCCGTTCCGTGGTGGTCGTCGGGAACAACGTCTGGATCGCCGGGATCTTCTCGCAGGTCATCACGGGCAACGGCGCCGTCGCCGCCGGCGTGGAGAATCTCGCCGTGCTCGACCGGACGACCGGGCAGATCCCCGCAGACGTGTCTCCGATCAAGCTCGGAGGCGTCTCCGGCGCCCAGGTCTGGAAGCTCACGGCCGTCGGCGACACCGTCTACGCCGCAGGCAAGTTCAAGCGGAAGGCCGGCGGGAAGACCTACTCAAACCTGCTCGCGTTCAACGGCAAGACGGGCAAGCTCATCAAGGGATTCCGTCCCACCCGAGTGGAGGTCGCCACGGCCGTCGCTGCCGGAGGGGGCAGGGTGTACGCGGCTGGGAGACGGCTCGTCGCCTACGCCGGCTCGACCGGTGCGAAGCTGGGTGGGTTCTCGACCTCCTCGGTCTCGATCGACCCGTCGTTGCGAGGGCACAACACGGCGGCGAGGCACCGAGACCTGCGGCTGATCGATGGCTTCCTCTATTCCGCGTGCCAATGCGACTCGCTCACCCAGGGTGGTTCGAAGCGCCAGACGAAGTCGCTCGTGCGTTTCAACCCCACGAGCGGCGCGCACGACCAGTCGTTCACGCCCCAAGGCGCGGGCAAGTCCTCCTTCGGCATCGCCGTGACGACCGACGGCAGCGACATCTACCTCGGAGCCGGCGGCTCGGACTTCGTGGCGAGATACGCACCGAGCGGCAACCAGATCTGGAAGCGCGACACGTCCGGCTCGGCGCAGGCCGTGGCGGTCAGCGGCGGCGACCTGATCGTCGGCGGGCACTTCCTCGAGATCGGTGACCAGGGCGGCGACCGGTGCGGGTTCAAGTCGTCCAACCCCGGCACCCTCGATCCCGACGACGAGTGCGCCACGAGGCAGCGTCTCGCGGCGTACTCGCTCGGCGGCTCCCTCCGATCGTGGAACCCGTCGGTGACCGGCAAGTACAACGGCGTGTGGGCGATCGCGCTCGACGCCGGGAGCGTCCACATCGGCGGCGAGTTCAGGAGGGTGCACGGCGTGCCGCAGAATAACTACGGTCGTTTGGACTAGACTTCTGTCAGCGAATGGCCGACGGTTATTGACCTAGGGCGCTCCCCCGAGGTATGAAAGCGCAACCCTGAGCCCAGACGAGAGGCCGAAGTCCGATGCGTCGATGTGTCTCCGTTCTCATCTTCGCGATGCTCGCCGTCGCGATGCTGGCTCCAGCCGCCCATGCGCAACTCCCGGGTGAGAACCCCGCGGACACGTATCAGGTCAACGGGCCGCGCGTCCGATCGGTCGTCGTGGTCGGCGACAACGTCTGGATCGGCGGGGTCTTCTCGCAGGTGCAGACGGGCAACGGCTCGAACGCCGGTGGCGTCCAGAACCTCGCGGTGCTCAGCCGCGCGACCGGGCAGGTGCCCGGCGGAGTGAACCCGCTCCCGCTCGCGGGCGTCTCCGCCGCCCAGGTCTGGAAGCTGGCGGCCGTCGGCAACACCGTCTACGCGTCGGGCAAGTTCAAGCTCTCGGCCGGGGGGAACAGCTACACCAACCTGCTCGCGTTCAACGGCACGACAGGCGCCCTCGTCTCCGGGTTCCGTCCCACGAGCGTGAAGGTGTCGCAGTCCGTCGCGGCCGCAGGGGACAGGGTGTACGCGGGCGGGAAGCAGCTCGTCGCCTACGACGCCTCGACCGGCGCGAAGCTGGGAGGGTTCACGACCTCCTCGATCGCGACCGACCCCTCGTTGCGTGGGCACAACACGCCTGCCCAGCATCGCGACCTGCAGTTGATCGATGGTTTCCTCTACTCGGCGTGCCAGTGCGACTCGCTGACCCAAGGTGGGTCGACGCGCCAGACGAAGTCGTTGGTGCGCTTCGACCCGGTGACGGGCGCACACGACCAGTCGTTCACGCCCCAGGGGGCGGGCGTGTCCTCCTTCGGCATCTCGGTCACGACCGACGGCACGAACCTCTACCTGGGGGCCGGGGGGTCTGACTTCGTCGCGAAGTACGCCCCGAGCGGGAACCAGTCCTGGAAGCGCGACACGTCCGGCTCGGCGCAGGCCGTGGCGGTCAGCGGCGACGACCTGATCGTCGGCGGACACTTCCTCGAGATCGCCGATCAGTCCGGCGACAGCTGCGGCTTCAAGTCGTCCAACCCCGGCACGCTCGATCCCAACGACGAGTGCGCCTCGAGGGAGCGCCTCGCGGCCTACTCCCTCGACGGCTCCCTCCGACCGTGGGATCCGTCGGTGACCGGCAAGTACAACGGCGTGTGGGCGATCGCCCTCGATGCCGGAAACGTGCACATCGGCGGCGAGTTCACGAAGGTGCACGGCGTGGCCCAGACGTACTACGCCCGGCTGGATCCGTAGGATCCGTCGCGGCCGCCTCGGCCGCTCGGGAGGTGCGTTGCCGCGTGCGGTTCGATGCGTCCGGTAGGGTTCGAACCGTGACGCTCGCTGCCCGAGCTCGTCGCGTCGCGGTGGGACTGGCCGTGGCCGCCGTGGCGTTCGCCGGTGGCCTCGTCGCCGGCGGCGAGGGCGAGTCGCCGGCCGCCGGTATCGCCGGGGCCTCTCGATCGAGCGCGCCACCGAGCCCGGTCGCGACCGGGCCGATCGATCTGCCGCCCGAGGCCGAGCCATACCACTACCGGCCGGCGCCGCCTCGCGAGGCCACGCCGGTCGACGGTTCCTACATGCGCGTGTTCACGTTGGAGGAGATGGGAGGCCGGGATCTGGGTGTGCCCACGCACTGCCTGCGGTGCGTTCCCTACAGCGTGGATGCCGGGGTGCAGACCCTGCTGCTGCACGAGGGGCGTTTCTATCTCGAACACCAGATCAACGAGTTCCGCGCGCTGGGCCACTACACGGTCCAGGGCCGGCGGATCGTGTTCTTCAACGACGTCAACTGCTCCCGCACCCGTGGCACTTACTCGTGGACGCGCCGGGAAGGGCAGCTGACGTTCGATCTGATCGACGATCCCTGCCCATACGTCGATGAGCGTTCGAACGATCTCACGTTGGCGCCCTGGAGCCTCATCGACGTGTGCCACTCCGGGATCGAGCGGTGGTATCCGGTCCGCGTGGGGTGCGTGGCGTGACCGGCGAGCCGGCGACGGCGGAGGGCTCCGCTCGGCTCCCTCGGTCGACCCTGCTCGCCCTGCTCGCGATGGGTGTGGCGGTGCTCGTCATCGCGAACGACTTCACGGCCCTGAGCGTCGCGCTGCCCGCGATGGAGAGCGACCTCGACTCCGACCTCACCACGGTGCAGTGGGTGATCAACGGGTACGCGCTCGTGTTCGGCATCTTGATCGTGCCGGGCGGAAGGCTCGCCGACATGTTCGGGCGTCGGCGCATGTTCTTCGTCGGCGCGACCATCTTCGCCGTCTTCTCGTTGCTCGGCGGGTTGGCGCCCGAGATCGTCTGGTTGATCGGCTGCCGTGCGCTGATGGGGATCGGGGGCGCGCTGATGTGGCCGGCCGTCCTCGGGATGACGTTCGCGATCCTGCCCGAGGACAAGGCCGGGCTGGCCGGCGGCCTGATCCTCGGTGCGGCCGGGTTCGGCAACGCGATCGGGCCGCTGATCGGAGGCACGCTGACCGACACCGTCGGATGGCGATGGATCTTCTTCCTCAACGTGCCGATCGCCGCGCTCGCGATCGCCATCACGCTCCGCACGGTCCACCTCACCCAGGAGCGCAGCGCCGGCCGACGCATCGATGTCGCCGGCATCGCCGTGCTCACGATCGGCCTGCTGGCGTTGCTGGTCGCGCTCGACGAGGGCTCGAGCTCGGGCTGGACGAGCCCGCTGATCCTGGGGCTGTTCGCGGTGGGCGCGGTGTTCCTGGGAGCGTTCTTCGTCGTCGAGCGTCGCGAGGGCGACCGGGCGTTGGTGCCGCCCGACGTGTTGTCGAACCGGGCGTTCTCGACCGCCGCGCTCGCGGTGTTGCTGATGTCGGCGATCTTCTTCGCCGCCCTGCTCTACCTGCCCCAGTTCATGTCGAAGGAGCTCGGCTACTCGGCCGTCCGCTCGGGGGCGGGGCTGCTGCCCGCCATGGGCATGTTCGCGATCGTCTCGTTCGTGGCCGGGCCGCTGTACGGGAGGATCGGCGCGAAACCGGTGGTCTCGACCGGCGCCGCGTGCCTGACGGTCGGCATGGCGCTCCTCTCCCGGCTCGATGCGTCGACCACCTACACCGAGCTGGTGCCCGGCATGCTCGTTCTCGGGCTCGGCATCGGTCTGTTCTATTCGTCGATCACCACGGTGGGGGTCACGGCGCTCGACCCGGCACGCGCCAGCCTCGCCGGTGGGATCGTCTACATGTGCCAGATCGCGGGGGGTTCGGTCGGGCTCGGGCTCAACACCGCGCTCGTCGCGTCACGAGATTCGCTGCCCGAAGGGATCGCTCTCGCGTTCACGGTCGACGCGTTCCTGGCGTTGTGCGGCTTCGTGGTCTCGCTGGTGTTCGTCGGCGGTCGTGTCGAACCCGAACGTCTGCGGCGCCTGCAGTGGCATCACCGCGCGCACGCCTGAATCGGTAGCGTGGGCCCCGCACGGGGTGCCCGCGGAACATCCCTGATCGAGGAGGAAGCCATGCGAGCCATCCGCGTTCATGAGCCGGGTGATCCAGACGTCATGGTGCTGGAGGACGTCGAGCTCGCCGCGCCGTCGGAAGGCCAGGCCCTCGTCGGCATCGAGGTCGCCGGGGTGAACATGATCGACGTGCAGCAGCGATCCGGGAACTACCCGGTTCCCATGCCCTACACACCGGGCTCCGAGGGCGCCGGCGAGGTGCTCGAGGTGGGCGCCGGAGTGACCCGCGTGGTGCCGGGCGATCGGGTCGCGTACGCGATGGTGCCGGGCTCCTACGCCGAGGCGGCGCTCGTGCCGGCCGACCGTCTCGTCCCGATCCCCGAGGCCCTCGGTGCGGACGTGGCGGCAGCGGTGCTGCTGCAGGGCATGACCGCCCACTTCCTCGTCGAGTCGATCGCGCCGCTGGAGGCCGGCGACGTCGTCGTGGTCCACGCAGCGGCCGGCGGCGTCGGGCTGCTGCTCACCCAGATGGCTGCGCGGCGGGGACTGGCCGTCGTCGGCACGACCTCGACCGTCGAGAAGGCCGAGTCGGCCGCGGCCGCAGGTGCCACCGACGTCGTCGTCCGGGGAACGCGCGAGCTCTCCGAGGTCGTCCGACGCCACGGCGACGGGCGCGGCGCCCGCATCGTGTTCGACTCGATCGCCAAGGACACCTTCGAGGACAGCCTGGCCTCGCTCGGACGCCGGGGAACCCTCGTGCTCTACGGTCAGTCGAGCGGACCGGTGCCGCCGTTCGACATCCGCCGTCTCCAGGGCGCGGGGTCGGTGTTCCTGACCCGCCCGATCCTCGGCGACTACACGGCGACCCGTGACGAGCTGCTGTGGCGCGCCGGCGAAGTCTTCTCGATGGTCGCCGACGGCGAGCTCGACGTTCGCGTGCACGAGCGGTTCCCGCTGGAACGTGCGCCGGACGCACACCGCGCCCTGGCCGGCGGCACCACGAGCGGCAAGCTCCTGCTCGCGACCGGGCGCTGACGGCTCCGGGGTCAACCCACCCGGTTGCCGGTCACCGTGACCTCGTCGCCGCCGGTGACGTCGAGCGGACCTCTGCCGAGCTTCATGTCTGCGATCCGAGCGCCCGGGCCCGATGGCTCGACGGTGAGCGAGCGCAGGCCGGTCGCGAGGACCACCTGCACCGTGCCGGGCTCGGGCGAGGGCCGCGGCCGGAGGCCTCCGTAGTAGAAACCCAGGATGCGCTCCGTCGACCAGCCTCGGCGGGCCTTCCCGTAGGCGCCCCACTGCACCATGCCGACCCCGTGCCCCCAGCCTCGTCCGTCTACGACCAGCGCACGTCCGCCGGAGGACAGCGCGAACCAGCCCGAGGGGATCGTCACGGGCAGGCCGTCGCTCGGGTACCGGCGCGGCAGCAGGCACGCGGCCCATGTGTTCACGGCGTCGCGGAGCGTTCCCGCGTCGATCGAGCGGCGCTCGCCGTCACCCGCGAGCCGCACCATCGAACCCTCCGCGGCCACCGACCTGATAGAAACCCCCCGGGGCCAGGCTCCGTCGGCACGCAGCACGGTCGTGAGGTCGCGTACCGGGAGCCGGACCCGCCACCGTGACACGGGGCTGGCGCCGTCGTCACGCTCGACGACCGGACGCAGGTACGGGAGCGGAGAGCTTCCGAACACCTCGTCGTTGCCGTACGTGCGTCCGTTCGAGGTCGAGAAGTACACCGTGTCGGCCGGACGACCTCCGGACGACAGCACCTGCCCTCTCGTCTCCCGCACGGCCCGGTACCACCGGTGCATCCCCGGTGGACGTGGGTGAGGGATACCCCCGTAGACCTGGCAGTCGGCCGTGCCGCAGATCGGTGTGCCCAGGTCGTCGCCTTGCTCGCCCGACCACCCCGTGCGTGCGAGCACGTACGAGCGCGCCGCGATGACCTGGGCTTCGAGGGCCGCCGTCGGCCACGTGGGCGGAACCTCGGCGATGCCCTCGAGATAGGACTGGAAATCGAGCGTCACCGCGACCGTCAGCGTGCCGTCGTCGACGGAACGGATCGACAGCACCCCCGGGTATCGCCCCTCGAGCGTCGGGCGCTCGGCGTCCACGCAACGCGACGGTCGCCAAGGATAGAGTCCACGGACCCTGAACGAGCCGCTCCGCGGTGGCCGGACGAGGATCCGCTGCCCGGCCACCCGGAACCCCGCGGGGTCCGGCGCGACGGTCGGTTGCGGCGTCGGAGCGGGCGATGTGACGCCGGATGCGGCCACGGGCGGCATGGCCGGGGACCGCTGGTCGTCGGCAGGTTCGGTCGGTGACGATGTGCACGCCCCCACCAGGGCGACGAGGACGATCGCCGTCCACGAAGCTCGAACGAGGGGTCGCCTCCGCATGCACGACCCACTCTAGGCCCCCCTCGCGTAGGCTCCGAACCACGGGTCGAGGAGGGCATGGCATGGGGGAACGAGGAACCACGACGCTCGTCGAGCAGCTGTGGATGCGGCTCGGCGCGAAGGACTGGGACGGCGCGAGGGAGCTGATGCACGACGACTACGTGCTGGAGTGGCCGCAGTCGGGAGAGCGGATCGAAGGACCCGACGACTCCCTGGCGATCGATCGGAACTTCCCGGGCGGCCTCCCGGCCATCCGCTTCCGTCGCGCGATCGGCTCCGGCGGCCTCGAGGTGGGCGAGGCAGAGCTCGAGTACGCCGACGGCAGCGTGTACCAGGCCGTGAGCATCGCCGAGATCCGCGACGGGAAGGTCTACCGGCAGACCGGCTACTTCGCCCAACCCTTCGAGGCGCCCCAGTGGCGCGCCCAGTGGGTACATCGGATGGCGCGGTGAGCTCGGGCGAGACCTCGGTCACGAGCCAGGAACCCATGACCCCCGCGCGGAAGCGCTGGACGATGGTCGCCGTCGTCCTCGGCTCGTCCGTGGTGTTCCTCGACACGTCGGTCGTGAACCTGGCGCTCCCGCGCATCGGCGAGGACCTGCCGTCGGACCTGTTCGGCACGCTCGAGGCGCAGTCCTACGTCGCTTACGGCTACTTCGTGACGCTCAGCGCCCTGCTGATCCTGGCAGGCGGGCTCACCGACTATCACGGACGCCGGAAGATGTTCTCCCTCGGACTGCTCGGGTTCGCCGCGACCTCGCTGTTGTGCGGCATCGCCCCCTCGATCGAGATCTTGATCGTCGCTCGCGTGCTGCAGGGCGCGGCGGGCGCGTTCGTCGTTCCGGGGTCGCTCTCGATCATCACGGCGAGCTTCGAGGGCGAGGAGCGGGGCCGGGCGTTCGGTGTCTGGGCGGGCGCCTCGGCCGCGACGTCGATCCTCGGACCGTTCGTCGGGGGCCTGTTGGTCAACACGATCTCCTGGCGGATGGCGTTCCTGATCAACCTCCCGTTGCTGGCGATCGCCTACCTCGCGACCGTTCGATACGTGCCCGAGTCTCGCGACCCCGACGCGACCGGGCACTTCGACTGGCTCGGCTCGTTCGTGATCGTGCTCGCCGTCGGAGGGCTCGCGTTCGGCACGATCCGAGGACAGCAGCAGGGTTGGGGGGAGCCGATCGCCGTTACCAGCCTCGTCATCGGCGCCCTCGCCGCGATCGCGTTCCCGTTCCTGATGGTCAAGCGTCGCGATCCACTGGTGCCCCCCCGCCTGTTCCGGTCGAGGAACTTCACGGTCACGAACCTGTCGACGCTCGTGATCTACGGCGCGCTCTACGTCTCGTTGACGTTCCAGGGGATCTTCCTGATCGGCACGCTCGGCTACAACGAGCAGGCGGCGGGCATCGCCGGCATCCCCTCGTCGTTGCTGCTGGTCTTGTTCTCGACTCGGTTCGGGAAGCTCGCCGCCCGTCACGGCCCACGCCTCTACATGGCGCTCGGGCCGGCGATCATGGCCCTCGGGCTGCTGTGGTACGTCCGCATCCCCTCCGACAGCGCGGCCTGGGTGTTCGGGGGCGGCGAGGGGTCGTCGATCCTGCCGCCCGCGGACTACTTCGTCGACCTGCTGCCCGCGCTGCTCGTGTTCGGCGCCGGCCTGATGATCATGGTGGCGCCGCTCACGACCGCGCTGATGACGTCGGTGCCCGAGAGCAACGCCGGGGTCGCCTCCGCCATCAACAACGCGATCTCGCGCGTGGGTTCGCCGCTCGTGACGGCAGTGATCTTCGTGGCCGTCGCCTCGAGCTTCTACGCGTCGATCGCGAGGCAGGTGCCGGGCACGGACGTGGACTCCCGCGAGTTCCAGTCCGAGGTCGCGCCGTTGAACCGACCGTCGAGCGACGCCTCGCCCGAGATCCGAACCGCCGCCCGCGCGGCATCCACCGACGCGTTCCGCCTCGCGATGCTCGTCTCGGTGGCGTTGCTGGTGGCCGGTGCGGCGATCAACGCGACCGGTATCCGCAACCCGAGCGCGCAGGGGCGACACGCGGGTCCCGGGGGCGAGCAGCCACCGGCCGACGCTGTCGGTGCCGGGGGCCCGTTGCGTGCATCGGCGCCGGGTGAGGCCGACCGTTCTCCGACCGAGCCGACCGGTCCTGCCCGAGAGCCCTGACCTTCGGACGCCGGCTAGCGACCCGTGAGTGAGAAATGCATGTAGTCCTTCAACGTCACCCAGTCGCCGCCCCACTCCCAGCCGATCCTGGCGAACGAGCGGACCACGACGTCGCCACGGTGGATCATGCCGGGCTCGTGCCGCGATCGGTCGGTGTACGGCTTCGCCGCGCGCCGAAGCACCGATCCGTCGGAGCGCACGTAGGGATTCTCGAGCGGATTGATGTCGATCGCCCATCCGTAGGAGTGGTGGGAGAGCGATCCGGGGTTGCCCGTCGCCGGCCGGCAGTTGAACGACGAGGAGCGGTCGTGCGTGCTGAACCAGTCACGCCGAACGGGCGGTCGGTAGGGCGGGGGCAGCGCGACGTGACGGATCGGGAACCGGGCATCGAACAACCGCCGGAAGACCCAGAGAACGTCGCGCGCCACGGCCTCGTGCACGATCAGCGGCCCCGACCGCACGCGCCCCTGGAGGTTCCAGTAGCTGACGAGCACGTGGCGCAGGTCGTCGATCCCCACGGGGCACCCCGGGTGCCAGTTCCGGCCGACCAACCGTTCCCGAAGGAAGGGCCCGATCCGGAACACCCCTCCCTCGAAACGCGTGTTCGGCCGCGCTGCATGGGCGGTCGGCACGGTTTCCGGGTGGCCGGCGACGGGCCGATCGGCGAGGGATGTGCCGGGCCGGACGATGACGGGCGTGAAGGTATCGGCGCCGACGACGGCCGCCGACGCGACCGCCACCACGGCGCCGGCGACCACGATGCCGGTGAGGCGCCTGATGGTGCGATGGTACGGCTCGCGCGGCGGTCGGAGACCGAGGCACTAGGTCGTTCGCCGTCGCGAGGGCGCTGGATGGCCCTCGTCAACAGCCGTCCCGTCCGTCAACATGGGCGACGGCAGTATCGTGAACGGCCATGAGACACGTCCCCCCGGAGGGCCCCTTGAAGATCCAGATCCTCTGCACGCTCGGCCCGGCGTCCATGCGCCCCGAGATCATCCGTGAGCTCGACGCACGCAACGTCGACCTGTTCCGCATCAACCTCTCCCACACTCCGCTCGAGCGTGTGGAACCCGCCATCGAGCTGATCCAGGGGAGCTCGTCCACCCCGATCTGCCTGGACACCGAGGGCGCGCAGGTGAGGTGCGGCGAGGTGGCCGACGGGGTCGTGCTCGAGGAGGGGAGCGAGATCGATCTCGTCGCGGACCGCGTCGTCGGCTCCACGGAGTCGGTGACGCTATGGCCGGCCACGCTCTTCGAGGCGTTGACCGTGGGCAGCCTGCTGGAGATCGACTTCGACGGCGCCAGGCTCCGGGTCACCGACGTCGCCGAACGCAGAGCGCGCGCACGGGTCACGAGCACCGGCCGCATGCGATCCAACAAGGGCGTCACCGTCGCTCCACCTCCGGAGCTCCCGGCTCTCTCGGAGAAGGACGAGGCGGCGATCGAGCTGGGTGCCCGGCACGGCATCGCCGACTACGCGCTCTCGTTCGCGAGCAACGCCGACGAGGTGGCCCGCATCCGTTCGCTCGCACCGCAGGGCGCGAACGTCATCGCCAAGATCGAGAGCCGTGTCGGCGTGCGGAACATGGACGCGATCATCGACGCGGCCGACGCGGTCCTGATCGACCGCGGCGACCTCTCGCGGGAGGTCCCGTTCGAGCTCGTGCCCTACTACCAGAAGACGATCATCCGTCACGCGAACCGCTGGAACCGTCCGGTCTACGTCGCGACGAACCTGCTCGAGTCGATGGTCACGAGCCGCGTGCCGACGATCGCGGAGTCCAACGACATCGCCAACACCCTGCTCGACGGCGTGCACGGCCTCGTGCTGGCCGCCGAGACGGCGGTCGGGATCGACCCGGTCGCGTCGGTCGACATGGTGCTCCGAGGCATCGCTGCGTTCGAACGCTCCACGCAGATCCGCCTCGAGGAGGACGAGCTGGAGCTGCCGGCTCAGTAGCCAGCGACCGGGGGACGCTCCGCGTCTACCCGCCCGTCGGGCGGCGGTCCTGCCGCACGTGATCCTGCTCGGACTCCTGCCAGACCTCCTCGACGTTCTCGACGTTGAACGCGTACTCGAAGACGAGCGTGCCTCCGTAGGCGGCTCCGAACAACACGAGGACCGCGGCGAGCACCGACAGCACGAGCCAGGCCGTCTGGGTCTGGGCTTCATCGAACGCCGGGATCCGCAGCAACAGGTCGACGAGCGTGATCAGGGTGACCGTGACCATCACGGTCGCGTGCCAATTGATCGTGCGCCACACCTGCGTTCGCTTGGCGCGGCCGATCGGCCCCGAACTTCGGTCACGCGGGATCCCCTTCCACCAATCGAGGAAGCCGGTGAGCGCGGCGCCCAGGCTCACGACGAACCCGGCCACCATCACGAACGTGGCCGCCGCGAAGAAGTCCTGCGCCTTCGCATCGTCGGCCGGCGAGAGGTACGAGATCAGATCGAAGACCGCCGCCAGCGAGTAACAGACGATGGGGAAGTCGGTGAGCGGCGGGTGGAACGGTTTGCCGGTGAATCCCCTCAGCCCCTGGGATCGGCGTCCCTTCAGGCTCCAGGTCGGGCGGATCGAGAAGATCTTCGGCATGGGCCCTCCTTCCCTTCTCGGGAGGAGTCAACCGCATACGGAAGCTCCGTGCACGCGTTCGCTCCGTGCCGTCCTGGATCAGTACCCGGGCCGCCCCGTGCCGTCCTCGGTCACGGCCTTGCCCGAGGCATCGACGACGTACCAGACGTCGCCGATGGCCTGACCCTTCGTGTCGCCGGGAGCCTGGTCGGAGGCGAAGTAGTAGAGGGGGTGACCGTCGTAGGTCACCTGCATCTCACCGTCGTCGCGTTCGGTCGTGCCGAGCAGCGCCTCGTCGGCGCCCTCGCCGGCGGTCGGCGCCTCGGCGACCAGTGGGGGCCACGTCGCGGCGCAGTCGTCGTAGCAGGTGCTCGAGCCGCCGGTGTCGGACTCGAACAGATACAGGCTGATCCCCTCCGCGTCGACGAGGATCGATCCCAGATCCGAGTCGGCCACCGCCACGGTGCCCTCGGCGGGGGCCTCGGGCTGGGGGCTGGCGGCGGACTCCGCGGCCGGCGATCCTTGTGCCGGAGCTTCGCCACCGCCGTCGTCGGCGCACGCGGCGAGCATCGTGGCGAACGCCAACCCGATCGCGACCGACCGCATCGCTCCGATCCTCATGGTCGTCGTCTCCTTCCGCCGGGCCGTCGTGACGTCGGGGATACGGGCTCCGCACCGAGGGCGTTCAACCCCGTCCGAGATCGAACCGTCGGGACGCGTGGCCCGTACCCTGGAACGGGCCATGGGCGCAGCACGCTTCGATCTCGACGAGCGCGGCATCAGGGCCGCGTATTCGGCGCACGCCGGGGAGATGTTCGGCTTCGCGGTGCGGTCGCTCAATGACCACGGCCTCGCCGAAGAAGCCGTACAGGAGACGTTCGTGAGGGCATGGAGGTTCGGCGACCGGTTCGACCCTCAGCTCGGCAGCCTCCGTGGCTGGCTCTTCGCGATCCTGCGGCACGTGGTCATCGACATGGCTCGGGCGCGCGCGATCTGGCCCGAGCCCGCGTCCGACGAGACGATCGAGGGTTCGATCGACGGCGCCGTCTCTGCGGAGGACCGGTTGGAACAGGCGCTGCTCGCCTGGCAGATCGAGGAAGCTCTGCGACGCATCGGCGAGGACCATCGGCGCGTGGTGCTCGAGACGTACTTCCGGCGGCGCCCCTACGCGGAGGTCGCGTCGGAGCTCGGCATCCCCGAAGGCACGGTCAAGAGCCGCGTGTACTACGCCCTGCGAGCGCTGAGGCTCGCCCTTGAGGAGATGGGCTGGGATGACCGCTGGTCCTGACGACCACGTGCGTCCGCTACTGGGTGCGTTCGTGCTGGGTCACCTCGAGCCCGCCGACGTCACCGCGGTGCGCGCCCATCTCGAAGGCTGTGCCGCGTGCCGGGTGGAGGCGGCCGAGCTGGCGGCGGTCGCCGGGCTGTTGCCGATGGCCGATCCCGAGCGCCTGGGCACACCGGCCGAACCCCCCCGAGCGATGCTCGACCAGGTGCTCACGCGGATCGAACGGGAGCGTGGCGTCCTCGGTCGGGCTCGTCGGCGCTCCGTCGCGGTCCGCGTCGGAGCCGTGGCCGCGGTGCTCGCGCTCGTGGCCGTCGTCGGGCAGGTGGCGCTCGGACCGCCCGAGCCGTCGGGCGGCGAGATGGTGGCCCTCACCGCGGCCCGGCCCGGCGTGCTGGGAGAGGCCGTGCTGCACGAGGACCCGACCAGCACGTGGGTCGAGATCACCACCTCCGGACTCTCCTCGGGCGAGACGTACGCCGTGTGGTTCGAGGAGGCCGGCACGGGGGATCGTTCGCCGCTGGGCACGTTCGTCGGGGTCGAGGGCGATCTCTACATCAGCCTCTACTCGACGCTGCCACGAGAGCGCGTCGCCTCGATCGGTGTGAGCACGCCCGACGGGTCCACGGTGATGGAAGGCCGCGTGCCGGTCCCCGTGGCCTCCTAGCGGTCGGAACCTCGCCGCGCCCTCTTGCGTCCGTGGAGATCGCCGCGCAACGATGTCCCGGTTCCGAGGGACGGGAGGTCCGACGTGCGTATCAAGGTGATCGCGGTGCTCGCCGCGGCGTCACTCATGACCGGAGGCTACGTGGTGGGGCTCGCCGGGGCTCGCCGCGGAGGCGGCGACGCCACGACGCTGCCCGGCTTCTCACGGGTGGTGAGCCTCAGCCACATCAACGCCCCCAGGCGCACTCCGCTGTTCCCGGGCGATCCGGCGTTCACGCTCAAGACCGTCGCGACCGTGCCCGACGACGGCTTCTACATGCAGTACGTGCGCGAGGGCGAGCACACCGGCACGCACTACAGCGCTCCGTGCCACTTCCGAGAGGGCAAGGCCTGCGCCGGGGACCTCGATGTCGGCGACTACCTGCTGCCCGCCGTCGTCATCGACGTGCGTGACGAGGTCGCTTCGAACGCGAACCATGTCGTCACCACGGCCGACCTGCAGCAGTGGGAGGCGGATCACGGCGAGATGCCCGAGGGTGCGGCGGTGCTCCTGTGGACGGGATGCGACCGGTTCTGGGGGCCAGAGCTGGCGCGGGACGAGCCCACCTACTACAACTGCGGCCAACCGGGTTCGAGGTTCAGCCAGCCCGGGTTCTCCCGGTGGGCGGTTCGATGGTTGATCGAGACGGGCGTGCTGGGCCGGCGCGGCGCGCTCGGGTCGGACACGTTCGGCCCCGACCCCTCGAGCGACGTCTCGTTCACCCCGTCGTGGCTGACGCTCAACCGCCATCGATTCACGCTGGAGAACCTCGCGCACCTCGGGAAGATGCCCGCGGCCGGCGGATGGGTCGTGATCGGGGGACCGAGGAACCATCGGGGATCGGGAGCCGCGAGCACGATCTTCGGGCTGGTGCCCTCCGAGACCTGAGCCTCGCCTCGGGTGCGACGAAGACGTCGACACCGTCGGCCTGCGTCGGCACATCGGCCTCCGTCGGACCGTCGATCGCGGCTCCCGATCGAAACCTCACGCGAGGACGACGCAGCTCTCGCAGCCGACCCGAGCGGGGGTGGACGCCGGTGGACGCTACGTCGTCGATGCCGGCATCGGCGGGGCTGCAGGGGTCTCGGGCGTCGCCGGGGTGGTCGGCGAACGGCGCATCGCCACCCACAACACACCCAGTCCGAAGATCGCGGCGACGATCCACACGAGGCCGCCGATGACGGGGATCAAGGCGAGCAGGCGCAGGATGCCCCAGCCCGCCAGGAACGCCACGAAGCGCGATCTCGGCCACGTGACCAGCCTGCGGCCGAGCACGTGTGCGCCCGCCACGTACCCGATCGTGTACAGCAGGGCGAGCGCGAGCAGCAGGAACAGCCCGAGCGGGATGGCCACGACGATCGCCACCAGCAGGACGGCGACGACCGGCAGCAGGAAGAACGCCACCGCGCCGAATCCGATCGCCGCCCCGGTCTGGGAGCGCCCCGCGTCGTGGATCGCTCGGTCGAGCCCCGGAGCGAGGGCGAGCAGGAACAGCCCGAGCAGCAACGTCGAGATCGAGTAGCCGACCCACCAGGCGAAGCGGCTCGCGAAGCCGAAGGTCGCCCAGTCGAACTCGGCTCCGACTCGGCGTTCCTCCCCTCCGATCGTCGCCCCGTCCTCGACGGTCGGCGACTCGACCGTGATGAGGTTGCCTTCGATCGTCGCGCCCGAGCGCACCACCACCGATCCGTTGAACACGACGACGTCCCGCTCCACCGTCCCCGAGACGACCACGGGGCCGTTGAACACCACGAGGCTCTCGCGGACGGTGCCGTCGACCGTGGCCGGTCCGTCGAAGATCACCGCGCTGCCGACCGTCTCGCCCTCGGCGACCACCAGGCTTCCGGTCAGCACGACCAGGTCGTCGCGCGAGTCGGCGTCCTGGGCTCCGGCCGGGCCGGCGATCAAGACGAGCGCTGCGGCGATGCCGGCGATCAGGACAACGCTGGCACGCCCGGTGCGGTTGTGGTGCAAGCGTGGACGCATGGACCCCTCCGTCGGTCGTCCCTTCCGACCCTACGGCGGCTCCCGGCTCCTCGCAACTCGTGGCGCCACGGCTGCGGGTCGGTCGGCGGGTGGTGCAGGCCATACTGAACGGGATGGCAGGACCGCTCCGCGTCACCGACTCGGTCGTGGTTGCCGAGCGGGAACTGCGCTGGCGCTTCAGCCGGTCTCCGGGACCCGGAGGGCAGTCGGTGAACACCGCCGACTCCCGGGTCGAGCTCAGCCTCGACATCACGACGACGAGCGCGCTCGGGCCCACCCTGCGTGCGCGAGCCCTCGAGCGGCTCGATCGGCGGCTCGCCGACGGGGTGCTGACGGTCGTCGCGTCGGAGCATCGGTCACAGGTGCGGAACCGCGAGGCCGCTCGCGACCGCATGGCCGAGACGCTTCGGGAAGCGATCGCGCCGCCGCCCCGAGCGCGCCGGCCGACGAAGGCGACCCGCGCCTCGGTCGAACGACGGCTGGCCGAGAAGAAGCGGCGGGCGCGCACGAAACGGCTGCGGCGTCCGGACGAGGACTGACACGGCCTGACCCGACCTCGAGCTGCACGTAAGCTGTGCGGCATGCGACGGCCCGCCGCCCTGCTGTTGGCCTCGATCGTGGGGATGTCGCTGCTCGCCGGCACGACGCCGGCCGTGGCGGCCGAGTACCAGGCCGACGCCTGGATCAAGCTCTGCGGGTTGAGCACGGGGTGCACGATCGATCCGCTTCCACACCCGTGGAAAGGCCGTAACGTCCACAACGGAACGGCCGCGAGGCAGACGGTCGCGGTTCGCCTGGAAGACGGCGAGGGCGCTCGATTCTGGGTCACCGTGCAGAACGACGGCGACCGACCCGACACCCTGACGGTTCAGGGGTGCACGGGCACGCGGCATTTCACGCTGAACGCGGTGCTCATGGGCAAACACAAGCTCCCCAGCTGGAAGGCCCGCAACGTGACGAAGGCCTTCAGGCAGGGCACGCTGTCGTTCGACCTGCCGCCCGCGTCTGAGGGCAAGAAGAGGGTGTTCACCGTCAACATCGTTGCGAGCACCCATCGCGAGGGCGTCTCCTACACGTGCACGATCCGTGTGCGTTCGGCCGGACGATGGGGCGCCCGTGACACCGTCGCCGCGAGACTGACCACCTACTGAGCGAAGGAGGCGGGAACCATGGCCGCGACACGCGTCGCCAACGCCGAATGGCACGGCAACCTCACCGAGGGGAACGGCACGACCAGCCTCGATTCGAGCGGACTGGGTTCGTTCGATGTCACCTGGGCCTCACGCACCGAGGAGCCCGGCGGCCGCACGAGCCCCGAGGAGCTCATCGCAGCCGCACACGCGGCATGTTTCTCGATGTCGCTCTCGAACGTGCTCGCCAAGAACGGTACGCCCCCGACGACGTTGCGAACGCGCGCCGAGGTCGACTTCCAGCCGGGGGAGGGCATCACGGGCATCAGGCTCGAGTCCTCGGGCGACGTACCGGGGCTCGACGCCGAGGAGTTCCGTGCCGCGGCAGAAGACGCCAAGCTGAACTGCCCGGTCTCGAAGGCCGTCGCGGTCCCGATCAGCCTGACCGTCGTCTGAGCCCCGACGCGGCGCCGCTCACCGCGGGCGCCGAGACTCCTCCAGCGCGGCACGACGCCGATGCTCCTCGGCGGTGGCATGATCGCCCCGGCGTTCCGACACGTGGGCGAGCGCCCGCCAGGTCCATCCGGCGAGCTGCCGCTCGCCGAGCTCCTCGCTGATCGCGATCGCTCGTTGCAGGTCGCGCTCCGCTTCGTCGTAGCGGCCGAGCTCACGCTGGGCGATGCCGCGCTCGGCGAGCGCGTCGCCCAGCTCCCACCGGGCACCGAGCTCCGTGTAGATCTCGATGCCGCGATCGAAGTAGGGGAGCGACGCCTCGAAGTCGCCGCGTTCCTCGAGCAGCCGGCCTTCCTGCACGGTGGCGACGGCGAGGCTGAACCGGTCCCCCATGTCGATGGCGGTCTCGCGGGCCCGTTCGATCGTGGCGGTCGCCTCGTCGAGGCGGTCGAGATCGCCGATCACGATCGAGAGCGAGACGAGCGCCCGCACGAGGGCCCATCGGTCCTCGACCGAGCTCGCGAGCTCGAGCGCCCGGCGCCAGGTCGCCTCGGCCTGCTCGAGCTGGTTGCGGGTCCACGGCACCCAGCCGGCGAACAGCAGCGTTCGGGCGATCGCGTCGGGGTCGCCGAGGCGCTCCGCGGCCTCGAGGGCGCCGGCCAGCTGCCGTTCCGCGAGGTCGAGGTCGGCGGCGACGTTGATCGAGATGTCGCCGAGGAAGCGCAGGGCGAGCGAGAGCGCGACGTCGTCGTCGAGGCGCGTCGCGAGGTCGACTGCCTGGTCGAGCACCTCCGTGGCCCCCGGGTACTCGCCGAGCCAGTAGAACGCCTCCCCCATGCCGGCGAGCACGCGCGCCTCTCGGACCCCCCACAGCGACCCCTCGCCGGCCAGCGCGAGCGCGCGCCGGTAGCGATCGAGGGCCGACCGATTCTCCATGCGCCGGCGCGCGCGGTCACCGGCCTCGGTCAGGGCGTCGGCAGCGCGGTCGGGCAGCGTTCGCGCGTTCGGCTCGAGGTCGGCGGCCGCGAAGGCGGCCTGCTCGAGGTGGTCGGCGGCCCACGATCGGTGCCCGTCGGCGATGAGCCGATCGGCGACCGCCACGTGCAGCTCCCGGCGCTCTCGCTTCGGCAGGCTCGCGTACGCGACGTCGCGCAGGGTCTGATGCCGGAAGCGCCACCGAGGGGCGCCGTCGTCGATGCGATCGAACAGCTCCGCGTCCTCGAGCTCCGACAACCGCGCCTCCACCGCCTCCTCGGCCGGAGCGAGGACCCGGACCTCCTCGAGGTCGAACGACGACAGGAACACCGATGTGCGGCGGGCGAGCGCGCGTGTCGGCGGCCGCAGGGAGTCGATGCGCGCGGCGACGACGGCCTGCACGGTCGGTGGCACGGCGTGGGTGTGCGTGCGCCCCTCGCGCAGCAGCCAACCGGTGGTCTCGATGATGAAGAAGGGGTTGCCGCCGGCTCGATCGGCGATCTCGCCGGCCTCTCGCGGGTCGATCCGGTCTCCGCCCGCCTGCCGGACGAGTTCGACCGCATCTTCTCGGGAGAGCGGCGCCAGCCCGATCTGGACGTGATGGGACGCGTGCTCGGCCCATCGGGGTCGCAGCTCGTGCAGCTCCGGGCGAGCGAGCACCAGCACGAGCGCGGGACCCCGCCGGCCCGGCGACACGAGCCGCTCGACCAGGTCGAGCATCGGGGCCGACAGCTGGTGAGCATCTTCGAACTCGAGCACGACCGGCAGGCCGGAGCTGAGGCCGTCGACCAAGCGAAGGAACCCGTTCTGCACGTCGTCGATGAACGCGGACTCGTCTCGTCCGGGCTCCGAGACGCCGAGGCTGAGACCGAGTCCCGCCGCCACGCGTTCGCTCTCGGTCGCATCGCAGCAGCCGTCGACGAGCTCACGGAGGCGCAGCGTGACCTGGTCCGGCGGGTCGTTCTCGTCGATGCCCGCGAGCTGGCGCACGATCGCCGCGACGGGTGCGAAGCTGGCGCTGCCCGCGGGCACCTCTGCGTGCCCATGGAGCACCGCGACACCGGGCTCGAGGCCCGCGATGAGCTCGTCGGCCAGACGCGTCTTGCCAGCCCCCGCCTCGCCCGTGATCGTGACGAGCGTCGGAGTGCCGCCGGCGGCCACCCGATGGAAGGACTCCCGGAGGGAGGTGAGCTCGAGGCTGTGGCCCACGAACGGGATCGTTCGCCTGACGGACCTGGTCGTCAGGCCGAGCACCGGGTGCACGCGGAGGCGCTCGTCGAACCCTTTCGCCTCGACGTCGCGCGCTTCGCCGAAGGACACGGCGGCCAGGGTGAGCGAGTGCGCCGTGGCGCCGACCAACACCTCACCCGGTGCGGCGGCGCCCTGCATGCGCGCGGCGGCGTTCACGACCGACCCGGTCACGAGCAGCTGCTCGGTGGGACCCGTGCCGGTCGCCGCCTCGCCTGATTCGATGCCCACGCGGACCTCGAGGTCGACCTCGAGCGCGAGCTCGGCACGCAGGCGGCGGGCTCGCTCGCGGATCGCCAGTCCCGCGCGGACCGCTCGCAGCGCGTCGTCCTCGTGCACCTGGTGCAGCCCGAAGACCGCCATCACGGCGTCGCCGATGAACTTCTCGGGGCGCCCTCGCAGGTTCAGCAGCTCCTGCGTCGCGGCGTCGTAGAAGCGCCCGAGCACCTCGCGCGCTCGCTCGGCGTCGAGGCGCTGCGCGAGCCCGGTGGAATCGACGAGGTCGGCGAACAGGACCGTGACGATCTTCCGCTCGTCGGTGGCGAGCGAGCTCGTGACCGCGGCGCCGCATCCGGGACAGAATCGGGCGTCGTCGGGAAGGGGGCGTCCGCAAACGGCACACGTCATGACGTCCAGCATAGGAGTCGGGCACGACAGTCCCGGCGCCTTCCGGGAAGGCTCGAGACAGGGTGCTAGGCAGAGAGCTCGCGATCGAGCGGTGTCCGGAACCTCGGCGTGACGCGCACGTCGCCGAGCCATCGCTCGAGCCGTTCCCGCTCGGCGTCGATCGCGGCGGCGACGTCGTCGCCGACCGGCTCGAGCAACCGGGTCACGATCTCGCCGCCGGCGCCCAGCGCCCAGCCTCCGACCACGCGTCCATCGGCCCAGATCGTGGGGCCGGCGTTGCCGTTGCGGTCGAACAGCGTCTCCGCGTGATCGCCGAGGTACCAGTCGCGTTCCTTCCATCCCATCACGGTGGCGTCGAGCGACGGGAGGAGTGCGATCCAGGGGTGGGGCGCCGTCACGGGGTCGAGGTCGTCGGGAAGGACCCATCCGGTCCCTCCCTCGAGCTCGACCTCGACGGCCCCCAACGCGGCCAGCGTCGCGGCCGAGAGCTTGGCCGTCCAGCCCGTCCACCAGCGGAGGTCGGTCGTGGTCGCCGGACCGAACGCCCGGAGCCACCGGCGCAGCAGCTCGGCGCACGCCTCGTCGCGCGGGACATCGGGCAGCCCCCCGTCGAGCCAGCGGTCGGTGGGCGCCCACCGGTACTGACCCGACGTCCACGAGCCGGCCGGGCGGACGCGCACGATCCGACCCTCGGTCGCGAGCAGGAACAGGACCCGGGTCGAGACCCCGACGCTGCCGCCCCAGGTCCTGCCCTCACCGAACGAGAGCTTCGTGGCGAGCTCGGGCACCTCGGCGGTGAGCTCGCGCGCACTCGCCTCGCCCCGCGACTCGAGGGCGGCCAGGGTACGGGCCGAGACCCGGTCGAGCCACCGTGCGGGGTCCTCGGCGACGCCCTGCTCGCCGAGCATCGCGATCAGCCGTTTGCGCTGGCCGGGGACGAGCGCCTTCGTGCATGCCTCGTTCATCACGCCGCCGAGCTGGGTCGGCACGACGAAAAGCGTGCGACGCATGCCGAGCATGCGCACCAGCGATCGCCGTTCGTACAGAGCGTCCTCGAGCAGCCTCGGCTCGAAGCCCTCGACGCGCGCCCGGGCCGAGAGGAAGACGCTCGACGGGTCGCTCGAGTGGGCCCCGACGAGCGCCTCGACGGCCCGGTCCACGCTCGGGGCCGGACGCGCCAGATGGTGGCGCAGACCCAGCCGCGCCCGGCGTTCCTCGACGTCGATCGTTCGCACGGGGGCATCATCGCCGATGGCTCCTCGTATCGTGTGCGCCATGTCCGATGAGCACGTGCGAGCCAACCGCGAGGCATGGGACGCCGACGCGGGCGACTGGGTCGATCGCGGTCGCCGCGATTGGGCACGCGAGGAGATCGGTTGGGGCATCTGGCACGTGCCCGAGTCCGAGCTGGGGCTGCTGCCCGACCTCGAGGGCGTCGACGTGATCGAGCTCGGATGCGGCACCGGCTACGTCTCGGCCTGGCTCGCTCGCCGCGGCGCCCGCCCGGTCGGCCTCGACAACTCCGGCGCGCAGCTCGCCACGGCCAGGTCGTTCCAGCGGGAGTTCGGTCTCCGCTTCCCGCTGATCCATGCCGATGCCGAGCGGCCACCGTTGCGCGACGCGTCGTTCGATCTCGCGATCTCGGAGTACGGCGCTGCGATCTGGTGCGACCCCCATCGCTGGATCCCCGAGGCGGCGCGCCTGCTCCGCCCCGGCGGACGCCTCGTCTTCATCGGCCATTCCTATCTGTCGATGCTGACGTTCCCCGACGACGACCTGCCGGCGGGCGAGACGCTCGTGCGGCCGCACTTCGGCATGCACCGCTTCGTCTGGCCCGATGCCGCGGGCGCTGTGGAGTTCGCGATCCCGCACGGGGAGATGATCCGCCTGCTGCGCTCGAGCGGGTTCGAGGTCGAGGATCTGGTTGAGTATCGCGCCCCCGACGACGCCGAGCCGCCGTCGGACCCACTCGCCACGGTCGAGTGGTCACGGAGATGGCCGATCGAAGAAGCCTGGAAGGCACGGAAGCGCTGACGGCTCCGCCGTCGGGCTCGGGTAGGCTTCCTGCCCCATGACTCCCGATCGCATCCGGACCGAGCGTTTGGTGCTGCGGCGCTCGCTGCCGGACGACGCCGGCGCGATCGCGGCGTACCGCAGCGATCCGGAGGTGCACCGCTACCAGGGCTGGGCGCGCACCGACGTGGAGGGTGTGCGGGCGGAGATCGAGGAGATGGCCCCCAGGCAGCCCGGCGAGGCCGGGGGGTGGGTGCAGTTCTCAGTGGAGGAGCGTGACTCCCACGCACTCGTCGGCGACGTCGGCATGAGCCCCGCCGACGGCGAGGCCGGGGTGATCAAGGTCGGCTACACGATGGACCCCGCCTACCAGGGCCGCGGGTACGCGACCGAGGCGGTCGCCGCGCTGGTGTCCTTCGCGTTCGATGCGCTCGGGGCCGAGGTCGTTCGAGCCTTCGCCAGCGCGGAGAACATCCCGTCGATCCGCGTCGCGGAGAAGGTGGGCATGCGCCTCGTCGAGCGCTTCGAGCGCACCGACGGCACGGAGACGTGGCAGGGGGTCCGCTACGAGATCACCCGGGCAGAGGCTCCTTCCTCGGAGCCAGCATCACCAGCGCGGCCACCGCGAACGAGATCGTGAGCCCAACGCTCTCGGGCGCGAACGCGGTGGCGCCGACGACGTCGGCGCGGTCCTGGAAGACTCACCTCCACGCTCGACGGTAGGCCCGCACGGGCCGGCCCGCAGCGCCCGAGCGTCCCTCGCCTGTGGGCTGCACGACCCGTCGAGAACGGATGGGACCCGTCAGCTGTCGTCGACGCCCTCCTCCGCACTTCGCAGCGCCCGCTCCGCCCGGGCGAGCTCGAGTTCGAGCTCGGATGCCTCCGACTCGGCCGTCGCGTGCTTGCCCTCGACGACATCGAGTCGTCGGCGCATGCCCTCGAGCTCGCGTGCGAACCCGTCGGCGGCGTCCCGTGCCTTGCGCGCGCGGCGGGCGACCGCGTCTCGGTCGCGGCGCAGGCGCGCGGCGTCGGCCCGTCGGTCGGCACGGCCGGCGCGCTTGGCGGCCCCGGCCGACGTTCGCCGCGATGTTCTCGAGGGCTGCTCGAGGCCGCCCTCGACCGAGGTCAATCCGAACAGCTCGCCGAACCCCGCTGCTCGTTCGGGCGGGCGTTCCAGCGTGCCCGCGGCGAGCGCTGCTCCCGCCTCGGGATCCACCGAGCAGATCTCCAGCGCCTGGACGATCGCATCGGAATGGGCTTCCGCCGATCGGCCGGCTTCCCTCAGCGCCTCCTCCGCGACGTTCGCGAGGCGTGCGACCGCCTCCTTGCGTGTCGCGCCCGCCTCCTGCAGCCGGTCCGTCGCGCCTCGCTTCGAGGAGAGCGCGGCCTGCTGCGCGGCGCGGAGCTCCGCACCCGCGTCAAGCAGGGCATGCACCCCGTCGGGGTCCCGCTCCGCCACCTGGTCGATCGACCAGGCCACCACCGTGGGCTTGCGGAGGGCCTTCACCGCTCGCGACCCGTCCGCGTCTCCCGCGTCGGCCAGGCCGGCGGCGAGAGCGTCGCGGGCGGCGATGAATCCTTCCGGCGGCTCACGGAACAGCGCCGCCGCTCCTTCGGGGAGCGATGCAGGGTCTGCCATGCATCATGCTTAGCATCTTCGGGGCCCCGTCGCCGAGGCCGCAGGCGAGGGGTGGTCGGGTGGCCCTCGGTCGAGGCCTCCGAGGTCCCGAGATCAGGGGCCGGTCACGACGAAGCGGTCGACCGTGACCCACCGGCCGTGCGATCGGGACGACCGGCTCCCCATGACCTCGATGCGGAGCGTGTGGGCTCGGTCGGCCAGGCCGTCGATCCGCTCCTCGACGCCGAACGTCCGCCTCGCGGAGAACAGGTCGACGATCCGGCGGCGTTCGCCGTCGATCCAGATCCGTGCGCGTCCTCGGTTGGGCCCCGTCACCGTGACCCAGTCGATCCCGGTTCCGTCGAAACCGATCGTGGCCTTCGACCCCGCTCGCTCGGCGGCCGCCAACGATCCGCCAGACGCTCTCGAGGACCGGACGTGCTTCCAAGCCCTGCGGGGCGCGAGGCCCACCGGGGCGTGGGACTGCTCGACCGATCTCGGCGCCTCGAACGGATGCACCATCGGCGGCGCGGGATTCCCGACCCGGTCCACGACGGGAACGGCGCCGGGCGGGTCCACGAGGACCCGGTAGTCGCGGCCGGGCACGAGCGGCGAGGACGGCCACAGCACGATCGAACGCAGCGGCCCGTCGCAGCCCACCGGCGTGCCGGCGGCCGAGCGGCACACCCGGGTGACGGGCGTGCGTCCCCCGGCACGCAGGAAGACGTTGGCAGCGGTCACGCGGCGAACCGGCTCGTCGAAGGCGACCACGATCGGACCCCGGAACCCGGCCCTCACCGAGACGGCCGCGGTCGGCGGCGTGACGTCGGTGACGAACGTGGCGCCCACCGTGCGGTTCCCGCGCATCGTGATCGTGCACGAGGCGCCGTCTCCGGAGCACGCGCCGCTCCAACCGGTGAAGTACGCGCCGTCGTCCGGCCGGGCCGTGAGGGTGACGACCCTGCCCGGGTCCACGCTCTTCGAGCACGTTGCGCTGCACCCGAGGCCCGCGGGGGAGCTGATGACCTTGCCGGCGCCGCCCTCGACGTTCACCAGCAGGCGCCGGATCGTGATCGGACCGAGCGAATGCCCTGGCACCACGTCGAGGTCGACCCGACCCGAGATGCCGGCGACGCGCCCGTGGCTCGTGTGCTGCCACACCCGCCATCCCGCGCCGTCCCAACCGCCGGCGGGCAGCAGCGGCGAGGACACCCCCCAGTGGGCGATCCACAGCGGCGCGCCGTCCCGGGCCAGCGCGCGCGAGTCGCCGGTGCGGCTCAGCCACCCGTACGGGCTCGTATACACGAGCGGGGTCACGCCCGTGAGACGGCGCACCTCGGCGACCCAACGACGTGCCCAGAGCGTCACGCCCTTCGAGTCGAGGCCCTTGCTCGTCTCGAGATCCAGCACCGGAAGCAGGTTCCCCGGTCGCGGGTCCGCCCGGCTCACGAACCAGCGCGCTTCCTCGACCGCGTCACCCTTCGACGGGTCGGGCCGCGCGAAGTGATAGGCGCCGACACGCAGCCCGTTCGTCCTGGCACCCGTACGGTTCCGGAAGAACGTGGGATCGAGGAAGTCGTGCCCGTCGGTCGCCTTCAGGAAGACGAACCGCTTCCCCGCTCGGGCGACCTTCCCCCAGTCGATCTCGCCCTGCCAGTGGCTCACGTCGATGCCCGGTGTGGTCGGGCCGACGTCGAGCCGCACGCGGGGCGCCGCCGGGGCCGACGCCGGGGCCGGGCGGGCGTCACCCGACGAGCCCGCGTACCCGTCGCCGGGGGCCGCATCGCCGGTGGCCGACGCGGACGGGGCGAGGGCCACGACCAGGGTGAGCACCGCCATGGTCATCGGGCGAGGAAGGGACGAGGAGATGATCGACATGGGACCAGGAAGGATCGGTCGAGGGTACCTGTCCGCGGTGTCGGCCGTTGTCGGCGTGGACTGAAGCATCCGGAAGGCGCCCGCCTCGGGTTGTACATAATGTGCTATATAGGCAGCCCATGTCGGGGGAGAGGGGACGAGCATCGATGACGTCGGAACCGTGGCACACCGACCGATGGTTCACGAGCCCGTGGAACTTCCTGCCTGAGGTCACCGAGGGGTTCGATCTCCCCTCGACGGTGCAGGTCCACGACGTGACCCTGCGCGACGGGGAACAGCAGGCGGGCGTGGTCTTCACCGCCGAGGAGAAGCTGCGGATCGCCGAGGCGCTGGCCGAGGCCGGGGTGCATCGCATCGAAGCCGGGCTGCCCGCGGTTTCGCCCGCCGACGAGGAGGCCGTGCGGCTCATGGTGAAGGCCGGCCTGCCGTCGGAGATCTACGCGTTCAGCCGGTGCATGGTCGACGACGTCAAGCGGGCGGCGGACTGCGGCGTCACCGGCGTCGTGATGGAGATCCCGTCGAGCCACCATCTGGTCGAGAAGGCGTATCGCTGGCCGGTCGAGCGCGCGATCGATGCATCGGTCGAGGCCACCGCACTCGCGCACGAGCTCGGGATGAAGGTGTCGTTCTTCCCGATCGACGCGACCCGGGCAGGCCTCGTCGAGTACCTCGATCTGCTCGAGAAGGTCGCGACCGACGGCCATGTCGACGCGGTCGGGCTCGTCGACACGTTCGGCGTGCTCTCCCCGCACGGGGTGCAGCTGTTCGTGCGGCGCACGCGCGAACGGCTCGGCGTGCCGCTCGAGACGCACTTCCACATGGACTTCGGCCTCGGGGTCGCGAACACGTTGATCGCGATCGCCGAGGGTGTCGAGGTGATCCAGACGACAGTGACCGGCATCGGGGAGCGGGCGGGGAACACCCCGATGGAGGAGACCGTGCTCGCCCTGCTCACGATGTACGGGCTCGACACGGGCATCCGAACCGAGCGGTTCACCGAGCTCTCGAAGCTGGTGATGCAGATCGCGGGGGTCTCCCAGCCCTCGAACCGCCCGGTCGTGGGGGAGCGGCTCTACAACGTCGAGAGCGGCATCATCACGACCTGGGTCCGCAACGTCGGCGACGAGCTCACGGAGAGCTTCCCCTACCGCCCCGAGCTCGTCGGCCAGCCGGAACCCCTGCTCGTGCTCGGCAAGGGCTCGGGCATCGACTCGGTCGCCGCAGCGCTCGAGCGGCTCGGGCTCACCGCGTCCGACGAGCAGGCGCTGGCGATCCTCGACGAGGTGAAGGCCCGCTCGCTCGAGACGAAAGGGCTCGTCGACGACGAGGCGTTCACCGAGATCGTTCGGCGGGTCACCGCGTGACCCCGCCACCGACCAGAGAGGGAACGACCGCATGAAGGAAGCGTTCGGCTACGCCAACATCGAGTGGAAGCGGGGCATCGACTGGGATGCCGTGCGAGCTTTCCGGCTGGATCGCGCCCGCGACGCGATGAAGCGTCACGGCCTCGGCGCCATGCTGCTGATGTACGACGAGAACATCCGCTACGTCACGTCGACGCTCACGCCCGGCTGGAACAAGCTGAAGCCCGGCCTGCGCTACGCGGTGCTCGTGGAGGGCAAGGAGCCGATCCTGTACGAGCAGGGCGACATCGGCATCCACATCAAGGCGCATTCGCCGTGGATCCCGCAGGAGAACGTGCGTCATTCCTTCGCGTGGATCAAGGGAGCCGCCGGACCGGCAGCGCAGATGCAGGTGGACAAGTTCACCGAGGCGCTCGTCGGTGACCTCGAGGACGCCGGCGTCAAGGACCGCCCGCTCGGCGTGGACTTCATCGACATCACGATGATGCAAACGTTCGAACGCGCCGGCATCACGTGGACCGACGGCATGACCCCCATGATGGAGGCCCGGGCGGTCAAGAGCCCCGACGAGCAGAACTGCTCGCGCATCGTCGGCTCGATCTGCGATGCCCTTCACTACGAGATGACGCAGTTCCTGCGCCCTGGCCTGACGGAGAACCAGGTGGCCGCGCACGGGTTCGAGTTCCTCTACTCGTTCCCCGGCGTGGAAGACGTCGAGGACGTGATCGTGAGTTCCGGCCCCAACGCATGGCCGAACTGGCGGAACTTCTCCGACCGCATCATCAGGCCGGCCGAGCTCGTGATCATCGACGTGGCCGCGCTCACGTGGAACGGGTTCAAGTCCTGCGTGTATCGCACGTACTGCGTCGGCGGCACCCCGACCGACGAGATGAAGCAGTACTACGACATCGCGCTGCGGTGGCTCCGGGACTCGATCGACGCCGTGAAGCCGGGCGTGACGACGCGCGACATCGCCTCGAAATGGCCGAGCGCCATGGACACGTGGGGCTACGCCGACGAGGACGAGGCCGCCGCGAACCTCTGGGGTCACGGCCTCGGGCTGGCCCAGTACGACCAACCGGTGATCTCGCGCATCTGGTCGCTCGACCACCCGATCGAGATCAAGCCCGGCATGGTGTTCGCGCTCGAGACCCAGCACGGGAAGGTCCACGAGTTCGGGGTGCGCCTCGAGGAGATGTTGGTCGTGACCGAGACCGGGCACGAGCTGATCACGTCGTTCCCGATCGACGAGATCACGCTCGCCGGCTGAGACCGTGACCGGGCCGTTCCCGCTCGACGATGCCCGGGCGTTCGACGCCCGGGTCGCCGGCGCCAAAGCGGCCGGGCTCGCGCGGGCTGCCGCGGCGCACCTGCCCGTGCTGCCCGCGCACGTGGTTCCGATCGAGGTTCTCGCTCCGGCGCTGGCCACGGGTGCGTCGGCGATCGGACGAAGCCCGGCGTCGGCCCGGCTCGCGGTCGCCGCCTGCCGGATCGATCCCGTCGCCCTCGAGGCGATCCGGGCGGTGTGTGCCCCATATCCCCGCGGAGCGATCGTTCGCTCGTCGAGCCCGCTCGAGCGCGATCCGAGGTGGTCCGGGGCCTTCGCCACGTACCACGAGGTCGATGTCGGCGACCTCGAGACGGCCTTGCTCGGGTGCGCGGCGTCGGTGTTCTCCCGTGACGTCGTCGGCCGCTGCGAGCAGCTCGGGGTGCCCGTGTCCGAGCTGAGGATGGGCGCCGTGATCCAGCCGTGGCTCCCCCTCGACGGCGGCGGAACGGCGACCGTCGCAGACGGCGCGGTCTCGATCCACGGGGTCGCGGGGGATCCGGCCGCCCTGGTAGCCGGGGCCGTGCGCGGCGAGCGGGCGTTCGTGCGTTCGGGGAGAGCCGTGGAGGGTGATCCCGGCCTCGGTGGTCTCGGGCCCGATGTCGCGCTCCGCGTCGCGGCGTTGACCGACCGGGTGTCGAAGGAACTCGGAGCCAGAACGATCGAATGGGGACTGGCCTCGGGAACGCTCTGGCTGCTGCAGGTGCGCGACTCGGCGGCGGCGTCCTCGGGTGCACGGCTCCCCGCACCGTCGCGGCAGCCGACCGAGATCGAGCGGCGGATCGCGATCGTCGCCCAGCGTTTCCCTGGGCCGATGGGCGAAGCGACCCTGCTTCCGTTGTCACCCGCGCTCGAGCGTCTCCCTCGGCCGGTCCCGATCGCCGTGAGCGATCCGGCGTCGACGTTGCGCCAGATCCTCGCGTTGGCGGCGGTGCTCCGATCGGCGGTCTGGACCGCCGATCCCGCCGATGCCGAGCTGCGATGGTCGGTGTTCGCTCGCGATCTGCTCGCCGGCGCGTCCGACCCGCCGGGCCCGGGTGCCTCCACCGCGATCGACGTTTCGGAGACCGACCGCCTGGCGGGGCTGATGGAAGGGCTCGGGCGCTCCATGACCGAGGCCGGCTCGCTGACCCACCCCGACCTGGTGTGGAGGGCCTCACCCGCCGACCTCGAGGAGGCCCTGCGGCGGCAGGGGTACCGTCCGTCCGTGCCGCGAGGCCCCGATCGGTGGGAACCGCTG
Organism: Actinomycetota bacterium; assembly: GCA_035249905.1. GTDB lineage: Bacteria > Actinomycetota > UBA4738 > UBA4738 > HRBIN12 > JAOUEA01. The sequence goes on along the minus strand of DATFFT010000006.1, from coordinate 31,368 downwards.
ATCGCGGCCGTGGTATGCGCCGACGGGGCGGTCGCCGAAGGCGTCGGGGCATCGCCCGGGGTCGGGGCCGGTCGTGCGCACCCGCTGGTCTCCGGCGCCGGCAGGCCGGCGCCCCGATCGGTGCTCGTCGCCCCCAGGCCGGTGCCACAGATCGCGCCCCTGTTGTGGGGGTGTGCAGGGCTCGTCACATCCGAGGGAAGCGAAGGGGCCCACCTCTTCGATGTCGCCCGCTCCCTCGGGGTGCCCGCGGTGACGAGCCTGCAGGGCGAGCCCGGCGCGTTCGCGCCGGGCTCGCTCGTCGCGGTCGACGGCGATCGCGGAGCGATCGCCGTCCTCGAGCCCTCGACGGCGGCATCGATCCACGGTGTGAGGCCGGCGCAGGCGGGTGCCTAGGTGGCTGGCGAGGGGAGCGAAGGAACGATGGCGGGCCCACGAGAACGTCCCGAAGGAGCCGTGACGATCGACATCCACTGCCACGTGCTGTCCCCCGAAGCCGAGGAACTGGCGGGCCCCGCGTTCTCCCTCGAGATGGACCCGTTCCTCTACTTCTCCGGACCCGCGAGCGCTGCGTACAACCGGCGCGCGGTCGCCGAGATCCGTCCGAAGCTCACCGTCGTCGAGGAGCGACTCGCCGACATGGATCGCATGGGCGTCGACATCCAGGCGATCTCGGTGGCTCCTCCCCAGTACTACTACTGGGCCGAGCCCGATCTCGGTCAGAAGCTCGCTCGCTTGCTGAACGACAACCTCGCGAGCATCGTCGCGGAGCATCCGGATCGGTTCGTCGGCCTGGGCACCGTGCCCCTGCAGGACGTCGGGGCGACCCTCGACGAGCTGGACCGCATCGCCCAGGACCTGCGGTTCCCCGGCATCGAGATCTGTACGAACGTGAACGGCGACGACTTCGACGATCCGCGGTTCCTGCCGTTCTTCGAGCGGTGCCGCGACCTCGATCTCGCGGTCGTCGTGCACCCGAACGGGTTCACGCACGGCGAACGTCTGACCGACTACTACATGATCAACACGATCGGCATGCCGCTGGACTCGACCGTGTTCGTCGCCCGCATGATCTTCGGCGGCGTGCTCGAGCGGGTGCCCGACATCAAGATGTGCGTGGTGCACGGGGGTGGCTACCTGCCGTCGTACCCGGCGCGCTACGACCACGCGTGGCGCGAGCGGTCCGACGTCAGCGAGTTCATCCCCGACCATCCGCCGAGCCACTACCTGAAGCGGCTGCACTTCGACTCGATGCTGTACGACGCCTACGAGCTGGCGACCCTGGTGGAGCGGTACGGGCCCGATCACGTGCTGTTGGGCACCGACTACCCGTACGACATGGGCGAGGACGATCCGCTCGAGCTGATCTGCTCCGTCCAGGGCCTGAGCGACGCCGAGCTTTCGCTCATCCTGGGCGGGAACGCGGCTCGATTGCTGAACCTGGGGGGCTGACGGACATGGGTGTCGTCGCGGTCACCGATCACGTGTTCCCTCACCTCGACCAGGAACGGGCGATGCTGGCCGATGCCGGCCACGAGCTGCGGTTCGACGGCAACGCCACCACACCAGAGCAGGTCGCCGAGGTGGTGCGGGGGGCCGACGCCGTGCTCAACTGCTACACGCCGATCCCCGCCGACGTCACCCGAGCGATGCACGGGTGCCGCATCATCGCGCGCTACGGCATCGGCCTGGACACGATCGATGTCGGGGCGGCGACGGAGACCGGGATCGTCGTGACGAACGTCCCCGACTACTGCATCGACGAGGTCTCCGACCATGCGCTCGCGCTCGCCCTCGCGCTCGCCAGAGGGGTCGTTCGGCTGGACCGCAGCGTGCACGGGGGCTCGTGGAGCCCCATGGACGCGGCCCCGTTGCATCGGCTCCGCGATCGGATGCTCGGGCTGGTCGGATTCGGCAGGATCGCGCGGGCGCTCGCCGCGAAGGCCTCGGCGATCGGATTCCACATCCTCGCGTTCGACCCGTTCCTGCCGGCAGAGGCGATCGTCGAGGCCGGCGCTGAGCCGTGCGACCTGCAGACGCTGCTCGCGGGGTCCGACGTGGTCTCGCTGCACGCCCCGCTCACTCCCGAGACCCATCACCTGATCGGAGCCGCCCAGCTCGACCTGATGCGGGAGGGCGCCATGCTGGTGAACACGTCGCGCGGACCGCTCGTCGATCTCGATGCCCTGCGTGCGACGCTCGCAGCGGGACACCTCGGGGGTGCCGCGCTCGACGTCCTCGAGACCGAGCCGCCCGCACCCGACGACCCGCTCCTGGCCCGCGCCGAGGTGATCGTCACCCCGCATGCGGCCTTCTACAGCGAGGAATCGATGATCGAGCTGCAGCGCAAGGCGACCGAACAGGTCATCGAGGTGCTGGCCGGACGGGTGCCGCCATACGCCGTCAACGCCGAGGAGCTCGGGTTCAGGCAGGGTTGACCGGCGCGGGCGCGGCCATGGCCTGCCATCGACCGTGCCGGCGTTCCACCACGATGTCGAGGTCGAAGCACCGCCGCATGTTGCCGGCGGTCAGCACCTCGTCGATGGGACCGGAGCCGACGATGCTGCCCTGGCGGAGCAGCGCCGCGTGGGTGGCCGACGGCGGTACCTCCTCGAGGTGATGGGTCGCGATCACGACGGCGAGACCCGGATCGCGGCTCACCGATCGCTCGATCGCTCCGAGCAACGCCTCCCGCGCCGGCAGGTCGAGACCGGCCGAGGGCTCGTCGAGCACGAGTAGTCGTGGCTCGCCGAACATGGCTCGCGCCAACACGACGCGCTGCCGTTCCCCCTGGCTACAGGTCTCGAAGACACGGTCGGCCAGGTGCTCGCAGCCGACGTCCGCCAGCCGGGCCTCGGCCCGCGACCGATCGCCGGCGTCGTAGCGCTGGAACCAGGGAGACAGCGACGATCGTTTGCCCGTGAGCACCACGTCGAGCACGCGCAGGTGCGGTGGGAAGAGCTCGGAGAGCGCGTGGCTCGTGTGCCCGATCTCGGGATGCAGCGTGCGGATGTCGCCGCGGCCGAGCTCGAGGCCGAGGACGCTCGCGCGGCCCGACGACGGCTGCCGCCGGGCCCCGGCCACCGCCAACAGGGTCGTCTTCCCGCCGCCGTTAGGGCCGAGCAGCACCCACCGCTCACCCTCGCGGATCGTCAACGACACGGGTCCCAGAACGACCCTTCCGCCGAGGCGCACGATCACGTCTCGGAGCTCCACCACCGGGGCCGCCGCGGACGTCATGGTCGAGGGATCGATCGAGCTCAGCTGCCGGATGTGATGGGGTCGTCGCCGGCTCGTTCGTCGTCCTTCTCGCTCAGCTGACGAGCCAGCTCGCCGGACGCATGCCGCAGGTGGTCGCGGATCGCCCGCCGGGCGGCCTTCGAATCGTGGCGAACGCAGGCGTCGAGGATCTCCTGGTGCTCCTCGTTGGCCTGATCCGATGGCTTGCGGCTGGCGACGAACATGTAGATGTACGGCGTCGACGCGTCCCGCAGGTTGTCGATCAGCGAGCTGAGGTGCGGCCGTCTCGCGCACTCGTACAGCTTCAGGTGGAACTCGTCGTTCATGCGGAGCCAACGGCGGGCATCGGTCGTGCGTCGCATGCGCTCGATCAGCTCGTTCAGCTCCTTCGCGATCTGCGGCGTCAGCTCGTCGATCGCGTGCGTCACGGCGAGCGACTCGAGCACCTCCCGGATCTCGTAGTACTCGAGCAGGTCTTCTGCCGTCGGGTGGAAGACCACCGCTCCACGATGGGGATCGATGCGCACCAGCCCCTCAGCCTGGAGCTGCGCGAATGCCTCTCGCACCGGCGTGGTGCTCACCCCGAACCGCTCGGCCACCTCGTTCTGCCGCAGCCTCGTGCCGGGAGCCAGCCCTCCTTCCTGGATCTGGTCGCGCAACATGCCCGCGACGACCTTCGCGGTCGTGTCGCGACCCAGCGCGGTCTTCGCCTTGGCCCCCATGTTCAGCCTCGCGCGTACGTTATCGGATGCATCGTCAGCCTCCGGCAGCGGAGCCCGCGTGCCGGGTGCCGGCGACATCGAGCACCGCGCGGCCCACGACGTCGCCTCGCTCCAGCGCCTCGAACACGTCGTTCACGTCCTCGAGCGGGGCGACCAGCCCGATCACGGGGGTCACCGCGCCGGCCGCGACCAGACGCACGGCGCGCTCCATGTCGTCGCGATGGGCGAACCGGGATCCGACGAGGTCGAGCTCTCCGAGCACCAGCCTGGGCGTCGCCACCGTCAGAGCGCTCGTGGGGGAGTAACCCACTCCGACGAGCCGCCCTCCGGGGCGCAAGAGCTCGACCGCCAGGTTCAGGGTCTCGTCGCGTCCCACGGTCTCCACCACGACGTCGAGCCCCTCGCCATCGGTCTCGTCGAACGCCGCCTGCACGAGGCCTTCGTCGTCGCTCCGCCGCGCGTCGATGCCGATCTCCTTCGCGCGCTGCAGGGTTGGAGGATGCACGTCGAACCCGATCACATGCGCCCCCGCGCTGAGCGCGACCTGCGCCGCATGGATGCCGACCCCCCCGAGTCCCAGCACCCCGACCCGCGAGCCGGCTCGCACGCCGCCGCGGGTCACCACGGATCGATAGGCGGTGCCCATCGCGCACGACATCGGCGCGGCCATCACGGGATCGACGGAATCGGGCACCGCGATGAGCCGGTCGACGGGAACGGCGAGCCGCTCCTGGAACCCTCCCGGGTGGGTGAAGCCGGCCCATCCCTCGAGCCGGCTGCAGAGGGTCTCGTCACCTCGACGACAGGCGGCGCAGCGTCCGCACGGCCAGTAGTGGTAGACGACGACGAGAGCCCCTTGGGGCACCGCGCCCGGTGGGTTGGTCTCGACCACGCGCCCGGCGATCTCATGGCCGGGCACGTGTGGGAGCGCGAGGTCCGCGCTGTAATGCATCATCCCCCGCGAGGTCTTCACGTCGCTGAAGCACACGCCGCACGCGGCCACGTCGAGCAGGGCGTACCCCGGCGGGGTCTCGGGGGTCGGAAGATCGAGCATCGACAGCGGTTCGTCGTACGCCGTGACCGCCATCGCCCGCATCATGCGTCCCCCGTGACATCGATCACGGTCTTGAGCGTGTGGGGGCCGCCGCCGGCCGCGAGCGCCTCACCGGCCCGTTCCAAGGGCACGCGGTCCGTGACGAGGGGCTCCAGGTCGACGGCGCCCGCCGCCGCAGCATCGACCGCGGCAACGACGTCGTCACGTGTGGCCGCCCGAGGGCTCACGATCGTGAGCTCCTTGTAGTAGAGGTCGTAGTAGGGGAACGCCCCCTCGTCCTCGGTGATCGTTCCGTACGCGAGGATGCGGGCTCCGGGCCGAGCGACCCGGACCGCCCGTGCGAGGGTGGCGACCTTCCCGGCGCATTCGATCGCCACCGCCGCCCCGCCGCCGGTGATCTCACGCGCGATCGCCTCGGCCTCGGGATCGTCCGCATCGACCGTGTTGGTGGCTCCCATGCTCTCGGCGAGCCGGCGCTTGTCCGCCGAGCGTGTGATCCCGACGATCGGAGAGGCGCCGACCGAGGCGGCCAGCTGCACGTGCATCAGCCCGGTCACGCCGAGTCCGACGACCGCGACGGGATCGCCGGCGGCGAAGCCGCACATGGCCTGGCCGTGCAGGCAGGTCGAGAGCATCTGGATCGACGGTGCGGCGTGGTCGGAGACGGTCTCGGGCAGCACGTGCAGGTTGGTGCTCGGCACCAGCATCGACTCCTCGAGTCCACCGTCGCGATCACGCCCGAGGAGCCAGCCTGCGGTGCAGAGATTCGAGCGCCCCTCGAGACAGAGCCGGCACGAGCCACAGGAGACGCTCGGGTCCACGAGCACCCGCGTGCCTGCGGGCGGAGCCGCGGCGCCGTCTCCGACCAGGCCCACGATCTCGTGGCCCAGGATGCGGGGGTAGGAGACCGGGATCGTGCCATGGAAGATGCTCACGTCCGTGCCGCAGATGCCCACCGTTCGCACGGCGATAGGGGTATGTCCGGGAGCTGGCCGAGGAGGTTCCACCCGTCGGAGGGCGATCCGCTTCGGCCCCTCCAGCACCATGGCTCGCAGGGCGACTCCTTCCGATCGACGTCGGCCTCGGGGGTCACCGCCGAACGTACATAATATACTAAGCAGCTCGAGTGGAAGGAGGGAGCATGCCGAGGATCGTCGACCTGTCCCAGGACATCTACAACGGGATGATGGTCTATCCGGGACACCTCAAGACGGTCCTGTTCGATCACGTCTCGCACGCCGAGACGGCGCCGAGGTTCGACAGCGGCTTCTCGTTCCAGACCAAGGGGTTCCTGTTGAACGACAACGGACCCACGCATGTGGACTCGTTCAGCCACCTCGACCCCGACCCATCGGCGCAGACGATCGACGAGATGCCGTTGGAGCTGTTCTACGGCGAGGCGGTGTGTATCGACGTCACCGGTGCCGAGCCTCGCACCGACATCGGCGTCGATCGCGTCGAGTCGGGCCTCGCCGAGGCGGGGCAAGAGGTTCGCGAGGGCGACATCGTGTTGTTCCATACCGGGACCGCGACGAGGTATGCGGGCATGCCCGAGTACGTGAGCGAGTTCCCGGGCCTGGCCGCCGACGTCGCCGACTGGATCGTGGAGCACGGCGTGAAGTCGTTCGGCATCGATACCTGCACCCCCGACAACCCGGCGAGTCGCATCTATCCGATCCACATGATGGGCCGGGCTCACCACATCACGCACTACGAGAACCTCACCAACCTGGACCAGGTCGCGGGCCGACGGTTCACGTTCATCGGCCTGCCGCTGAAGCTCAAGGGTGCGCACGGGGGGCCGACCCGGGCGGTGGCGGTGCTCGATGACTGACCGGCCCGGCGTGGGCGATCCCGCGCCCTCGTTCACGTTGCGCAAGACGTTCGAGGAGAAGATCTCGCTGGAGCATCTGCTCGAGCACGGGCCGCTCTTGCTGGCCTTCTACGTTTTCGACTTCGGCTCGGTCTGAAGCACCGAGCTGTCCCAGTTGGGACAGGCGGCGCCTCGGGTCGAGGCGATCGGCGGGTCGATCGCCGCCGTGGCGGTGACGGCGACGTTCTCGCAGATGGCGTTCGCGAAGCACCTCGACGTTCCCTTCCCGTTGTTGTCGGACTGGGGACGTGAGACCTGCGGCGCGTACGGCGTGCGGTACGACATCTGGAAGGAACACGACGGCCTCGCCAAGCGATCGCTGTTCGTGATCGACCGTGAGGGTGTGATCCGGTATCGCTGGATGACCGAGGACGCTCTCGTCACTCCCGACGAACGCGAGGCCATCGACGTGATGGCGTCCCTGTGATCCGCCCGATGCGGTTCGACGACGTATCGAATCATCGCCCGTGGTCGGTCCCGGTGTCGCCGTCCAGACTGGGGTGATGGGTCCGCGGGCGCACGGTTGGTGATGGTGTCGCTCCTGCGGCGCATCGCGATCGACATCACGCCGCTGCAGCGGTCGAGGGACTTCCGGCGGATCTGGACCGGGCTGCTGTTAGCCGGCGCCGGGTACCACTTCACCGTCGTCGCCTCGTTCGTGCAGGTATACGAGCTCACTGGCTCCAACACGGCGGTCGGCATCGTCGGGCTGGTGGGGTTGGCCGGCATCGTGCTCGGCATCGTCCTCGGGGGCACGTTCATCGACGCGGTCGACCGGCGAACCACGCTGATGTGGGCGCAGGTGTGCGGCGGGGCGGGCAGCTCGGTGCTGCTGCTCACGACGTTGCTCGACGAACCGCCGATCGCGGTCGTCTACGCCGCCGTCGCCCTCATCGCCGGCTCGTCGTCGATCGATTCGTCGGCCCGCAACGCCATCGTGCCGCGACTCGTCGGGCGCGAGCTGCTTCCCTCCGCCCTGGCGTTGAACCAGGTGGTCATGAACGCAACCGCCCTGCTCGGGCCGGCGGTCGCGGGCTTGATGATCGCCCAGTTCGGGCTCGTGACCGCCTACGGCGTCGACGTGTGCTCGTACCTCGCCATGTTCGCCATCATCTCGACGATCCGCCGGGTCCCGCCGGAGCCCGGACATCTCCCCGACACCGGACTCACCGCCGTCGTGAACGGCTTCCGGTACCTCCGCGGGCGAGGCGTGCTGCAGGCTGCCTTCGGCGCCGACCTGGTGGCGATGATCTTCGGCATGCCCCGCGCGTTGTTCCCGGTGATCGCCGTCTCGCAGTTCGAGCGCGGCGCCGAGGTGGTCGGCCTGCTGTTCGCGGCGCCCGCGGTCGGCGCCGTGCTGGGAGCGCTCACCGGCGGCTGGGTCCGTAAGGTGCGCCATCAGGGCAGCGCCGTGTTGTGGGCGGTCGCGGCGTGGGGGGCGAGCGTCGCAGCGTTCGGTCTCGTGGGCGACCGATTGTGGCTGGCTCTGCTGCTCCTCGCGGTCGCGGGGGCGGCCGATGTCGTCTCGGCGATCTTCCGGGGCACGATCATCCAGCTCTCGGTGCCCGACCACCTGCGAGGCCGGCTCTCGAGCATCAACTATCTCGTGGTCGCCGGCGGGCCGCGACTGGGCGACCTCAGGGCCGGCCTGGTCGCCACCGCGTTCTCACCCACGATCGCGGTCGTCTCAGGGGGCCTGCTCTGCATCGCGGGGGCCGGGGTGATCGGGTGGCTCGTGCCGTCGTTCCGCAGGTACGAGGCGATCGACGATCACCCCAGGGACGGAACCGATCCGACAGGCGGAGACGACCGGGTTCAGAGCGATCGCCGGCGGGACGAAGGCTCGAGCCACCACGGCGAGAAACCCCGGTCCGCCTGATCGATCGTGATGCCGGGCGGAACCACGGCATCGATCGCATCGAGGGTCGAGTCGTCCAACCGAACGTCGGCTCCCGCGAGCAGATCGTCGACCTGCTCCGGCTTCCTCGGGCCGACGATCGCCGAGGTCACCGCCGGGTGGGCCAGCGTGAACGCGACCGCCATGTGCGCCATCGAGATGCCCGCCTCGTCGGCGATACTCGCGAGTCGCTCGACGGCGTCGAGCTTGGCCTGGGTCTCGGACCGTTCCTCGTCGAACAGGGCGGCGATCGGCCCGCCCTTCGCCCGCGTCGCGCGCGATTCCGGCGATCGGTCGAAGCTTCCACGTCGGTAGCGGCCCGTGAGCCAGCCCCGCGCGAGCGGAGACCAGACGAGCACGCCCATCTGGTACGACAGAGCGGCCGGGAGCACGTCGTGTTCGATATGACGCGTGAGGATCGAGTACGGCGGTTGCTCGGTCCGGAAGCGTTCCAGGCCCCGACGCTCCGCGGCGCACTGCGCCTCGACGACCTGCCATCCGTGGAAGGTCGACGAGCCGAACGCCCTGATCGTGCCCGCTCGCTGCAGATCCGTCAGCGCCGAGAGCGTCTCGTCGATGTCGGTCTCCGCCTCGGGCCGGTGCACCTGGTACAGGTCGATGTGGTCGGTGCCGAGTCGGCGCAGGCTCGCCTCGACGGCGCGCATGATCCACAGCCGGGAATTGCCTCGCTCGTTCCGTCCTTCCCCCATTGGGTTGTGGAACTTCGTCGCGAGCACGATCTCGTCGCGCCGGCCGGCGATGGCCTTCCCGACGATCTCCTCCGAGCCGCCGGCCGAGTACACGTCGGCGGTGTCGACGAAGTTGACGCCCGCGTCGAGCGCCGAGTGAACGACGCGGACGCACTCGTCGACGTCGCTGTTGCCCCAGGAGCCGAACATCATCGTCCCGAGGCAATGGGTGCTCACCCTGATGCCGGTCCCACCGAGCACGCGGTACTCCATCAGTCCTCCTCCTCCGTCGATGCCGAGGCTCGGCGTCCGAGGAACGCATGCATCCGCTCGGCGCGATCGGGTGCGTGGAAGGTCAGGGCATACGCGAGTCGCTCGGTGACGGGCCCCGCCTCTCCCCTGGCGGCGGCGTCGATCAGGAGCTTCGCGAGACGCACGGCGCTCCGCGGCTGGGCCGTGAGATCTGCCATGAGGCCGCGGGCCTCCTCGAGCGCCAGCCCCGGCTCGACCACGCGGTTCACGAGGCCGTGGGCATATGCCTCCTTGGCGTCGAGCAGCCGGCCGGTGAAGATCAACTCCTTCGCGAGACCGACACCGACATGGTGGAGCAGCCGAAGGACGCCTCCAGCACCGGGGATGATCCCCAGCCCGACCTCGGGGAAGCCGACCTTCGCCGACGACACGGCGATCCGAAGGTCACAGGCGAGGGCCAATTCCCACCCCCCGCCGAGCGCGTGTCCGTTGATCGCGGCGACCGTCGGGATCGGCAACGCCTCAAGCTCGAGCAGCACTCCCTGCACGAGGCCGTCGAGCGCCACGGATGCCGGCCGATCGGCCAGCTCCTCGATGTCCGCCCCCGCCGCGAAGGAGCGGTCGCCCGCCCCCGTCACGATCAGTCCGATCGCCTCCGGGTCGTCTCGCGCCGCAGCGATCGCCGACCTCAGGTCCTGCCATGCGGTCCACGACAGCGCGTTCCGTCGTTCGGGACGGTCGATCGTAACGAGCACGATCCCGCCGACGGCCTCGCTGCGGACCGAGCGCGGTTCAGTCATCCCGAGAGGGGTACTCGTACACGCCGCGGCCGGTCTTGCGACCGAGGTAGCCGGCCTCGACGTACTCAACCAGCATCGGGCACGGGCGATACCGCTCGCCCAGGGTCTGGTGCAGGTATCGAAGCACGCTGAGCCGCACGTCGAGCCCGATGAGGTCGCCGAGCTCGAACGGCCCCATCGGGAACCCGAGCGCCAGCTTGACCGCCTTGTCGATCTCCTCGGGAGAGGCGACCCCCTCCATGAACATGTACCAGGCCTCGTTCCCGATCGTGGCGCTGAGCCGGCTCGTCGCGAACCCCGGCCGGTCGGCGACGACGATCGTCTCCTTGTTCAGCTGGCGGCAGAAGCGACGCGCGCGCTCGATCGTCTTGTCGCCCGTGGTGAGCCCTCGGACGACCTCCACCAACGGCATGCGGTCGGGCGGGTTGAAGAAGTGCAGCCCGATCACGCGCTCACGATGCCGGGTCCAGCTTCCGATCATCGTCAGGCTCAGTGCGGACGTGTTCGATGCCAGGATCGTGGTCTCCGGCAGCAGCGCGTCGAGCCGCTCGAAGACGGCTCGCTTGATCTCGGGATCCTCCGGCACGGCCTCGATCACGATCCGGCATCCGTCGACGGCCTCCTCGAGCGTGTCGATCAGGCTGATGCGTGCGAGCGTTTCCTCGCGCTCCTCCCGTGAGACGACGCCGCGAGCCATGCCCTTGTCCAGGGTGAGCTCGATGCCGGCCTTGGCCTTCCCGAGCGCCTCGCTGCTCTCGTCGAAGAGCCGCACCTCGAACCCGTGCTGGGCCGCGACCTGCGCGATCCCGTGTCCCATCGTGCCCGCCCCGACCACGGCCACCGGCCAGTTCGTCGCTCTCATCGCCGCTGTCCCTTCCTGAGTCGATCCTCCGATCGGCGATCGCGGCTGCATCTTCGCCTAGCCATGGATACCGTCCCTCATTCCCGTTCCGGCAGCACGCTCGTACTCGCTCCGGAGCCGTCGGGCGAGGTCCCTCGCCCGGTGCAACGGCTCGGGCATGCGCTGGCGATGGGTGGTCCGCAGCACGATGTCACGGGCCGTCTCGGGGGTCGTGAGCCACCCGGCATGAGCCATCACCGGATTCGACTTCGAGGTCGTTCGCACGCGGAACCCCACCAGCCGGCCGTCGATCCGGACGGGAGTCCAATCGCCCCGGTGCGAGTCGGGCTCGGGAGCCTCGCCGATCTCCGGGCGCTCGGTGATCCCGACCGTGGGCACGTCGATCGCGGCCCCGAGCTGGATCGCCAGCCCGGCGCCCCGCATGTGGTCACGGCCGGCCGCGTTCACGAGGATCAGGCTCGGTCGCACCGCGAGCGCCGCCACCATGTCCTCGAGGATCGGGCCGATCGTGAGGGAGAGGTATCCGACCTGATAGGGCCGCACGAGCTTGCGAGTGGCGGTGGCCGACTCGAGGACGTCGTGGCCTTCCATCACCACCGCCGCCGCCCAGGCGATGTCGCGGGGATGGTCATTCAGACGCTTCGTAGGCAGGGAGACGAACACTCCGGCGATGGAGGGCTCTCCCGGTCCCGGCCCGGACCACGGTTCGCAGTCGTCGGCCCTCCTGGCCAGCTTGCGCTGGAGCCGTTCGAGGTCCCGATGCGTGGCGGGCCACATGTCGCACCCGGGCATGGCGGTCGATGTGCGCGGCGCGGGGTCGGCCGGGCGAGGCTCGTCGGGGACCACCCGCAGCTCCTCGCCTGCGAGCGAGACGGCGGGCTGACGTCGCCTCCTGCTCGGGTACTCCTCGTAGGCGGCGAGCAGCTGACGCATCGTGCGCAGCGTCGTCTCGAGGTCGCCCGGGTCTACGCCCGTGAGGAGCTCACGCTCGCCCTCGACGCATGCCGTCATCGCGCGGTCGATCGTGCTCAGGCCCTGAACGGTGAGGATCACCGGCAGGCTCCGGCGATCGGTCGGATCGGCCGTCCGCTCGATCAATCCCTTCGCCTCCAGCCGGTACAGGCGATTCGTGACCGCGGCCGGCGACAGCAACAGCAGTCGGTGCAGCTCGCGAGGGGACATGCGGAACGGTGGCCCGGCGCCGCGAAGCGCGGCGAGCACGAGGAACTGACCCCAGTCCAGTCCCAGCCGCGATGAGGTGCGCTCCATGCGTTGCTGCAGGATCTGCGCGAGCCGGGACACCCTGGCGGTCACGGCGACGGGAGCGAGCTCGGCCTCGGGCCGTTCGTTCGCCCACTCGCCCAGCACCACGTCGATCTGATCGAGGGGCGGCCGGTCCTCGCCCGCTCTGGCGAACCGGTTGTGCGCCGGACGTGCCGCGTGGGACCCGGGGGCCGCGTTCGATGCTCGTTCCCGCGCCGTCATCGCTCTTCCCTTCCACGGGAGGGCAACGAGACCGTCGCGGTCCCCGGGGTGGTGACCTCGCCGCTCGGGTTCTCTATCCAGATGTCGACATCGATCAGGCCCTCACCGTCACGCGTGGAGATCTCGGTCACCTTCCCCCGACATCGCAGGTCCTGTTCGGGGTAGTCCATGCCACGGTAGGAACATCCGTATCGGACGATGCGACCGGCCGGGGCGACCCACTCGTGGAGCAGGTGCCCGAGGAACGCGTTCTTGAGCGCGCCGTGGACGACGAGCCCGGGCAGGCCGATCGATCGCGCGTACTCCACGTCGTAGTGGATCTCGTAGAAGTCCCCCGACGCCGACGCCCACATCACGAGCTGGCGCGGCGTGCAACGCTTGACGATCTCGGGGATCGCGTCGCCCGGCTCCACGTCCTCGACGTACACCTGCGCGTCGGCCATCGATCGCCTCTCTCAGTAGTTGATCACCGTGGCTCGGAGGATCGCGACGGTGTCGTCGCCGCGACGGTAGGTCGTCTCACGCGTGATGAGCAACATCGGACCGACCGACCCGCTCCGCTCATTGATGTCCGAGATCGTCGTGCTCGCGACCAGCTCGTCCCCCGCCATCACGGTGGATCGATACTCGTACTCCGTGCCGCCGTTCAGGCTCCGCGTGAGCTCGGGGTGGAGGCCACGGATAGGCGGGCCGGGCTCGACGTCGCCCGGCATGCGTCGGGGCACTCCCATGAACCCCGGGGGCGCCGGAAGCCGCTCGTATCCCGCTTCACGGGCCGCCGCCTCGTCGTGGAAGATCGGATCGTCGATGCCCACCGCCCGTGCCCACATCCTGATGCCGGTGCGGTCGACCTCGTGGACCACCGGTGGCCATGCCGTGCCGACGAGCGCCTCGAGCTCCGGGGTCACGAGACCGGTCATGCGCTCGAGCTCGGCCGCGGGACCGGGCCGGCGGTGTACAGCTCCGGCTTGTACCACTGCCACAGCACACCGGCCTTGCAGGCCTTGTCGATGCCGCGCCGATCCTGTTCGGCTCGAAGGAAGCGGATCCGGTCGAGGTCGCAGTCGGCGACGAGGATCCCCTCGACCGATGCCTCTGCGAGCACGGCCTCGGGGGAGCAGATCATCGAGAGCCCCGGGTTCGACGACTCGTGTCCGAGGATGTTCTGGCAGGTCGCCGTGTAGGCCAGGTTCTCGATCGCGCGAGCCCGGGTGAGCACGCGCCATGTGTCCCACTGCGCCATCTTCCACAGGCCTGCGGGCATGAAGATGATCTCGGCCCCCTTGAGGGCGAGCTGTCGCGCGAGCTCGGGCACGTAGACCTCGCTGCAGACCAGCATCCCGATCGTGCACCCGCCGACGTCGAAGACCGGCAGCTCCGACGCCGCCGTGTACCCGAAGTCCCAGAACGATCCGCCCTCATAGATCCAGGGTCCGTCCGGCGTCGTTCGTCGATACCGCCCGGCCTCCTGGCCGTCGGGACCGATCAGGACGAGCGCGTTGAGGTGCCTCGTCGGGTCGTCCGGCAGGGGCTCGATCGTGCCGGCGATCACGTACACGTCGAGGTCGCGGGCCGTCGCGGCGAGGTCGGGGATCGCGTCGTAGTCCATCGGAGGGGTCCACGGCCCCGGGTACGTCTCGGGCAGACAGACGATGCGCGCCCCGAGCGCCGCCGCCTGCTCGACGTACGCGAGGGCCCGCCCCACGTTCTTCGGCGGGTCGTCGGTCTGGGTCCTGGTCTGCACGACCGCGATCCTGATCGAGTCCACGTCGTTCGCACCTCCTGCCGGGTCGTGCCGCGGCTGCTCGCCTCCGTCGGATCGATGCGGGCTCATGCCGAGACCGCCTCGCCGAACACGCCTGCGTCGCGCAGGCGTTCGATGCGTGCTTCGTCGTATCCGAGGACCGTCCGCAGCACGGCCTCGGTGTCGCCTCCCAGCGCCGGGGGAGCGATCGCCTGTGGCTCCTCGTTCCCGAGGACCTTGATGGCGTTCCCGACGGCCTTCACCGGCGCGTCGTCGAGGGAGAACGAGCGGACCATGCGCCGCGCCGCCACGTGTGGGTCGTCGAAGACCTCGGGCATGCGGTTGACCGGCGCGGCGGGCACCCCCGCCGCCTGCAGGGTCTCGAGCCACTCGCGCGAGTCGCGGCGGGCGAAGATGTCCTCGAGCAGCGGCAACAGCGCCTCCCGATGGATCTGTCGCGACCTCGCTTCGTCGAACTCCGGCCGCGCGAGCTCCTCGGGATCGCCGAGGGCTGCGCGGAGCTTCGTCCAGAAGTGCTCCTCGCGAGGGGCGACCACGATGTAGGCGTCGTCGGCGCACCGGAATGCCTGCCACGGTGTGATGAACGGGTGCGCCGAGCCCCGTGGTTCTTGGTCTTGGCCCGTGTTGAGGTACAGGGTGCCGACGTGGGCGAGCATCTCGACCATCACGTCGAACATCGCGACGTCGAAGTGCTCGCCTCTGCCTCGAGCCCGCGTGCCTTCGACCCCGGCGAGCACGGCGATCGCGGCGAACACCCCCGCGAGCAGGTCCGCCACCGGGATGCCCATGATCACCGGCGGCCGTCCCGACTCGCCCATGATCGACATATGGCCGGTCATCGCCTGCAGGATGAGGTCGTAGGCGGGCAGGTCGCGGTAGGGGCTCTCCTGGCCGAAGCCGGACACCGAGACCAGCACGACCCGGGGATTCACCTCACGCATGCGATCGAAGCCGACCCCGAGCCGATCGATCACCCCGGGCCGGAAGTTCTCGACGACGGCGTCGGCGGTGCGGACCAGGTCGAAGAGCACCTCGCGGCCGTCCTGGGTCTTCAGGTCGAGCACCACGCTGCGCTTGTTCCGATTGTGCGTGAGGTGGATCGCGCTCTCGTCGCCGATGCCATAGATCGCCGATCGTCGGCCGGCGTCGCCGCTCGGCGGTTCGACCTTGATTACGTCGGCACCCAGATCCGACAGGATCATGCCTCCGAAGGTTCCGGCGATCACCTGCCCCAGCTCGACGATGCGCAGGTGTTCGAGCATCACGGTCATCCCGTCCCGGCCCGGCGCGGATCGACGTTGGCGCTAGCGTCGAACCATCTCCGTCGCGGAACGTCGGGGTAGACGGCACGCTGTCGCATCGAGACCCGAGCCTAGCCAGGACCGGCGCGTGAGAGCAAGTTCGTCAGAGATGGTTCGAACGTGAATCAAATGAGCTTCGCTTGCGGTCGTCTGGGGCGCCCGCCTAGCATCCGGCCCGTCGAGCCCTTCGCCTCTGACCGACGGCGCGGCCGAGCTGTCCGCCCAGCTGCGGTGAGGGGCGGGACGGGGAGCGAGAGGATGCGTCCGGCGTGAGCCGGCGCGGAGAGAAGGGGAAGACGTTGGTGATCGACATGGGACACGGCCGTTCCGAGGTGGACATCAGGGCCGAGACGCAGGCTCCGAGCGATACCGACGGCAAGAGCCTGCCGCGCGAGGGCACCCCCGGCTTCCGCGAGGGCATGTGGGCGGTGAGCCCGTACAACTTCGACGAGCGGGTGCGCGAGGGCATGCACCTGCCCGACCAGGTCCAGTTGATGGACATGACCCTGCGCGAGGGGCGCCAGGTCTCGGGCGTCTCGGTCGGTCTCGACGAGGTGCTCGAGTTCGTTCGGCGCATCGACGACGTCGGTGTCCACATCGTCGAGATGCACCACGACTACATCGAGGAGATCAAGCGCACGAAGGCGATGGGCGTGAACTTCCGCATCCAGGCCCTCGTGCATCCCACCGCAGCGCTGAACCCGGAAGCTTGCCGGGAGGAGATCGACCTCTGTCTCGATGCAGGCGCCGACATCATCTGTCCGGCGTTCGCGATCAGCGACTACAACTACAAGCTCGTGGAGTCCATGGGCGGGCTCACGATCACCCGGGAGGAGGCGCTCGATCGCGCATGTGAAGCGATCCAGTACGGCAAGGAGCAGGGCGCCTACATGAACCCCAACCTGATGGACTTCTCGCGCCTCGATCTCGACTGGCTGAAGGAGATCGTCCGCCGTCTGAAAGAGGCCGGCATCGACGCGCTCCGCATCGACGACATCTGCGGCTCGTGCATCCCCGCCGTCTACAAGCACCACACGTGGGAGGTCAAGCAGATCCTCGGTCCCGACATCCCGCTCGCGATCCACAGCCACAACGACTTCGAGCTCGGCACGGCCGGCCAGCTGGCCGCTCTGGAAGGTGGAGCCGAGGTGCTCGAAGGATGCATCAACGGACTGGGGGAGCGGGCCGGTGTGCCGAACCTCGCGGTGCTCGCCTCGGTGTTGCAGATCATGTACGGCTACGAGCTCGGCATGAAGCTGGACAAGCTCCAGGACCTGTCCGAATGGGTTGCCGACGTGTGGAATCAGCCGATCCCACCCCACATGTCCGGCACGGGGAAGACGGCATTCAGTCACGCCGCCGAGGTTCACTATGCGCTGCCGGAAGGGGACGAGTGGTCGTTCAACGCCTGGTCGCCGAGGGTGATCGGCAACGACGCGTACGTCCCGCTCTGTCACTACTCGGGGCCGATGGCGATCCAGAAGAAGATCATCGACCACGGGTGGGATCCGGTCGACGAGGACACGGCCAACCGGGTGCTCGAGCGGGTCCGCACCGAGGTTCGTCAGCGTCGGCGCGAACCATCCGACCGGGTGTTCGCGGCGATCGTCGAGGAAGAGCAGCGCCGGTCCTGACCGACGCGATCGAGGGGAGAAGGAGCGGAGATGGGACAGATGGACGGCAAGAACGTCTTCCTGACCGGCGCGAGCAAGGGCATGGGCCGGGAGATGGCCCGCGGGCTGGCCAAGGAGGGGGCCACCTTGGCTCTGGTCGCCCGGACCGAGTCTGCGCTGAAGGAGCTGGCCGAGGAGCTCGACGGGCTCGGAGGACGCGGGGTCGCCATCCCCGCCGACGTGAGCGACCGTGAACAGGTGAAGGCGGCCGTCGCGAAGGCTCGCGAGGAGCTCGGTGAGATCCACGTGTTGATCAACAGCGCGGGCGTGCTCGACAACGAGCCCATCGCCGGCCACCGGGACGAGGTATGGGAACGCCACTACGGGGTCAACGTGAACTCCTACTTCTTCACGATCCGGGAGATCATCGGCGAGATGTTCGATCGCGGCTCGGGCCGCGTCATCAACATCGCCTCTACGTCGAGCAAGGTGCCGATCGGCCCGAATCGAGCCGCCTACGTGTCGTCGAAGCACGCCGTGCTCGGGTTGACCAAGGAGGTGGCGTTCGAGGCCGCGCCGCACGGCGTGACCGTGAACGCGATCTGCCCGGGGTTCGTCCTCACCGACATGGTGGAGGACAGCATGCGGAAATTCGCGCGCGATTCGGGCAAGACGCCCGAGGAGACCCGGCAGTTCTGGATCAGCAAGATCCCGCTCGGACGGTTCATCGATCCCGAGGAGGTCGTGCCGCTCGTGGTCTTCCTCTGCTCCGATGGCGCCGGGGCGATCACGATGCAGGCGATCAACGTCGACGGGGGCTTCTCGCCGATCTGATCGCCGACGCGAGACGAGGAGGACGCGTGAGACGCATCGAACGGCTCGGAGACCTCGACCTCGTCGAGACCCTCTACGAGAAGCGGGATCGGATCGCCTACGTCACGTTGAACCGGGAGCGCGCGGGCAACTCCTTCAACGTGCAGATGTGCGACGAGATGGAGGCGATCTGGGCCGACTTCCGTGACGACGACGACACCTGGGTCGCGATCCTCACGTCGGCGGGGGAGAAGTTCTTCTGTACGGGGGTCGACGTGAAGGAGTCACGGACCCGCCCCATGGGTCACGTGTGGCTGCCGATCGCGAGGCTCATGGAGGAGATCCACAAGCCGATCGTGTGCGCGGTCAACGGGATCTGTTGTGGCGGCGGGCTCCACTTCCTGTGTGACACCGACATCATCATCGGGTCGGAGAACGCTCAGTTCTTCGATCCGCACGTCAACGTCGGCCTGATCTCCGGATGGGAGCCGATCGGCCTGTCGCGCCGGATCCCGTTGAACTATGTGCTCCGCATGACTTTGCAGGGCAAGGACTACCGTATCGATGCCGAGGAGGCGCACCGGATCGGCCTCATCACCGAGGTGGTGCCCGCCGATCGGCTGCTCGAGCGCGCGGAGGAGATCGCACGCGACGTACTGAAGAACGCTCCGCTGGCCGTGCGCTACTCGAAGCAGGCGATCATGCAGGGACTGAACCTCGGGCTCCGCGATGCGTTGGAGCTCTCGGCGTACATCCTCAAGGAGGTCTGGGATTCCGAGGACCTCAAGGAGGGTGCGAGGGCGTTCGAGGAACATCGAGCTCCGGACTGGAAGGGGAAGTGAAGGGATGACGAAGTCCATCGACGTCCACTGGCACCACGTGCCGAAGGCCTTCGCCGACGCTGTGGTGTCGGGCGCCGTTCCGATCGCGGGACAGGTCGTCACGAAGGACGACGGCTCGGCGCTGGTGAAGCTCGACAACGGTTTCAAGCAGCCGTTGCCGGGGTTCCTGACCGACCCGGCCACGATCGTCGCCGACCTCGACGCCGCCGGCCTCGACGCGGCGTGCGCGTCGATCGCTCCGCCCCTGTCGCACCTGGACTGCGATCCGCAGATCGGGCTCGGCGTCAGCCGCGCGATCAACGATGCGTACGCCGAGGTCGCCGAGGGGCACGACGGTCGCATCCTGCCGATGGCCAACGTGCCGCTGCAGGACGTCGATCTCGCGCTGCAGGAGCTGCAGCGGGTCGTCGACGACTACGGCTTCAAAGGCGTGCAGGTCGGCAGCAACATCGACGGGAAGAACCTCGGTGACGAGTCGTTGTTCCCGTTCTGGGAGCGCGTGCGCGAGCTCGACATCGTGGTGTTCTCGCATGGGCTCTCGCCGCTCGGCCCCGAGCGCATGAAGGAGCACGAGCTGAAGAACTTCGTCGGGCTGCCGATCGACACCGCGGTCTCGGTCGCCTCCTTGGTGTTCGGCGGCGTGTACGAGCGGCTGCCCGGGCTGAAGATCGTCTTCTCCCACGGCGGGGGCGCGTTCCCGTGCCTGGTCGGCCGTTGGGACCACGGGTATCGCGACCGGCTCAGCAAGCAGGCCGACACGACGATCAAGCTCCCGAGCGACTACCTCGTCGACGTCTACGCCGACTCCCTCACCCACGACCCGGCGGGGGTCCGCTACCTCGTCGAGCGGCTCGGCGAGGACCAGGTCGTGCTGGGGAGCGACCATCCGTTCGACATGGGCGAGGTCGACCCGGTCGGCAAGGTCAAGGAGGCGATCGACGACCCGGCCATCGTGGACAAGATCCTCGGTGGGACCGCGAGCCGGTTGCTCGGCCTGGACTGAGCGCCGACGCCCGCGGACCGCAAGGGGGCGGGGTGGACCGTGACCACCCCCGCTCGTGGCTGCGCCCGGCCGCGGTCAGCATGGCCGTCGACGCGGTTGGGGTGCTGCCGATCTTCCTCACCGGGGCACTCGCCGTCCAGCTCCGGGAGGGCATCGGCCTGTCGATCGATGCGCTCGGGCTCGTCTACGCCACCTACTTCGCGTGCGCCGCTCTGCTCTCGACGCCGATGTCGCGTGCATCCGATCGCGTGGGGACGGCGTGGTCGCTCCGGATCGGCACGGCCGTTTACATCGTGGCCCTGCTCGGCATCGCGGGGCGGGCCACCTCGCCGGTGATCCTGTCGGTGTTCGTCGCGCTCTCGGGTGTCGCGACCGCGTTGACCCGCACCGCGACGAGCGTGCTGATCGCGAGGGACGTCGTGGCCGGCCGCCAGGGGCTCGCGTTCGGCCTCAAGCACTCGTCGATCCCGATCGCGTCGTTGCTGGCCGGGCTCTCGGTACCTGCGATCGCCCTGACGGTCGGGTGGCGTTGGGCATACGCGGCGGCGGCGGCGTTGGCCGCCCTGGTGCTCGTGGCGATCCCCGGCTCGTCGGGACGTCCGACGGAGCGTCGGCCGCAGGGCAGGGCCGACATGTCGCTCGGCGCGCTGATCGTGGCCGCCGTGGGTTTCGGGCTCGGGAGCTCGGCGGCGGCCTCGCTCGGCGCCTATACCCTCAGCACCGTCGTGGCCTCCGGCATGGGCGAGGGGGCGGCCGGCGTGCTCGTGGCGACGGGCAGCCTCGTCGGACTCACGAGCAGGCTCCTGATCGGGCATTGGTCCGATCGGCGCCGCGGGAGTCAGCTGGACCTCGTGGGGTGGATGCTGGCCGTCGGCGGGGTCGGATTCCTGATGCTGGGCCTGGGGCGGGAGTGGGCGATGCTCTTCGCGGTCCCGATCTCGTTCGCGACCGGGTGGTCCTGGCTCGGTTCGTACAACCTCGCGATGGTGAAGCTGAACCCCGCCGCCCCCGGCCCCGCCGTGGGCATCACGCAGACCGGCGCCTTCGCCGGAGCGATCGCCGGACCGATCGGGTTGGGCTTCCTGGCAGAGGAGATCTCGTTCTCGGCCGCCTGGCTCGCGGCCGCGATCGCATCCTTCGCAGCCGCGACGATCATCGTCGTGCTGCGACGGTTCGTCCTGGAGGAACCGAGCCAGCGCGAGCTGCGCGAGATCGAACGGTCGATGATGCAGATGTGACGTATCGAAAGGAGCAGCACATGAGGGATCTGTTGGCGCGAGACGGCGCGGTGTCCGATCGGTGGTGGACGAGGGGCCGGCCGTGAAGATCTCGACGATATTGCGCGACGGTCCCGACGGACCACGCCCTCGGCCGGTCGCCGTACTCTCCGACGACGAGGTCGTGATCGATCTGCGCGTGGCCGAGCGACGTCGGCTGGAGGCCGAGGGCGCCACGAGCGAGGCCGCCCAGCGTCTCGCGTCCGCGCTCGTCCCGCCGAGCCTCGCACGGTCGATCGCCTCGG
This sequence comes from Actinomycetota bacterium, assembly GCA_035249905.1. Lineage (GTDB taxonomy): Bacteria > Actinomycetota > UBA4738 > UBA4738 > HRBIN12 > JAOUEA01. The sequence continues at coordinate 9,638 of DATFFT010000006.1, read as the reverse complement.
GGCCGGCGTTCCTGGATCGGGCGGCCGACGCGATCGCCGCGCCCGACGCGCAGGCCATGATCCCGTTCGACGAGGTCACGTGGGCTCCGGCGATCGATCCACCGATGATGATCGACGGCTCGGCCTTCGAGCAGCACCTCGTGAACGCCCACGCCCGCGGGAAGCGCGAGGTGCCCGACCTCTTCTACGAGGTGCCCGTCTACTACAAGATGAACCCGATCACGGTCTTTGGGCACGAGCAGACCGTTCCGTGGCCCGGCGGCGCGGTGTTCATGGACTACGAGCTGGAGATCGCCGTGGTGATCGGCCGAGAGGGACGGGACCTCCGCCCCGAGGAGGCCCTCGAGCACGTGCTGGGCGTGACGGTCATGAACGACCTGAGTGCGCGCGACGTGCAGGCCCGCGAGATGACCGCCGGGTTCGGACCGGCCAAGGGCAAGGACTTCGGGACCGCCCTTGGCCCGTGGATCACGACCCTCGACGAGCTCGCGCTCGACGACCTCACGATGCTCGCTCGCGTCAACGGCGAGGAGTGGTCGCGCGGGTCGACGTCGACGCTGACGTGGAGCCTCGCCGAGCTCGTCGCGTACGTCTCGCGGAACGAGGTGGTCGTGCCCGGCCAGGTGATCGGCAGCGGCACGGTCGGCCTGGGGTGCGGCCTCGAGCTGTTCCGGAAGCTGCGCCCCGGCGACGTCGTCGAACTCGAGATCGAGGGCATCGGCACGCTCCGCAACACCCTCGCGGAGCCATCCTCGACGCGGTGGGACCCGACGCCGAAGGAGCGTCGAGCCTCCGTGACACTGCCGGTTCGGGAGGGGGCAGGCACCGGCGGTTCGGGCGAGGGGAAATGAGCGAACCCCTCTGGAGCCCGTCGGAGCGGCTCGTCGCGGGGTCCGCGCTCACCGGGTTCGCCGGGTGGCTCGAGCGCGAGCGGGGCCTGCCGTTCGGGAGCTACGACGAGCTGTGGCGCTGGTCGATCCGCGACGTCGAGGGGTTCTGGGACGCGATCTGGCACTGGTACGACGTGCCCGAAGCCACGCCGCCCCGCTCGGTGCTGGCGTCGCGCACGATGCCCGGCACCCGGTGGTTCGAGGGCGCCACGCTGAACTACGCGCGCGTGGCGCTCGACGAGCGGCACGACGACGGGCGGCCGGCGATCGTCGCCTTCCGTGAGGGGGGCGCGGCTAGGGAGATCGGGCGGGCGGAGCTGGCCACGGCGGTCGGTGCCGCGGCCGAGGGCCTGCGGCGGCTGGGGGTGCGTCGCGGCGACCGCGTGGCCGCCTACCTGCCGACGATACCCGAGGCCGTGATCGCGTTCCTCGCGACGGCGAGCATCGGCGCGATCTGGTCGTCGTGCTCGCCGGACTTCGGTCCGAGGGCCGTGATCGACCGGTTCGGGCAGATCGAGGCGCGCGTGCTGATCGCGGTGCCCGGGTACCGCTACGGCGGCCGATGGTACGATCGCCGCGACGCTCTGGCCGACATCATGGCGGCCATCGGCGACGCGGCGCTCGTGCTCGTCGACGACGTCGCAGGAGCCGATCTGGGGTCCCCCGTCGCCGGCGCGATCACCTGGAGCGAGCTCGTCGCGGCGCCGGCCGGTCCCCGGTTCGAGCCGGTGTCGTTCGACCACCCGTTGTGGATCCTGTACTCCTCGGGCACCACCGGCCTGCCGAAGTCCATGGTCCAGGGCCACGGCGGCATCGTTCTCGAGCACGTCAAGGCCCTCTCGCTCCACCTCGACCTCGGACCGGGGGATCGGTTCTTCTGGTACACGACCACGGGCTGGATGATGTGGAACTTCCTCGTCGGCGGGCTGCTCGTCGGCGCGACGATCGTCCTCTACGACGGCAGCCCGTCGGAGCCGGACCTCGGGACCCTCTGGCGGGTAGCCGAGCGCGCGGGCATCACGTATTTCGGCACGAGCGCACCGTTCATCCACGCGTCGATGCGGGCGGGCCTCGACCCCGGGTCGGTGGCCGACCTGGCGGCGCTCCGCGCGGTGGGGTCCACGGGGGCACCGCTCACGCCCGAGGGCTTCCGCTGGGTGACCGACCACGTCGGTCGCGACGTCTGGCTCGGCTCGATCAGCGGCGGCACGGATCTGTGCACGGCCGTCGTCGGGTCGTGCCCGTGGCTGCCGGTGCGCGCCGGGGAGATCCAGTGCCGCATGCTCGGGGCCGCCGTCGAGGCGTTCGATCCCGAGGGTCGATCGGTCGTGGGGGAGGTGGGCGAGCTCGTCATCACCGAGCCGATGCCGTCGATGCCCGTCGCCTTCTGGAACGACCCCGACGGCGAGCGGTACCGGGCGAGCTACTTCGAGCCGTTCCCCGGCGTCTGGCGCCACGGCGATTGGATCACGATCCTGCCGTCGGGCTCGTGCGTGATCTCGGGCCGATCCGACTCGACGCTGAACCGGGGGGGCGTCCGGATCGGGACCAGCGAGCTCTACCGCGTCGTGGAGGCGATCCCGGGGGTGGTGGACGCCCTCGTCGTCGACACCGGCGGCCCCGACGACGAGGGTGCGATCGTGCTCTTCGTCGTGCTCGAGGGGGTCGAGCTCGACGACGAGCTGCGCGCACGGATCGTGTCGGACCTGCGCTCGCAGTTGTCACCGCGCCATAGCCCCGACCGCATCGTCGAGGCTCCGGGTGTGCCGATGACCCTCAACGGCAAGCGGCTCGAGGTCCCCGTGAAGCGACTCCTCGCCGGGGAGCCTGCCGAGCGAGTCGCGAGCCCCGAGTCGTTGCAGGATCCGGCGATCTTCCGCTGGTACGCCGAGCACGCGGCATCGCTGCGCGGCGGGGGCGACGGCGATCGGTCGAGCTGAAACGCGGCGCCGGCCTCAGGGCGACGCCGGGTCCGGGTCGTCGGCGTGCAGGATGCACGCCGTGTGATGTCCATGCCCGACCGCGTGCACGCTCATCTCCTCGACGGCCGGGAAGCGCACGTGCACGTCGCGGCCGCGAGCCTCGATCACCTCGGCCGCTGCGCGCATCGGCGCGGGGGCGCGTTCACCGGTCAACTCGGCCACGGCCGAGGCCGCCTCGTCCTCGGTCTCGAAGCCGAGCGTGCCTTCGAACGGGGTCCGGCGCTCGACTCCTCGCAAGCCCTCGACGGCGCGGCCCCGCACCTCCAGCACGCGCAGCACGTCGCTCACGTCCCATCCGCAGGCGTCGAACGCGACCGGGCACCGGGTATGGAAGCGGCATCCAGCCGGCGGCGACGAAGGGTCCGGCACCGATCCCTGCAGCCGGATCCGGGCGTCGTCCTCGTGCATGCTCGGGTTCGCCGCCAGAAGCGCTTCGGTGTAGGGGTGGCGAGGGTGCCGGAACACCGCCTCGGCGTTCCCGACCTCGGCGATGACTCCCAGGTACATCACGATGATCCGGTCGCTCATGTGCTGCACCACGTTCAGGTCGTGGCTGATGAACAGGTAGGTCAGCCCCCGCTCCTGCTGTAGCCGATGCAACAGGTTGAGGATCTGCGCCTGCACCGAGACGTCGAGCGCGCTGGTCGGCTCGTCGAGCACGATGAACTCCGGATCGAGCGCGAGCGCCCTCGCGATGGAGATCCGCTGGCGCTGTCCACCGGAGAACTGATGCGGGAAGCGGTACAGGTGCTGGCGGCCGAGGCCCACGCTCTCGAGCAGATCGACGACTCGCTGGATCAACTCCGCCCCCGACGACTCGTCGTGGATGCGCAGGGGGCGTCCGACGATGTCGACGATCAGTTGCCGAGGATTCAACGACGAGAAGGCGTCCTGGAACACGACCTGGCAGTTCCGACGGTAGGCGCGCCGCGATCGCTTCGGCATCCGGTCGATCCGGTAGCGGGCGTCGAGCGCGTCGACCTCGGTCGCAAGCTGTGGCGAGCGAGCCGCGGGATCGACGGCTCTGAGCGCGTCGAGCCGTGCGACCGACGCGTCATCCATGCCGAAGTAGATTCCGCCGCTGGTGGTGGGCATCAGGCCCGCGATGCACCGCCCCAGCGTCGTCTTGCCGCAACCACTCTCGCCCACCAGGCCGACGGTCGTGCCCCTGGGGATGTCGAAGCTCACCCCGTCGACCGCGCGAACCTGTCCGGCGACCCGCTGCAGCACGCCCTCCCTGATCGGGAAGTGCTTCGTGAGGTCCCGCACGTTGATCACGTCGCGACCGGCGGCGTCGGGGACCGCGCCCGTCGGAGTTGCGGCGATCGCCGTCATCGGCCCGACCCTTCGTGCGGCATGTCGTCCTCGCCCACGCCGAGCTCTCGGGCGTCCTCGTACAGGAAGCACGCCGCCCAGCGCCCCGGTCCGTGCGGTCTGAGTGGCGGGTCGAATCGCTCGCAGACCGCCGCGCGATGTGGACATCGACCGGCGAAGCGGCACGCGGGTTCCGGCTCCACGAGCTCCGGCACCGTGCCCTCGATCGCGACGAGGCCACCGCGCCGGTGCTTCGTCGTCGGCACGGCGCCGATCAACCCGCGCGTGTAGGGATGCAGCGGCCGTGCGAAGAGCTCGTCCGGAGATCCGACCTCAGCGAGCTCTCCCGCGTACATCACGGCGACACGCCCGCTGATCCGGCGTACGAGCGAGAGATCGTGGCTGATGTAGAGGATCGCGGTGTGGAGCCGTTCCTGCAGCTCGGCGAGGAGGTCGAGGATGCGTGCCTGGATCGTGACGTCGAGCGCCGTCGTCGGCTCGTCGGCGATCAGCAGTTCGGGATTGGCGGCGAGCGCTTGCGCGATCATCACGCGTTGTTTCATGCCGCCCGAGAGCTCGTGCGGATATCGCATCATCACCTTGCGGGGGTTGGGGATCCTCGTCTCGGCGAGGGCACGCGCGACACGTTCGTCGATCACCGCGTGCAGTCGCCGGTGCCGCGACCGGTAGGGGGGAAGCGCGAGTATCCGTCGCTCCAGGAAGCCCGAGCGCAGCTTGGCATCGCGGCGAAGCATCCAGCCGGCCGCGCCCGGATCGATCCCCGCCTCGGCGAGCACCTCGCTCGCTCGATGCTCCGCGAAGACCTCGGCCATCTGCTCGCGGATCGGGAGGGCCGGGTTCAGTGCCTTGCCGGGGTCCTGGAAGATCATCGAGATGTGGTTGCCGCGGATCCTCCGCATGTGCCGTTCCGAGATCGTGAGCAGGTCGACGGTTTCGCGCCCGGTGTTGCCACATCGCTCGCATCCTGCGGCACGGCAAGCCGGGCACGGGGAACCCACCCGTCCGGTCCGATCGCACTCCGCGCATCCGGCGGATCGGCAGGACGGGCATTCGATCTTGGGCCGGAAGAGCGCTTCCCCGCCCGCGATGACGCCCGGGGGCTGCGGAACGAGCCGCAGCAGCGATCGAGCCGTGACGCTCTTGCCGGAGCCCGTCTCACCGACGAGCCCGACGGTCTCACCGTCGCGGATGTCGAGGTCGATCCCGTCGACCGCGTGCACCCTGCCGCGTTTCGTGTCGAAGTGCACCCTGAGTCCGTGCACCGACAAGAGGGGCGGCTCGTCCCTCATCATCGGTGAGGATGGGCGCGGTCCTGGCGTGCCCTCCAGGGACCTCCTCATCGACCCTCGGTCCGGGGGTCGAGCACGTCGCGTAGCCCGTCACCGAACAGATTGAAGCCGAGCGACCAGAGGAAGACCATCAATCCTCCGAAGGTCGCGACCCACCATCGCCCCGAGACGATGCCGGCCTGCCCTTCGCCCACGAGGTTCCCCCATTCCGCGATCCCGGCCTCGGCGAGCCCGAGGAAGCTCAGCGTGGCGGCGAACAGCACGACGGCGCCCATCTGCAGCGTCGCGGCCACGACCACGGGAGTGATCGTGTTCGGAAGGATGTCCTTCAGGTAGATCCGGAACTTCGAATCGCCGATCACGTGCGCGGCGTCGACGTATTCGTTCTCCTTCGTGTGGATGATCTGCCCGCGCATGATGCGGGCGTACCGCGGCCATCCCAGGATTGAGATCGCGATGATGATGTTGCGGAACGACGGACCGAGCAGCGCGGCGATCGCGAGCGCGAGGATCAGCTCCGGCACCGCTAGGAAGACGTCGACGATCCGCATCAGGACCTCGTCCCACTTCCCGCCCACGAACCCCGCGATGCTGCCGATGATCGTGCCGACGACCAACGTGATGCCGACCACGACGAACGCGAGCCGCAGCGACGTTCGGGCCCCCCAGACCACGCCGTAGAGTACGTCGCCGCCCTCGGACGTGGTTCCGAGAGGATGGCCGGGCGTGCCGGGCGGCGCATTGATCGCGGACCAGTCTCGCGGCATCTGGTACGGATCGGGCCGGTTCCCTTCCACGAGGAACGGTGCGAGGATCGCCATCGCGACGAGGATCACGATGATGACGGCGCCCGCGAGGGTGGTCGGGCTCCTGAGCGAAGTCTTCGAGAGGTCCCCGATGCGACGGGCCTTCGTAGTGAACGACCGCCAGCGACCGCCCAGTGGCGGTGCGTGCTCGACGTGCGCGGCGTCTGCCATCCCGATCTCCCGATCGCCTCAATCCGTCCCGAGGACCACGCGACGATCCAGGTACGCGTAGATCACGTCGACGACGAGGTTCACCACCAGGAACACGACCGCGGTCACCAGCACGAACGCCATGATCGTCGCCCTGTCGCCGCGGATCACCCCCTCGGTCGCCCACCGCCCGAGGCCGGGCCACCGGAAGACGTTCTCCACGACGACCGATCCTTGAAGCAGCACGCCCCAGCTGAGTCCGATCACGGTGATCGTCGGGATCAGGGCGTTGCGCCGGGCATGCCTGCGGATCACGCGTCGCTCGGGCAATCCCTTGGCGCGGGCAGAGTCGACGTAGTCCTCACCCATCTCTTCGACGAGCGAGGAGCGCATCATGCGTGCGACGACGGCCATGCCCTCGAAGCCCAGCACGAACGCGGGCAGGGCCAGGTGCACGATCGCATCGACGAAGGCGCTGGGGTTCAGGTTGAGGAGCGAATCGATCGTGTAGAAGCCCGTGTAGTGCGTGATCTGGCTGTAGACGTCGGGATCGAACCGACCGAGCGGCGCGATCGGGATGATGAGGTAGAACAGGATCAGCATCATCAACGCGAACCAGAACAGAGGCAGGCTCGCACCGCTCACCGTGAGCACACGGATCACGTGGTCGGAGAAGCGATTGTGCCTCGCGCCCGCGTAGGTGCCGAGGCCGATCCCCAACGCGATCGCGATGAATGAGCCGAGCGTCGCCAGCTCGATGGTCGCGACCAATCGCGCGGGCAACACCTCGGAGACGGGCGCGACCGAGACTCCCGACCATCCGAGGTCACCGCGGGCGACGCCTCCGAGCCACGCCACGTATTGCAGCGGCAACGGCTTGTCGACCCCGTAGCGCTCCTCGAGAGCCTGGACCTCCTCGGGCGACATCTCGTGCTCGAGGTAGATCGCGATCGGTGAGCCACCGACCCTCGAGAGGGCGAACACCGCCACCGTGACCGCCAGGAGCACCAACGGCAGCTTCAGCAAGCGTCGGACGACGTACTCACGAACCTGCATCGCGTTCGCTCAATCCTCCCACGACTCACCTCGAGGCGAACCGTGGATCACTTGTCGTAGAACACCCACCTCGGCATGATCCACAACGGGTTGTAGACGAAGTCCTGCACCCAGCACTGGAAGATCTGCACGTTCTTCTCGTCGGCGGCCCACAGCCACATCGGGTCGTCGTAGATCATCTGCAGCGCCTCGGTGTAGAGCGCCTCTCGTTCCTCGACGTCGGTCGAGGCCGCGGCTCGGTCGATCACATCGGCCAGCGCGTCGGGATCCTCCATGCCGTTGCGGTACCCGAGTCGCTCGCCCCATTCGCCGTCGGGATGGAAGTACGTCTGCATGAACTGATGCGGATCCGTGAACGGGTCGGCGTTCTTGATCCACATCGCGTACGGGAACGGCGTCTGACCGTGCGCTTCGTCGAACTGCGTCTCGGCGACCTGCAGCACGTTCACCCGGAAGTTCGGGTTCATCGCCTCGAGGCTGTCCTTCAGGATCAGGCCGACCGGCAGGAACGTGGGGTTGGCCTCCTCGACCAGGATCGACACCTCGAACCCGCGATCCCACCATCCGCTCTCACGGAACAGCCGTTCGCTCTCCGCGAGATCCTGCTGGTACTTCGGCGCGTCCTCCGACCACCCGAGCACGGCCGGCGGCAGATAGGTGCCCGACGCTCCGAACCCTTCCAGGCCGGCGTTCACCATCGCGTCGTAGTCGAACGCGAGGTTGAATGCTCGGCGCACCCGCACATCGTGGAAGAAGTCGGGCGGGATCGTGTCGGAGTTCGGGAGCAGGTCGGGGTCGATGTTGAGGTTGTAGGCCAGGTGGAGCGGCTCGAGCAGGAAACCGGACTCGTCGAAGCAGACGTTGTCGCTGTCCTGGAGCTGCGCGATGTATTGGGGGGTCGGTTCGACGAGGTCGAAGTCGCCCGCCTGCATGCCAACAACGATCACGCTCTCGTCGTCGACGACCTCCCACCGGGCGTCGAGCGCCGGGGCGCCGTTCCAGTAGTCCTCGTTCTTGACGAAGTGCAGGCGTTCGCCGCGCTCCCACTCCTCGAGGATGTATGGGCCGCTTCCCGCCTCGTGGGTCGTCATGTACTCGTTCGGCTCGCCTGCGACCACACCCCCGTTCGCCTCGACGGCGTCCTGGCTCACGATCGCGGCCGGCGGTGAGTACACGACGGTCGTCATGAAGTACGCGGCGGGTTGCTGCAGCGTGACCTCGAACGTGAAGTCATCGACGACCCTGGTCTCCTCGACGATGTCGGTGAGCCGGGATGCCTGGCCCTCCGGCAGATCCATCTCGACCACCCGGTCCCACGAGTACTTCACGTCCTCGGCCGTGAGATCCGTGCCGTCGTGGAAGGTCACGCCCTCGCGGATCGGGAACGTGTATGTGAGGCCATCGTCGGAGACGAGGCCGTTCTCCTGGGTCGGCACCTCGGTGGCGATCATCGGCACCGGCACGGCGCTGTCGGGCGGCAGGTCCACGAGGAAGTCGTACATCTGGATGATCGCGCGGTTGCCGAAGCCCCCGTCGGTCGACGCGGCGGGATCGAGCGTCTCCGGCTCGCCGCCGAGCGAGTGCACGAAGACGCCGGGGTTCTTCACCTCGGTGGTATCGGCGCCGCCCTCGTCTCCCCCCTCCTCCTCGGGGGTGGCCGCGCCGGTGCAAGCCTGCGCGATCAGGGCGAACGCCAACACCGCGGCTGCGAGGCCGGGGGGACGTGCGAGGACCCGGTGGCGCCGCTCTCCCTCCTCCCCGTCGATCGAGGCGAAGCGACGTCCACGCCGGATCACTGCCATCGTTCGGCCCCCTTCCAAAGCGTCGAAAGCCATTCGGCCGTGACACCCTTCGCGGAGAAGCTATGCGGTCGTGAGGACAGGGCGCAAGGCAATCCTCGTTCGATTCGACGTCGAACCATCTCGATCGGCACGTCGTGCTCGATGCGCATGTCAGGACGCCCGTTCCGGGATCACGGGAAGCAGCAGGGTCGAGGGGTGATCGGGCCCGGAGATCACGGTCGTCGTGCCGCCGTAGATCTCGGGCGGGCGATGGACCGGGTCGGCATGGGTGTAGATGCCCACACCCCGCATCTTCGTGCCCTTGAAGTGGCTGAGCTCGGCGCCACCG
>DATFFT010000005.1:0-2890 GCA_035249905.1 Actinomycetota bacterium | reverse complement strand
GGAACTTCGCGTACCACATGCGCAGCCGCTCGTCGCCGGCCCGACTCGGGAAGAGCAGATCGAACGTCTCTCCCGTTCCCCATCCCGCCTCGAAGTCCGACATCCTGGCTGCGAGCTGCTCCCGGGAAAAGCCGATCTCGTAGTCGTCGTCCTCCAGATAGCGGACGGCGGCCATGAAGAGAGGATCAGGGCCCGGACGCGCCCGGGTCGAGTCGCGGCGAAGAGGAGAGCGGCCGGAGGAGCCGGCCCTCGGCGATCACCACGGCCTGCGCCGACCCGACGCATCCATCACGGCTTCGATCTCCTCGGCGAACGACTCCCACGGGGGTGGCGCGTCGAGCGGGATCGGATCGGAGGCGCCGGTCCCACGCATGTCGAAGCGGATCAGCCGAGAGAAGCTCGCGAGCTGTTGGAAGAACAGACGGTGGGCGGGTTCCTCCCACTCGATGTCGAACGAGCCCCAGAACCCAGCGGTATAGACGATGTCGACCGGCCCGTCGCCGATCACCTGGTAGGCGATCCGCTGATCCTCAAGATCCGCGTATCCGGTCAGCGGCTCCAAGGCGTCAACCTAACTCCGCTGTTCTCCGGACCGACACTGACAAGGAGACCCGTACCCGCGCGCGCGCCGCGCCCCAAGATCGACGCGCCTCGGCCTCGGTGCAGTCGCGCCACGATCTCGGCTCGGTGCGCCTCGCAGGCGTCTGGGACGGCCAGGGAAGCCGCGCCCACGAACGCGGATCGTCGACTCGTGGATCACGCGCGGCCGGGCCGCTCCTTCTTCACGGCCGGTACCCCAGCGCCCGCAGGCGGCCGGTCGAGGTCGAAGGCGATGGCGATGCGGGAGCGGTACCGCGGACGTGCGCGCCGTCGTTCCTCGTCGGCTGACAGGACGCGGAGCCCGGTCGTCTCCGGCCCGAAGGTCCGGCGCAGCATCGGGCCGGTCGGCGTCGGCTCCCTCATCGCTCCCCCGACTTGATTGCGTCGACGAGGCAGGCGACACTTCGAGGTAGATGGCAACGTACCCTGATGACCGTTAGACAGCTGAGCATCGCGGCGACCATGCTCGGTGTCGTCGCCGTGATCCTGTTCATCCTCGGACGGTCAGTCCTCGGCGTGGTGTTCATCCTCCTGTCGGGCGGAGCGTGGACGCTGACGCAGTTCGGCAGAGATACCAGCGGGCGCGACGACTGACGTCGTTCGTGGTACTCACCCCGCGGTGGTCCGACGGCGGCCACCTTCGCAACGGAGCCGGTGCCGATTCGGAGCGCCACTCCGCGGGGCGCGATCACGCCGTACCCGGCGATCCTCGCGCCCGTGATCGACCTCCCGACGGAGCCCGAAAACCGCCTCAGACCTGCAGGTTCGTTCGGTGGGCGCTGAGGGAGTCGAACCCCCGACCTTCGCCTTGTAAGGGCGACGCTCTGCCGGCTGAGCTAAGCGCCCGCGTTCCACGCGAGCTCCGTGTGACCACAGGCACGGCACACCACTCCACCGAGCTGCGCCGACAGGCGCGTCGCCCGGCAGGCGCGGCACCGGTCCAGGCCCTCGGCCCAGTCCGGACGCTCCACCTGGCACGCCGGGCAGATCAGCACCTGCTTCCCCCCCGAGACCGCCCGCACCCATGGCGTCTCCCGCTTGTCGGGATCGTAGGTGGGTCGGCCGCACAGGGAGCACCCCGGTCGGTCGCCCGTGGCGGGGGCACCGTCCTTCGGCCTCACGGCTCGCAAGGATACCGACGCATGACCGCCTCTGCGCGCACCGATGGCCATGCGTGCCGCCCACCCAGGGCCGTTCGGCCCTGTCTCGATGTCCATCCTGGCTGGTACGCCTGCTCCAGAGAAAGGAGGCACGACATGGCGCGATGGGAAGGGTTCCGACGATGCCCCGGATGCGGCTTCGACATCGCGACCGGGGAGGGCGAGCGAGCGTGTTCATGGGGCGATTGTGCCTACCTCCCGGAAGAGCTCGACGTGTTCTGTCCGAACTGCCGATTCAACTTCTTCACGATGGAGGGGAACCCGCCCTGTGACGACCCGGTGAGCTGCGAGCACGGTGCGGAACCACGCTCGCACATCGAGAACCTCAGGACGTGGCTCGCGACACAGCCAAGCTGAGGCCGGCGGATGCCCGAGCCCGAGGGCCTACGGGGTAGCCTTCGGCGATGCTCGATTCACTCGCCTCGCTGCTCGCCGTCGTCACCGTGGCGGCGATCACGCCGATCCTCGTCGCGTCGGTGCCCGGGCACGTCCCACAGGTCGTCGTGCTGATCCTCGGAGGCATCCTGATCGGTCCCGAGGCGCTCGACCTCGCCGAGTACGGAGACATCGAGCTCTTCGCCAATCTCGGACTCGGGTTTCTGTTCCTGATGGCAGGCTACGAGCTCGACCCGACCCTGATGCGGCAGCGCGAGGGCGCGCTCGCTCTCGTGGCCTGGGTGATCACCGCGGTGGTCGCGATGGGAACGGTCGTGCTGCTCGAATGGGAGGGATTCGTGGAGTCGTTCGTGCCGGTCTCCATCGCCCTCACGACAACGGCGCTCGGCACCCTCCTCCCGATCCTGCGGGACAACGGCATGCTCGGCGGGCGGTTCGGGCGGTACGTCTTCGCGTCGGGAGCGGTGGGCGAGATGCTCCCCGTGATAGCGATCGCGCTCTTCCTCGGCACATACAACTCGCTCGTCGAGGTCCTGGGCATCGCCGCGGTGGGTGGGGCGGCGTTCCTGCTATCGGTTCTCCCCCGCTACATCGCGAACACGAGGGTCGGCCGCATCGTTGAAGAGGGACAGGACGAGACCGCGCAGACGACGCTGCGGCTGACGATCGTGCTGCTCGTGGCGCTGCTGTTCCTCTCGGAGGAGTTCGGGCTCGACATCGTCCTCGGGGCGTTC
>DATFFT010000004.1:0-75889 GCA_035249905.1 Actinomycetota bacterium | reverse complement strand
GGTGACCCATTCGATGCCCTCGGGGATCCCAATCGCCGGGCGATCGTCGAGCTCCTGCGGGAGGGCGACCGTTCCGTTCGTGAGCTCGCCGATGAGCTGCCGATCTCACGACCGGCGGTATCGCGGCACCTGCGACTGCTGAAGGAAGCCGGCCTGGTCGCGGACACGGCCGACGGCACGAGACGGCTCTACCACCTGCAGGATCAGGGGCTCGAGGAGATCCGTGCCTACCTCGAGCGCGTCTGGGGCGAGGCTGGGTCGCGATTCCGCATCGTCGCGGCGAACACCACCCCGCGGCTGAGGCGTCGATGATCGAGCCGATCGAGCTGCACTTCACGGTGCCCTGCAGCCCCGAGCAGGCCTTCGAGGTCTGGACGAGCCGCACCTCCACGTGGTGGCCATCGTCGCACTCCGTCTCGGGCGAGCTCGGGCTCACCGTGACGATCGAGCCGCGGGTCGGCGGTCGCATCGTCGAACGCACCCCTCGGGGTGACGAACACACGTGGGGGGAGGTCCTCGCCTGGGATCCGCCCGCGTCGTTCACCTATCGGTGGCATCTCAATCAGGACGTCTCGGATGCCACCGAGGTGACGATCGCGTTCGATGCGGTCGACGACGGAACCGAGGTCCACATCGCCCATCGAGGTTGGGAGCGGCTCGGAGCGAAGGGTCCCGACCTGCAGCAGCGGAACCGGCACGGGTGGGCAGGTGTGCTTCCACACTTCCAGGATGCTTGCGCCGCTTGACCGAACGGTAACGGAACGGTTACCTTCCATCCATGAGCGCGAACGTGCAGGGCACCGGTACGCCCGACGACCCGTGGACCCTGCAGACGCCCAGCCTGCAGGGTGAGTTCCAGATGGCGCGCGATCCCGACGCGGATCCTCCGGCACTCATCTGCAGCGTCGGGTCCACCGAGCTCCGCTACCACCTGCGGGCGATCGAGGACCTGCATTCCATGCTCGTCGAGCGTGGCGGCTGGGTGCCGCTCGGGAGCGCCGACGAGCAGAAGCCGGCGAAGGAGGGCACGGTCGAGGCGTGGGCCCGCGACCCGGACAACCCGGTCGGCGGCTGGTACGGGCTGAAGAAGGGCCTGCGCGGCCGGTTCGGGAACTACGTGCCGCCGGTGCTCGAAGAGATGGGGCTCGCCGAGGTGGAGCACAACGCCCGCAACAACCGGATGCGCGCGATCTGAACGCCGGCCTCGAGGCGTGACGGCGACACGACCGCGACGAAGGTCCCGGCCGTGTCGAGCCGAACGTCGGAAGGTGACCACATCGGCCCGGCTCTACGATGCGGCCCATGGCGCGGCGGCTGCCTCGGTGGATCCGGTGGGGACTCGTTGGAGCGCTGGGCGCGCTCGCCGTGATCCAGATCGTGCCCTACGGCCGGGATCACACGAACCCCCCGGTCACGCGGGCGGCGTCGTTCGCCCCCGGCCCGGGCCTCGAGCTGGCGCGGGGCGCCTGCTTCGACTGCCACAGCAACGTGACGGCGTGGCCCTGGTACACGAACATCGCGCCGGCCTCGTGGCTCGTGCAGCGCGACGTCGACGAGGGTCGGGCGACGGTGAACTTCTCGGAGTGGGACCGCCCGCAATCCGAGGTCGACGAGCTGCTCGATGTGATCCGCGACGGCGACATGCCGCCCACGAGCTACACGCTGATCCATCCGGCGGCGCGTCTGTCCGACGCCGAGCGTGCCTCCTTGCTGGACGCGATGCGCCGGATGCTTCGGGACTCGCCTCCCATCGCTGGAGAGGGCGAACGGTAGTCGATCCGAGAGCCGGAGGGGCCGCGGTGCCCTGCCGGGCCTGCTCCCGCTGCTCCTCGCATTCAGCGTGGCCTCAGCCTGGGTGCAGCATGATGTCGCCCGCCGACGGCGACGCCGCCGGCGCAGGTGTCGAGATCGACGTAGGCGACCCGAAGGAGCCCGAACATGCGAACGAGGACGAAGATCGTGATCGGCGCCGTGGCGGCGCTCGTCGTGGCCGGGGTGGCCACGGGGGTCAGCGCCGCGACCAAGGGCGACGACACCCCGCTCGTCGGCGAGGAACTCGACAGCGCGTCTCAGGCGGCGATCGCTCACGTGGGGGAGGGGACCGTGATCGACAGCGAGGCCGGCGATGGCCCCGAGGCCTTCGAGATCGAGGTCGAGCGGCCCGACGGGAGCGTGGTCGAGGTCAGCATGGACGACCGATTCGAAGTGATCGGCAGCGAGGCGGACGACGACGCGGCCGAAGCCGACGACGCGAACGAGGCCGGCGACGACTGAAGGGGTCAGGCCCCCACGATGCGGAAGACCCTGCTCGTGGCGACGCAGCGGTAGTCGTCGTCGATGCAGAGCGAGACCACGTAGCGACCCGGCCGCAGCGGCCACACGCCTTCTGAGCCGTTCGTGAACCGGGCCGAGCCGAACGGCCGTGCGTCGACGTAACGCCACTGTCGCAGGGCGCACGTTGACGGGTCGAAGCAGTTGCGGTTCAGGGCCAGCCAGTCGTAGCGGTTGCCGGGTCCCCCCTTCCACCGAACGCCGATGGGCTCACCCTGGTCGTACCGGCTCGCGAGCGTCCTGATCGAGGCGGAGGTCCGCCGGTCGACCAGCGCGACCGACGACGAGGCGACGACGTCGCTCCCGTCGAGCATCGCCACCGTGTACGGGCCGGGATCCAGCCCGTCGGTCTCGATCGCGACGATGCCGTCGTCGTCCCCGGCACCGACGTTCGCCGACGCCGGGGCCGGGTCGCTCGCCGGATCCTGGCCGCGTTGCCACAGCCCGACGATCCGCCCCGGGGCGGCCGGATGGTGGAACGCGACCCGCGCCCGCCGGCCCGTGAACACGCGTTCGGCGATCGGCGCCGCGAACGGGTCGGGTTGCACTCGTGTGACGTCGACGGTCGAGACCACTGCGCGGTGGTCGGTGGGCCACGGGCGGCTGCGGATGTCGGTGAAGCGGCCGCCTTCTCCCACGACCTCGCTCCGCACGATCTCGATCGGCCCTGCCGAGTAGACGTAGTCGATGCGATCCCACGTGTTCCAGCGACCACAGGCCGGGAAGAACCGCACGCAGTAGGTGAACCCCGGTTCCGCGATCGGGTCCGGATTGGCCTCGCGGTAGGTGTCGTGGAACCCTGCCTCTTCCATCGCCCCCGTCACCGGCCACCGCACCACGTAGCGTTCGCCCGGAGGGTCCAGGGTCGGAGGCTGCCACCCGAGGGTGTCGACCGCTTCCTGCGTCCAATCCAGGTGCGATGGCGTGTTGAGGTCGCCGAGGAGGAACGTGGGCGTGCCGGCGGCGACGGGGCCGGCCACGGCGTCGAGGTGCGGCTGCAGCCAGGCGACCTTGTGCTGCTCGCGGGCCATGACCTCCGCTTCGTTCTCACCCTTGCGCATCGCGGAGAGACCGTTGGGCCACCAGGGCGTGTGGGTCTGGCCGATCGCGGCGACCGCGCCTTCGCCCAGCACGAGGTATCCCCAGGCCCCCTCCGGGATGCGCCCGCCCGGGTTGCCGGCGACCCGGCTGCCATCGGGGTGCACGATCGGGAAGCGGCTCACGACGTGCAGGCGTGGCGAGGCGAACCACCCGAGCTTGCGGGCGATCTTCCGTGTCTTCCCGAACGGCTCCTGCAGTCCGACGACGTCGGCGTCGGCCCGGCGGATCGCCTTCACGACGGCGTCGATCGTCGAGAGGGACGCCCCGTACTGGATGTTGAAGGACATCACCTTGATGCGGATCGGCGACGCGACGCCCGCGACGGCGGGGGCCGGAGAGGACACGGGCGTGAGCGCGGCGAGGCACACGACGAGGCCCGAGACGAGCGCGAGTCGTTTCATGGTGGCGACGCTAGTGAACCCGTTGCGAGGCATGCAAGCCAGACGACGAACTCGGGTCATCCCGAAGGATGACGCCGCAGGGCGCCGGTCGGGGCTACCGTTCACCCGTGGAACGACCGACACCGTGGGAACGGCTCCGGCGCGTCGACCCGCTGGTCTGGGACTCGTTGCTCGCCGCCGCCGTCCTCATCGTGTCGATCGGCGGCGCGACGGCGGCCCGGCAATCGTCTCCGCCCTCGCGGCCGCCGCTCGGTGTCGAGGCGTACCTGTTGCTCGTGCTCGGGTGTGTGCCCCTGGTCGCCCGTCGCCGACGGCCCCTGGTGACACTGGTCGCGGTGCTCGCCGCTGCGGTCGCGCTCTCCTGGGTCGCCGAGGGGTTCGACCTGGGCCTCGCGGCCGCGGTCGCGGTGTACTCCGCGGCGGCGCACTTGACCCGGGATCGGTTCGCCCGGATCGCGGCTCCGACCTCGGTGGTGGCGGTGGTCGCCTGCCAAGCCCTGGGCTATCCCGGTACGAACTGGGTCGAGGTGGCGATCGCTGCCACGTTCTCGGCCGGTCTGCCGATGCTGATCGGACGGATCGGGTTCAACCGTCGTCGCCGCATCTCCGTCGACCGGGATCGGGCCGCCGCAGATGCGGTCGCCCAGGAGCGAGCCCGCATCGCCCGCGAGCTCCACGACATCGTCGCCCACGCGATGAGCGTGATGGTGGTCCAGGCGGGAGCGGCGCGCACGGTCGTCGACCACGATCCCGAGGCCGCCAGGGCTGCGATCGGCCGCATCGAGGAGACGGGCCGCGACGGGCTGACGGAGATGCGGCGGCTGATCGGCATCCTGAAGGGGAGCGGCGACGGCGCGGATCTCGCCCCGCAGCCGGGATTGGATCGGCTGGGGCCGTTGCTCGACTCGATCAGGGGAGCCGGCGTGCCGGTGGAGTGCGTCACCCGGGGAGAGCCCAGGTCGCTGCCCACCGGCGTCGACCTCGCCGCGTATCGATTCGTGCAGGAAGCGCTCACCAACGTGGTCAAACACGCCGGCGCCGCGAGCGCTCGGGTCTCACTCGAGTGGGCCCCCGACGCGCTCGTCGTGGAGGTCGCCGACGACGGGCGCGGCGGGCTCGCCGACCGAGCGTCGGCCGGCCACGGGCTCGTGGGTATGCGCGAGCGGATCGCGCTCTACGGCGGCTCGCTCGACGCGGGCCCGAGGGCCGGCGGCGGGTTCGCCGTTCGTGCGCGGCTTCCCGACGGGGCGCCCACACGATGAGCGAACGGGCCGCGATCACGGTGCTGATCGCCGACGACCAGGCCCTGATGCGCGGGGGCTTCCGCATGATCCTCGACGCCGAGCCCGATCTCGAGGTCGTCGGCGAGGCGATCGACGGGGCCGACGCGGTGCGTGGGTTCGAGCGGTGGCATCCCGACGTGGTCGTGATGGACGTCCGCATGCCGACGATGGACGGCATCGAGGCAACGCGCCGCATCGTCGAGTTCGACGGGGCGGCGAGGGTGCTGATGCTCACCACGTTCGATCTCGACGAGTACGTCTACGACGCGCTCCGGGCGGGGGCGAGCGGGTTCCTGCTGAAGGATCGTCCGCCCGAGGAGCTCGTGCACGCGGTACGGGTCGTGGCGGCGGGCGACGCGCTCCTCGCCCCGGAGGTGACCCGTCGCTTGATCGAGGAGTTCGCGCATCGGCCGACTCCTCCAGCGCCGATCGAGGGGCTCGACGAGCTCACCGACCGCGAACGGGAGGTGCTCGTGCTCATGGCCCGAGGACTGTCGAACGCCGAGATCGCGGCGTCCCTGTTCGTCGCAGAGACCACGGTGAAGACTCACGTGGGACGGGTCCTGCACAAGCTGCGCCTGCGCGATCGCGCGCAGGCGGTCGCGGCCGCCTACGAATCCGGCCTCGTGCAGCCGGGCTCCTGATCCGGTTCCCGTCATCCCGCAGGAGGACCGCAGGACGGTACCTGCGGCCGACGCCGGAGCGCCTGCCGGTTCCTAGCCTTGGTCCCATCGGGGAACGGAACCCCGCACGAAGGAGGGAACACGATGCTCACCACCAGCGCGACGGGCGCCTCGCCGCCGACCGGGTCGCTCGGCTCGCCGGCGATCGTCGCCCGCGGGCTCACGAAGCGGTTCGGCGCCGTCACCGCCGTCGACGACCTCACGTTCGAGGTCGCGCCGGGGCGTGTGACCGGCTTCCTCGGCCCCAACGGCGCGGGCAAGAGCACGACGATGCGGATGGTGCTCGGGCTCGTGCATCCGACGGCGGGCTCGGCCACCGTGCTCGGGCTGCCGTACGCGAGCCTCGATCGGCCGGCGGGCGTCGTTGGCGCCGTGCTCGAGGTGCAGAGCTTCCATCCGCTGCGGACCGGCAGGAACCATCTTCGGGTGCTCGCGGCGGCGTCGGGGTTCCCCGACACCAGGGTCGACGAGGTGCTCGAGACCGTCGATCTCACCGGCGCCGCGGGGCGCAAGGCCGGCGGATACTCACTCGGCATGCGCCAACGCCTGGCGTTGGCCGGGGCGTTGCTCGGCGATCCGCGCGTGCTCGTGCTCGACGAGCCGGCCAACGGCCTCGACCCGCAGGGCATCAGGTGGCTTCGTGAGTTCCTTCGGTGGTTCGCCGCCCGTGGCAACGCCGTGCTCGTCTCGAGCCACCTGCTCTCCGAGATGGATCAGATGGCCGACGAGGTCGTCGTGATCGACCGCGGCAGGTTGGTCAGGCAGGGCGCGATCGCCGATCTCACCGGTGGACGGTCGTCGCTGTGGGTCGCGTCACGCGATCACGCCGCGCTCGGTCGCGCGCTGATCGCGGCCGGTCTGGAACCCCGGCCCGACCGTGATGAGGGATACACGGTGCCCGGAGCCTCGGCGGACCTCGTCGGCGAGATCGCGCTCCACGCCGGGGTCGCGCTCACCGAGCTCACCCCTCGCGAGACGACCCTCGAGGAGGCCTTCCTCGAGCTGACCGAAGGAGCGGAACGATGAGGAACCAGATCACGTCGGAGGCGCGGAAGCTCCTCACCACCCGAAGCGTGTGGGGCCTGCTGGCCGGCACGATGGTGATCTCGGGGCTGGCGGCATGGGCGATCGCGGCCAACATCCAGCCGACGGGGCCGATCGGCCTGGCCGGGCTGCCCGGGTTCCAGGAGATGATGGCCCTCGTGCCGGCGTTCGTGCTGGTGCTCGGCATCAGGTCGTACACCGACGAGGCGCGTCACGGCTCGCTCGTGCCGACCCTGCTCTCGGGCCCGGTCCGACGCCGGGTGGTCGGCGCGAAGGTGGCCGTGGTCGGCCTCGCGGCGATCACGTTCGCGATCTCGGGCGCGGCGACGGTCGTCGCCGTCTCGAGCCTCGTGCTCTCGATCGACGGGGTGGCGGTCGCGGTGGGCTCGGTCGGCGCGCTCGCCTGGCTGCTGGTCAAGGTCGTTGGCGTGTGCCTGCTGTGGTCGGCGATCGGTCTGGGTATCGGGATGGTCGTCTCGCACCAGGTGGCGGCGATCGTGGGCTCGCTCGTGTGGCTGTTCGCGCTCGAGAATCTGCTCGACGCGTTGGTACCGGACCTCGCTCGCTACCTGCCGGGCCACGCCGGCATGTCGGCGCTGGGCGTCGAGGCGTACGGCGCACTCGGATCGCTGACCGGTGCGTGGGTCCTGGCCGGCTGGGCGGCCGTGTGCCTCGCGCTCGGCGCCGGCCGGTTCCAGCGACGCGACATCGCATGACCCGGGCCATCCCCGACCCGCGTTCGCCCGGCGCTACGCGCCGGGCGAACGCACGCCCACCTCGTCGAGGTGGGCTCGCAGGTCCGCAGGGTCCTGGTACACGCGATACGCGCCGGCGCGCGTGAGTTCGTCGTCGCCGTAGCCGCCCGAGAGCAGTCCGATGCCCAGCGCACGGGCTCGCCGGGCCGCGAGCAGGTCCCAGACGCTGTCGCCGACCACGACCGAGTGTTCGATGTCGACGCCGAGCTGCTCGGCCGCGACGAGGAACAGGTCGGGGTCGGGCTTCGCGCGCGCCACCTGGTCGCGCGTGACGACCGGTACCCCCTCGGGGACGCCGAGCATCTCGATCATCGGGGCCGCGCTCTCCGTGTAGCCGCTCGTCGCGATCGACCACGGCACCTCGAGATCGGTCAGCTCGGCGAGCAACTCGATCGCACCCGGCAGCGGCCGCACCTGGTCGAGGTGCTTGGCGTAGGCCTCGGCGTGGTAGCGCCGCAATCGCTCGGCGTCCTCGTTGGTCACCGGTCGTCCGATCTCGCGGAGCATGGCGTTTGCCAAGAGCCCGCCGCTCATGCCGATGCGGCGATGGATGCGCCACACGGAGAGTCGGATGCCGTCGCGTGCGAGGGCCTCCTGCCACGCGAGCACGTGGTGGTAGACGCTGTCCATCAACGTGCCGTCGAGATCGAACAGGAACGCCGGGGCCGCCACGCTTCCGACTCTACGGGCAACGCCGGTTGCGCGTTCGGGGCGTCGGTGCGAGGCTGGATCGGCATCTGTGGACGGAGGAGAGAGCCAGCAGCCTCCCATCAGGAAGGGGCACCGATGGAGGAGCACCCCAACGTCACGCTCGTGCGGGACATGTTCGCCGCGATGGACCGCGGCGACATGCAGTGGGTCGAGGACCACACTACCGACGACATCGTGTGGCACACGGGCGGCAACAGCCGGGCCGCCGGAGTCCGGCGCGGCAAGGACGCCGTGCGGGAGTCGATGGCGGCGATGGCCGACCCCGGGGCGATGAAGGCCGACGTGCACGACGTGATCGGCAATGACGATCACACGGTCGTGCTCGGCACCGCGGTGGTCACGGCGCCGAGCGGCAAGAGCGTGGAGTACAACTACGTGAACGTCTTCCACATCGCCGGCGGCAAGGTCACCGAGGTCTGGGGTCTGGCCGAGAACGACGCGGTGACCGATCCGATCTGGGACGAGTTCGCGACGTAGAGGGCTGACGCTCGCTCGAGCGAGCTCCGCCGCTCCGTCGTGATCTCACACGATCCGCACGTCGTGTGTCGTAGCCCCCTGGGTCCGGAACTCGAGCAGGCGGGCGCCTTCCTCCGTCAGTGCCGATCGGTCGTGCTTCGAGAGTCGGCGTTCGGGCCGGATCGTCAGGGTGGCGTTCTCGCCGTCGCGGGCGATCTCCCACGTGCCGGCGCCCGTCCCCCCGACGAGGAACGTGCTGATCGGGCGCATCCCCGCCGATGCCATGATCTCCCTCCGGAGCTCGTCGCTGACGATGCGTGTGCGGTCCGCGTGTCCGAGGGTCACATTGTCGTAGGAGGGAAGGAATCGAGGCGGCGCCGGCGTGTCGGGGTCGGGCCGTGGCGCGTCGGGCAGATCGAAGACCTCGCGATCGGCCTCGTTCCGGCCGACCCACACCTCCGGGCGCGATCGTTCGAAGACCTCCTTGAGGCGGGTGAGGCCACACCAGGCCTGCATGTCCATCACGGTGGCGGGTCCGAAGGCGCCGAGGTAGCGACGCAGGAGATCGTCGATCGAGGAACCCTCGTCGAGGGGTGCACCGAGCCATGCTTCCATCGATGCCCACGTGGCGCGCCCTCTTCGGCCCCACACGCCGCGCGGCGGCACCTGCACGAGCGGCACGAGGTACTGAACGGCATATCCCATCGCGTCGGCGTCGGCATCGGGCCAGCGTTCGGAGAACAGAGCGACGAGCTCGGCCCGGGTGCGCGGCCGTTCCTCGATCGATGCGCGACCCAGCGCGATCACCTCGTCGAGGTCGACGCCACGCAGGCGCCGTCCGAACGGGCTGCCGGACCGGAAGGTGCGCTCGAGCACGGCGCTCACGAGCGGACGCAGCCGCAGCGCGTCGCGGGCGGTGACCAGGTGGATCGTCGCCCGCATCATGGACGCCCGCACCGCGCGGCGATCCTCGATCAAGGCGCCCAGCTCGGCCGGGTCGAAGCCCTCGAGCCTGGACCACAGCCCGACGTACGGGTCGGGCGGTTCCTGGGCCTGCTGCCCGACGAGGTGCTCGATCGCGTCGGCGACCGGCATCGTCGCTCGCTCGAGCAGCATCTGTCGTGCGAGCAGCGCTCGGTTCAACGCCCGTTGGCTCAGCGTCTCGGTCATGCCGGGGGCGAGAGGCGGCCGCAGCCGATGCAGCCCGTGAGATCGTCACGCAGCCGCTCGAGCTCGGCGGTGCCGCTCCGAGCGGCCACGCCCCCGATCGACAGCAGATCGCTCCCGCGCATCGAGTGGGCGACCCCGCTTGACTTCAAGCGCACTTGAACTCCATGGCTCGTCGGCCATGGATACCACGCTCCCGGGCCTGTCCCGTCGGTTCATCCACGACAACGGGACCTGGAGCGAGATCGACGCCCAAGGTTCGATCGGTTGGCCTCGGGGTACGTGTGCGGTAACGACAGCAGGAGGTGAAGCACGATGGCGACGAGGAAGCAGACCAGCGCCGCTCGGCGCAACATCCGCAAGGCCGCGGCCGCCGCGAAGCGGAAGCGGACGATCTCGAAGCTCCCCAAGGCCACCAGGCGGGACCTCAGCCGCAACGCGGCTGCAGCGCGTCGACGCGGCGGAAAGCCCGGGCGCCGACTCGAGGACCGCACGCGCACGCAGCTGTACGAGCAGGCGAAGCGACGCAACATCGCCGGGCGGTCGTCGATGGGCAAGTCCGAGCTGATCGACGCGCTCCGCTCCGGCTGACGCCCGCTCCGGGGGAATAGCCGGCGGCGAACGAGGTTGGCACGGGACGATGGAGATCGGCCTCTACACGTTCGCGGAGCTGTACCCGGACCCTCGGACCGGCGAGCTGATCACCCCCGAGCGGCGCATGAAGAACCTCATGGATGAGGTCGAGCTCGCCGATCAGCTCGGTCTCGACGTCTTCGGCATCGGGGAGCATCACCGCCCCGACCTGATCGTCTCCTCGCCGGTCGTCGCGCTGGCCGCGGCCGCCGCTCGCACCGAGTGCATCCGGCTCACCAGCGCGGTCACGGTGCTCTCCTCCGACGACCCGGTGCGGGTCTTCCAGGACTTCGCGACGCTCGACCTGCTCTCGGGAGGGCGCGCCGAGATCATGGCCGGCCGGGGTTCGTTCACGGAGTCGTTCCCGCTGTTCGGCTTCGATCTCGAGGACTACGACGAGCTCTTCGACGAGAAGCTGCGTCTGCTGATCGCGCTCCGCGAGGGGGAGCGCGTCGCCTGGCAGGGCAGACATCGCCCTTCGCTCGACGGGCGGGTGGGTGTCTATCCCCGTCCCGTGCAGGACCCGCTGCCGATCTGGGTGGCGGTGGGCGGTGCGCCCGAGTCGGCGTTCCGGGCCGGAACGCTCGGCCTGCCGATGGCGCTGGCCATCATCGGGGGCATGCCCGAGCGGTTCGCGCCGTTCGTCGAGCTCTTCCGCGACGCGGCCAGCGAGGCGGGCCACGATCCCGCGCCCTTGCTCAGCATCAACTCGCACGGCTATATCGCCGAGACGTCGCAACGCGCGATCGACGAGTCGTTCCCCTACGCCGCGAACATGATGAACAGGATCGGGCGGGAGCGTGGATGGCAGCCGATGACGCGCGAGCAGTACGAGGCGGCCGCGACGCCGCGTGGGGCGAACTTCGTGGGCTCGCCGCAGCAGGTGATCGAGAAGATCCTCGTCCAGCACGAGCTCTTCAGGCACGACCGTTTCCTCGTGCAGTTCAGCGTGGGGTCGCTACCCCACGACAAGCTGATGCGCTCGATCGAGCTGCTGGGGAGCGAGGTCGCACCCGCGGTGCGAGCAGAGCTCGCACGGACGACCCCCATGCACGCGGCTCCGCCGCCCGCATGAGCCGGCGATCGCCGGCCGATCGATCGAGCGCCAACGCACGGCGGCGCCGACGGTACGCCGCCGAAGCCTCGACCTACGATCGGGGCTCGGACGTCACGGAGCGATGGCTGCTCGGGACCGAACATCGGGCGTGGGCGTGCTCACGCGCGAGCGGCGACACGCTCGAGGTGGCGATCGGCACCGGCCTGAACCTGCCCCACTACCCGGCCGGCGTCCGCCTCACCGGGCTCGATCTGACGTCGGAGATGTTGGCCGGAGCCAGGTCCCGTGCCGCCGAGCTCGCGCGACCGACCGCGCTCGCCGAAGGCGACGCGCAAGCGCTGCCCTTCCACGACGGTTCCTTCGACACCGTGGTGTGCACCTACGCGATGTGCAGCGTGCCCGACGAGCGCGCGACGGTCCTCGAGATGAAGCGGGTGCTCAGGCCGGGGGGGAGGCTGATCCTCGTCGATCACATCCGCAGCAGCGTCGCGCCGCTCTACTGGCTCCAACGGCTGCTCGAGCTCGCGCCGACCCGCATGGACGACGAGCTCACGCGACGGCCTCGCGAGCACGTCGAGGCCGCGGGGTTCCGCATCGAGGAGAGCGACCGGATGCGAGCAGGCGTCGTGGAGCGCCTGGTCGCCCGCACGAGCTGATCGTCATCCATCGTCGGCCGTGGGCGGGATGTTCTGATCGTGCCGGAACAGGTTCGACGGGTCGTAGCGGGCCTTGATCGCCCTGAGACGGTCCCAGGTGCCTCCGGGGTAGGCATCGCGGATCCGCTCCTCGCCCTCGTCGCCCAGGAAGTTCACGTACGCGCCCCGGCTGTCGCCGCGCAGCGTCGAGGCGAGGTCCTCCACCCAGTCCTCGTGGCTTCCGGCCTCCTCGGGCGTCTCGAACAGGGCCGCGACGTTGATCATCATCCGGCGAGTTCGATGGGCATAGGCCGTGGCCTCGTCGGGAACCCGCGAGACGGCACCGCCGAGCACCCGGATCTGGACCGCGGACATCATCGCCGTCGACGACCCCAGGGCGTCGAGGATCGCCTCGCCGTCGGCGTGGCCGAGCTCGTCCACGAACATGTTGCGCACGACGCCGACCGGGTGGAACCCTTCCTCATCGGGCATGTACATCTCCGGGTAGGACATCGGCCGAACCATGTCGGCGATCGGCTCGGCCAGATCCCGGAGCGGAGCGACGGCGGCCGCGCCCGATCCCGGGTCGCCGGCGAACGTGATCAAGCCGAGGAGGATCGGCTTCCCGTGGTACTCCTCGGGCACGAAGGGCATCGGCGGCGCCGTCATCACGTTGGCGATCGTGGTGAGCTCGTCGGGCGCTCGGTCGGCCTCCTCCAGGAACCCGGCGATCGTCTCGGGCGTCGCCGGCAGGATCAACATGCCCCCGAGGATCGTGCCCACATCGTGCAGGCGGAACCGGAAGCGCGTCGCCACGCCGAAGTTGCCCCCACCGCCGCGGATCGCCCAGAAGAGGTCGGGATGCGACTCCTCGCTGACCTCGAGCACGTCCCCGCCGGCGGTCACCACCTCGGCGGCGAGCAGGTCGTCGATCGTGAGCCCGTACTTCCGCGCGAGGAAGCCGATCCCGCCGCCGAGGGTGATGCCTCCGATGCCGACCGAGCCGGTGTCGCCGAACCCGGTCGCGAGGCCGTGCTCGGCTGCCCGGGCCGTGAAGCCGCCCGCGGTGAGCCCGGTCTCGGCCCACGCTGTCCGGCCCTCGACGTCGATGTCCAGGGCTCGCATGGGCGACAGGTCGACGACGATCGCATCGTCGATCACGCTGTGGCCGGCGATGCTGTGACCGCCGCTTCGCACGGCGAGTGGAGCGTCGATCTCGCGCGCGAGCGAGACCACGCGTGCCACGTCTGCCCTGTCGGCGACCTCGGCGATCAGCGCCGGATGCCGGTCCATGCCGCCGTAGAAGAGCGTCCGGGCCCCGTCGTAGGCCTCGTCGTCCGGCGTGATCACATTGCCGCGCAGGTCAGCGCGGAGATCGGGGACCGAGGCGAGCGTGTCCGAGCGTGCCATCGGGATCCTTCCTCCTTCTTCTCGTGTCAGGTGGAGCCGTCGTGCCGCGCCTTCAGGTCGGCGTCGTGCCTGCCCTTGAGCAGGTCGGCCTGACGATCGAAGAACAGCATCCAGCCGCGGAGCGTCGCCTCGTAGCGGCCGGGCGGGAGTCCTCCCCCGCGCTGCGTGAACGTCATGCGCGTGCGCCCGTCGCCCAGATCGTCGAGATCGACGGTGCACACCGCGTGGTCGGTCGCGTCGCCGGGCTCCTGGTCGGTGATCGTGAGCACGAGGTGCGCCGGCTCGTCGACCTCCCGGTACTCGCCCGAGAACACCATCTCGGAACTCCCGCCGAGGAGCATCACCACGCGCCAGGCGCCGCCGGGCCGCACGTCCAACGTGGCGGCGTCGACCGGTACGGAAGAGCCGTGTTCGCCGAACCACTGCGCGAAGGCCTCGGCCTCCGTCCACGCCCGGAAGACCGCCTCACGTTGCGCGTCGATGATGCGGACGATCGTGAGCCCCTCGTCGTCGTGCTCCGCGGTCAGCACGTGATCGGGAAGGCGCTCGTCGCTCACGATGCGCTCCCTCCGCGCTCGTCGGTGTCGTGCCGAGCCTTCAGCTGCTCCTCGACCACGCCACGGAGCGTGTCGAGGTAGGTGGGCCATCCGCCGAGGAAGTCGTCACGGTCCTGGGCGGTCTCGAAGCCGGTCTGGACCATCGTGAGCAGGGTCTTCCCGTCGCGGTCCTCGAACGTGATCGTCATCTCGGTCGTGATCGTCCGGCTCCACTCCGCGATCTGCATCGAGTGCTCGAAGACGAGCCGGTGCGGCCGGTCGACGACGGAGTAGGTGCGCGTCTCGATGTCCGGATCCTGCCCCTGCGGGCCCATCGCGTAGACCGAGGTGCCGCCGACGCGCACGTCGGTCTCGGTGCGATGGACCACCCAGTCCGGTCGATCGCCGCCGTGCAGGTGGTGCTGGGCGGCCGGATCGACGAAGGCGTCGAAGACCACCTCCGACGGCGCGTCGAACAGTCGTTCCAGTCTCAGCTCGTGGCTCATCGCTCGTTCCCCTTCCGTTGCTGTCGTTCCACGTATGCCTCGAGGCGGTCGAGGCGGCGTTCCCACAGCCGTCGGTAGTGATCGATCCAGTCGCTCACCTCGTGCATATCCCCGGGACCCAGCCGGCACTCCCGTCTGCGCCCCTCTTTCGAGGTGGTCACCAGCTTCGCCTCCTCGAGGATGCGGACGTGCTTGAGCACGCCGGGCAGCGAGATCCCGATCGGTTCGGCCAGCTCGCCGATCGAGGCGGGGCCATCCTCGAGGCGGTCCAGGATGACGCGTCTCGTCGGATCCGACAGGGCGGAGAACGTGCGGTCGAGGACCTGAGACTGAACCATACGGTTAAGTATCGAGTCGAAAGGGTCGGGGCGTCAACTAGCCGGGACGCCGTTCAGGGCGTGATCAGCCTCTGCAGCAGCTTCTTGGCTTCGTCGGCCCAGAGGACGACGCTCGCGAGCCCTGCGCACACCAGCCAATCGCTCAGCGCGAGCGGAGCGGTCTCGAAGGCGCGGTTCAGGAACGGAACCTGCACGACCGCGACCTGCAGGGCGAGGGACGTCGCGACGGCGCCCCAGAGGAGCGGGTTGGTGAACAGCCCGTGGAACGCGCTGACGCGATCGGAGCGGGCGTTGAAGCAGTTGAACAGCTGGGCGAGCACGAGGGTCGTGAAGGCCATCGTGCGCGCTTCCACGATGTCACCCGAGCCTTCCCCTCCGACGAGGCCGCCGGGAAGACGCAGATCGAGGGCCAGCAACGTGACGGCCGCCATCACCGAGCCGACCCAGATGATGCCGATCCACATGCGAGCGTCGATCATCCGGTCGCTGAGCTTGCGGGGAGGGCGGGTCATGACGTCGTCGGGTGGCGGGTCGACGCCGAGCGCGAGGGCGGGTGCGGTGTCGGTGAGCAGGTTGATCCACAGGATCTGGGTGGCGAGCAGGGGCACCGCCACGCCCTCACCCGCATCGAGACCGATCACGCCCGCCAGCATCACGCCGAGGAACATCGTGAGCACCTCTCCGATGTTCGACGACAGCAGGAAGCGAAGGAACCGGCGGATGTTCGAGAAGATCCCGCGGCCCTCCCGCACGGCGGCCACGATCGTGGCGAAGTCGTCGTCGGCGAGGATCATGTCGGCCGCTTCCTTCGTCACGTCGGTGCCGGTGATCCCCATGGCGATGCCGATGTCGGCCGACTTCAGGGCCGGGGCGTCGTTCACGCCGTCGCCGGTCATCGCCACGATCGCGTCGTCCGCTTGGAGCGCGTCGACGATGCGCAGCTTGTGCGCGGGCGCCACGCGCGCGTACACGGAGACGTCTCGCACCGCCGCACGCATCCCCTCGTCGTCGAGCTCCTCCAGCTCGACTCCGGTCAGGACCGGGGCCCCGGTCTCGAGGATCCCGAGATCGACGGCGATGCGCTCCGCGGTGCCGGGATGATCGCCCGTGATCATCATGACCCGGATCCCCGCGGCCGACGCCTCGTCGATGGCGTCCACGGCCTCTTCGCGCGGGGGATCGATGATGCCGACGATGCCGAGGTAGACGAGCCCACGCTCGACCGACTCGTCTTCGGGAGGCCGCTCGGCGACGGGCAGGGGACGCCCGGCGACCCCCAGGGTGCGCATCGCGAGGTCGGCCAGGTCGTCGACGGCGGCGAGCACCTCACGCCTGCGGGCGTCGGTGAGCGGGCGGACCTCACCCGCGGCCTGCTCATCGGTGCAGCGAGCCAGCAGCACGTCGGGCGCGCCCTTGGTGACGACGTCGATGCGGCCTTCGCGATCGACGTCGGCCTCGAGGGTGCTCATGAGCTTGCGCTCGGAGGAGAAGGGCACCTCGCCGACCCGTCGGAACCGCGACTCGCGGCTCTCCTTCAACCCCTCGATCTTCGCTTCCGCGACCAGGAAGGCAGCGTCGGTCGGGTCGCCCCGGATCGTCCACTCGCCGTCTCGATGGATCAACTCGGCGTCGTTGGCGAGGCTGCCTGCGCCGAGCACGTGCGCGGCCTCGGTGAGCAAGACCGGATCCTCGAGCGTTCGGCCGTCGACACGCAGTTCACCCTCTGGCCGGTACCCCGCGCCGGTGACGTCGATCGATCCCGACGGCGTGACGATCCTCTCGATCGTCATCTCGCTCTTGGTCAGCGTCCCGGTCTTGTCCGAGCAGATCACCGACGCCGAGCCGAGCGTCTCGACCGACGAGAGCCGCTTCACGATCGCCTGCCGACGGGCCATGCGCTGAACCCCGAGCGCGAGGACGACCGACAGCACGGCGGGTAGGCCCTCCGGCACCGCCGCCACGGCGAGCGAGACCCCGACGAGCATGACGTCGACAAGGCCGGAGGCATCGTCGATCTCCGATGTGAGCAGGATCGCTCCCACGACCACGATCGCGATGATCACGACCGCGATCCCGAGCGTGCGCCCGATGCGGTCGACCTCGCGCTGCAGGGGGGTGCGTTCCTCCTCCGTGCCGGCGAGCAGGCGCGCCACGTTGCCCATCTCCGTGCCCATGCCGGTCGCCGTGACGACGGACCGGCCGCGCCCGCGGGTGACGGCCGTGCCGCTGAAGACCATGTTCAGACGGTCGCCCAGCCCCACCGGGCCGGCCAGGGTGGCGACCTCCTTGAGGACGGGCTGGCTCTCGCCCGTGAGCGCGGCCTCCGCGATGGTGAGCGACCAGGCTTCGAGCAGCCGCGCGTCGGCGCCGACCGCGTCACCCTCCGACAGCAGCAGCAGATCGCCCACGACGAGGTCCACCGACGGGATCCGAGCCTGTCGGCCGTCGCGCACCACCATCGACGTGGCCGAAGCCATGCGCTGCAACGCGGCGACGGCCTCCTCGGCGCGGGCCTCCTGCACGAAGCCGAGCACGGCGTTGGCCAGCACGATCGCGGCGATCACGATCACCTCGAACGGGATGCCCTCCGCACCCTCGACGAACCATGCCACGAGCGAGACGAGGATCGCCGCGAGGAGCAGGTAGATCAGGGGATCGGCGAACTGGCCGATCAGCTTCCGCCACGCCGGCACCGGGCGGGTCGCCTCGAGATGGTTCGGCCCGTCATGTGCGAGCCGGTCCGCGGCCTCGGTCGAGGTCAGGCCCTCACGGACATGGGTTCCCAGCCCGGCGGCGACGTCGTCGGCGTCGCGTCGCCAGGGGTCCGGGTCAGTGATGCTCGGCCTCCGCGGAGTCAGCATCGGACTTCGTCCGATGGACCGTGCCGTCGGGGTGTTCGGGCGGTGAGTAGAGCGAATAGAGCTTCACGTCGCCGTCGCCGATGTTCACCACGTTGTGCCAGACGCCGGCAGGCACGATGAACGCCCAATCGTCGGCGGCTTCGTGCGTCTCGTCGACGGCATCCTCGGTGCTGCCGAACTCCACGCGCGCCTTCCCCTGTTCCAGGCGAAGGAACTGGTCGAGGTTCCCGTGCCGCTCCCAGCCGATCTCTTCCCCGGGGCCGAGGCGCATCAGCGTGAGCTGCGTGTGCTCACCGGTGTACGCCACGGTCCGGAAGTTCGTGTTCTCCAGCGTGACCTTCTCGATGTCGTCGATCCACCCGAGCATGGTCCCCTCCCGTCCCATCGCTTCCATCCTCGCCGGCCGTCTGCGCCGGCGGTGGGCTGCTCGCCCGCTCAGTGCAGGCCGTACGCCCGCTGCACGTCGAACCGATAGATCACGCGTCCTTCGTCGATCATCGTCCGTCGGAAGCCTTCCTCATCGAGCTCCGCGCTGTACCAGGTGAGCGGCCCGGTGGGCTTGCCCTGCATCACTCGGAACAGCTGCAGACTCTGCTCGGGGACGTCGGGCCCCTCGAGGATCGTCACCGTGGTCTCGAGGGTCAGGTACGTGTACGCACGGTCGAAGACGAACAACGTGCACCGTGGATCCCGCCGCAGCCGCTCGGTTCGGACGCGGTCCTGCCGACCGCTGCTCCAGATCTCGCCGTCGATGATCGCGATGCCGACGCGAACGGCCTTGGGCACTCCCCCGTCGCCGATCGTGATCATCGCGGCGCCGTGATGTTCCTGCAGGAAGTCGCGCTCCTGGTCGGACAGATCCATCGGCTCCGAGTCTAGGGCGGGGCGGAGGTCCGAGCAGTGAAAGGATCAGCGCTGGGGCAGGGTGATGCTGCCGTCGGCGGCCAGCGGGAAGCCGGCGTTCACCGCCACCTCCCACGGATGCCCGTCGATGTCGACGAAGACGCCCGAGTACCCGCCCCAGAAGGTCTCGGCGGGTTCCCTGACGATGCGGCCGCCTGAAGAGCGGGCCTGCTCGATCACGCGGTCGACCTCGTCGTTCGATCGCACGTTGTGGGCCAGCGTGATGCCGCCCCAGCCGCCGGTGTCGGTGACGCCGCTGTCGGCGGCGAGCTGTTCGCGCCCCCAGAGCCCGACGATCGTGCCGCCCGCCTGGAAGAAGACGGTGTCGTCGAGGGCCAGCCCGACCTGCCAGCCGAGGCGTTCGTAGAAGCTGCGGGCGCGCTCGACGTCGGCGACGCCGAGGGTGATCAGGCTCACGCGCTGTTCCACAGCACCACCGTAGCGGCGGCCGCCGACGTGAGACCATGCCCCTCGTGAACGAGGCTCGCCATCCCCGCATCGTGGCGATCACCGAGGAGGCCCGCGTCACCCCGCTCGAGCTCTTCCTCGATCTCGTCTTCGTCTTCGCCATCACGCAGGTGACGGCGCTCATGGCCGACGACCTCACCGTCCGCGGGCTCGTGCAGGGACTGCTCGTGCTCGGACTGGTGTGGTGGTGCTGGGTCGGCTACGCGTGGTTGGGCGCCGTCGTTCGGGCGGACGAGGGGCTCGGTCGCGTCGCGATGTTCGGAGCGATGGCCGCGGTGTTCGTGCTCGCCATCACGATCCCCGAGGCGTTCCGTGACATCGAGGGTGGCCTGTCGGGTCCGGTGGTCGTGGCCTTCGCCTACCTGGCCGTTCGGGTGCTGCACCTCGCGATCTTCTGGATGGCGGCGGGCGCAGAGGGCGACGACGGTCTTCGCAGACAGCTGCTTCGGTTCGCGCCCTCGCTGTTGGGTAGCACGGTGTTGCTCCTGATCGCGTCACAGCTCGAAGGGGTACCGCAGATCTGGGTGTGGGTAGCCGCGCTCGTCGTCGACTACGTCGGCACGATCCTCGGCGGCGCGTCGGGCTGGCGTCTGAACTCGGCCGGGCTCTTCGCGGAGCGCCATGGCCTGATCGTCATCGTCGCGCTCGGGGAGTCGATCGTCGCGATCGGACTGGGCATCGCCCATGAGCCGGTCTCGTGGGCGATCATCGTCGCGTCGGTGCTCGGACTCACGGTCTCGGGCTGCCTCTGGTGGGCCTACTTCGACGTGGTCGCGCTCGCCGGCGAACGACTGCTCCGCGCGGCCGACGGAGAGGTGCGTGCCCGCATCGCCCGCGACGCGTACAGCTACCTGCACCTCCCGATGATCGCCGGCATCGTGCTGGGCGCGCTCGGCTTCAAGAAGGTGCTGGAGTACGTCTCGGACACCAGTCATCACACGATCGACGAGCCGCTCGCCCTCGTGCCGCTCGCGGCGATGTACGGGGGCGTCGCCCTCTATCTCTTCGCTCACGTCGCGTTCCGCTTCCGGAACTGGCATCACGTCACCGTGGATCGGCTCGTGGTCGGGCTGCTGCTGCTCGCCCTGATCCCGCTGGCCGCCCGCATCCCGGCCCTGGCGGCGTTCGGTGCTCTGAGCGCGGTGATGGTGGGCATGATCGTCTTCGAGACCATGCACTACTCGGAGTTCCGCGACCGCATCCGCCGCGAGGAGAAGGAAGAGGAGCTGCGGCTCGAGGGGTCGTGACGCGTTCTCGGCGCCCGGGCTCGTCAGGCGTCATCGCGATGCTCCGGCTTCTCCGATCGAGAGGAGCTCGAACGCGTCGGTCGGTTCGGCCTTTCCCTTCAGATCGACGGCCCCGAGCGGCACGACGTCGACGTCGCCGTCGCCCGTCGAGCGCACTTCCCGAAGGGTCCGCTCCGCGATCGTGATGTGGCCCGGCGTCGATAGCCCCTGCAGACGGGCCGCGACGTTCGTCGTGTCGCCGATCGCCGAGAATGAACGGTGCACGTCGGCGCCGACGTTGCCGATCACGGCCGGGCCGGTGTTCACGCCCACGCGGAACCGTGGCCAGTCGTTGGAACCCGCGTGCACCCGTTCGGATGCGTCGCGCATCGCGATCGCGGCCCGGCAGGCGCGGGCCGCGTGGTCGGGCTGGTCGCCCAGGGCGTTGAACATGATCAGGACGGCGTCGCCCGCGAAGCGTTCGATGAGCCCGCCCTCGCGGTCGACGAGGGTGGGCACGACCTCGCTCCAATAGGTGTTGAGCATGTCGATGACCTCGGGGGCGGGGCGGCCCTCCGCGAACGAGGTGAAGCCGGCCAGGTCGGCGAAGAGCACGGAAACCTCGCGCTCGTCGCCCCCGAGGTCGGCCAGACGCGGGTCCTCGCTGAGGCGATCGGCGAGTTGGGGGCCGACGTAACGGCGCAGCAGCCCCTCGAGCGTCGACAGCTGCCGGGCGGAACGCACCAGGACCGCGACCTCGTCGCCCGTGAAGCCCTCGGTTCGCAGGTCCTCGGCCGCCTCGTCGATCGAGCCCTCGGAATCGGCACGGGCGAGCGTCGTCAACGCGCTGGATTGACGCTCGTCGAGACGCTCGAGGGTGCCCTCGAGGTAGAGGCTTCGGAACGTGCGCACCAGCGAGCGCTCCGAACGGTACTCGTGGCGCGCCGCGAGCAGGATCGCGGCGAAGGCCCCCGCCATCAGCACGTGCCACTCCCACCACGAGAGATGCCAGCCTCGGCTGAGCGCGACCACGAGCAACGCCTCGGCGAGGAGCACGAACGACATCGCGATCACGAGCGGGAGCGGCCGCCGGCGAGCACGATAGATGCCCACGTACCGCCATGCCGCGAACGCGTACGCCGCGACGCCCAGGGGCAGGACCGCGAGCAGCCAAGGGGCACGCTCCGTCTCGAAGACGCGACGCATGAACCCGACCTCGAACAGCGACGCTGCGGCCCACGCGACGATCACGATCAGCAGCCCGATGCGGATCGGCCGTTGCAGCCGCAGCAGCGACGCCTCGTGTGCCTCGAGGTCCAGCGCGGAGACCGCCGCGAACCCGGAGGCGATCAGCAGCCCGACGGGCGTGGCGAGCGCGAACCCGCCGTTCGGTCCGGCCAGCACCACGCCGGGCGTGGCGAGCGCATGGAGTGCCAGGAACCCGGCGCTCGTGAGCAACACCATGGACACCAGGAACAGCCGGACGTCCCGGCGCTGACGAGCGGCCTCGCTCACCAGCACCCCCAGGACGACGTTCACGGCGGCGACCCCCGACACCAGCCAGAAGTGTGACGGGTGGTGCTCCCATCGCAGGTCGAGCGACGGGAAGCCGAGCAGCAGCGCCAGTCCGATCAAGGGCGCCGCGAGCGCGATGCCGATCAACACGGGGGAGACCGAGGCAGGCTCGGGAGGGCGAGACATGACCCCATCTTCGTCCCCACCTGCGAGAGCGCTCAACCCATCGGCCGCTCCCGGGTAACGCATGGACGGTCCGACGTAGTAGAACCCACCGATCGAGCGAGATGGAGGGATCGATGGGCGCGGAGCGCTTCCTGACCGAGACGACGTTGTTCCCGGGGCCCTGGTATCGGCGGTCGCCGTACTTCGAGGCCACGGTGCGA
The DNA here is from genome assembly GCA_035249905.1 of Actinomycetota bacterium. Lineage (GTDB taxonomy): Bacteria > Actinomycetota > UBA4738 > UBA4738 > HRBIN12 > JAOUEA01. Next base: position 53,483 of record DATFFT010000004.1, on the reverse strand, counting down.
GCCGGGTGCAAGGCCTACGACGTGTACAACCACACGTTGCTCCCCGGCTACTACGACGACCCGAACGTCGAGTACGAGCTGCTGCTTTCCGGGGTCGTGGTCTGGGACGTGGGCGCGGAGTGGACGATCGAGGTCAGCGGTCCCGATGCGGACCGCTTGATCGACATGCTGACCTGCCGCGACCTCACGAGGTGCGAGGTGAAGCAGGCCAAGTATATGCTGGTCACCGCCCACGACGGCGGCATCGTGAACGACCCGGTGCTGCTGCACGTCGACGAGGGCCGATGGTGGATGCAGTGCGCCGACTCCGACGCCGGCCTGTACGCGCTCGGCGTCGCCACGGGGCTCGGCCTCGACGTCAACGTCTTCCACCCTGACGTGTACCCGATGCAGGTGCAGGGCCCGTCGTCGGCGAAGACGCTCGAGAAGCTCGTCGGCTCCGCGATCTACGAGCTGCGCTACTACTGGTGCGATCGTTTCGAGATCGACGGCATGCCGGTCGTGATCAGCCGCACCGGATTCACCGCGGCGCCCGGGTTCGAGGTGAACTGCCTGGACTTCTCCCATGGCGACGCGCTCTGGGAAGCCGTGCTCGCAGCGGGGGAGGAGTTCGGCATCCGTGTCGCCGCGCCGAGCATGGCCAAGCGCATCGAGGCCGGCATGATGAACCTCGGCTCCGACATGACGATCGAGCACAATCCGTTCCAGGTCATGGGTCTCGAGCGGCTCGTCGAGGAACAGCCCCAGGACTACATCGGCAAGGACGCTCTCGAGCGCATCCGCGTCGAGGGCGTCAGGGACAAGCTCGTGGGCATCGAGCTCGAAGCCGAGGGCGGGTTCGAGATCGATCCCGCCGACTTCTGGCCCGTCTTCCACGACGGGAAGGAGGTCGGTCGCGTCACCGACGCGGTCTGGTCGCCGCGTCTCGAGCGGAACATCGGCTACGTGTGGGTCCCGGTCGAGCTCTCGGATCCCGGCACCCGGCTCGACGTCGAGTCCCAGCACGGCCACCTCGTCGGCACGACCGCCGCGATCCCATTCGTCGATCCGAGGAAGCAGGTGCCGGCCGCCTCGCTGCGGTGAGGTGTGCGCGGGACCCGGCTAGCGCCGGTCCGAGTTCAGCGTGCACACGGCGAGCGTGTAGACCCGTCGCAGCTCCCGGAAGACCTCGGGCGCTGTCGTCGGCGTGGTCTGCCGGTTGACCGCCACCACGACCGAGCGACGGCCGCTCCGTGACCCGGCGAAGAACTGCGTGTAGCCGGCCGTGTTGCCGGTGTGACCGAACATCGTGCCGCAGCGGGTGCGGTACCGGAAGATCGCGAGCCCGGCGGCGTTGCGCCCGGGTCCCGGCGGCTCCGAGGAGCCGCCCGGGATGAAGACGAACTGCTCGGCTCGGGTGGGGGCGCCGAACAGCTCACGTCCCACGTACGCGCGGATGAACCGGTTCTGCTCGAACGGCGTCGACACGATGCCGCCCGATGCCCATGCATAGCCGGCCGCGAACAGCTCGCTCACGTCTTCGGGAACGCCCTGGTCGTCGAAGTCGTATCCGCGGATGTACGGCCGCGGCATCTCGACGCCGCTGGGCAGGCTCGTGTCGCGGAGCCGAAGCGGCCGCAGGGCCTCGTCGCGCAGCACGCGCTCGTAGCGATGACCGGTGACCTTCGCCGCCATGAGCGCGACGACGACGTTGTCGGAGTTCGAGTAGCGATACTCGGTGCCGGGTTCGAACTCCAGGTCCTCGTCGGCGACGAACCCGAGCAGCTGCCTGGGCTCGACCGGATCGTCGAGGTTGGCGAGCAGGTGGTCCAGGAACGCCTGGCTCATCGAGAAGTCGGGGATCCCGCTGGTGTGGTGCAGGGCCTGGCCGAGCGTGACCTCGCCCCATGCGTCCGGAGCCCAGGGAAGCAGCTCGGCGATCGTGTCGTCGAGGGAGAGGAGTCCCCGGTCCACCAGCGAGAGCGCGACGCCGCCGCTATAGGCCTTGGCGGTGCTGGCGATGCGCATGTGCTTCCAGGGTTGCATCGGCCTGCCCGTGCGCACGTTCGCGACACCCGCCCGGAAGACCCTGAGGCGCGACCCGCGCTGTACGACGACGATCGCGCCCGGCGGTCCCTCGGGACGTTCGGTGAGGTGGTCGATCGCGCGCTGGAGGGGCCGGCCACCCGGCGGAGTCCCCGCTCGAGCGGGGAGGGCCGCGAGGATGAGCGCCGAGAGGACGAGCGAGGACAATGAGGCGATCCGTCGGGGGGACATGGGCGGGACCCTAGGGCGTCGGAGTGGAGAAGGTCAAACGACGGGCGACCGATGAGTCTGCTCGCTCCGACGGGTCTGAATGGCGTCCAGAGGCACCTCGGGCCGATGGACGGACGAGCAGGAGGGGAGCATGTCGATGAGCACCGAACCGAAAGCGTGGCCGGGCTCGATCGCCGCGGTCACGTTGTTCACGGAGGACCTGGAGGCTTCGAAGCGCTTCTACCAGCAGGTGTTCGATCTCGCCGTCGAGTTCGAGAACCACGATTCCGCCGTCTTCCGGTTCGGAGAGACGCTCGTCAACCTGCTGGCGGTGAGCGGGGCACCCGAGCTGATCGAGCCGGCCATCGTCAGGAAGCGCGATTCAGGGGTTCGGTTCCAGTTCACGCTCGGCGTCGAGGACGTCGACGTCACGTGCGCCGAGCTGAAGGAGCGTGGCGTCGAGCTGTTGAACGGACCGATGGACCGGCCCTGGGGGATCCGAACCGCGAGCTTCCAGGACCCGGGAGGGCACATCTGGGAGATCGCCCACTTAGCAGCCGGGGTCTGAGCCATCTTCGCGAGCCAGGAGCTGTCGTCGATCGGTCGTAGGGTGGAGGGCATGGTTCGTGCGCCCGACGACCTGGAGCTCGGCCTCGAGCAGTATCGGCGCGAGCTGACCGCGTACGCCTACCGCATGCTCGGTTCCGCGTTCGAGACCGAGGACGCCGTGCAGGAGACGATGCTGCGCGCGTGGCGGGCCCACGATAGCTTCGAGGGGCGCTCGTCGCTCCGCTCGTGGCTCTACCGCATCGCGACGAACGTCTGCCTCGACATGCTCGGCGGGAAGGAGCGCCGGGCCCGCCCGATGGACCTCGGGCCCGCGCAGGTCGCCGACGTCTCGCTGATGGGCGACGCGATGCCCGAGGCCACGTGGATCATGCCGATCCCCGACGGCCGCGTGGTCCACCCCGACGGCGACCCGGCCGAGGTGGCCGAGGCCCGTGAGACGATCCGGCTCGCCTTCATGGCCGCCCTGCAGCATCTGCCCCCGAAGCAGCGAGCGGTGCTCGTGTTGCGTGACGTCTTCCGCTGGAAGGCATCGGAGGTCGCGGAGCTGCTCGACACCACGGTCGCGTCGGTCAACAGCGCGCTGCAGCGCGCCCACGCCACCCTCGAGAGCGCCGACGCCGCCGACGGCGAGTCGCTTCGCCCGCTCGACGACGACCAGCGTTCGCTGCTCGACCGCTACGTCGACGCGTTCGAGCGCTACGACATGGATGCGCTCACGTCGCTGCTCCGCGATGACGCTTCCTGGTCGATGCCTCCCTACCGGCTCTGGCTGCAGACCCACGACGACATCCGCACGTGGTGCCTCGGACCGGGCATCGCGTGCCGCGGGTCGAGGCTGGTGCCGGTCGAGGCCAACGGCTCGCCGGCGTTCGCTCAATACAAGCCGGCGCCCGGCGGCGGGTTCGAACCCTGGTCGCTCCAGGTCCTCGAGCTCTCAGGCGGCCGGATCTCCGGGATCACGTTCTTCCTCGACACCGCGGAGCTCTTCCCGCTGTTCGGTCAGCCGGAGCGGCTCGACGCGTGACCGACCTGCCGGCTCGACGACCGGCAGGAGCTCGACGAGCCCCACGAGCGCGAGCAGGTCCTGGAGCTCGCAGCACGCGCTGCGCAGGCGGATCCGCCGCCCCGACCGCAACGCCGTGAGCTGCAACCTGGCCAACGCTTCGACGGTCGCGGCGTCGGGCCCCTCGAGCGAGCTGATGTCGAAGACCACCGGTCCCGCGCCCTCGCGCGCGAGCACGGTGCGCAAGCGCTCGCACAGCGCGGGGATCTCGGCCCGGTCCACGGGCCCGTCCAGCCTGAAGGTGGTCGTCATCCCTGCACACAAGACCGATCGGCGAGCGAGAACTCATCGAGGGGGCCGAGTCGAGGGGGCCGAGCCCGCCTACGCCGGCGGGCGTAGACCGGACCGCTCCCCGGGGGCGATGACGCTTCCTTCCGGCCCGACCTACGCTCCAAGCATGTCGGCGAGAGAACCGATCTCGCACTTTCCACCGGCTGCACGCACGAGCCTGTGGATCGACGGGGCGCTCAGCGTCGGTGTCGCCGTCTTCATCACGATCGGCACGTATTTCGCATCGCAAGGTCAGCCCGAGCGCCGACCCTTCGACGCTGTAGCTGTCGCGATCCTGCTCGTCGCCGCGGGGGCGCTCACCGCGCGGCGACGTCACCCGGTCGCGACGTTGGCGGTCGTCTTCGTCGCGACCTTCGCTTACCTGGGCCTCGGGTACGCGCAGGGTCCGATCTGGATCCCGCTGATCATCGCGTACTTCAGCGCCGTGATCCGCGGGAAGGGCATCGTCGCGGCGGGGTTCGCCGTGGCCGGCTTCCTGGTGTTCCCGTGGATCGACCGCCTGCTGCGGGACCGTGCAGCCCCGTCGCTCGGCGCCCTCGTCGCGCTCGCCGCGTGGCTGCTCGTGCTGCTGGGCGCCGCGGAGTTCATCCGAATCAGGCGCGAGCGAGCGGCGGAGGCACTCCGCGTGCACGAGGAGGAGGCCCGGGCGCGGGCCACCGAAGAGCGCCTGCGCATCGCTCGTGAGCTGCACGACGCGCTGGGTCACCATCTCTCGTTGATCAGCGTGCAGGCCGGAGTGGCGTTGCACGTGAACGAGGAACTGCCCGAGCCGGTGCGTGGGTCGCTCACGGCGATCAAGCAGTCGAGCGGAGAGGCCTTGACCGAGCTCCGGTCGGTGCTCGAGATCCTGCGCCAGCAGGGGGAGCGGGCGCCGCGCACGCCGACCTCGTCGCTGGATCGCATCGACGACCTGGTCACGCAGGCCGCCGCAGCGGGCATCGAGGTTCGCACAGAGACCGACGGCGACGTGCACCCGCTGCCGTTCGGGGTCGACGTGGCCGCGTTCCGCATCGTGCAGGAGGCGCTCACCAACGTCGCCCGCCACGCGGGGCAGGCGAGCGCCACGGTGCGCCTGGGCTACGGGAACGATGCCCTCACGGTGGAGGTCGACGACGACGGGAACGGGATCTCCACGGCCACGACGCCCGGCACCGGGAAGGGTGTGCTCGGCATGCGCGAACGCGCTGCTGCGCTGGGTGGCGATCTCGAGGCCGGCCCCAAGCCCGGCGGTGGGTTCCGCGTGCGGGCCAGGCTTCCGCTGGAGGGCGCCCGATGATCACGGTGCTGCTCGCCGACGACCAGGCACTGGTTCGGGCCGGGTTCCGTGTGCTCCTCGACGCCCAGGACGACATCGAGGTGGTCGGCGAGGCCGACGACGGCGACGCGGCCGTGCGCAAGGCGTCCGAGCTCACGCCCGATGTGGTGCTGATGGACATCCGCATGCCGGGCGTCGACGGGCTCGAGGCCACCCGTCGCATCGTCGCCGACGAGCGTCTCGATCGCACCCGCATCGTGATCCTCACGACGTTCGACCTCGACGAGTACGTCTTCGAAGCCCTGCGGGTGGGCGCGAGCGGATTCCTGCTCAAGGACACCGAACCTGCCGAGCTCGTGCAAGGGGTCAGGGCGATCGCACGCGGCGGGGCGTCGCTCTCGCCGCGCGTCGCGAAGCAGGTGATCGAGGCGATCGCCGACGGGGGGGAGGCGACCCTGCCGGCCGGATCGGCGTCGGATCGTGTGCTCGCGACCGTGATGTTCAGCGACATCGTCTCGTCGACCGAACGTGCGGTTGAAGCCGGCGACCGTGGGTGGCGCGACGTGCTCGACCGACACGACGCGCTGATCCGGCGTGAGCTCGAGATGCATGGAGGCCGGGAGGTCAAGACGACCGGCGACGGGTTCCTTGCGCTGTTCGATGCGCCGGCGCGCGCGATCCGGTGCGCGGTGTCGATCCGCGACGCGCTCGCCTCCGAGGGGGTCCAGGTGCGCATCGGGCTACACGCCGGCGAGGTCGAGCTTCGGGGCGACGACGTGGGGGGTATCGCCGTCCACATCGGCTCGCGAGTGCTCGGGTCGGCCGAGCCGGGCGATGTCGTCGCGTCGAGCACCGTGCGGGACCTCGTCGCCGGCTCGGGCATCACCTTCGCCGACCGTGGTGAACACTCGCTGAGGGGCGTGCCGGACCGTTGGCGGCTGTTCACGGTGACGGACGCGGCGGCGTCATGATCGGCGTGCTGCTCGCCGACGATCAGGGGCTCGTGCGGGCGGGCTTCAGGGCGCTGCTCGACGCCCAGGACGACATCGAGGTCGTCGGTGAGGCCGGTGACGGCGACGAGGCTCTGCGCCGGGCGATCGAGCTGGCGCCCGACGTGGTGCTGATGGACATCCGCATGCCGAAGATCGACGGCCTCGCTGCGACCCGGCAGATCGTGTCGGACGATCGCCTCGGCGACACCAAGGTCGTGATCCTCACGACGTTCGGCCTCGACGAGTACGTCTTCGAGGCGATCCGCTCGGGGGCGAGCGGGTTCCTGGTCAAGGACACCGAACCGAACGAGTTGATCCAGGCGGTGCGCGTGGTCGCCGGGGGCGACGCCCTGCTGTCGCCGACGGTCACGAGGAGCCTCATCGAGGAGTTCGCGGCGCGCACCAAGGAACCCCGCCCGTCGGGTGATCTCGAGCGCCTGACGGATCGTGAACGCGAGGTGATGTCGCTCGTTGCCGAAGGTCTGTCGAACGACGAGATCGCGAAGCGGTTGTTCGTGAGCCCGGCGACCGCGAAGACGCACGTGAGCCGCGCGATGGTGAAGCTCGGAGCCCGGGACCGGGCCCAGCTCGTGGTCATGGCCTACGAGTCGGGCCTGGTCGCCCCGGGCCGGCGCGACCGATCCTGATCAGTCGCCCCGCTGCAGCACCCCGAGCCGTTCCCGGTACTCGTCGGCCGAGATCTCGCCTCGCGCGAAGCGTTCGCCGAGGATCGCCTCGGCCGAAGGCGGCCCGTGCGAGTGGTCGTGCTGCCGGCGCCATCCCCCGCGGAACGCGAAGATCGCGAAGACGACGACGGCGATCCACAGCAACGGGAAGATCAGGAACCAAGGCCCGCCGCCGGCGTTGCCCCATGTCATCAACATCTCGATGCACCTCCTCCGGTCGGACACCTCCATGGTGGCGTGTCCGATGACCGTCGACGTCGCACGAGCGGAGTGTTCCCGCCTACCACCTGGGGAGCAGGTGCCTCAGGCGCTCTCGGCGATGCGCCCCCTTCACGAGCTCGACGACCCGTCCGCCGGGCGCTCCTGCAGGACCCAGCCGTTGCCGTCCGGGTCGTCGAAGAACGCGAACGAGTTCCATCGGCCGCCCTTGCCGTCGATCCACTCGCCGTTCTCGAAGTGGCGAACGGGACTGATCTCGACCCCTCGCTCAGCGAGCCGGTCGCGGACGGCGTCGATGTCGTCGACGACCAGCTGCACGCCCTGCACCGACCCCGGCTCCGTGTCGATCGTTCCCATGCCGACCATGATCGAGCAGTCGGATCCCGGGGGCGTGAGCTGCACCATCCGCATCTCGTCGTTCGGAGCATGGTCAAGGTCGACGGTGAAGCCGACCTGTTCGCTGTAGAAGGCCTTCGCCCGTTCGACGTCGTCGACGGGGATCGGCAGCAGCTCGAGCTTCATGTCCACGATCGCGCTCCTTCCCGTGGCTCAGGCCGCGTTCGCCGCGTCTTCCAGGGCCTTGACCTCGATCTTCTGCATCTGCAGCATCGCCTGCATCGCCGCGTTCGCCCGTGCGGGATCGTCGTCACCCAGCAGCTCGCCGAGCCGGTCGGGGACGATCTGCCAGCTCAGGCCGAACCGGTCCTTGAGCCAGCCGCACTGGCTCGGTTCGCCGCCGCCATCGATGAGCCGGTCCCACAGGCGGTCGACCTCCTCCTGATCCGTGCAGTGCACGTACAGCGAGATCGCCTCGGTGAAGGAGAACTCCGGTCCGCCGTTGAGGGCGGTGAACCCCTGGCCCGCGAGCCGGAAGTTGACGGTCATCGCGTCGCCGGCGTTGCGGCCGGGAACGCCGTCCGGGTAACGCGCCACGGCGACGACCTCGGAGTCATCGAACAACGAGACGTAGAAGCTCGCGGCTTCCTCGGCCTCGGTGTCGAACCAGAGGAACGGGGTGATCTTCTGCTCGATCTGGGTCATCTGTGCATCCCTTCCGTCGGTCGGTTCCTTCTCTCGTCAGTGCCGGGGCTTCAGCGACGTGTTCAGCAGTTCGTCCAGCTGTTCATAGCCCTCGCTCATGCCGACGGCCATGCCACCCTCGACCATCGCGTCGCGGGCTTCCACCGACTGGAAGACGGTGTTCGTCCGCACGATCGTGCTTCCGTCGTGGTCTTCGAGCAACACGGTGTCCATGGAGACATGACCGGGTGCACCCTCGAACTCGAAGGTTTGCACGAGTCGGTCGGGCAGCGGATCGCCGTGGAAGACACCGTGGAAGGCGTACTCGTTGCCTTCCGGGTCGGTGTGGGTGTATCGCCACGTGCCGCCGTCTCGCAGGTCGTATCGGTCGACCTTCATCGTGTAGCCGTGCGGCCCGAGCCACTGCGCGAGCAGCTCTGGCTCGGTGAACGCGCGATAGACGAGCTCGCGTGGCGCGTCGAACTCACGCTCGGTCAGGACCTGCGGAACGCCCTGCTCCGCGGTCACCTTCAACTCGGTCATGACGTGCTCCTTCCCGTCGAGGACCCGTTCGTGTCCGTGCGGTTGCTCTCTTGCAGGGCCGCGAGCAGCGCGTCGAGACGCTCGTAGCTCACCTCCCAATATTCCCGATAGTCCGCGAGCCATGTGGTGGCCTGGCGGAGGGGTTCGGCTTCGAGGTGACTGAGGCGCACCGTCGCCTTGCGGCTCCGCGAGATCAGCCCGGCACGCTCGAGCACCTTGAGGTGGCGGGAGATCGCAGGCTGGGTCACCGTGAACGGCGCGGTGAGCTGCGCCACGCTCGCGTCGCCCTCGGTCAGCCGCGTGAGGATCGCACGGCGTGTGGGGTCGGCCAGCGCTCCGAAGACCTGATCGAGCTCGGCCTGCGCCGTCGCCATGTATAACCTCCCCTTTCTAGAACGAGAAGGTTATAGAACAGCCATCCTCACCTCGTCAAGCCCAAGGAGCGATGAACGAGGTCAACTGCAGGAGGTCGAGGGCACGGACGGTACGGGCCTACAGGCTCGCGCGGGCGGCCTGGCGGTTGCGGTACGCGCGCATCTTCGCCTGACTGCCGCAGAGGTCCATCGTGCACCAGGTTCGGGAGCGATTCCTCGAGTGGTCGAAGAAGAGCCAACGGCACCCATGGTTCGCACAGGTCTTCATGCGGTCCCAGGACCCGTCGATCTCCGCGGCCGCCACGAGACCCAGGACCCGCTCGATGAATCCCGGCACCCCGTTCGAGGGCGGGAACAACACCTCGGACGAGGCGAAGCTGACGACGAGGGGGTATCGGCGGGCGATCGAGTCGATCGCCGCGACCGCGTCCTCGTCGCCCTCGGTGCCCCGTGATCCGACGAAGTCCCGCACCGCCTCACGGAACGACACGAGCTCACGCAGCTCGCGCTCCCCGACCCGCGTCCGCCACCCTTCCCCTTCGAGCCAGGCCTTCGCCTCTGCGGGCGTGCTCAGGTCGTCGGTCCCCTCCTCGATGTCGAGGGTGTTCACGAACCGGCGGACCAGGTCGAGCTCGCCCGGCGCCTCACTGGGGTTCCTGACCTCGGTCGTCATGATCGGAGTATCGCTGCCGGGTCGGTGTCCGTCAACCAGTGTTCGACCTTGGCAGGTAACGCCTCATGTGCGTAGCACCCGGTCGTGGGGGGTCCGATCGTCACGCCTGCGACAGGCGTCCGTCGGCGATGCCGATCGTTCGGTCGACCGAGCCGAGGACGGTCGCGTCGTGGGTGGCGATCAGGCAGCACCCTCCGATCGTCGTCGCGTCGGTGAGGGTGCGCAGCACGGCGATCGTCCAACCCGCGTCCTGGTGAGCCGTCGGCTCGTCGGCGACGATCAGCGCGGGACCGAGCACGACCGCCCGAGCGACGGCGGTTCGTTGCTGTTCCCCGAGCGAGCTCTCCCGAGGCGACCGCAGTTGGATCGCCGAGAGCCCCAGCCGCTCCAGCAGATCGTCGATGAGGTCGCCTCGCTCTTCGAGGCTTCCGTCCAGCCGAGCAGGGTACTCGACGTTCTCGCGGATGCTCAGCTCGTCCATCAACCCGAGATGCTGGGGGACGACGGCGACGTCCGACCAGCCGGGGGCGGGGCCTCCGGGGCGCAGAACCGTTCCTGAATCGGGCCGTTCCCAGCCGGCGGCGATGTTGAGCAACGTGGTCTTGCCCGAGCCGGAGCGACCCACGAGCGCGATCGCCTCGCCCGGACGCGCCTCGAGACCGGCCCCGTCCACGGCACGGACCGCATCGGCGGAGCTGCCGAAGGTCTTCGTGACCCCGTCGAGTCGAAGCGCGGGGCCGTCGTCGTCGAGCCACGGTCCGATCGGCTCCACGTCCGAGGGCCATCGCAGGGGTCGGTCGAGCTGGTCGGTCGGCTGCGTGCCCGATGGCACCGCGCCGGCGACGGCTCCGTGCTCCAGTTCGAGTCGGTGCTCGGCGATCGCCATCACGGAGGGATCGTGGGTGGCTAGGACGAACGTGACCCCGCGTGTTGCCAGGGCGGCGATCCGGCCGAGCACCATGTCGGCCGCATCGGAGTCCAGCTCCGCCGTCGGTTCGTCGGCCACGATCACGGTGGCACCCGACGCGAGCGCCTGGGCCACGGCCGCGCGCTGTTGCTCCCCCCCGGACAGCTCGTCGGGCCGGTGCGAGAGCCGGGGAGTGAGACCGAGCTCGTCGGCCGTGCTCAGCACGTCGTGGTCCGTGAGATCGCCGGCGCGCGAGGCCAACCGCAGATGGTCGGCCACGGTGAGGTGTGGGACGAGGTTGTCCGACGGCCGTTGGAACACGTACCCGACCGTCGATCGTCGTGCCCGGCGGCGTGCTCTCGACGAGGCTCCCCCGAGCTCCGTTCCGTGGACCCGCACGGAGCCCTCGGTCGGCCGGTCGAGACCGGCGACCAGTCGCAGCAGCGAGGATTTCCCGCTTCCCGAGGGACCGACCACGGCGGAGACGACGCCGGCGGGCAGGTCGGCCGACACGTCGCGGAGCGCGCGCACCTCACCCGTGGGCGTCCGGTAGGTTCGTACGACGGCGTGCAACCGCACGGCGGCGCTGTCATTCGGCAACGCGCATCACCTCCCCGGTCGAGACGTGCCGCGCCCCCCGGTCGGCCGCGGCGCCGCCGACGAAGGCGGCGAGCGAGAGGCAGAGCACGGTCGCTACGATCGCCGCGAACGGGAACGCCAGGAGCGGTTCGGGCGGGATCGTGGGCAGGGGGTCGATGCTCGGCACGATCACCCCGGTCGCGATCGCACCTGTGAACGTGCCTACCAGGAGCGATGCGAGCAGCAGCACCCCCAGCTCCAGGATCGACGCGGCCCGCATGGTGGAACGCGCCATCCCCATGCGATCGGAGAGCGTGGTCGCCACCGCACGGCCGCGCTGCCGCGCGTGCAGGTACACGACCCCGACGACCAGCAGCAGCACGACGGCCGAGTACCCGAGGACCTGGAGCACCAGGAACGTCTGCACGACCGCATCGATGAACGGGATGTCCTGCACCTCGTCGGCCGTGATCACCAGCAACGGTCGGATGCCGAGATCCCGCAGCCGTGGCTGCACGTCGTCGGGAGGACCGTCGATCCACACCTCACTTGTCGCCCTCGGAACGAGGAGCGGATCGGGGAGGCCGCGGAAGGCGTCGGCGAGGGCGGCTCGATCCACCACGAGGAGCGGTCGTCGATCCGACGACGCTCCGGGGAAGGCCGCCGCCTGCCCCACCACCTGCAGGGGAACGGAGTGGCGCGCGATCTCCATCGTCGTCGGAGCGAGGCCATCGCCGTTCGCAACCACCACGGGGGCGGCGCCGGTTCCGCGCTCGGCCAGCCGTTCCAGGAGCGTGTCGAGCGGCGTGTCGGAGAACGCGTCGTTCCAGGACGCGGCGCCCGCGAACGTCGCCGGGTCGATCGCGAGCAGGTCGAAGCTCGTGTCGGTGTCGTCGAGCGTCCCTGCATCGTGCAGCCTGGTGACGGTGGTGAGCGGGAAGTGGAACTCGGCGGTGATCTCCGCCGGTCCCTCGACCCGCACCTGCACCTGGCTGCCGACGAACACCTCGGCCTTCGATCGCACGGTGGTCCGCAGCGACGCGACCGTCGCGAGGGCGGCCGTCGCGATCGTGAGGCTGAGGATCCCCGCGACGAGCAGGAGGGATGTCAGGCCCGGGGCCGATCGGAGCCTGCGGATCGCGAGCCACGTCGCGCCGGCGCCGATGCTCGGACGCACCCGTCGGGACCATGTCAGTGCGAGGCGGGCGATCCGCGCGCCCACGATGGCCGCCGCGAGGGCGAGCATCAGCGGGAAGAGGAACACGGCGGGCCGAGGCCGCTCGATCCCACCGATCTGCTCGACCCCGCCGTGGGACAACCGCCTCGCGAGCACCCATGCTGCGGCGAGGGCCGCGAGCTCCCAGGGAACGGCGGCCAACGCTCGGCTCACTCGGTGCCGATGCTCGTGTCGCGCGACGAACGCGACGCCCGACACGATGGCGACCACGACCAACGCCGTGACCGTGCCGGCCACGGAGGCGGCCATCGCCACCGACCGGACGGACGGGTCGATCGGCGCGTCGGGACCGACCGTTGCCACCAGCAGGGTCGCCGTGGCGAACCCGATCGCTCCGCCGATCACCGCGGGCAGCGTCGTCTCGAGGGCGGTCTTCGCGCCGAACGCGACCGGGCCCCACCCACGGATCGTGAGCACCCCGGACTCGACGCGTCGTCCGGCGACGACGAAGACCGCGGCCGCCGCCACCACGGCGAGCGCGATCGCGAGGCCGGCGATCAGCAGTACCGTCATCGGCCCCTGGACCGAGGCGATCCGCTGTTCCACCTCGCCGACGACGAGCGCAGCGTTGCCCGAGAACGTGACCTCGACCGTCCCGTGTGGGGTGTAGGTCGTCCCGCAGCAGTGGAAGAGCCGGTACCCCGAGCCGCCGGGGCTCATCTCGCGCTCGAGCGAGTCGGTGAACGCCGCGAGCTCGCGAGCTCGCGCCAGCGTGAGCGGCGGGTCCACGGACACGGGGGCCTGCCAGGCGAACGCGGCCCTCCGCACCCCGAGGCGTTCGGAGATGTCGACGAGCTGATCGTGATCGGCCAGGATGAACTGTGGCGGGGTCGAGCACGTGATCTCCGGGCACGGGTAGATGTCGAGGTTCCAGTGGCGCCAGTACCCCTGTCGAGGCTGCGTGTACAGGCTGGCGTAGACGCCGTCGATCGACGCGGCCGCCTCCTTTCGACCCACGTGCAGCACGATCTCATCGCCCGGCCCGACGCCGAGCGGCGTCGCGACGTTGTCGGGCAGCCAGAGGCCGGGCCCATCGGAGCCGTCCAGCACCTGTACGTGGTCGAGGGCATCGGTGCCCGCGAACAGGCGTCCCACGACGATGCCGGTCTCGGGTGGGGTCCCGGAGGCATCGGTCACCGACACGACGCCGCCGAAGATGGCGACCTGGGAGGCATCGAGCGCCTCGCTGACGGCGACCTCCTCGGAGAACGCCTCCTCCCGACGTTCCCAGCTCGTGCGATCTCCGGGGTCCGGTGACAGCTCCTGATCGGTCGCCCCGTACGCGACGCCCATGCCGTAGCGGGTGATCGTCGGATCGGCGATCGCCGAGGCCAGGAGGTCGTTCTCCGACGCTGACAGGAACAGCGGATACGCCGCGGCGACGACCGAGACGAGGAACACCCCCACGGCCAGCGCCGCGAACAAGGAGCGGAAGCGCAGCAGCACCGTCGGGGCCGTGCGCCAGACGGGGTTGCTTCGGGGGAGCTCGAGGTGGCCGCGCGCCGCGATCCCGGCATGGCCGGGTGCCCGGCCGACGTGAGGCATGCAGACATCATGGCGCCCTTTCGCAGCGTTCGGCGATGAGTTCCGCGGTCCAGGTCGGTCGTTGGTGGGTGATGGATGGAGCACGACGTGCGCGACGGGGCGACGGGCTATGGGTGAGGCGCCGCTGCGGGATGGCCGTAGCGGTCGATCAACGCAGCTCCCAGGCTTGCGAGCTCGTCGCGCACCTCGTCGGGCGACACGACCTCGACCCGGGCGCCGAACGACGCCAGCTCCGACGCGAGCGTGTGCGCAGACCAACTCCTGAGCTCGCATCCGACCCGTCCGTCGCGGCCAGCCTTCCCCACCGTGCAGCGGTTGCCGAACGAGGCTCGCAGCCACCGGACGGCCGCGGGGTCGACGAGCGCGGAGGCCTCGAACCACTCGCGCCGTTCGTCGATGCGGTCCACGATCGTCTTCCACGTCTCGGCGAGGTCGAAGCCCTCGGGGCGCTCGGCGGGTTCGTCGGTGACCTCGACGCCGCGCACGCGGCTGAGGCGGAACGTGCGCAGGCCGGCATCGGTGTCGGCGACCAGGTACCAGACCGACGCCTTGGCCACGAGGCCCAGCGGATGCACCAGCCGCTCGGTCTCGGGGCGATCACGGCCCGCGTAGCGCAACCGCACCTGCACCGAATCGACGACCGCGCGCTGCAGCACGTCGAGGTGTTCGGGCTCGGGCCGGCTCGCCCGGTCCCATCTGTCCGGGTCGAGCACGATGGCGGAGGCCGCCGATTCCGCCTCGGCACGCAACGGCTCGGGAAGGGCGCTGACGAGCTTGCGAAGGGCCGCCTTGACCGGTGGGGTCGCCGCTGCCGACGGTCCGGCCACGAGGAACAAGGTCCGCGCCTCGGCGGCCGTCAACCCGCTGAGATCGGTTCGGGCGCCTCCGACGAGCGACCATCCGCCGCCCCGTCCTGCTTGGGAATAGACGGGGATACCGGCCATCGCGAGCGCCTCGAGGTCGCGGCGGGCCGTGCGCTCGGAGATCTCGAGCTCCTCGGCGAGCTCGCCCGCGGTGACCCGCCCCCGCGCCTGCAGGACGAGCAAGGCCGCGACGAGACGATCCGCACGCACGGGTTCGAGGTTCTCACAGAAACTGGCCAGAGGGTGACCACTTCACCGCAGCATGATCGTTCATGCACCGCGGTTCGTTCCCGTTCCGCATCGAAGAAGGGGGAGATCGAGTGACATCTGCGATCGAGACGGAAGGGCTCGCGAAGAGCTTCGGCACCACCCGAGCGCTCGGCGGCATCGACATGGTGGCCCGAGAGGGCACCGTGTTCGGGCTGCTGGGGCCCAACGGCGCCGGCAAGACCACGGCGATCCGCGTGTTGTCCACGCTGCTGCGTCCCGACGAGGGGCGAGCGGCGGTCGGCGGGTACGACGTCGCGCGCAACCCCGAGAAGGTGCGCGCATTGATCGGACTGACCGGACAGTACGCGGCGGTCGACGAGCTCCTGTCCGGCAACGAGAACCTGTTCATGCTCGGACGGTTGCTCGGGGTGCGGCCCCGCGAGGCGCGTCGGCGCGCGACCGAGTTGCTCGAGGCGTTCGATCTGGCCGACGCGGCGACGAAGCTGGTCAAGACGTACTCGGGTGGCATGCGTCGGCGGCTCGATCTGGCGGCGAGCCTCGTCGGTCGGCCCCGCTACCTGTACCTCGATGAACCGACCACCGGCCTCGACCCACGCAGCCGGTTGGAGCTGTGGGCCATGATCCGCTCGCTCGTCGCCGACGGCACGACCGTGCTCCTCACCACCCAGTACCTCGAGGAAGCCGACCGCCTCGCCGACGAGATCGTCGTGATCGACCACGGCCGCGTGATCGCCGCCGGCACGCCGCAGCAGCTGAAGACCAGGGTCGGCGGGCTCGTCCTGCAGGCCCAGCCGGCCGACCAGGCCGATCTGCCCGCGGTCGAAGGCATCCTCTCGAGCTTCGACCGAGAGGGCGACGGCGTCTACAACGACGGGCAGCTGGTGATGGTCCGCATCGACGATCGCTCGGCGATCGGCCAGGCGTTCCGTCGCCTCGACGAGGCCGACATCGCGGTCGACGATCTGTCGCTTCGCCGGCCGAGCCTCGACGAGGTCTTCCTGGCCGTGACGGGGCACGTCGCCGACGGCGACGAGCTCGATGACCAGGCCGGCGTGGAAGAGAGCGCTGAGAGGAGAACGGCATGAGCACCGCGAGCGTCGATGTCGGGCATGGCAACGTGGTCAGCAACACGCTGACGATCGCCCGTCGGAACCTGCTGCACATCAAGGCCACGCCGGAACAGCTCGTGGAGATGTCGATCCAGCCGTTGATGTTCCTCGTGCTGTTCGTCTATGTGTTCGGCGGGGCGATCGCGGGGTCGAGCAAGGAATACCTGCAGTTCGCGCTGCCCGGCATCCTCGTGCAGTCCGTGGCCTTCTTGCCGTTCACGACGGCGCTCGCGCTGAACACCGACTTCCAGCGAGGGGTGATCGACCGCTTCCGCTCGTTGCCGATGGCTCGATCCTCGGTGATCGGCGGACGCATCCTCGCCGACGGCGTGCGCATCATCTGGAGCGTCCTGATCATCACCGGCTTCGCGGTGTTGCTCGGGTTCCGGTTCGGTGGCGGTGCTGCCGGCGCGGTGGGAGCGCTCGCGCTGGTCACGGCGTTCGGGCTCTCGATGTGCTGGCCGATGGCGTTCATCGGCATCACGGCTCGTAGCACGGAGTCGGTGAACACGTGGGGCTTCATGATCATCCTGCCGCTCACGTTCGCGAGCTCTGCGTTCGTGCCCGTCGAGACCATGCCCGGGTGGCTGCAGCCCATCGCCAACGCGAACCCGGTCACCGCGGCGATCGATGCCGCGCGAGGCCTGATGCTCGGCGGTCCGGTCGCTCGCCCGGTGATCGAATCGTTGATCTGGCTGGCCGCGATCGTCGCGGTGTTCGCGCCGCTGGCGATCGCTCGTTACCGCCGCCGCGTCTGACCGACGGGCGCCCTCGACGGACCGAACGCCCGGACCGCCGGTACGGTGGCGAGATGGGCGTGACGTCGGGCGAGGTGAGCGTGCGTTCCACCGTCGCGGCCGCGCTCGTCGAAGGGATCAGTGACCAGCGCGCGATCGAGGCGCTCGCCGAGCGTCGAGGACAGAACCTCGAGGCCGAAGGGGTGTCGATCGTGTCGATCGGGGGCTCGAAGAACATCACGCGGTTCCTGGAGACGTTCGGCCCTCGGGGTCTCGACGTGCGGCTGGCGGGGCTCTGTGACGCTGCGCAGGAGGCGGACTTCCGGGACGGGCTCGAACGGATCGGCCTGGGCTCCCGCCTGACGCGCGACGGCATGGAACGACTCGGCTTCTTCGTGTGCGTCGACGACCTCGAGGACGAGCTGATCCGTTCCCTCGGCGTCGCCGCAGTGGAACGGGTGGTCGAGGCGCAGGGAGAGCTCGGTTCGTTCCGGACCTTCCAGCGGCAGGTCGAGTGGCGAGGCCGGAGCGCCGAGGAGCAGCTCCGGCGCTTCTTCGGCACCTATCGTGGCCGGAAGATCCGATCCGCTCCGGCCCTCGTCGAGGCCCTGGAACCGTCCAAGGTGCCTCGTCCGCTCGAAGGGGTCCTCGCCTATGTCCGAGGCACCGATGCATGACGCCGGGTGGAAGTACAGCGGTGAAGGAGGGAGTCTCGGGCCACGGTGTGTCGCCGAGGAAATGCACTCAAGTCACGGCGGGGTAGCGCTTCGGTGAGCACACAACGAACATGGAGCGCAGCGCGGTCGTCGCGCATGCTCGGGAAGGAGGAACGGAGATGCGCAAGGTGGTGCATTTCGAGATCCCGGCCGACGACGTCGAACGAGCCAAGGACTTCTACGGCTCGGTCTTCGGCTGGCAGCTCCAGACGATGTCGATGGGCGAGTCCGGATACACGATCGTCACGACGACGCCGGTGGACGAGCAGACCCAGCTGCCGACCGAGCCCGGGGCGATCAACGGCGGCTTGTTCGATCGGTCCGATCGGCTGCCGGCCCCCGTCATCACGGTCGACGTCGACGAGATCGGCGGCGCCCTGCAGCAGATCGAAGCCGCCGGCGGCAAGACGGTGACGTCGAGGACCGAGATCCCCGGCATGGGTGCATTCGCCTACTTCGAGGATCCGGAAGGCAACGTGATGGGGTTGTGGGAGACGACCACGACCTGAGGAGCCGGGTCCTCACCCCTCGGAGCGCTGAAGGATCGCCCTCACGGTGTCGATCGTGTCGGCGTCGCCGGGCGACTTGTCGGGCCGGTAGCCCTTCAGCCGTGCGAATCGCAGGGCCACTCCCCCGGGGTATCGGGAGCTTCGCTGCACCCCGTCGAACGCGATCTCGACCACGAGCTCCGGCCGGACGGAGACCGTGATGCCCTCGCGGTGCGTCTCGATGCGCTGCAGCTGCTCGGTCTGCCACGCCAGCGTCTCGTCGGTCATGCCCTTGAACGTCTTCCCCAGCATCACGAACCCGCCGTCGGCGGGGTCTCGAGCGCCCAGATGCAGGTTGCTGAGCCATCCTCGTCGGCGGCCATGACCCCACTCGGCGGCCAGCACGACCAGATCGAGGGTGTGCGCTCGCTTGACCTTCAGCCAGCCGGCGCCTCGACGCCCTGCCTCGTACGCGGCGTCGAGCGCCTTGACCATCACCCCCTCGTGCCCCCGCGCGAGCGCGACGTCGAAGAAGGACTCGGCTTCCCCGACGTCGTCGGTCACGATCCGGGGCACGCGGATCGTCTCGGGGAGCCGAGCCCCGACCGCGGCGAACCGCTCCCACGCCGGCAGGTCGAGCAGATCCTCGCCGTCCACGTGGAGCGCGTCGAACGCGAACGCTCGCAACGGCAACTCGGCGCGAAGGTGCTCGAGGTCGCCGCGGGTCCTGCTTCCGAAGCGGCTCATCGTCACTCCGAATGGGTGAGGTCGTCCGTCACCACGGAGGGCGATCGCCTCGGCGTCGAGCACGACCGCTGTGAGGGGCACGTCGCGGATGGCCTCGACGATCTCGGGCACGCGCGGCGTCACGTCGGCGAGGTTCCGGGTGAAGACGCGGATCTCGTCCCCGAGCCGATGGATCTGGATGCGGACGCCGTCGAGCTTCCACTCGACGGCAGCGGGGCTGATGCGTTCGAACGCCGCCGGCACATCGTCCGCCGTCTGGGCAAGCATCGGTTGCACGGGGGTCATCGGCGAGAGCCGGAAGCGTGACAGGGCTTCCCTGCCACCCTCGATCGCGGCGGCGGCCACCTTCCCGAGATCGCCGGCCAGCATCGCCGCACGGCGGACCTCTCGGATCGGCACTGCCGCCCCCTTGGCGACGGAGTCGACCATCACACCCTCGAGCGCGCCCTGCCGGATCTCGCCCGTGAGCAGACCCCGCAGGAACCGCTGCTCGGGGTCGGTGGCCCGTTCGAACAGGTCGTGGAGCGCCTCGCGCCTGGCGGCCTGGGAGCCCGGGCCCGAGAGAGAGCCCACACGGCACAGGATCGCGTCGACCTCTGCGATGTCGAGGGTTCCCGGAGGTGCGGCCGGCGTGGGCACGTCCTTGATCGACGCCCAGCCCACGCCGATCGATCCGTGCGGGAGCGCTCCCGAGAGATACGCGACGGCGATGGGGACTTCCGTCGGCGTGAGCGCGGCGAGGCACGAGGCGAGCCGCTCGACCTTCGCCCGTCGCGAGCGGGTCGCCGCGACCTCCGCCGAGGCGCGGCAGATCTCCTCGAGCTGCATGCGGCAAGGGTCTCTCGTTCGCTTCGGGTTGACGAGCTAACGTTGTTAGCCTAGCCTGAGGCTAACCGTGTTAGCTGACGAGCAGTCAACGAACGAGAGGAGCGGTGGGGATGAGATCCAGGAACGAGATCCGGAGCGAGATCCAGGTGGAAGCGACCCCCGACCAGGTCTGGAAGGTGCTCAGCGACTTCGAGGCCTACCGGGAGTGGAACCCCGCCTTCGTGTCCGTCGATGGCATCGCCGAGGAGGGCACGAGGCTCGACATCCGTTTCAAGCTGAAGGGCGACCGTTCGATCCGGATGCGCCCGACCGTCCTCGTGGCCGAACCGGGACGCGAGCTGCGGTGGCTCGGGCGGCTGTTCGTGCCGGGGCTGTTCGACGGGGAGCATCGGTTCGAGATCCACGAGGAGGCGCCCGGCCGCGTGCGGTTCGTGCAGTCAGAGCGTTTCCGCGGTCTGCTGGTGCCCTTCCTCAGACGCTCGATCGAGGTGGACACCGTCGCCATGTTCGAGCGCGTGAACGCCGCCCTGGTCGAACGGGTCGAGGCGATCGGGAGCCGCATGTGACGGCCCACGGCGTCGAGGCCGGGGAGTCGGGACGCCGCCGTCAGCTCGTCGAGGCCGCCCTCGACCTCCTCGAGGCGGAAGGTCCCGACGGGCTGACGATGCGCTCGCTCGCGGAGCGGGTCGGCATACGTGCGCCGTCGCTCTACAAGCACGTCGCCGACAAGGATGAGTTGACGGCCCTGCTGATCGCCGAGGCCTTCCGTGGGTTCGGAGGAGCCGGGCACGGCGCGATGGACGCGTTGCCCCGCGGGACCTCTACGACGACGCAGCTGCGCGCGCTCGGTCGCGCCTACCGCGCGTGGGCGCTCGAGCATCCGCACCTGTACCGGCTCGTGACCGAGGGCGAGCTGCGCCGCGACCTGTTGCCCGAGGGCCTCGAGGCGTGGGCCGCCGAACCCGTGGTCACGGCGGCGGGCAGCGAACCTCGGGCGCGCGCGGTCTGGGCGTTCGCCCATGGCATGTCGATCCTGGAGCTCGACGGCCGTTTCCCTCCCGATGCGGATCTCGACGCTACGTGGGAGCAGGGCGTCCGGGCGTTCGGCGAGGCCGCCCGCCCGATCACGACGAGGAAGGGTCCGCCTCCGACAGCGAGGCGATCAGCAGGTCGATGAACGGGACCTGACCGCGCAGCAGCTTCCGCCGGGCGTCGTCGGGGTCGAACCAGCCGGCGCGGTCGACCTCCGGGAACTCGGCGGTCCTGCCGGACCGAGGCGGCCATTCCATCTCGAACGAGTTGCTCTCGACGTTCGTGACGTCGAGGTCGCCCTCGACCGCCCACACGTTCACGACCTTCCCGCTCGGCTGCCGTCGCTCACCCAGGTAGAAGGCCGTGTCCATCTCGGGCGGCGCGGTCCCGAGCTCCTCTCGGAACTCGCGCATCGCCACCTCGAACGGCTCCTCGTCGCCGGCGTACTCGCCCTTGGGCACCGACCACGCGCCGTCGTCCCTCTTCGCCCAATAGGGGCCACCGGGATGCACCAGCAGCACCTCGATGCCGCCGCCTCGCCGCCGATACAGCAGGAGTCCTGCGCTGCGCTTGGGCATGGGTGCTTCCCCCGGCCCCGTTGCAGGCGTTCCCGCTCACTCCATCGGGCTGACGAGCTGGAAGTAGTTGTCGTCCGGATCGGCGAACGTGCAGATCGAGTACTCGCTCCCCTCGCCCGGGTCGTACGGCTCACGCACCACGATCGCCCCGGCCGCCACCAGACGGTCGAACTCTCCCTTGACGTCGGTCGTCTCGATGTTCCAGATCACCCGGCCCGGCTCGGCGTTCTTGCCGTGCACCTGGTCGTGCGGTCCGACGGTCAACCCTCCAGACCCCACCTGCCACCCGACGTAGCCGTCCATATCCCAGCCGGGCTCGCCGAACAGCTTCGTGTAGTACTCGGCCAGCCGCTTCGGCTCCTCCGAGCCGATCAAGACGCTGTTCAGGTTCATCGCGCCTCCCCTCCGTCGTCGGTTCCGACCTTAGCCGTCCGCTAGGGTCTGCGGGGATGGCCGAGGGCGGCGAGGGAAAGCGACTCCGCAAGGTGCTCGACGAGACGGACGTCGGCATCATCGAGGAACTGAACGAAGACGGTAGGCGATCGTTCGCCGCCATCGCACGGAACCTCGGACTCAGCGAGGCAACCGTGCGGAGCCGATTCGCGCGACTCACCCGTCGGGGCGTGGTCCAGGTGGTGCTCGTCGCCGACGCGCTCGCCCTCGGCCTCGTGTTCGCCGAGGTCGGGGTTCGGGTCCGCGGGACCACGGTGGCGCGGGTGGTTGCCGAGCTCGAGAAGGTGCCCGAGATCGACTACATCTCCGTGTGCACGGGCTCTTTCGACCTGCTGATCGAGGTGGTCTGCCTCGACAACGATCACATGCTCCGGGTGCTGGAGCAGAGCGTGCGAACCGCCAACGGCGTCGACAGCATCGAGACCTTCGCGATCCTGGACGTTCCCAAGCACAGCTACCGGTGGACTCGTCTGCTCGCATCGAGCTAGCCCCCACGCCGCGTCGTCTGACGGTTTCCTGGCCTCCGGCCCTCGGAGGCTTGCGGATTCCGTGAGATTCGATGTCCCTGGGTATTGGATTCCGACCGCATCCTGTCTTGCAGACTGTCGACGGTTCCTCCACCCTCGACCCTCGGGCTGATCGGGCCGCCCGGGGAGGAGATCGATGCACGGGAGCGATGCGATCGCGTGGGCCATCGATGAGCTCGTGCGTCAGATCGAGATCCGCTCGATCTCGAACCATGAGCACGACCTGATGGCCTACCTCGAGCGCCGATGCGTGGAGCTCGGATTCCCCGTGACGACGCATGCGATCCCGGGGGCGGGGCCGAACGTGCTCGTGAGGTGGGACGGAGCCACGACTCCGCCCGACCTCTTGCTGACGGCTCACGGCGACACGATCGATCCGGTCTGGGAGTGGAACGACCGGGCGCGTGTCGACGGCACGGTGGTGTCGGGGCTCGGCGCCCAGGACGACAAGGGCTGCGCGGTCGCGATCCTGCTCGGCGCCGTGCTCGCCCGCGAGGCCGGGGTCGACCTCGAGGGCTCGTCGGTGGCGCTGGGATTCGTCGTCGACGAGGAGGTGGGCGGCAAGGGATCGCGCTCGCTCGCCGACGAGCTGCGACCTCGGTTCGTCGTTGCGTCGGAGGGGACCGAGCTCGATGTCGCGGTGGTCGAGACCGGGTTCGTCGATGGATGGGCTCGGGTCCGGGGGACCTCGTTCCACGGTTCGCTCGCCGAGGAGGCGGACAACGCGATCGAGGAGGCGGCCAGGTTGGTGCTCGACCTGCTCGAAGCCCCGCTGACC
This sequence comes from Actinomycetota bacterium, assembly GCA_035249905.1. GTDB lineage: Bacteria > Actinomycetota > UBA4738 > UBA4738 > HRBIN12 > JAOUEA01. Next base: position 30,207 of record DATFFT010000004.1, on the reverse strand, counting down.
GACGTCGATCACCCGGTGGCAGGGCGGAACACGGTCACGATCCAGCGCATCGAGAGCGCCGCGCCGATGAACGCCATCCCCGATCACGCATCGCTCTACGTCACCTGCAGGGTGTTCGGTGAGCCGTCGCTCGACGAGGTCAGGAAGCAGGTCGAGTCGATCTGTCGTGCACACGGTGCGACGTTCGAGGTGACCGACCAGGGAGGCTGGTGGGAGACGCCGGCCTCCGCGCCGCTCGTCGAGGCGATCGTCCGGGCGAGTGAACGGGCGGTCGAACGGACGCCCGGGTTGACCCGCATGCCGGCCTGGACCGACGCGCACAGCTTCCACGACCGGTGCGGCTCCGAGGTCGCGGTGTTCGGGCCGGGCCATCTGCGGGCCGCCCACAGGCCCGACGAACACATCGACGCGCGCGAGATCGTGCGGTGCGCTGGCGTCTTCGCAGAGTTGATCGCCGACGCCGCATCGCTGGGCTCGGCCGAGCCCGCACGAGCCAAGGAGGGGGCAACATGAAGATCCGTTCCTGGATCCATCCGGTGGGGGCCGTGCTGGCTCTCGCCCTCGTCGTCGCGGCGTGCGGCGACGACGGCACGTCCGACGAACAGCCAGCCCGCGGCGAGGGGGGGGCGAGCGCCGGTCCGGTCAGCGGCTCGCTCACGTTCTTCGCATACGAGGACGCGTTCGAGCCCGCCCTGCTCGACCCGTTCGAACAGGCCAACCCCGATCTCGATGTGAGGACCGCGGCGTTCGCGAGCGGCGACGAGACCGTCACCAAGCTCCAGGGCGGCTTCCAGGCCGACGTCGTCAACGTGTGCGTCGAGGACACCGTCCGCATGGTGAACCTCGGCCTGTTGCAGCCGATCGACACGAGTCGCATCCCCGCGTGGGACACGATGTTCCCGGCCTTCAAGGACCTCGAGGGCGTCACGGTCGACGGGCAGGTGTACCTCGTGCCGATGGTGGGTGGCACGAGCGGCATCATGTACAACGTCGACGCGGTGCCGGAAGGCTTCGACTCGTACGCGAGCGTGTTCGACGAGGCCTACGCCGGGCGCATCGGGCTCGACGACGATCCGCTCTCGGGCATCGCGCTCTCGGCGATGGCGCTCGGCATCGAGGACCCGATGGACCTCGACGACGCGGAGCTGGAGCAAGTGAAGCAGTTCCTGATCGAGAAGAAGCCGTTGCTGCGGAGCCTCGTCAAGGGGGACAGCGACCAGTACCAGCTCTTCAAGTCGGGTGAGATCGACGTGGTCGTGCCCGGGTACAAGGGCTCGACCGAGACCCTGCAGAAGGACGGCGAACCCGTCGAGTACTCGCTCGCGAGCGAGGGGCAGCTCACGTGGACGTGCGGCTATTCGATCGGGGCGAACGCGGAGAACGTCGACGCCGCGTACGCGCTGATCAACCACTACGCTCAGCCCGAGACGCAAGGATGGCAGGCAGAGAACTTCTTCTACCTCGTCTCCAACGAGGAGACCCTGGACGCGGTGTCGGAGACCGTGGTCGAGGAGGCCGGACTCGCGGACCCCGGCAACTTCGCCAACGCGATCCCGTACACGATCCCGGAGAACTACGACGCCTGGCAGCAGGTCTGGCGGGAGTTCAAGGCCGCCTGACCGACTACGAGAGGATGACTCGCTCTGGATCGTGACGAGCTCCTGCGGCCGTCGATCGAAACGGACGCGCCGACCCCGGTCGCCCGGCGAGGGGGCGATGGCACCGATGCCTCGGTCGGGCCCCCTCGCTTCCGGGCGGCCGGCGCCACGACGATGTTGGCCAAGGGTCTGTTCTTCGGCGTCGTGGTGTTCCTGCTGTACGGCCCGCTCGTCGTGCTCGCGGCTTTCTCGTTCAACGACTCCATCGTGATCGCCCTGCCCTTCGAGGGGTTCACGACGCGCTGGTACTCGGACGCCCTGGCGAACCCGGTGCTGCTCGAGGGCCTGCGCAACTCCCTGGCGGTGGCCTTCATCGTCACGCCGATCTCGCTGGTGCTCGGCACCATGGCAGCCTTCGCCGTGACGAGGTTCCGGTACCGGTTGCGCGGAGGGGTCGCGGGGCTGGTCGGAGCCCCGCTCGTCGTGCCGTGGCTGCTCGTCGGGGTCGGGGCGCTGATGTTCTTCAACCGGCTCCACGTGCCGCTGAGCCTGCGCACGATCGGGGTCATGCACGTGACGGTCGCGTTCCCGCTCGTGGCCGCCATCGTCGGCGCGAGGCTCGTGCGCTTCGATCGCCGCATCGAGGAGGCCGCGCTCGACCTCGGTGCGCAGCCGCGTGAGGTGCTTCGCTACATCGTGCTGCCGCACGTGGCGCCGGCGCTCGCCGCGTCGGCGATCTTCGCGTTCAGCTATTCGTTCAACAACTTCGTGATCAGCTTCTTCACCGGCGGATTCGAGCTCACGTTCCCGATCTGGGTGTTCTCGACGTTGCGGCACGCGCAGAACGTGCCGATCGTCAACGCGATCAGCACCCTCGTGTCGGTCGTGCAGGTGATCGTGGTGCTCCTCGCCTGGCGCTTGAGCGTCGGCTCGAAGCGGCGCGATGGCGGGGTCGACGCCGACGCGGTCGCGGGCGTGCTCGCGGGGCAGGTGCGCTAGCGATGGCGGTGGTGAACGCCAGAGCCGAGGCCCGAGCCGCCGCCAAGGTCTCCGGCCGCGTGTCCGCCTACGCCCTGCCGCCGTCGATCTGGCTGATCGTGCTCTTCGGAGGGCCGCTGGCACTGCTGCTCTGGATGAGCTTCCAGCTCCGGTCGATCACGGGCGCGACCGGATACACCCTGGACAACTACGCCACGATCTTCACCGACCCCACCTACCTCAAGGTGATGTGGAACACGGTCCTGATCTGCACCGTGTCGATGGCGGTCATGCTGATCGTGGCACTTCCGATCGCGTACCTGCTCGCGTTCCGCGTTCGTCCCCGATACGAGCTGCTGCTGCTGTTGATGTTCGTGATGGCGGGCGAGTTGAACCCGCTGATCCGCATCTATGCCTGGCGCATCATGCTCGGGCGCGAGGGGGTCGTGAACTCCGTGTTGCAGGCCGTGGGGGTGATCGACGCGCCGATCGACGCCCTGTTGTTCACGCGCCTGTCGGTGGTGATCGTGCTCGCCACCACGTACATCCCTTACACGACGATCCCGATCTACGCCGCGCTCAAGGCGGTGGAGCCCGATCTGCTCGAGGCCGCCAACGATCTCGGGTCGAGGCTGACGACGACATTCCGCAAGCTGCTGCTGCCGCTGGCTGCGCCGGGGATCTTCGTCGCGATCATCATCGTGTACATCCCGATGTTCTCCGAGTTCGCGACCCCGGCACTCGTGGGCGGCACATCCGGGTACATGATCGGCAACGCGATCCAGGAACAGGTGCTCGAGGCGGGGAACTGGGGGATCGGCGCGGCGATGAGCTTCATGCTCCTCACGCTCTCGGTGGTGGTGGCCCTCCTCGGCTACAGGGGCGCGAGGATCCGACGATTGGAGGCGAGCTCGTGAACGAGCCGGCAGCGCTGGAACTACGGGACGTCGTCAAGCGGTTCGGCGAAGTCACCGCGGTCGATCACGTCAGCTTCACGGTCGGGGCGAGCGAGTTCTTCTCGCTGCTCGGTCCGAGCGGCTGTGGCAAGACCACGACGCTCCGCATGCTCGCGGGGTTCGAGGTGCCGACCGAGGGGCAGGTGCTGATCGAAGGCAACGACGCCTCCAGGCTTCCGCCCTACCGTCGCGACACGAACCTCGTGTTCCAGAGCTACGCGCTCTTCCCGCACATGACGGTGGCGCAGAACGTCGCGTTCGGACCGGAACGGAAGAAGCTTTCGAAGGCCGAGGTCCGGACCCGGGTCGGGGAGGCGCTCGACGCCGTCCGGCTGCAGGGGTACGCGGATCGAGCCCCTCGCGAGCTGTCCGGCGGCCAGCAGCAGCGGGTCGCCCTCGCGCGGGCGCTCGCGAACCGCCCGGCCGTGCTCTTGCTCGACGAGCCGCTCGGGGCCCTGGACCTGAAGCTGCGCGAGGAGATGCAGTTCGAGCTGAAGCGGATCCAGCGGGAGGTCGGGATCTCGTTCGTCTACGTCACGCACGATCAGGGCGAGGCGATCACGATGTCGGACCGCATCGCCGTGATGCACGACGGGCGCATCGAGCACCTCGGCACGCCCGAGGAGATCTACCTGCGGCCGGCGTCGGTCTTCGTCGCGGGCTTCATCGGTCAGGCGAGCCTCATCCCGGTCACGATCGAGGCCCGTGAGGGCGACGCGTGGGCGGTGAGGCTTCCCGGCAAGGGACGCGCGACGGTGGCGGGGGCCTCGCCGGACACGGTCTCGGGCGCTCCGGGCGTGCTCGTGCTGAGGCCCGAGCATCTGCAGCTGTCCGCGGAAGGCGGGCCGAACGGGCGGGCAGGCATGGCCGTGCGGGTGCTCGAGGAGACGTTCCAGGGGTCGGTGGTGCGCTATCTGGTGGAGGGGCCGGACTCAGCGAAGCTCTCGGTCGTCACCCCCCTCGATCGCCGGCTCCCCGAGGGATCGTCGCAGCGGCAGGCATGGGTCTCGTGGGACGAGCGCTGGAGCTACCTGCTGCCGGCGTGACCGGTTCGCACCGCCGGGGCCGACGAACCTGCAGACCTCATCGGTGACCGGAGGCGCTCTCCAGGTCGGCCAGGGTCGTTCGCAGGTACCGGCTGAGGTACCGGGCGCCCATGAGCCTCAGCGTCGCGGTCAGGATGTGCCCCTTCGCGCCGCGCGGGATCCGATGGGACGTCCACTCGACCCGAGAGCCCCCGCCGTCGGCGGGGGAGACCCGCAGCTCCCACCAGCTGCCCGGCGCGAACACGTTCGAGTCGATCACGCGGGAACGCACGACGCCCGGGCTCGACCAGTCGTAGGACTCGCGCGCCTCGATGCCTCCGAACGTCTTCGATCCCTCGACGACCACGGCTTCCCCGTCTCCGAGTGATTCGACCAGGAAGACGTCGGGATCGAGGTCGGCCCAGATCTCCGGGCGACGTTCGCTGAAGTCGGTCGCCGCAGCGACGACCGCATCGGGGGGAAGGCTGGTTGCCGCCGCGACTCGCACCTCGACCATGTCGGACCTCCATCCGTCGAAGGAACTCGACGGGAAGCGTCGCGCAGTGAACCGAGCGGTCGCATCGGTAGGGCTACCCATCCTGGCCAGACGCCGACCGCCCCGAGGAAGCGTGCGGTCAGGCTCCGGCGGCGGGTGCCTTCCGCGGCGTGAACTCATCGCACGTGTCGCCCGCGTGGATCACACCGCGGACGTAGCGACATCCACCGATCGCCAGGCGCGGGAACATGTACTTGCACTCCGCGCACCGCACCGTGGGTTTGGACGCGGGTCGGTAGTTGGCTTCCGACTTCGACAATCCCTGGACCTTCGGCATCGGGGGCCCCCTGTCCGTCCGGAACCGATCGTCGGACCCTACTCCGGATCACGAGCCGGCGCGGGCGGTTTCGAGCGCCCCTGCGGTCGCGTGCCGGCCTCGCTCGAGCACTTGCGGATCCCGGAACAGGACGAAGTGGAAGTTGGCGAGCTCCATGAACGCGTAGACCTCGTAGGCGAGCTGCATCGCATCGACCTCCGCTCCGATCTCGCCCCGCCGCTGCGCCGCGACCACCATCTCCGCGATCCCGGGGAGCGTCCCACCCTCCAACTCCACCACGAGGTCGTGGATCGGCCCCGTCCGCGCGTCCTCTTCGGCGAGCAGGGCGGCGAAGAAGCAGCCGCCGGGGAAGACGTCTCGCTCCACGTAGGAGAAGAACGCCTCGAGCATGGCCTCGATCTGGGCGATGCCTTCGGGTGCGGCGAGCGTGGGGGCCATCACCTCCCGCTCGTAGATCTCCCAGGCCGCCTCGATCGTCTCCCGCTGCAGCTCTTCCTTCGATCCGAAATGCGCGTACAGCCCGCTCTTGCTGACGCCGAGCGCGCCGGCGAGACGGCCGACGGTCATGCCGTGGACGCCCTCGATCGACGCGACCTCGACGGCCTTCTCGAGGATCGCGGCATGGGTGCGTTCCCCGTCGGTCCGGCGAGGGGGAGCGTCGTGGGGGCGGGGCGGCATCTTGACAAGGTAGCACGACCGTGCCTACTCTCCGCCCCTCAGATAGCACGCACGTGCTATCTCAAGCGGTGAGGGGAGGCGGCATGAGCGCCACGGAGACGTTCCGGATCTCGATCGAGCAGGCCGAGGCCTACGAGACGCAGTTCGTGCCGGCGCTCTTCGAGGAGTGGGCCGGTCGGCTCGTCTCCGCGGCCGGCGTGTCGCCGGGACACCGCGTGCTCGACATCGCGTGCGGGACGGGCATCGTCGCCAGGACCGCCGCCGGCGTCGTCGGCGACGGGGAGAACGTCGTCGGCCTCGATCTGAACGAGGCGATGCTCACGGTCGCTCGCCGGGTCCGGCCCGATCTGGCATGGCGTCAGGGCGACGCCGCGCGGCTTCCGTTCCCGGATCGCTCGTTCGACGTGGTGCTGTGCCAGTCGGGACTGATGTTCTTCCCCGACGTCGAGCAGGCCCTGCGCGAGATGGCCCGCGTGCTCGTCGACGACGGCAGGGTCGGGATCCAGGTGTGGGATCGTCGGCAGGCCCAGCCCGCCTACTCGCCCTTCATCGATGTCGCCGCGCGACACGCGGGCCCCGACGCGATCGATCTGCTCAGCACCTACTTCGTTCGAGGCGATCTCGAGGAGCTCCGCTCGTCGCTCGCGGCTACCGGCCTCGAGCCCACCTCGATCCGCACCGAGCAGAGCACGCTCTCGTTCGGCTCGATCGAGGAGATGGTGACCACCGAGGTGCGGGCCACGCCGTTGGGTGAGCGCCTGAGCGACGACGCCTTGCGAGGCATCATCGAGGAGGCGCGCACCGTCCTCGACCCGTTCCGCGCCGGGTCCGGCACGCTCGAGATCCCGATCCGAGGGCACCTCGTCGTCGCCCAGCCTCGACCGAAGTGAGCCCCGACCGGGTTCGGGTCAGGCGCCGAAGAACCCGGCGAGCGCTGAGGCCATCGCGTCGGGCGAGACGTCGTGCGTTTGGCCCTCCAAGATGCGCACTTCGCCGTCGGGCAGCGCGTCGGCGAGCGCCCTCGCCGTGTCGCTCATCCACGGGAAGCTCGCGGCGCCCGCCATCACGATCGTCGGGACCTTCACGCCGGCCGCACGCTCGGTCGGCACCGAGTAGTCGGCCATGATCGTGGCGTCGTACGCCAGCGTGTGGGCCAGCGCCTCCTGCGCCGGCCAGAACGGCGAGCTGCGCGCCTGGGCGACGAACTCGTCGGGCAGGCCGACTACCTTCGACATGAAGAACTCGACCGCGTCGCCGCGCCGGCCGGCCTCGACGAGCTCGGTGTATGCCTTCGCGGTGTCGGCCGGTGGCTTCGGGAAACCCTCGGGGATGTACGGCGGCTCCCAGAGAGCGAGCCTGTCGACCGGCAGCCCGCTCGCGGCCGCGTCGAGGGCGAGCGCCGCACCCGACGACGTGCCGTACAGGTGCGCAGATCCCCCGGCCGCTCCGATGACGGCGTCGATGTCCTCGATCTCGCGCTGCACAGCGTAGGGAGGCGTGTCGCCGCTGTCGCCGCGCCCGCGCCGATCGTAGTTGAGCACGGTGAAGCGGTCGGCGAGTGCTGCGGCCAGCCCCGCGTTCGACATGCGGTCGACCGATCCTCCGCACACGAGCACCACCGGCGGTCCGTTGCCCGAGCGATCGAACGCGATCGTGGTGCCGTCTGCGGAGGTCACGGTTTCCACGAAGAGCTCCCCTCGGTCAGTCGCTGTCGTGTCGCGCCTTGAGCTCGCCCGAGAGGTGCTCTGCCAGGCGCTCGAAGAAGATAAGCGACCCGCGCATCGCGCGCGAGTACTCGTCGGCGGGCAGGTTGCCGCCGCGCTGCGTGAACGTCATCTCGGTTCTGCCGCCGCCCAGGTCGCGGAACTCGGCCCGCAGGATCTCGGGCTTCCCGGTTCCGGGCTCGCCCGCCACGTCGAGCGTCAGCTCGACCACCTCGGGCTCGACGACCTCTCGGAACTCGCCGAAGAACGGGATCTCGATCCGCTCGGGCCCGTGGAGCATGGTCGCGCTCCATGCACCGCCGGGGCGCGCATCCATGGAGATGTTCTCGAGCGGGATCGACGAACCGTGCTCTCCGAACCAGGTCGCGAACCGCTCCGGCTCGGTCCACGCCTTGAACACGAGCTCGCGGGGGGCGTCGAAGACGCGCACGATCACGATGCCGTCGGCATCGCTCGCGGCCGAGACCACCCCCTCGTCGGGCATCGGGTCAGACATCATCGTTGGCTCCCTCCTGGATCTGTCGCAGGTGCTCGTCGAGGCGGTCGAAGCTGGCGTCCCAGAACCGACGGTAGTCCCGCAGGTACGCATCGACCTGTCCCATCGGCTCGGCCCGCAAACGGCAGGGACGCCACTGGGCCGTGCGAGCGCGGGTGATGAGCCCCGCACGCTCGAGCACCTTCAGGTGCTTCGACACCGCCTGCAGGGTGATCGGGAACGGGTCGGCCAGCTTGTTGACCGTGGCCTCGCCGTCCGCGAGCCGTTCGAGGATCGCGCGCCGTGTGGGGTCGGCGAGCGCCGACAGCGTCGTGCTGAGCTGATCGACGGCCACCGCTTCCCTCCGATCCGAGGTTTCCACTATTCAACCGTACGGTTGAACGATAGTCACGACCGACCGCGCGGTCAACTCCGGGATGCTCGCTACCAGTGTTCCCGATGAACGACGTCGTGCATCGGACGGCGGTTCGGCCGCTCGATGGGCCGCAACGGCCGGTCCGCGGGTACGCCCAGCGCGATCAGCCACATGCACTCGCGGTCGTCCGGGAGGCCGAGCAGCGCTCGCGCCATCCTCTGGTCGGCGACCGCGGCGTGGCAGCTCCCGATGCCCTGATCGGCGGCTGCCAGCATCATGCTCATCGCCGCCTGCCCGAGGTCGAACTGGAAGGTCTCGCGCTCGTCGGCGTCCGACGACGCCGGCGCCACGAGCGCGATCGTGGCCGCAGAGCCGGCGACATGCTCGGCGTGCGTCCAGACCTTCGACAGCGCCTGCAGGCCGGCCCGGTCGGTCACGACCACGAAGTCCCAGGCCTGCTGGTTCATCGACGACGGTGAACGGCGGGCCGCATCGAGGATCCGCTCGAGCACCGTGTCGTCGAGCGGCCGGCCGTCGAACGTGCGCACGTTGCGCCGCGAGCGGATCGCGTCCCAGGTCTCCACGCGGTCAGCTTCGCACGAACGCGCCGGTAGCATCCGATCCAGCCCGGGGAGCGGGTCGTGGTCGTGAGCGGAGGACGGATGCGTGCGAGTGAGGCCGACCCCTGGGCGGTCGTCGCGGCCGTGCGAGCGGGCGACGAGTCCGCGTTCGCGGAGCTGTTCGAGCGGCATCGGCGGGAGCTCCACGTGCACTGCTACCGGATGCTCGGCTCGTTCCAGGAGTCGGAGGATCTGGTCCAAGAGACCTTCCTTCGCGCATGGCGCCGCCGGAGCACCTTCGAGGGGCGCTCTACCTTCCGGGCGTGGCTGTACCGGATCGCGACGAACGCGTGTCTCGACGTGCTCGACCGACACCCTCGCCGGGTTTACGCCTACGACGCGACCGCCGGGACCGCGACCGTCGAGGCCGATCCGCCGTCGGCGGTCCCCTGGCTGGGGCCGTACCCGGATCTGCTGCTGGATGCCTCCGCGTCGGGCGCTCCCGATCCGGACACCGTCGTCGTCGCGAAGGAGACGATCGAGCTCGCGTTCCTGGTCGCGATCCAGCACCTGCCGCCGCGACAACGCGCGGTTTTGATCTTGCGGGATGTCCTCGGCTGGTCGGCCGCCGAGACCGCGGCCCTCCTCGAGGGAAGCGTCGCCTCGGTGAAGAGCGCGTTGGCTCGAGCCAGGACGACGGTGAAGGGACACCTGCCGGCGCGTCGCGACGATTGGGCGACGCCGGCCGATCCGACCGTCGAGGAACGTGCCTTGCTGCAACGCTACGTCGATGCGCATGAGCGCGCCGACCCGAACGCCGTGGCGGCGCTGCTCGCCGACGAGGTCCGGCTGACGATGCCTCCGGAGCCGGTGTGGTTCGTCGGCCGCGAGGCGATCGTCGGCCTCCACACGGAAGTCTTCGACCCGGCCTCGCCGAGGTTCCACGGACGTTGGCGAGGCGTCTCCACGAGGGCGAACCGGCAGCCCGCCGTGACCCACTACTGCGAGCGACCGAGCGCGGAGGCGACGAGGGAGCTCCCGGGCGCGTTCAAGGCCCAGGTGCTCGACGTCCTGCGGATCCAGCACGGAGCGATCGTGGAGATCACGTCGTTCGAGCCGAGCGTGTTCGGCGCGTTCGGCCTGCCGCTCACCCTGCCGTGAGTTGAGGCGGGTCGGACCGATCCCTTCCGAGCCGTCGACCCGTCATATGTGGTGAGGGTTCGACAGGACCGCGAGGAAGGGGAGGTTCCACCATGGGCGACGAGTCGAGCGTCACGTCACGGGACGGCACCACGATCGCGTTCGAGCGAGCAGGCGTCGGTCCGCCGCTCATCCTGGTCGCCGCCGCGCTCTCGGACCGGAGGGACTCGAGGAAGCTCGCGACCCTCCTCGCTCCGTCGTTCACGGTCATCAACTACGACCGGCGTGGTAGGGGAGCGAGCGGCGACACCCTCCCGTACGAGGTCGAGCGCGAGGTCGAGGACATCGAGGCGCTGGTCAAGGACGCCGGCGGGTCGGCGTTCCTGTTCGGCAGCTCGTCGGGAGCGGTTCTCGCGTTGGAGGCGGCAGCGCGCGGGATCGGTGTCGAGAAGATGGCGCTGTTCGAGCCGCCCTTCGTGGTCGACGAGCGGGATCGGCGGCCACCGGCCGGTTTCGCCGACCACGTCGAGGCGCTGGTCGCGGCCGATCTGCGCGCCGAGGCGGTCACGTACTTCATGACCCAGGGTATCGGCATGCCGGCCGCGTTCGTGTGGGGGATGCGGCTGATGCCCCGAACGTGGTCGAGCATGAAAGCGATGGCGCCCACGATCCCTTACGACGTGGCGATCGTGGGCGACACGCGAGCGGGCGAGCCGCTCCCGACGGACCGGTGGCACGCCGTGCTCGCCTCGACGCTGGTCCTCGACGGTGGCAAGAGCCCGGAAGGCACGCGTCGGGCGGCGGCTGCGCTGGCCGACCTCCTCCCCGACGCCCAGCATCGAACGATCGACGGCCTGAGCCACGGCGCGGTCGTGATGGCGCCGAAGAAGCTCGTCCCGGCGCTGCGCGCCTTCTACCTGGCATGAGGACGAGCGAGAGCAACCGAGGAGGAACCGACATGGCATCCGGAGATATGCAGCAGCATCCGTCCGTGCCCGATCCCGATCTGCAGAGCCTGCAGCCGCTGGTCGGCACTTGGAGGGTCGTCGGCGGTGCGCAGGGCGAGGTCGCCTTCGAGTGGATGAACGGGGGGTACTTCCTGATCCAGCGCGTCGATCTCCAGCAGGACGGACAGCGGGTCACCGGCGTGGAGTACATCGGACGGGAACGGAAGTTCGGTGAGGCGCCGGGCGACGACATCACGTCGAGGTACTACGACACCATGGGCAACACGTTCGACTACGTGTACGAGCTCGAGGCGGACGTCCTCACGATCTGGGCCGGTGAGCGCGGCTCCCCCGCCTACTTCGAGGGCCGGTTCGACGCGGAAGGCACCACCATCGCAGGCGCATGGGTCTACCCGGGCGGTGGTGGGTACGGCTCGACGATGACGAAGGTCGGGTAGCGATGCGCCAGCTCGACCCCCGCGCCCGCGGAGCCGTGAACGCCCCCGCGGTTCCCGCGGAGGGACACCTTCGGTTCCGGCCGGCGCTCCGATCGGATGCCGGTGGCCTCACCGGGCTGGTCGAGGCGGCGTACGGGCCCTACGCCGAGCGGATCGGCATGCTCCCGCGCCCGATGATCGACGACTACGACGAGGTCATCCGCGACGATCGGGTCACGGTCGCGGAACGATCGGGAACGATCGTGGGCGTGATCGCGCTCCGCATCACCGAGGAGGGGTTCCTGATCGACAACGTCGCGGTCCACCCCACCGAGCAGGGAAAGGGGCTCGGAACCGCCCTGCTGCGGTTCGCGGAGGCCCAGGCGCACCGCGCGGGGTTCGATTCCGTCTACCTCTACACCCACGAGGCGATGGTCGAAAACATCGGGTTGTACTCGCGGCTCGGGTACGAAGAGTTCGATCGCCGGTCCCAGGGATCGTTCTCGCTCGTGTACATGCGCAAGCCGGTGGGCGCCTACGTGCGGAGTCGGTCGGCGAGGAGCTCGATGAGCACGACTGCCTGACATGGAACGACCACCCACGTATCGTCGGGGTTCCTCCGGAGGAGCGCATGACCGCAGGGATCGATGCAGTGACGCTGGGCAGACGCGCCGCCGCGAGCGGGGAGTGGGCCCAGGCCTACGAGGCGCTGAGCTCCGTCGATCCGGCGTCGCTCGAGCCCGGCGACCTGGAGGTGCTGGCCGAGGCGGCCTGGTGGGTCTTCGATGAGCACGCGGCGATCCAGGCGAGGCAACGCGCGTACGCCGGGTACGCGGCGGCCGGTGACGACGCCCGGGCGGGTGCGGTCGCGGCGCGACTCGCGATCGACCACTTCAGCCGGGGCAACCCGTCGGTCGGAGGCGGCTGGCTGGCGAAGGCGCATCGACACCTCGACGGGGAACCCGAATGCTTCGAGCTCGGCATGCTCTGGACGACGGAAGCCACCGTGCGACGGTACGGCGGCGATCTCGACGGCTCGATCGAGCTGGCCCAGCGAGCTGCCGCCCTCGCACGCCGGCTCAACGAGGGCGGCGGGCTCGCGATGGCGATCCACACCGAAGGCATGGCACACATCGCCGCCGGCCGGATCCCGCAGGGCCTGACGCTGCTCGACGAGGCGATGACCTCCGTGCTCGCCGGGGAGCTGGACCCCTTCCTCACCGGGGTCGTGTACTGCAACGTGATCGGTGCGTGCCTCGAGATCGCGGATCTTCGGCGCGCGAGCGAGTGGTCGGCGGCGGCACGCGACTGGTGTGACTCCCTCTCCGCCGATTCCCCGTTCCACTCGCTCTGCAGGGTGAACCGCGCCCACGTTGCGCGCCTCGCAGGAGCGTGGGCTGAGGCCGAGGCCGAGGCGTCGCTCGCCGCCGACGAGATGGAACGGTCCGATGCCGGGGAGATCGGATCCGCCCTGTCGGAGCTGGGGGAGATCCGCCGCCGACGAGGCGACCTCGAGGGGTCGGCGGCCGCATTCGAGCGAGCCAGGGCCCACGGCGCCGACCCCCAGCCCGGTCGTGCCATGCTCGCCCTCGCGAGGGGGGAGATCCGAGAGGCAGCCGCCGCGCTCCGAGCGGCCCGAGAGGCTCCGCTGACCGTGCCGGAACGGGTCCGGCTGCTCGCGGCATGCGTCGAGGTCGGGATCGCGAGCGGAGTCCCGGACGAGGCGAAGGCGTGCGCCGCGGAGCTGCGTGAGGCGACGGCCGAGCTGGCGACGCCCGCGCTCGAGGCGGTGGCCGACCACGCGGACGGCACCGTGTCCCTCGCGGAGGGAGATCCGGAGGGGGCCCTCTCCGCGCTCAGGCGCGCCTGCACCGCGTGGGCCGACCTCCACTTCCCGTACGAGCATGCCCGGTCACGACAGGCGTTGGGCACCGCCATGCGAGCAACGGGCGACGAGGAGGGCGGCGATGGCGAGCTGCGCGCCGCGAGGGAGACGTTCGAGCGCTTGGGCGCCCGGCTCGATGTGGCTGCGATCGATGCGCTCCTTCAGCCCGACGATGCGCTTCCCGCCGGACTGTCGGCGAGGGAAGCCGAGGTCCTGCGTCTCGTCGCGTCGGGGAAGACGAATCGCGACATCGCCGTCGAGCTGGTGCTGAGCGAACACACGGTGGGGCGGCACCTGCAGAACATCTACGCCAAGATCGGCGTGAGCTCGCGAGCCGCTGCGACCGCCTTCGTCTTCGAGCACGGGCTGATCTGACCCCCTCGTGGTGCGGATGCACCACGAGGGCGGAGACGGTGATTGGTGTGTTCCGTCGATGAAACCCCGCGTCTGCCCGCCTAGCTTCCTTCTATGGAACGAGGAGGTGCGGCGATGCAGAGCCGGGAACGTTTCGACACGATCGTGGTGGGTGGGGGGAACGCCGGGCTGGCGGCGAGCTACTACCTGCGGGAGCGCGGTGCGGACTTCGTGATCCTCGACGGCGGCGCGCGCGTGGGGGACTCATGGAGACGCCGATGGGATTCCCTGCGGTTGTTCACGACCGCCCGGTATTCGGCGTTGCCCGGCATGCGGCTGCCGATCCCTCCGTCCGACCAGGCCACGAAGGACGACATGGCCGACTACCTCGAAGCCTACGTCGAGCGGTTCGACCTTCCGGTTCGCACCGGCATGCGGGTCGACCGGCTGGAGCGTCGCGATGGCCGGTTCCTGCTCACATCCGGCGAGCACGAGCTCGAGGCGGCGAGCGTGATCGTCGCGACGGGGAGCAATCGCGATCCCCTCTTCCCGTCGTTCTCCCGGGAGCTCGACCCTTCGATCCGGCAGCTCCACTCGAGCGAGTACCGCAACCCATCCCAGCTGCGGGACGGCGGCGTGCTCGTCGTCGGAGCCGGGAACTCGGGCGCCGACATCGCGATCGAGCTGGTGAACGGGCGGACGACCTGGCTCTCGGGGCCCGATACGGGGCACATCCCCTTCGACGTCGACCGGTGGTTCGCGCGCCACGTCGCGTTCCACCTCGTGCGATTCGTGGGCGTGCACGTGCTGACGATCCGCACCCCGATCGGACGCCGGGTCCGTGCGAGCGAGAAGAAGGGGGACCCGCTCGTTCGGGTGAAGCCTCGCTGGCTCGAGGCGGCCGGGGTCGAGCGTGTGCCCCGGACGGTGGGAGCCGTGGAGGGCCGCCCCCAGCTCGAAGACGGTCGGGTCCTCGACGTGCAGAACGTGGTGTGGTGCACCGGGTTCCGGAAGGACCTCTCCTGGATCCACCTGCCGATCTTCGACGAGCGGGGCGAGGTGCGTCACGAGATCGGCGTCGCCGTCGACGAACCCGGCCTCGCCTTCGTGGGCCTCCCGTTCCAGTACTCCTTCGCCTCGGAGGTGCTCCCCGGCATGAACCGCGACGCTCGGTACGTCGTGCAGCGCCTCATGCAGGGCGTGGACCACGAGGATCGGCGCGTCGGCGTCCCGGCGTGAGACGGCCGTGCGTGACCGATGCGGCTGAGGGCACCGGGAAGCGGGGAACGGCAGGAGCGTCTGGCCCTGCCGTCACGGGACCTTTCGAGGGCCTCGACGATCTCGCGGTCGTCCTTCCCCTCCGGTGAACGGCGCCTCCCCATCCTTCAACGCCCGGAAGCGTCCGTGGGTCCATAGGTGATGAACACGACGCCCGAACCGAACGCTCGCGAGTCGAGCAGCTTCAGATCGAGCTGGTCGCCGTCCTCGAACAGGTGCTTCCCTGTGCCCACGACCACCGGAAGGACCATCAGCGAGAGCTCGTCGAGCAACCGTGCATGCAGCAACGACCGAACGAGCGTGATGCTGCCCGTGATGGAGATGTTCTTCCCGGCCTGGCTCTTGAGCCTCGTCAACTCCTCAACCACGTCGCCGGAGATCAGGCTGGAGGGCTGCCAGTCGACGGCCTTCAGCGTCGTCGAGGCGACGAGCTTGGGAACGCCGTTGATGTAGTCGGCGAACGGATCGTCCTCGGCGGTCCGATCCGGCCAGAAGGCCGCGAACTCCTCGTAGGTCCGTCGCCCCAGCAGGAGCGTGTCGGACCCGGCCATCTGCGCACCGACGGCCTGACCCATCTCGTCGTCGAAGTAGGGGCCCGACCACTTCTCCGGGGACTCCACCACGCCGTCGAGCGACATGTACAGCCCTGCAACGATCTTCCTCATCTCGAGCCTCCTCGCTCGTTGGGGATACGCCGATCGCATCCCTGCCCGACAACTGAACTAGACGGTACAGTACCATCACTAGTACGGAACCGTCTCGTACTCTTCGAGGAAACGAGCAGGAGGGAACGATGGGCGAGACGGCACTACTCAGCGGAGCGAGCGAGCCTGACGACCAGAGCCGATCTGCGCGGAAGCGTCGGGCGATCATCCAAGCTGCGGTGACGGTGTTCCTGCAGAAGGGCTACAAGGGCGCGAGCGTCGACGAGATCGCCGGGCTGGCCGGTGTGTCCAAGCAGACGATGTACAGGTACTTCCAGGACAAGGAGGCGCTGTTCAGCGAGATCGTGCTCGGCACGATCGATCAGATCGGGGAACCCTTCTACGAGGCGATCGTGTCGCTCCGAGAGCCGGAGGACCTGGAAGGGGACCTGCGTGAGCTGGCTCGTCGCCTCGTTGCCATCGTCATGCAGCCCCGCCTGCTCCAGCTCCGGCGACTCGTGATCGGCGAAGCGGCGCGGTTCCCGGAGCTCGGGCGCGCGTACTACGAGCGAGGACCGGGGCGGACGATCGCGGCGTTGGCGTCGAGTTTCGAGCGGCTCTCCGAACGCGGGCTCCTGCGCGTCGACGATGCGTCGGTCGCGGCGAGCGGATTCCTCTGGATGGCCGTGTCGGTCCCACTGAACGAAGCGACGCTCCGTGGAGAGGACGACCGATTCAGTCAGTCGGAGCTGGACTCCTTCGCCGACGAGGGCGTCCGCGTGTTCATGGCCGCGTACGGGCCTGCCGCCTGAGCGGCGGCATCGTGGCCTACGGTGCCGGGCTGATGTGGCGGAGCTTCTCCGGGTTGCTCACCGCGTGCAGGGTCTGTACCTGGTCGTCGACGATGTCCAGCGTGACGGCGGCGATCGGCTTCCCGCCGGCGTCGACGTACAGCGCCCCGGGCTGGCCGTTGATCTCGACCGACCGCATGCCCACGACGCCGGCGCGCACACCCCCCGCGGCCGCCCCCATGAGCAGCCTCG
This sequence comes from Actinomycetota bacterium, assembly GCA_035249905.1. Lineage (GTDB taxonomy): Bacteria > Actinomycetota > UBA4738 > UBA4738 > HRBIN12 > JAOUEA01. Next base: position 13,276 of record DATFFT010000004.1, on the reverse strand, counting down.
CGACCTTGTCCCGCCCGTGCACCGGCTTCGGGAACGCCAGGCCCTTGCCTCCGCCGTCGGCGTAGGCCACCACGTCGGCGGCGAGCAGACCGAGCAGACCTTCCTGGTCGCCGGCGCCGGCCGCCTCGAAGAACCGCTGCGCGAGTGCCTCCCGTCGCTCGCGGGAGGCCTCGAACCGAGGCTTGCCGTCCTGGACGTGCCTGCGCGCCCGCACCGCGATCTGGCGGCAGTTGGCTTCGCTCTTGCCGACGACCTCCGCGATCTCGCCGTAGTCGTAGCCGAAGACCTCGTGCAGCAGGAAGACGGCTCGCTCGACCGGCGTGAGGTTCTCCAGCAGCACGAGGAAGCCCATCGACAGCGAGTCCGCGGTCTCGGCGTGACGCGCGGCGTCGGGCTCGGTCTCGGTCACGAGCGGTTCTGGGAGCCATGTGCCGACGTACCGTTCCCGGCGAACACGGGCCGAGCGCAGATGGTCGATGCTGAGCCTCGTCGTGACCGTCGACAGGAACGCCTTGGGCTCCTCGACCTCGGTGCCCTGTTGCGTCTCCCGATGGAAGCGGAGGAACGCTTCCTGCACGATGTCCTCGGCCTCCGACGCGCTGCCGAGCATGCGGTACGCGATCGAGAACATCAGCGGTCTCAGTTCCGTGTAGGTCTCGTCCACGACGGCTCCTTCGTCGGGTCTCATCTTCCTCCTGGACGAGACAGGCGCGCCCTACGTGACACCGCTCGGGTGGTGACACGGCGGCTCGCACCACGATCACCCTGTCGAGGGTGTCACAGGCACTCGGGCGTCTTCGTCTCGTCTGCAGGAGCACGGAAGGAGGAGCTGATGTCGGACCGATCGGATGACGAGACGACGAAGGGATGGGTCGGGCCGGAGCTGCCCAGCCTGAGCGGGATCGTGTTCGGTTCCGTCCTGTTCATGACGGGAGGGCTGCTGATCTTCACGATCATCGGGATCCCGCTCGGCATCCCCATGTTCGCGGCGGGACTGGGGTTGATGCTCACACCGAAGGAGCGCTCGGGATGACGGTGTCGGCGTTGCGGGTCGCCACGACCCTGCGCCTTCAGCGGATGCCGTTCGACGAGATCCGGGCGGTGCTCACCGCCGACGATCCGGAGATCGTTCGCAGGCACCTCGAGCTCCATCAGGAGCGGCTGGCCGAGCGATACGCCGAAGAGCGCAGGGAGGTGGCGAGACTCGCGGCCAGCCTATCCTGAGCCATGGGCATCACGCAGTACTACACGGCCACCAGCATCGACGGGTACATCGCCGACGAACGCAATTCGCTCGAGTGGCTCTTCCAGGTGCCGGAGGGCGACGACGACGCGGGGCACGAACAGCGATTCGCCGAGTTCTTCCGCCAGATCGGGGCGATGGCGATGGGCTCGACCACCTACGAGTGGGTCCTCGACCACGACCAGCTCCTCGATCATCCCGAGAAGTGGCGGGAGTACTACGGCGACACGCCCTGCTGGGTGTTCTCGCACCGGGAGCTCCCGGCGATCCCCGACGCCGACCTGCGGTTCGTGCAGGGCGAGGCGGGGCCGGTCCACGCCGAGATGGTCGAGGCCGCCGGCGGCAAGAACGTCTGGATCGTCGGAGGCGGCGACCTGGCCGGCCAGCTGGCCGATCGCGGGCTCCTCGACGAGATCCAGCTGAGCATCGCTCCGGTGACCCTCGGCGCCGGCGCACCGCTGTTACCGCGCCGCCTGCTCGCCTCGGACCTCACGCTCGTCGGCGTCGAGCGGCAGGGTCAGTTCGTCGCCGCGACCTACCGGCTCGGGGTAGATCAGGCGGAGAGCAGACGGTTGAAGAAGGACCGATAGTGCCGCAGCGCCTGCCGCAGGTCCTCGGTCGAGACCTCTTCCCCTCGCTCCCACTCGCCCTCGAGCCGTTGACGCTCCTCGGCGAATCCCGCTGCCAACCGTTGCATCAGCTCGGCGACGAGCGCATCGGCATCGTGTACGGCACCTCGTGGCTCGTCGACGAACCCCACCTGGATCTGCCGCCACCGCTCCTGGAACCCGGCGCCGTCCCCGGCCGGCAACAGTGGCGCGGTCTCCTCGCCCTCATCCCTAAAGCCGTCGCTTCAATCCCCCTCGTCCGAGCGTGAGCCGGTGAGGTCAGCCGTCGAGAGGCGTTGTTCTGCGGTCATCGCTGAACCTCGCCTTCCCGGGCCGTGTCGTCGACCTCGAGCATCCGCTCGAAGAGGGATCGGTAGTGCACCATGCCCTGGCGCTGGTCCTCGGTCGACGCAGCCCCGTGGTCGTTCGCGAGCGAGATGCCGTGCGCAGCCCGATAGTCCTGGACGACGTCCGGGTGGTCGACCGAGATGTCGGCGGACCGCTGGTCGAAGTCGTCCATCGGATAGCCTCGCTCGCGCATCACGCTCGTGATCAACATGTCGGCCTGGCCCAGGGCGCCCTCGGGCGAGTCCACGAACCGTGCCTGCACGTCGCGCCACTCGGTCGCGTACCGCTCGGCGGCGGCGGGTGCGAGCGGCCGGATGTCGAGATCCTCGCGGCGCTTCACCCGGTCGCGCAGGTCCGCCTCTCCAGTCCGACGGTCGCCGCCCTCGTTCACCGCCCGGTCGTACTCGGGTCCGAACCGCTCGTGGAGCGACTCGGTCCGGCGCTTGCTCGTGATCGCCCACGCGACGAGCGCCACCACGATCACTGCGAGCAGCACCAGCACGATCCATACCCACGTATCCATACCGTTCCTCCTTGGGTCGCACGAGGGACCATGCCCCGTCGTCCGACCAGGGAAACCTGCTGTCCGCGGCCTCGACGCGCAGATCCGGGCTCAGCGGTCTCGGAGCGCCGCCTCGATGTCGTCGAGATGCTCTCCGCGGTGCGACGCCCTCAAGGCATAGAGGGGACTGTCCGGGTCGCGCGGCCAGAGGCGATCGGGCGGAAGGGTCGCGACGCGTGCATCCGTGTCTTCGGCGATCTGCAGCGCCAGCCGAGCGGCCTCGGGCGGCGGGATCGCGTGGATCAGCGGGCGCGAGGCGTCGTTGATCCAGTCCACGTCCTCCGGTTCGGTGTCCGAGGCCCCGAACGGCACGCCACGCTCGAGCTTGTCGGCGAGCGACAGGATGCGGGCGTCCCAGAACGCGATGTGGCCGAGCACCCCGACGACCGTCCAGTACTCGTTCACCGGCGCGGTGAGGTCTTCCTCGGTCGAGCTCTCGACGATCGATCGCATGCGCTCACGCTCTCGAGCGTTCTCCTCGATGTAGCCGCGGTCGTCCATGGACGGTGACGATACGCCCTTCGCTCGACGGCGTGCGTTCGAGGGAAGGCCCCCACGGCCCGCGGGGGGCGAGCCGTGGGGGCCCGGGGGGAATCACATGGCCGCTCGGCCGATGCAGCGCGCTCGTGTCGTCCCTCGGCCCGGTTCCGAGCGAGCCGTCACCATGGTTCCGGCGGATCGGTCGAAGCGGCAATCGGCCGTTGGTCCTGCGACCGAGATCAGACGCGCAGGCGGCCCCGGCAGGTCTCGCCGGTGATGGTGTTGTTCGCCCCGAACCGGAAGCGGTCCACGCCCCTGTGGTTGGGCACGGCACGTCGGACCCTGACGCGGCCTTTGAAGTCGGGGCGGCGAGCACCCGCGAAGATGCCCACCCTGTCGTGTTCGATGAAGACGTTCCAGCGTTGGCCGGACCGCCGCGTGCGCAGTTTCACGCCGACTCGGAACCCACGCTCGCTGCGGGTCACGCCGATGCGCCACCGGCTCGTCTCGCTGCACGTGCCTCGCGCAACGGTCGCCCGCTCCGAAGGGAACTCGATCGCGTACCCCATGGCCCCCGGCGTGACGAGGCAGGCGGCGACGATGGCGGCGACGACGGCGCCGTGTCGGGGTCCACGCACGGCTCGATCGTCGCGCCAGGTGTGCAAGGTTGGCAATGAGACCACCGTCCTACAACTCCGTCGAGGTCGGCCGCCCGAGCAGGCCATGGCGCTCGGCCCAGAGCGCCGCCTGGGTCCGATCCACGACCCCGATCCGCTGGAAGACCCGGGTCAGGTGCGTCTTCACGGTCTTCTCGCTGATACCGAGGCGCCTTGCGATCTGCTTGTTCACGAGCCCCTCGCCCACGAGCACGAGCACCTCTCGTTCGCGGGCCGTGAGACCTGCCTCGGTGCGCTCCGACCGTTCCTGCAGGACGGTGGCCGCAGCCGTGGGATGCAGCGGCGCTCCGCCCGCGACGGCCGCGCGGATGCCGGCTTCGAGCTCGGCGGGATCGGCGTCCTTCAGCAGGTACCCGGTCGCACCCGCGTCGAGCGCTTGAACGATGCGGTCGCGGTCGGAGAAGTAGGTGAATACGACGACCGCCGTGTCGGGCGCGGCTTCCTTGATGCGGCGCGTCGCCTCGACACCGTCGAGGTTCGGCATCTCGAGGTCGAGCAGTGCCACGTCGGGCGCGGTGCGCGTGCAAGCATCGACGGCTTCGACCCCGTCGGCGACGGAGGCGATCACCTCCATGTCGTCCGACCCGGAGAGCAGGTGTGCGATGCCCGCACGCACGACCTGGTGATCGTCCGCCACCACGACGCGGATCATGGCCCGGCCCCGACGGCGAGCGGCGCTTCCAGATGCAGGGTCGTACCGGCGCCGGGGCGGGTGTCGATGCGAAGCGACCCCCCGCCATCGCGGGCGAGGTCCTCGAGCATCGCCAAGCCCATGTGCCCCTCGGCGGCGAGCCCGTTCCGGCGCGCGGGGTCGAACCCGATGCCGTCGTCGCACACCGACAGCGAGGCGACGCCGTCCTCGGCGGCGATGGCGATACGCACCCGCCGGGCGCGTGCGTGCGTCGCCACGTTGCGCACCGCTTCACGGGCGGCCCGGAACAGCAATGCTTCGATCGTGGGGGCTATCACCAGGTCGGCCGGCACGTCGACCTCCACGTCGACATCGCCGGCCCGCAGGTTCGCTGAGAGATCCTCGAGGGCGGGGCCGAGCCCGGTGCGTTCCAGGCTCGGCGGGTAGAGGCCGAGCAGCGTCGAACGCAGAGACCGCAGCTGCTCGCGGGTGCGGTCGCCGGTCTCGCGCAGGCGCGCCGCGGCGGCAGGATCGGTGGCCCCGATCGCATCGGCCTCCGCCGACAGGGTCATCGACAATCCCACCAGCTGTTGGCCCAAACCGTCGTGGAGTTCGCCCGCGATCCGGCGGCGCTCGGTCGTGGACGCGTCGACCGCATGTTGCAGCAGGCGTGCGCGTTCCTGCTGGGAATCGCGCACGCGACGCGCGAGCCCGAGTGCGAGCGGAACGAGCAGGAGCGCGAGCACGAGCAACGCCACAGCCAGCACCGGCAGCACCGCCGTCAGGAGCCGTCGGGATCCGGCCGCCACCGCACCCGATCGCACATCGGCCTGGAACAGCACCGGCGTGCCGTCGGGCGTCGTGATCGGCACCGACACGACGAGTGAGTCGTCGTCGGAGGCGACGACTTCGGGCTCCTCTCGGGTCAAGGCCGCAGTCTCGTCGTCGTCGAGCGGATCGCTCGAACCGATGTCGTCGGTGCGGCTCGAGAACACGATCTCGCCGTCGGCGAGCCGGAGCGTGACGTCCTCGATCGGATCACGGAGCACGCCGGCGGTCACGAGCGCGTCGATGCGCACGAGGCTCGTCGACCGGCCCCGCACGATGCCGTTCGTGAGTCGCTCCTGCACCGCACGGGCGGCCACGCTCGCGGTGTCCTGCGCGCGTTGTCGGGCTTCGCCGGTGCTCACGGCTCGCAACGCGATCACGCCACCGACGCCCACGACCGCGACGACGATCGCGCTCACCGCGACGAAGAGCGCGGCTGCGTGTCGCACGGGGTCTCGTCGATCCGACATCGTCTGGCTCTGCACCGCTCGGGAGCGCGAACTCACAGCGACTGGATGGTACCCGGGCAGGCAGAACGGCGGAACCGGCGGGCGCCCATGGTCGAGGACCGATGGTCCTAGGGCCCGAGCGGCCGAGCGAGATCGGGGCGGAACCGTCAGGTCAGGCGCTTCCTCACCCACCAGACCGTCGCCGCCCCCAGAACGAGCGCGATGGCGAGGAAGAACGCCGTCTCGATCGACTGGAACGTCCAGAACCGGCTCGCGGGATGGAACAGCTCGAGGTTGAACGCATCCCTGCCGATGTCGGCGAAGCACGCCGGGTCGGTCGGAGGGCAGACGCGCTGACCCCCGGTGGCTCGTTCACCGTTGGCCCTTATCACGACTCCGACGCCGGGTCCGCCGCCTCCGTAGAGCCAGTCGCCGAGCAGGCGGTTCGGTACACGTTCGGTCACGACGGGATACGTCCGCTCGAGTCCGGCCATGAACCGGGGGCGCCAGAAGACCGCGACCCCGAAGCGGACGACGATGAACCCCACGGCGGTGATCGCCATCGCTCTCACGGTGCGACCGGTGGTGGCTCCGAGGAAGGTCGCGAGCAGCGCGGCGAAGACCGCGTAGCCGATCGGCACCAGCCCCTGTTGGTCGTAGATCAGCCACTGGAACCGATCGCCCGTGGCCGCGTTCAGCGGGCCGTACCACCAGGTCGCGATCCAGGCCAACACGCCCATCGCCGCCGCGGTGACAGCCGCCGCGAACGCGAGCTGCGTCCATGCCCAGCGGCGCCGGGAGACACCCTGGGTCCAGGCCAACGAGACCGTGTCGTCCTCGAGTTCACGCGCGATCGCGGGCGCGCCCCAGAACATGCCGACGACCATCGGCACGAACGTGAACAGCGCGAGGCCCAACAGTCGCATCGGGAAGAAGCGCGCCGCGAACGCCTGCGCCTCGTCCTGGCAACCGCCGGAGACCGGGACCCAGCGCGCGCCCCCGAGGCCCTCGATGCATGCCGCCAGGCCGCCGTCGTGGAACGCGTTCCACATCGAGCGCCCGGTCAGGAACAGGAGCGCCCCCGCGACAAGCACGCCAGCGGCGGTCGCGATCACCGCGCCGCGCCGGCGTCGCCACGCGAGCCAGATCACGCCGGTCCCTCTGGTCCCGGGAGCACTCCCGCGTCGGGTTCGCTCAGGTAGGCGAGCACGAGGTCTTCGAGCGAGATCGGCTCGCCGACCCACCCCGGCGGTGCCGGCGCGTCGGTGTCGGAGCGGACGACCAGGGTGCGCTGGCGGTCGGTCTCGCGTGAGGAGACGACCTCGCCGGTCGGTGTCGCGCCGTCGGCGGCTCCCACCAGCACGCTGTGCGTCGCGAGCAGGTCGTCGACGTCGCCGAGCACCTGGACGCGCGAATCCGACAGGATCACCAGGTAATCGCAGCGGTGCTCGAGGTCGGCGATCAGGTGCGAAGAGAGCAGCACCGTGAGCTCCCGCGCGGCCACCTCACCCATCAGCTCCGAGAGGAACGTCCGTCTGGCCAGGGGATCGAGGCTCGCGACCGGCTCGTCGAGCACGAGCAGGTCCGGACGCTTCGCGAGGGCGATCGTGAGCGCGACCTGCGCTCGCTGACCACCCGAAAGCTCGGCCGCGCGCCGGTCGAGCGGGATCGACAGCTTGCCGAGCCGTTCCGCGGCTGATGGTCGGTCCCACGCGAGACCGTTCAGCCGTCGTCCCATCTCGAGGTGGTCGGCGACCGTCAGGTCCCGATACAGCGGTGTCTCCTGAGCGACGAACCCGACGCGGGCCAGCGACGCGGGGTCGTCGCGGGGCGTGCGGCCGAACACGGAGACCGAGCCCCGTGTCGGCCTGCGTAGCCCGACGGCCAGGCGCATCAACGTCGTCTTGCCGGCTCCGTTGGGTCCGACGACGGCGGCCACGCGCCCGGACGGGACCGCGAGCGTGCAGTCGCGCAACGCCCAGGTCCGGCCGTAGCGTTTCGACAGGCCGGTGGTCTCGATCGCCGCCGTCACGCGGCGCCCTCGGCCTCGAACGCGTGCAGCGTCGTGCCGAAGAGGGCCTCGATGTCCTCGGGCTCGAGACCGGCGGCGCGCGCCTTCCCCAGCCAGGCGCGCAGCTCCCGGCGGAGCACCGCGTGGCTCGCGAGCGAGGGTCCGGCGAGCGATCCGACGACGAACGTCCCCTGCCCCGGACGCCCCTCAACGAGGCCCTCGTGCTCGAGCTGCCGGTATGCCTTCAGCACCGTGTTCGGATTGATCGAGACCGTCTCGGCCACCTCGCGAACCGTCGGAAGGCGGTCACCCGACTCCAGCAGGCCGGTCCGGAGGGCCCGCCGCACCTGCTCCACGAGTTGCAGGTAGGGAACGACGTTGGAACGACCGTCGAGCCTGAAGCCGATCACGTGGCACCTCCGCTCGGTCTATTGTCCTAGCATCATAGGACAAGTCCTCACGACCGTACCCGGCGGCGGTCTCCATCCCGAGAGGCGACACCTACGGTGATGTCATAGCGCTCGATCGATCCTTCGGGCCGTTCCGACACCGATAGTGATGTCACCAACCCCACTGGGCAGCACAGCTAGCCGCTGGTGCTCCCCGTCGCGATCCCGCCGATGATCTCGGCGAGCTCCTTCGGGCGCGACCACATCGGCCAATGGCTCGTGGGCAGGTCGACGTAGGTGAGGCTCCGCAGGTCGGCCAGGCCCGCGAGGAAGGGGTACCCCTCCTTCACGGCCTCTCGGTACGCGTCGGAGTCGAACGCCGTGGCGATCACCGTGCTGGGCACGTCGAGCCGCGCATCGTTCGTGAGCTCGGGACCCTCGCGCACGGCGGCGCCGGGCTCGGGCACCGCCCGCTGCCGGAACGTCTCGAGCTGCTCCTCGGAGAGCCCGTCGAGGTTCTCCTCCTCCTCGAGCTCCTTCCGCGAGGGCAGGGGCTGCTCGGCGCCGTCGAAGTCTGGATCGAGCGCACGCGAAGCGGCACCGGTGTCGACATACACCATGTGTGCGATGGCCTCGGGGATGCGGTCGGTCGCCGCGTAGCCCACGCCGCCGGTGCCGCTGTGCACGGCGAGCACGACTGGGGAAGCCGCCGCCCTGACCGCGTCGCAGACCGCCTCGACGTGGTCGCCGAACGTGATCGAGGATCGATCGGTATCGACCGACTCGAGCCCCGGAAGCGTCAGCGCGGTGACGTCGTGGCCGTCGGCGCGCAACAGCTCGGCGACCTCGTCCCACGCCCACGCCCCGAGCCAGAACCCCGGAACCAGGACGATCGGTGCACCCGTCATGTGCCGACCCTAGGAGCGCTGCCGCGCTCGCGTCCAGCGAAGTCGGCCGATGCGCGGTCGACAGGGTCGATCCGATGGTCGATGCTGCAGCGATTCGCGATGCCGGACGCGAGCCGGGGGCTTCCCCTGCTCGATACCACCCTGGTCGACGGCTTCATCCAGGTCGCCGACACCGGCGCCATCGACACCGCCCGGCGCCTCGCTCGCACGGAGGGCATCTTCGCGGGCTTCTCGTCCGGTGCGGTCGTGCAAGCGGCCGAGGGCCTGCTCGCGGGCCCGCTGGCAGGCGCGACGATCGCCGTCGTGCTCGCGGACTCGGGCATGAAGTACCTCAGCACGGATCTCTGGAGCTGACGCGCGTCGCGTACGCTGCGTTCAGTGTTCGGCGTACACAGACCGTGCGCCACAACGACGGCACCGGAGGGGCTCGATGAAGGCGATCGTGCAGGAACGGTACGGCTCGGCCGACGTGTTGGAGTTCCGAGACATCGAGGAACCCACGGCGGGAGAGAACGACGTACTCGTCCGCGTCCGCGCCGCCGGCTGCGGCCCCGACGTGTGGCACATCATGGCGGGCGAGCCGTACATCGCGCGTCTCGCGCTCGGGCTCCGCGCACCGAAGATCGCCGTCCGTGGGTGGGACGTCGCCGGCACCGTCGAGGCGGTCGGCGCGAACGTCCAGGACCTCCGGCCCGGCGACGAGGTGATGGGAACCGCCGAACAGGGTTCGTTCGCCGAGCTCACGGTCACTCCGGCGGACAGGGTGGTCCTGAAGCCGGCCGGGATCAGCTTCGAGCAGGCCGCCGCCGTCCCGGTCTCCGGCGTGACCGCGCTCCGAGCCGTGCGCGACGAGGCGCAGGTGAAGCCCGGTAAGGACGTGCTGGTGATCGGCGCGGCCGGAGGCGTGGGCTCGTTCGCCGTTCAGATCGCCAAGGCGTTCAGGGCGAACGTCACCGGCGTGTGCAGCACAGGGAAGGCCGATCTGGTCCGCTCGATCGGGGCGGACGACGTGATCGACTACACGCGCGAGGACTTCACGGACGGTTCCAGGCGCTGGGACGCCATCATCGACACCGCGGGACGCCGCCCGCTGTCACAGCTCCGCCGCGCGCTTACGGAGAAGGGCACGCTCGTGATCGTGGGCGGCGACGGCGGCGGGCGTTGGACCGGCGGCTTCTTCCGAGGCGTGCTTCGTGCGCCGGTCGTATCGCTGTTCGTGGGTCAACGGCTCCGTGGGCTGGCCACGAAGCTCGAGGATCGACAGAACCTGAACGATCTCACCCAGCTCATGGAGTCGGGAGCGGTGAAGCCGGTGATCGACCGGACGTACCCGCTGATCGAGGCTCCCGACGCGATCCGCTACCTCGCGGAAGGCCACCCGGCAGGCAAGGTCGTCATCACCGTGTAGCTCCTGGTCCCGATCGTCACCGAGGAGACCGAGAACCCTAGGCATCGGCTCGGAAGGCCGCCATGCCGTAGAAGTCGCCGACCGAGACGTCCACGACGGAGGCGGTGGCTTGGCCGAGCCGATACTCGACTATCTGGCGCGGATCGGCGTTCTGGCCCCCAGTGATGAACACCGAGTCGCCAGACGGCGCCCAATCGATGAAGACGTAGGGCGTCGGCACCGTCGCTCCGTCGACGAGCCTCATACGGCCGCTGCGGACGTCGATCAGCGCGAGCTGACGGTCGGCGTCTTCCCCTCGGCCCAGGCAGACGGCGACGGCCAGGGTGCGGCGGTCGGGCGAGAACGCACCCCGGAGGGCCTCGAACCCGGTCGCGCCGGCCGGGGGCTCGACGGTCAGCACTCCCGCGGAGTCGAGATCCTTCACGTTCAAGGACCGGCACGCCCCGTCGCACCACGCCAGGAGGGGCCCATCCCATGCGACGGGAAGCTCGCCGGGAAGCCGGTCGACCTCCCGGCCGGTCGAGGGGTTCCACACGAGGAGCTCGCCGTCCTGTTGGAACACGAGGTTCCCGTCGACGGCGGCGACAGGCCAAGCACCGTGGGGGGGACGTGTGTCCGGCACGGTCACATGCCCGTCGATCGAGACCTCTCGGATCGCAGTCAGCCGGGCGTCGTCTTGCGACTCGTCGAGGATGCCGACCCACACGCGATCGGGTTCCGAGGAGGGGATGAAGAAGAGCGAGTCGGGCACGAGGACTTCGGGGGTGAACCCTGCGTTGGGCCGCAGCACGAGCGTTCGGTACGCCCACGCGACCAGCTCTCCGTCCCGTCGCGCCACGCGATGGGGTGCGTCTCCGGGAGGAAGCTCCGGCATCGAGAGGTGCCGCGACGTCCCGCTCGCGGGATCGACCACCCACGCCTCGCCGTCTCCAGCGAGGAAGAGCTGTTCCGTCGGTGCGGCTTGCCCGGGGGTGGTCGGCGGCGTCGAACGTTCCCCCTCCCGATCGGCGATGGTCCACGCTCCCGCGATGACGGCGAGGGCCACCGTCACGCCGAGCGCGCCGGATCCCATCCGTCGACGACGGGCTCGGCGAGCCACGCGCCGCCGCAGGTCGTCGAATGCGGGTGCCGCCGCGAGGTCGTCGAGGTCTCGGTGCACTCGCTCGACCAGGTCATCCATCGTCGTGCTCCTCGGGGTTCAACCGCGCGCGGAGTTCCCGTCGCGCTCGGTGCACGCGACTCCGGACCGATGCCGGCGCGATGTGCAGGATCCGCGCGGCCTCGTCCGAGCTCATGCCCAGCCAGTCGACCAGCATGAACGCTTCTCGTAGCCTGACCGACAGCGACGAGATCGCTTCGATCAGGTCTCGGCGGGCGGGGTTGATTTCCACATCGTGCTGTCCCGCTCCGAACGTACGGAGCCGGCGCGCCCGCATCGCAATCGCTCGGATCCGGCGGTGGTTGAGATTCGTCGCCACCCGGAAGAGGTAGCCGCCGGGCGACTCCATCACCGACACGCGATCCCAACGCTCGTACACCCTGACCATCGCCTCCTGCGCGAGCTCCTGCGCCTCGTCGACGTCCGCCACGAGCAGGAACATCGCCCGCACGAGCCCGGGGAACTCCGCCCGGTAGAACTCCTCGAAGTCGACGCCATCGACGTCGCCGTCGCGTCCAACCGTCCCCACCGTCCGCACGATGACATAAGCCGCGGAAGGGTCCCTGCGTTGCATCGCGCCATGCGTGACACCGACAGCCTGGCATAGACTCGCGTTCATCTGTTCGGTGGGTTGCTCGCGCCCGCCCTCCTTCCATGGCGTTCCCGCCCGGATTTGCGGGGCTACGATCGGCTTCGCATGTTCACCATCGAGCAGCGGGACGCTCTTCGCGACCGCATGATGAAGCTCGCTGAGGAAGATGAGCGCGTCGTCGCCGGAGCCGTCGTGGGCTCGCTCGCCGTCGACGGCGGCGACCGGTACTCGGACCTGGACCTCACCTTCGGCGTCGCGGACGGCTCCTCCGTCGCCGACGTGCTCGAGGATTGGACGGGCCTGCTCTCCGACGAGCTCGACGCCCTGCCGCTCGCCGATCTCGTGCGCCGACCGACCACGTATCGCGTGTTCCTGCTCCCGGACGCGCTGCAGCTCGATCTGTCGATGACGCCGGCGGCCGACTTCCGGCCCACCGGACCACGATTCCGGCTCCTGTTCGGCGAGACGGCTGCGGACAGGCCCGATACCTCCACTCCCCGGCCGGCAGGGGAGCTCTTCATCTCGACGCCGGCGATCGCCGAGGGCATCTTCGGGTGGGGTGTCATCTACGCGCTTCACGCGCGCGCCTGCATCGAGCGCGGGCGCCACTTGCAGGCGGAGCACTACGTGGGCGAGGTGCGCGACCACGCGCTCTCGCTCGCGTGCCTCCGCGAGGGGCTGCCCGCGGTGCAGGCGCGTGGTTACGACGACCTATCCGCCGAGGTCGTCGCGCGCCTGGCGGCCGCCCACGTCGGCTCGTTGGAACCCGGGGCGCTCAGGGCAGCGCTCGGAGCGTGCGTCGACGAGCTCCTGCGCGAGGGGGTCGAGACGCGACTCCCGCATGCTCGTGTCGTCGCGGAGCGTCTCGCCGAGCTTCACTGAGGCTTCGCCGGTAGCGTCCGCGCGTAGTCCACCCCGACCCGCACCCACCGCTCGAGCTGGCGCTTCGTGCGGACGGCCTCGTCGTCCACCCGGAGCCAGCC
>DATFFT010000003.1:0-69552 GCA_035249905.1 Actinomycetota bacterium | reverse complement strand
CGCCTGTTCCTGATCGAGGAGGTCTGGGGGGCAGACTACGTCGGCGACACGAAGACCCTCGATGTGCACGTCAAGCGCCTCCGCCAGAAGATCGAGGAGGATCCGCACGAGCCGCGGCATCTGGTGACCGTGCGAGGGCTCGGCTACCGGTTCATCGACGCCTGACCCTCCGCGCGTTCGATCCGGATGCGGCTGGTGGACATGGCCAGCCGACGCTTGTACCGTCCGCACGGCCGATTCGTGGAGAGGTGCCGTGCCGTTCCAGGTGATCCCGCGGGAGCTCGAGTTCTTCGACCTGTTCGACCGGCATGCCGACGGCATGGTTCGGGCCGTCGTCGATCTCGGGGTGCTGCTGTCCGACCTTCCCAACGCCGGACATCACGCCGAACGCATCCGCACGCTCGAGGAAGGCGGTGACGAGCTCACACACCAGATCATCGGCACCGTGAACAGGACGTTCGTGACCCCGTTCGACCGCAACGACATCCACGCGCTCGCCTCCGCGATCGACGACGTGTTGGACTCGGCCGAGGGCCTGGCCGATCTCCTGGCGCTGCTGCCCCTGAGCCGGCCCCTGCCGCAGTTCGTGCAGCAGATCGACGTGTTGCAACGGGCTGCGATCAGCGCGGCGCTCGCGGTCCGCGACCTGCGAGCCCTGGCAGGGGTCGAGGCCGCGTGCGCCGATGTCAAGAGAGCCGAGCGGGAAGGCGACTGGATCTACCGGCGAGGGGTTGCGGTGCTGTACTCCGGTGATTTCGGCGCGATTGAGGTCCTGATGTGGAAGGACCTGCTCGATGGGGCCGAAGGTGCAATCGATCGTTGCGAGGACATCGCGAACGTGATCGAGTCCGTGGCACTGAAGTTCGCATGACGATCTGGGTCGCCGGCATCATCTTCTTCGCCCTCGCGTTCGACTTCTTCAACGGATTCCACGACGCGGCGAACTCGATCGCGACCGTCGTCTCGACCCGGGTGCTGTCGCCGCGTCAGGCCGTGGTGTGGGCCGCGTTCTTCAACTTCGTCGCGTTCCTGATCTTCGGCACCGAGGTGGCCGCGACCATCGCCAACGACGTGGTGCACCCGTCGGTCTTCGACAACGCCGTGATCTTCTCCGGCCTGGTGGGTGCCGTCGCGTGGAACATCATCACGTGGTGGCTCGGCCTGCCCACGAGCTCATCGCACGCCCTCGTGGGCGCGATGGCCGGCGCGGCGGTCGCGAAGGCGGGGTGGGCATCGTTGATCGCCTCGGGGTTCCAGAAGATCGCGGTGTTCATCGTGCTCTCGCCGATCGTGGGGCTGCTGTTGGGATTCACCTTCATGGTGGCGATCTATTGGCTGTTCCATCGCTCCCGGCGCCTCGAGCGGCTGAATCGCGGGTTCCGGATCGGCCAGTTGTTCTCGGCGGCATCGTTCAGCTTGGCGCACGGGGCCAACGACGCCCAGAAGACGATGGGCATCATCCTCGCGCTCCTGGTGGCGAACGGCATCGTGCCGACGGGCTCGGACGTGCCGCTCTGGGTGGTGCTCTCCGCTCACACGGCGATCGCGCTGGGCACGCTGTTCGGCGGGTGGCGCATCGTCCACACGATGGGGTCCAGGATCACGAAGCTCCAGCCCTCCCAAGGCATGGCTGCGGAGTCGGCCGCCGCCGTGACGATCATCGGCAACACCATCGCCGGCATCCCGGTGTCGACCACCCAGACGATCACGGGCGCGATCGTCGGGGTCGGGTCGACCCAGCGGCTGTCGGCAGTGCGATGGGGCGTGGCCGGGCAGGTGGTGTGGGCGTGGGTCTTGACGATCCCCGGTGCCTTCGTGATCAGCTACGTGGCGTACCTGCCGTTCAAGGGGGTCGCGTGAGGCTCGGGCGCAGGACGGTCTTCTTCAGCGGGCTCGCCGTGGCCTGTCTGCTCCTGTGGGAGCCCACCCCTGCGGAGTACCGATGGGTGAACCTGTTCGCCGCCGGCCTCGCGTTGGTGTGGGCGTTCGCGACGGCCATGGAGGATCGGGCGCTGGGCCGCTGGCGCCCCTCGACTCGGAAGTCGCGTCGCGTGCCGCACGAGCGGTCCGACGATCACGTCACGCGTTCTTGAGCACGACGCCCTCGATCACGTTGGCCACGTTCTCGAGTCCGTCCAGGGCTTCCTCGAGGGTCTCGTTGACGGCCTTCCATCGCAGCACGTCCATGGCTCGGTGGTCGCCGGAGAACAGCTCGGCGACGGCGCGCCGATACAAGCGGTCGCCCTGGTTCTCGAGCCGGTTGATCTCGACCCAGTACGGCTCGAGTTGGTCGCGCCGCAGGTTCCGGAAGGCGATCATGGCCTGCTCGGTCTGACCGGCCGCCTCGACCAACACGTCGACCTGGTCGCGCATCGCCTGACGAGGTTCCTCGATCGCGTGCAGCACGAATAGGTCGGCCGTGGCCTCGACCGCATCCATCACGTCGTCGAGCGCGGTCGCCAGCTGGTAGATGTCCTCGCGATCCATCGGCGTCACGAACGTGGTGTTGATGAGGCGGATGATCGCGTGGGTGATCTCGTCGCTCTCGTGCTCCCGCTCAGCGATCCTGCGCGCCTTCGCCTCGACGTCCTCGTACTCGTGCACCAGGTTGCGGAGCTGCTCGGTCGCGGCGCACAGGCTCTCGGCGGACTCCTGGAACAGGTCGAAGAACGCATCCGGCCGTTGCGAGATCTTCAGCTTCATGTGAGCTCCTCGATCGAGCGATCCGGGCAGCTCCGACGAACGGACAGCCCCCGAGATGCTACCCGCGACCCGATCACTCCGCGCGCCGCTTGCATGCCTCGTCGGGCCCTCCGTACGATAATGACGACCGTGGATGCGCAGCCCTTCCCCGAGCCTGTGACGGCCACGACCTCGCGATTCATCAACCGCGAGGTCTCGTGGCTGGAGTTCGACTCGAGGGTCTTGGCGCTCGCCGAGAACCCGGTCCTGCCCCTGCTCGAGCGGGTGAAGTTCGTGGCGATCTTCACCCAGAACCTCGACGAGTTCTTCCAGATCAGGGTCTCGGGCCTGGAGGAGCAGGTCGATGCCGGGGTCGCGGCCATGACTCCCGACGGCATGAGCCCGCAGGAGCAGCTCGTCGCGATCCGCGAACGGGTCGTGGCGCTGCAGGAACGTGCCGACGCGCTCGTTCAGGGCGAGCTGTTGCCCGCCCTGGAGAAGGAGCGCATCCGGGTCGTGCACTGGGACCAGCTCGCCGACGACGACAAGGAGTTCCTCGGCCGCAGGTTCCGCGAACGCATCTTCCCGGTGCTGACGCCGCTCTCCGTCGATCCAGCGCATCCGTTCCCCTACATCTCCAGCCTCTCGTTGAACCTGGCGGCCGCGATCCGCGACCCGGTCACGGGCGAACGGCGTTTCGCACGGGTGAAGATCCCGCCCCTGCTACCACGGTTCACCGACCTGCCCGACGGGGAGCGGTACGTGCCGCTCGAGGAGGTCGTCGCGGCTCACCTCGATCAGCTCTTCCCCGGCATGGACATCGTCGAGGTGCACGTCTTTCGGGTGACGCGCGACGCCGACGTCGAGGTCGAGGAGGACGAGGCGGACGATCTGCTGGCGGCCATCGAGACGGTGCTCCAACGCCGGCAACGAGGCGCGACGGCGATCCGGCTCGAGATCGATCCCACGATGGGCGACGAGCTGCGTCAGCTGCTGATGCGGGAGATGGGCATCGAGGAGTCGCAGGTGTACGTGGGGGCGTGGCTCCTCGCCCTCGGCGATCTGTGGTTCTTCACGGGTCTTGACCGCCTCGACCTCAAGGACGAGCCGTGGACGCCGGTGACACCGGCTCCGCTCGAATCGCACGATGGCCCGGTCGACGTCTTCGGGGCGATCAGGACCGGCGACATCCTCGTGCATCATCCTTACGACTCGTTCTCTGCATCGGTCGAAGCGTTCGTCGAGCAGGCGGCGAGTGACCCCGACGTGCTCGCGATCAAGCAGACCCTGTACCGCACGTCGTCCGAGAGCCCGATCATCCATTCGCTCGTTCGGGCCGCCGAGTCCGGTAAGCAGGTCGTGGCCCTCGTCGAGCTGAAGGCCCGCTTCGACGAGCTCGCGAACATCACGTTCGCGAGGACGCTCGAGACCGCAGGGGTGCATGTCGTGTACGGGGTCGTGGGTCTCAAGACGCACGCCAAGACGTCTCTCGTCGTCCGCCGGGAAGGCGGCGGCATCCGCCGATACGCGCACATCGGCACCGGCAACTACAACCCCACCACCGCCCGGCTCTACGAGGATCTCGGGCTGCTCACGGCCGATGCCGATCTCGGCGCCGACCTCACCGACCTGTTCAACGTGCTGACGGGGTACAGCCGTCAGCGCGAGTACCGCAAGCTGCTCGTCGCGCCGGTCACGATGCGCCCCGGACTCGAGGCGCTGATCCGACGCGAGATGGCGAACGACGACGGGTCGATCGTGCTGAAGATGAACGCCCTCGTCGATCCCGATCTCATCGACGCGCTGTACGAAGCGTCCCAGGCGGGTGTGCGCATCGAACTGCTGGTGCGGGGCATCTGCTGCCTGCGACCCGGCGTGCCCGGGTTGTCCGAGACGATCCGCGTCCGCTCCATCGTCGGTCGATTCCTGGAACATTCGCGGGTCTATCGCTTCGGCAGCGAAGAGCGGGGCTTCGACCACCTGATCGGCTCTGCCGACCTGATGCCGCGCAACCTCGACCGGCGGGTCGAGGCGTTGGCCCCGGTGCAGGAACCGTCGCTGCGGGAGCGGCTGAACGAGATCCTGCGGGTGGAGTTGGACGACGACGAACTCGCATGGGAGCTCGACGGCGACGGTTCATGGCACAAGGTCCCCGCGACCCGCGGTATCGACGCCCATCGCGCGCTGCAGGATCTCGCGGTGGCGCGATCGGGTGGCGATCGGTGAGGCTCGAGCGCGAGGCCAAGCTCTCGGTCGAGCCGGGATTCCGCCTGCGCGACGCGGCCTCGGCGCAGTTGTCGTTCCGGGAGGAACCCGAAGACGCTCAGCGCTTCGTCAGCATCTATCACGACACCGAGGACCTGCGCCTCGTCAGGTGGGGGGCGTCGTTCCGGTACAGGGCGGCGGAGGGCTGGACCGTGAAGCTGCCGCGGTCGGTCAAGGGTTCGGTGATCGAGCGACAGGAGCATGTCTTCGAGGGTGGCCCCTCCCGGGCGCCCGCCGACGCCGTCGACCTCGTACGCGGGTTCGTGCGCGGAGGGATCCTCGGGCCGGTCGCCAGGCTCCGAACGGTGCGGCGGCGCACGAAGGTCGTGCGGTTGCCCGACGAACGGATGGTCGCCGAGATCGTCGATGACGACGTCTCGGTGCTCGACGGCCGACGCACCGTGGGGCGGTTCAGGGAGGTCGAGGCAGAGCTGTGCGATCCGGTCGAAAGCTCCATGTTGGAACCGGTGCTCGGCGTGCTGATCGAGGGTGGAGCCCGCGCGGCCGATCCCGTCCCCAAGGTCGTCCGGGCACTGGGGGATCGGGCGTCCGCCCCACCCGACGTCGTCGTGCCCTCGATCGGGCCGTCGTCGTCGGTCGAGGACGTGGTGCGGGCTACCCTCGCGACCTCGACGATCCGCCTGATCACCCACGACGCCGACGTCCGCGTCGGCACCGACCCCGAGGGAGTGCACCAGGTCCGGGTTGCGACGCGTCGGCTCCGATCCGATCTGCGGACGTTCCGGTCGCTCCTCGTCCGAGGCTGGCACGACGCGCTGCGGTCCGAGCTCGGATGGCTCGGGGGCGAGCTCGGGCCGGTGCGCGATCTCGACGTGCTGGGTGAGCGGCTCAGGAAGTCCGCGTTGCTGCTCCCCGACGACGATGCGGCGAACGTGGCCACCGTGCTCGATCGGCTTCGGGTCCGCCGCGACGCGGTCAGGGTCGAGCTCCTGTCCGCGATGCGTGCGTCTCGGTACGTCGAGTTGCTCGACGCGCTGGTCGATGCCGCGGCCGCGCCGCGCGTGCTCCGCGAGGTCGCCGGCGCCCCGGCCGTCGAGGTGATGGGTGCGGTCATGCAGGAACCTTGGAACCGGCTGGCGGCCGTGTGCGAGGGCCTGGGCCCGCATTCGACCGACGCCGAGCTGCACGAGGCACGGATCAGGTCCAAACGGGTTCGGTACGCGGCGGAGGCTCTCACGCCCGTCTTCGGGAGGCCCGCCCGGCGATTCGCCCGCCGGGCGGAGGCGTTGCAGCAGGTGCTCGGGACCCATCAGGATGCGGTGATGGCGATCGCCTGGCTCCGGGAGCAAGCGGGGGGTGTCACGCCCCGCGTGGCCTTCACCTCGGGCAGGCTCGCCGGGTTCGATGCGGGGGCTCGCGAGGATGCACGACGGGCTTGGCCCGCCGCCTGGGCCGACCTGCAGCGACGAGGCCTGAGGTTCTGGGAGTGAAGACCGAGGTCCGAGCGGCGGGCGGGGTCGTTCGCCGTGCCGGCCGTCACGGCCCGGAGTTCGCGCTGGTCCATCGGGCGCGCTACGACGACTGGACGTTCCCCAAGGGAAAGGCCGAGGACGGCGAGTCCGACGAGGTCAGCGCCGAGCGGGAGGTGCGTGAGGAGACCGGGTTCGTCTGTGAACGGGGGCCCGAGGTCGTCTCGGTCCGGTACGCCGATCGTCGAGGACGCCCCAAGACCGTTCGCTACTGGCTGATGTACCCGGTGGGCGGGGCCTTCGCACCGAACGACGAGGTCGACGATCTCCGCTGGCTCGATGCGGACAGCGCGGCGGCGCTGCTCACCTACGGACACGACAAGAACGTTCTGGCCGACGCCCGCTCGTTCGATCGGCCGGTGTACCTCGTTCGTCACGCCAAGGCGGGCGATCGGGAGGCATGGTCCGAGGACGATGTGCTGAGGCCGGTCACGAGGAAGGGGCGTGCGCAGGCGGAGGGGCTCGTCATGGTGTTCCGCCAGCTGCCGGTCGACCTCGTGCTCTCGAGTCCTTATGTCAGGTGCGTGCAGACGGTGCGGCCGCTCGCGATCGCTCGCTCGGTGCCGCTGGAGGAGCACGATGCCCTGGCCGAGGGGACGCCGACCGCCGACGCGCTGTCGTTGGTCCGCTCCCGCGGCGGCGCCGTCGTGATGTGCAGCCACGGCGACGTCGTCCCAGCCGTCGTACGGGCACTCGCAGAACACGGCGTCGACATGCTCGACCCCCCCATCTGGAAGAAGGGCTCCACCTGGATGCTCGAGCGCGACGGAGGGCTGTTCACCTCGGCGCGTTACCTCGGGCTGCCTCCCTCGGCACCGTGATCCCGACCTGGAACAGGGCCCCTCGAGGCGACGAGCCGGCCGACGCCGCGGAACCCCAGGCGTTCGTACATCGCGATCACACCGGTCTCGTCGGGATCGGCGAGCAGGCAGACGTGCGCGGCTCCGGCTTCCTTCGCTGCCCGGATCGCGCGTGACGTGACGGCGCTCGCGTGACCACGGCCGCGCGCGTGTTCGAACGTGGCCACGTTGTCGATGTAGCCGACGTCTCCGAGGAGGAGCAGGGCACCGAGCGACACGATCGAGCCGTCGACGTCTCGCACGCCGAACCATCGCTTGCCTGCGACCGTGAGCACCTCGCGCTCGATCCTCGCGAGCTGCCGCCGCGCCTCGTGCCCGTCGACGCCGAACAGCCGGAGTGATGCGGCCACCGCGCTCCAGAGCTCAGGACCGGGCGAGAGGTCCTCGGCCGGCCGGTCATCGCCGAGGGGTGGATCTGCCTCGAGGTCCATCGCGAGGTCCCAGGTGATCCGGTGCCGCCGTGCCTCGAGATCCCGGAACAGCGGTGCGGTCACGTCCGGGCGGAACGAGACCAGATGCTCCACCGGGGCTCGTGCCGAACGGAGCTCCGGAAGCAGTGACGCCTCGACCTCCGAGAGCGTCAGGTCGTTCGTCGGCGCGTCGATCCGAGCGTAGTTCGCGTCCCAGACGGCGGGGAACCGTCCGTCGGTGACGACGGCACCCCATCGAGTGGGCAGGACGCGAGCGAACAGCCGGTCGAGGGCAGGCCAGAATCGCAGGACATGATCCGGGACGACTTGCTCGGCCGGCACGCGTGAGCACCCTGACACCGAGGCGAGTGTAGCCACGCGGGCGGGGTAGGCTGCGGGCCGTGATCTCCGGCCTCATCTACGGTCCCGGGCGAGCCAACGGCGACCCGTTCGATCTCGCCCTGGAGGAGTTCGAAGGCGGCACGGACACGTTCCTCTGGCTCGACGTCCTCGATCCCGCCCCCGCCGACCTCGAGGAGCTGCAGCGCGCCCTGCACCTGCACCCCATCACGCTCGAGGACGCGATCCACGGCCGTCAACGGACGAAGATCGAGGTCTTCGACGACTACGTGTTCCTGGTGGCCCGGCCCGTGACGATCGACGGTGCGGTTCCCACCACGATCACCCAGCACGAGGTCCACGTGATCGCGGGCGACGGTTTCTTGGTGACGATGCGCTGGCCGCCCGCCTTTCCGATGGAGGACGTGCAGGCTCGCTGGACCCGACGGACCGACCTCCGGGGGGTGGGGTTCGGCCTCTACACGCTGATCGATGAGATCGTCGACGGCTTCCTCTCGGTGATCGATGCGACCGAAGAGGAGGCGGATGCCCTCGAGGAGATCGTCTTCGAGCCTGACGGCGACGGCGCCTCCGACCTCCAGGAACGCCTCTTCCGGCTGAAGCGGACCACCGCGGAGCTCAGGCGTTCGGCCGTGCCGATCCGCCAGGTCCTCGACGTGCTGCACGAGGACCCGCGCTTCACCTCACCGCACATCGCCCCCTACTACCGCGACGTCATGGACCACGCGATCCGCGTCGTGGAGCTCGCCGACAACGTCCGCGAACTGGTGACGTCGCTGCTCGAGGTGCTGGTCGCCCAGTCGTCCAACCGATTGAACGAGGCGATGAAGCGGATGACCGCTTGGGCGGGGATCGTGCTCGTCCCCACGCTGATCGCCGGGATCTACGGGATGAACTTCAGGGGCATGCCCGAGCTCCGCTGGCAGTGGGGGTACCCGTTGTCGCTCGGCATCATGGCGGCCTCGGCGTTCGGGCTCTACGTGGGCTTCAAGCGGCGAGGATGGCTCTAGCCGTGTGCCGGGCATTGATCGTGCTCTGTGTGGCCGCCGATCGCGATGGTCTCACCATGCTGAAGGCCGCAACCGTCTCGGCCGAGTGGGAGCTCGCCCCGGGCGCGACGGACCTGCATTCGGCTCTCGCTCAGATCGACGAGGAGCGCCCACACGTGCTCGTGGCGTTCGGGGAGCAGGGACGACTGGTCAGCGCCGCCCGGGAGCGGCTCCCCTCGATGCGGATCGTGACGGACCGGGACACGCCCGGAGCCACCGCGGTGGCCACCTCGATCGACGAGGTGCGCGGCCTCGTGCTCGGGCTGCCTCGCCCGGGCGGTCCGGTCGGCGCCTAGAGCGGCGCGGGACTCAGTGGCCCCACGGGCTCCAGCTTCCGATGCGGTGGACCATGCGCATGGTCACCATGATGTTGGCGCGGGCGTTGAACGCCGACCATCCGTCGAAGCCGAAGGCGTCGGCCCGTCCGCCCCAGTAGCGGCTCAGGTGCTGGAAGACACCGCTCGCTCCGCTGTAGCTGTTGTAGGCGCGCGGCTCGAAGTTCGATTCGCGGTCCGCGATGTACAGCGCCATCCTCGCTCCACCTGGAACGTTCCATCGGTTCGCGGCGCATCGGACGAGCTGTCTCACGTGCCACGAGCCTTTGCGCCAGTCGATCCTGCAGACATCGGGGGAGACGCCGATCTCGCGGGCGTGGGCCGCCCCGGCGAGTGATGCGGCGGGTGCGGCCAACAGGACCGAGGTCAGAACCAACGTGGCCGGGAAGCGGCCACGCTTCGTGTTTCGATGCGTCATAGATCGGATCACCCCCGCGGTGAACGAAGCTGGCGGCTGCGCTCAGGTCGTTCGGCTGTGCGGTGAGCTCTTCACCGGCGACGCCGATCGCCCCGCGGTAGGTCGTGGGTGTGGACATCACCTCCCGTGGTCGACATCTCATTCTGTGTGTGACCTATCGCGCCACGCGATGTCCCCGACCCCGCCCCCGGACGCATGCAGGCAGCGCGAACCGACCCTGGGAAGGTGGTGAGCGCAACGTGCGCCGGGGAGGAGCGGACGGGAACCATCCGCGTCGTGCCCGATCACCCTACGAGTGGGGTCGGACACGCGGCAAGGCGAAGGTGACCGCGGGTCAGGACTTCCTGCGCCTACCATGTCCGCATGGCTCGAACCGCCGGCACGGTGCTGCTCGCCGCTCCCCGCGGCTACTGCGCGGGAGTCGAGCGCGCCGTCGATGCCGTCGAGCGAGCCCTCGCCAAGCACGGGTCACCCGTCTACGTGCGCAAACAGATCGTCCACAACCTGCACGTCGTGCGCGACCTCGAGTCGAAAGGGGCGATCTTCGTCGACCAGGAGACCGAGGTGCCTGAGGGTGCGGTGGTGGTGCTCTCCGCCCACGGCGTGGCCCCCTGGGTCTACGAGAATGCCGGCACGAGGAACCTCGACGTGATCGACGCCACGTGCCCGCTGGTGACGAAGGTGCATGTCGAGGCCCGGCGGTTCGCCGACCGTGGCCGGACGATCGTGTTGATCGGCCACGAGGGCCACGAGGAGGTCGAGGGGACGAGCGGTCAGGCGCCCGACCGCACGATCCTGGTGCAGTCCCCCGATCAGGCACGCACGGTCCAGGTGCCCGATCCGCAGAACCTCTCCTATCTCACCCAGACGACCCTCTCGGTCGACGAGACGAACGAGATCGTGCGCATCCTCGAGGAGCGGTTCCCGTCGATCCAGGGCCCTCCCCGCGACGACATCTGCTATGCGACGCAGAACCGCCAGGATGCCGTGCGAGCGATCGCACCGCGCGCCGACGTCGTGCTCGTGATCGGGTCGTCGAACTCGTCGAACTCGAATCGCCTCGCCGAGCTCTCTCGCGAGCTCGGCACCCCCGCGTACCTCGTCGACGACCAGAGCGACGTCGACGACGCGTGGCTGGCGCGGGCCGGGACGGTCGGGCTGACTTCGGGAGCCTCGGCCCCGGAGTGGCTCGTGCACCGGATGCTCGGGTGGCTCGCGGAGCGCGGGTTCGCGACCGTCGAGGAGGTCTCCCTGACCGAGGAGCGGGTCCGGTTCTCCTTGCCGGCAGGGGTGCGGCAGGCCCCCGGACCTTAGGTCCAGGCGGAGAACTGGTCGCGATCCTCCGCTGGCTCCTCGTACACGAGCGAGACGAGCGTGTCGGTCGAGACGATGCCGGGTAGGGGATGGATCCGCTCGAGGATCGTGCCGCTCGCAACCTCCCACGGTTGGGCGACGCATGCCATCAAGTCGTACGCGCCGCCCAGCACGGCCACGCCCGAGACGTCGCTCATCTCGCCCAGTCGCTCGGCGATGCCGGCCGCGGCCCCCGCGTCGGCCTTGATGTGCACGTAGCACGCGTCCCCGACGATGGCCGGCGGATCCGGGGCTCCCCATCCGGGGATACCGACCCGATCGGGGGGGACGACGGGCGCGGTGTACGTGCGGACGACGCCGGGGACCTGGTGGACGTCGGAGATCACGTGGGTCGCGATCGTCGCGAGGTCGGGGCCCTCGGCGTGCAGGAGAACGTCCCAGGCGCCCACCACGGTCACCGCCTGCATCTGCGAGATCGAGGCGAGCCCCGCCATCACATCGGTCATCCTTCCGGGCCCGACCCTCAGGTAGACGTACGCGTCCATGCCGCTCACCCCTCGACGGCGACCGGCATGCCGGTGAGGGCCCAGAGCTCTTCCTCGCCGTCTTCCGGCCCGACCGAGATCAAGCGATCGCCCTCGAGGAGCACGAACCCCGGTCTGGGCCGGTAGATCCAACGGGCGCCGCGCTGCACGGCGAGCACGAACATGCCGGTTTCGGCCTCGAGGCGGAGCTCCCTGAGCGATCGTCCGCTGGCGAGGGAACCTGGTTGCACGATCGTCTGGGCGCTCGTCTCCTCGGTCTCCTCGAGGGCCATCTGCACGACGGGCGGCAACGCCTCGCCGCGCTCGACGTACCAGGTCATGTCGCGCGCCGCGTCGCACATCGCCTCGCTGGCCCCCGCCAGCCGGATCAGCCCACGCAGCTCGTCGGGGTCGCGCGCTTCGGGGGCCGCTCGAAGCACCCACGACTCCAGCTCGTCGCGGAGCTGGTCGCTGCGCGCCTCGAGCGCCCCGACCTCCGCGGCCAGTGAGCGGTTGTTGAACAGCAGGGACGAGTAAGCCATGCCCACCGCGGCCTCGGCGAGGTCCTTCATCTCGACCAGGATGTCGACGGCACGGTCGAGCTCCGACAGCGCTGGTGCGTCGCCCTCGGGCGGCGGCGGCAGCGGCGGGGCCCCCGCCAGCACGCGGAGCTCGTTGACCCCCTCGTCGGGCCCGCGCACGACGAGCACGTCGCCCGCGGAGATCACGTCGTCGGGTCCGGGATCGAATCGCCAGTCGAGGCCCGATCGGAACGCCACGATCCACATGCCCGTCTCGGTCGGGAGCGAGAGGTCGCGAAGGGTCCGCCCGACGACACCTCCGCCCTCCCGCACCTTCACGCGCGCGGTGATCTCGTCCGCATGCCGGAGGTCGGGCTTCAACTCGTCGGGGATGCCCAGCCGCGCCGCCACCACTCGGGCGATATCGGAGGCGGCGTCGCCGATCTGCTCGATGGAGTCGGCGATCCACAACACGCCGGCCATGCCCTCGGCGTCCTCGGGGCTGCGTGCAGCGAGCATCGCGGTGGCGCGCAGTTCACGGAGATCCTCGGACATGCGCGACTCGAGCCGGGACACCTCCCGAGCGAGCTTGTCCTCGTTGAAGAACACCGCCGCGTAGGCGAGGTCGACCATGAGCTCCGAGGCGTCCTTGAGCTGCACCAGCAGGTCTTTGACGTTGCGTGGCTCGTTCATCAGGTGACCCCCAATATTGACATGACGAACAGGACGGCGGCGACGCCCGTGAGGTCGAGCGAGGAAGTGATCGTGGGCACGCCCTGGTTGTCCGGATCGAGACCGAAACGGGTCGTCAGCACCGCCACGTAGTACGCGACGACCAAGATGACCGGAAGCACGAGGAGGCCCGCCAGGGTCGCGCCGCCCACCATCAGGCCGGCGGACGGCCGCGCGACGCCGGTCACCGACGCCAACAACGCCGAGATCGCGCCGATCGCGGTGAAGACGACGACCCCGAGCGTGACGACCGTCGTTGCGTCGACGAGGGCGGGGTGTTCCGGTCGTCCACGCGGGGTGATCACACCGAGCCGGAGCTTCGACGAGAGCCTCGACGACAGGATCCCCCCGAGCGCCCCGGCCTGCGAGACGAACGGAGGGATCAGGATCAAGATGCCCGGGATCGCGTCGAGCTCGGTGCGATGTGCCTCGAGCACGGCGCCGGCGAACACGTCGAGAACGGGGGTCAGCACGATCACTCCGGCCATCTCGAGCATCGTGCGTCTGACGGGGGACGAGCTCCGAAGGAGCACCCAGGCCAGAGCGCCGAACGCGGCGATCGTGCAAAGCGTCGCCGTGAACGCGTTCAGCGTGTCGTCGCGGGCGATGAACGTCGCCAGGAACAGCGCCGGCAACGTGACCATGTCGCCGATCGCGGTCACCATGGGCGTCGATACCGCGTCGAGGTCCCACCCACGGCGGAACGACTGCACCGCGAGCACCACGGTGACCACGAGCACGACGACCGAGGCGAGGGCACCGCCTGCGACCGAGATCGTCACGAGGTCCCAGAACGAGATCGTCTGCTCGCCGAAGGCCGATGCGACCAGCTTGGCCAGCCCCGCCAGGTAGAACGAGGAGAGGATCGACGAAAGGGCCGCCACCTCCGCATCCCGAGCGAGCGTTCCCCCACCTCGCAGGCTCGGCTCGAACACACCGGCGGCGATCCCGGTCCCCAGCCTGGCCCCCATCGCGCCGAAGATCGTGCCCCGCATGCCAACGGAGGCCGGGATCAAGACCAGCAGCCCGGGCATCACCTCGAGCGTGCCGGTGATCGACCCGAGGGTCACGCCCGCGACGAATCCGGCGATCGTGCTGACCGCGAGGGCGGCCATGCCCTGCTGCAGGGTGCGCCGCTCTTCGCGCAGGGTTCGGTAGACGCGGCGGGCGCGCCGTGGGACCATCCGCGTGCTCTTGGGCGTGGCCATGTGAGGGGTCCGATCTCCGGCTCCGGTCGAGGCGAGGGCCCGCCGCGCCGCAGTATCGCCCGCGACCGAGTGGTGAACAAGGATGCGTCCCACGCGATCCGTGACGGCGAAAGGCGATCCGCCGGTGGAACGTCAGTCCGCGACCCAATCCCGGGTGAGGAACAACCAGAACGCCAGGCCGGCATGGTCGCCGTACCGCCGGAACCGGCGCTCGATCGTGGCGTCGGCGACCGATCGCGCGCGCCCGATCAGTCGCGCGTACTTCGGCCGGGTCCAGCTGTCGAGGATCAGGCGTGAGTTTCGACCCAGCGTCATCATCACGTGGGCGGCTGCGTACGGGCCGACGCCGGGCAGATCGAGCAGAGCCTGCTCGAGCTCGTCGTCCGGCAGCTCGTTCGAGCTCGTCGACCCCATCGCCTCGAGATCGACGTCTCCAGCATCGATCCTGCGAGCCAGCTCGATCAGGTATGCGCCGCGATAGCCGGCGCGCACGACGTCCCGGTAGAACGACTCGGGCGCCGAGGCCATCGCTCTCGGCGTCGGGAACGCATGGGTGAGCGGTCCGTCGCCGCCGATCGCGGGCTCGCCGAGCGAACCCACGAGGGCGTCCACCATCCGGACGGTCGCGCTCCACGCGCAGTTCGTCGTGCAGATCGTCTTCACGACGTCCTCGAACACGGTGGGGGAGCGCAGCATCCGTCCGGCGCCGGCAGAGGCCCATGCGAGGTCGGGGTCCGTCGCGATCTGCCCGTAGAACCATGTCAGGTCCTGGTCGAGCCGGAGCACGTGCGCGGCGCCGGTGAGCGCCGCCGCTCGTACCCCGGGTCCGGCCGGGGGGCCGAGTACGTGGACCCGGGCCGTGCCCTGCCTTCCCGGTCCGATCCGGATCCGGCGGGGCCGGCCCCTCGGGACCCCCACCGTCACGCTCAACTCGGTCGCCTCTTCGTCGAGCGCAGAGGGGGCGAGCTCGGCGAACCCATGTGAGTTCAGGGTTCGGGCGAGGTCGACGGGTTCGCCGCCCGGCCCCGTGAGGGAGAGCGAGAGCGAGGTCGTCACGAGCGAGCCTCGCCGGAAGGAGCCCCGTGCACGGTCGTCTCGCCGGGCCCGACCGCTGCTCGGGAGCGGGAACGCTCCCGTTCCCGCTCCCGGAACCGCCGAACCTTGCTGCGGTTCCCGCAGGCCGCCATCGAGCACCACTTCGCGGTGCGGTTCCTCGACCGATCGAAGAAGACCGTCGTGCAATCGGGTGCGCTACATTCCCGCAGACGCCGGAACGAACCGTCGAGCTCCGCGAGGAACGACACGGCGAGCAGCGACCCGACCGCACCGCGCACCCCGTGGGCCTGCGGCCGCACCGAGGGCGCCTCCCCGAACCGCGGTCGCAACCCGGCCTCGGCGGCCGCCTCGTCGAGCAGCCCGGCGGCCGCTCGGTCGGTCGTCCCGACCGCGGTCGCGTGGACCATGGCGCGGAGCGCGTTCTGCACGTTCAACGCCCACTCGAGATCCGGCTCGCCGATCGGTTCTTCGGGGCCGATCAGCCCGCGGGACCGCAACCAGCCCTCGACCGTCGCCGGAGCCGGCGGGAAGCTCTCGTCGTTCCCCACCTCGTGGTCGTGGAGCGACAAGAAGCTCCGTACCGACTCGAGAGGGCCGGGTGCCTGACTCCCCACGCTGTCCTCGTGGCCGGAGGGGATGCGCGCCGGGGCGAGGTCCGGGGCCGTTGCCATGTGGTGAGGATACAGCGAAACCGTCGAACTCGACTTGACCGGTTACGTCCCGGGCGACGAGCCTTCCATGCGCGTCTCTCGTCGGCAGGATCCGTGGGGGAACCGCCGACGAGGTCTCACGGCTCTCTCGGTAGCATCGGAGCATGATCCGTTGCAGCGAGCGAGCCGTGGCTCTGTTGCGCACCGCCGAGGCCGCCGCGCGCCGATTCAACCCCCAGGCTCGCATCCGGCTGAGCCCTGGCGTCGACGGCGTTCGGTTCGATCTCGTCGACGGGCCCGAGCGCGGCGACGAGATCGTCGAGCACGAGGGCGGGTTCACGTTGTTCGTGGCCCCCGGCCTGGTCGGAACCGTCGACGTCGCCGATCCGCACGACCGCCTGGTCGTGATCCCGGACTCGGGCGGAGCCGGTCCGTGACCGCGGCCGATCTCGATGTGGTCCGCGTCCGGTTGGAGGACGAGCGGGCGTCCCTGGAGCGCGAGCTCCGACAGCTGACCCAGGTCACCCGCGACCCCACCGCCACGATCGGGTTCGGCAAGCGTGTCGGGGAAGGAACGAGCGACGCCATCGCACGCATCGAGCGCGTCGGCCAGGCCGACGCGCTGGCCATGAAGCTCGCCGACGTGAAGCGCGCCTTGGAGAAGCTCGACGAGGGCAGCTATGGCATCTGCGACCGATGCGGCGCGACGATCGCTCCGGAGCGTCTGGAGGCGCGGCCGTCGTCGGTCCTGTGCGTGCGGTGCAGCGTGGCCGCCTGAGGGGGGATCGACCCCAGCATCCAGGTTGACCCGGCGAGATCGGGGCTCCTAGGGTTGTCGCACTCCGCCCGTGGGCCACGGCGGGATGAAAGGGGGGCGATGGCCCGCCTGCTCTATCGGATCGGACGATTCGCCGCGCACCATCGCCTCCTCGCGCTCGGCGTCTGGCTCGTCCTGGTGGTCGCCGCCCTCGTATCCGTCAGGGTGCTCGGGGCGAAGACGAACAACTCCCTGACGCTGCCCGGCACGGACAGCCAGGCCGCCTTCGATCTGCTCGCTCGGGAGTTCCCGCCGCAGCAGAACGGCTCCAGCCCCTTCGTCTTCCAGGTCGACCGGGGCAAGCTCACCGACGATCGGTACGAACCGGCGATCGACGCGACGTATCGCGCGATCAAGGCGTCGCCGGAGGTCAACAGCGTGCTCAATCCCGTCGGGAAGGACGCAGAGGTCGCCGGCATCATCTCCGAGGACGGGCGGACCGGCCAGATGCCGGTCGTGCTCAACGTCGGCACGGGCTTCATCACGACCGAGCTCGCCGATGACGTGCTGGCGGCGACCGAGCCGGCGCGCGAGGCGGGGATCGACGTCGCCGTCGGTGGTCCGATCGGCAGCGTCCTTTCGACCCCCGACACCCAGACCAGCGAGCGTGTCGGGAACATCTCGGCGATGGTGATCCTCGCGATCGTGTTCGGAAGCCTGATCGCGATGGGGCTCCCGATCTTGAGCGCGGCCTTCGGCCTGGCGATCTCGGTCTCGGTGATCGGGCTCCTGGGCCACGCCTTCTCGGTGCCCAGCGTCGCGCCGACGCTGGCCACGATGATCGGCCTCGGCGTCGGCATCGACTATGCGTTGTTCCTGATGACCAAGCACCTGGAGCAGCTCTCGGAGGGCGTCGACGTGCGGGAGTCGATCGCCCGGTCCGTGGCCTCGTCCGGAAGCGCCGTCGTGTTCGCCGGCGGCACCGTCGTGATCGCTCTCGCCTCGCTCGCGGTCGCCGGGATCCCGCTCGTGACGATGCTGGGGTTCGCCTCGGCGATCGCCGTGTTCACCGCTGTCTGCACGTCGATCACGCTGCTCCCGGCGATCCTGTCGCTGGTCGGCCACGGCGTTCAGCGTCTGCGCCTGCCCGGGTTCCTTCGCATGAAGCCGCGTCCCGCGGGAGCCCGGCGCTGGGACGCGTGGGCGCGTTGGGTCGTCGGGCATCCGTGGATCGCCCTCGCGATCGCGCTCGTGATCCTGCTTCCGCTGATCGTTCCGCTGTTCGACCTCGAGCTCGGGCAGCCCGACGTCGGCGTGACCCCGACGTCGACGACCCAGCGACAGGCTTACGACATGCTGACCGAGGGGTTCGGGGTCGGGTACAACGGGCCGCTGTTGCTCGCGATGAGCCTCGATCCCGTCGCGCACCCGAGCGCCGAGTACACGAAGAAGTACGACCGAGCCACCGCGCTGCAGCGGGAGCTCGAGAAGGAGCAGAAGCGGCTGCAGAAGCAGCAGGCCAAGCTCGAGCGACAGCAGGCCGCTCTCGAGGCGCGCCAGGCCGAGCTCGAGCGGGAAGGAGCCGCGCTGCAGCGTCAGGAAGCCGCGCTCGAGCGGGAGGCGGCGACGCTGGAGGCCCGTCGGGACGGCCTGCGTCGACGTGCCCTCGCGCTCGAGCAGCGGATCCGCGAGACCGGGCGCATGATCGCCCCACTGGCCGCCCGGCTGGCGTTGATCGAGGCTCGCGAACGACGTGTCGAGCAGCTGATCGATCAGACGACCGATCCCGATCGGCTCGCCCGCCTGCGGGCTCGGCTCGTCCGGCTGCGGGAGCGCGAGGCGGACGTGCGTGCCCGGCTCGCACCACTCGTGGAGCGTGAACGGCGACTGATCCAGCGGGGCATCGAGCTCGGCCGTCAGGCGGAGACGTTGGCGGCGCAGGCGGTGCAGCTCGGACGTGAGCGCGACGCCCTGGAGCGACAGGGGGCTCGCCTGCAGGCTCAGGCGGCCGGCCTTCGCGAGCAGGGCGACGAGCTCCGGGCCGAGGCGGGCGAGCTGCAGGCGGAGGCCGACGCCGCGAAGGCGCAGGAGCGACAGGCGAAGCAGCTGCAGCGGGAGCTCACCGCGCTGCTGACGCAGGCCGGCGGCGATCCGCGAGGCACCGACCCACGGATCGTCGCCATCCAGGACGGCGTGGGCGATGTGCACGAGGTGGTCGCCGTCTCGCCGCCGCTGATCAACGACGACGGCGACGCGACCATCCTGAGCGCCGTCCCCCTGCGGGCACCGTCGTCGGACGCCACGGCGAGGCTGGTCTCGACCTTGCGTGAAGAGACGCTCCCGCCGCTCACCGGCGACGACGGGGTGACGGCGCACGTCGGAGGGACCACCGCGACCAACGTCGATCTCGCCCGTAAGATCGCGTCGCGCATCGCCATCGTCGTGATCACCGTGCTGTTGCTCAGCTTCGTGTTGCTGATGATCGCCTTCCACTCGCTGCTGGTGCCGGTGCAGGCCGCCGTGACCAACCTGCTCTCGGTCGGTGCGGCCCTGGGGGTGCTGACCGCGGTGTTCCAGTGGGGATGGGGGCTCTCCCTGATCGGGCTCGACGTGCCCCGGGGAACTGTGCCGATCGCGAGCTACGTTCCGCTGATGATGTTCGCGGTGCTGTTCGGGCTCTCGATGGACTACGAGGTGTTCATGGTGAGCCGCATCGCTCAGCATCATTCCGAGGGCGAGGACGAGCGGGCGGCCGTGACCTCGGGGCTCGGCGCGGCCGGCCACGTCGTGACGGCGGCGGCGCTGATCATGGTCACGGTCTTCGCGAGCTTCGTCCTCAACGGCGATCCCACGATCAAGCAGTTCGGCGTGGGACTGTCGGTCGCCGTGCTGCTCGCGGGCCTGATGGTCGTGCTCCTCGCCCCGGCCTTGCTCGCCCTCTTCGGCCGAGCGGTCTTCCGGCTGCCGGCGTTCCTCGACCGCGTGCTGCCGCGTATCGACGTCGAGGGCGGGATCGAGCCCGACGAGGGAGGCGCTCCCGCTGAGGTGCCCGAGCCGGCACCGGCGCCGGCTCAGGGCGGCAACTAGACGCGGTCGTTCCTCGCGGCGGGGACCGCGATCAGCGAAGTGGGGGCGGTGCGCCTGCGGGCGCGACCGTGTCGGCGCGCACCACGTGCATCAGAGCGTTGATCTGTGCCAGATGGGTGAACGCCTGCGGGAAATTGCCCCAATGCCGGCCGGTGCGTGGGTCGATCTCCTCGGCGTAGAGGCCGAGCGGGCTCGCGAAGGACAGCATCCGCTCGCACAGATCGCGGGCGCGCTCGAGCTCGCCGATCTCCACCAGCGCGGAGACCAGCCAGAACGAGCAGATCGCGAACGTCGCCTCCTCGCCGTCGAGGCCGTCGTCGATCTCGTCCACCTTGTAGCGAAGCACCAGGCCGTCGAGGGTGAGCTCGTCGGCGATCGCGAGGACCGTCGCGCGGATGCGCGGGTCGTCGGCGGGCAGGAACCGCATCAGGGGGGCGAGCAGCAGCGACGCATCGAGTGCTGGGGAGCCGTAGATCTGCGTGAGGACGCCGCGCTCGTCCACCCCGTTCTCCAGGATGTCGGCCCTGATCAGCTCGGCCTCCGCGGCCCACCGAGCCGCGAGCTCCGGCTTGTCGAGCACCTCGGCGAGGCGGGCGCCTCGGTCGCAGGCCACCCAGCACATGATCTTCGAGGACACGAAGTGCTGCGGCGCGCCACGCATCTCCCAGATGCCGTGGTCGGGCCCCCGCCAGTGCTCCACGGCTTCCTCGACCTGTCGCTCGAGGCCCGCCCACGACCGGCCGGTGAGGAACTCTCCCGAGCGCATATGCAGGTACACGCTGTCGAGAAGAGCGCCCCAGACATCGTGCTGGTGCTGGTCGTGTGCGGAGTTTCCCACGCGCACCGGACGCGCCTGCTCGTATCCGGTGAGGTGGTCGAGCGTGTGCTCGGTCAGGTCCTTCTCCCCACCGACGCCGTACATCACCTGCAACGGGGTGCCGTCCTTGAACTGGTCCTCGATGAAGTAGAAGAAGCTGTTGGCCTCGAAGTCGAAGCCCAGCGTGTACAGACCCCACAGGGCGAACGTCGCGTCTCGGACCCAGCTGTACCGGTAGTCCCAGTTCCGCTCGCCGCCGGGGGTCTCGGGCAGCGAGGTCGTGGGGGCGGCGATCAACGCGCCGGTGGGGGCGTAGGTGAGGCCCTTCAAGGTGAGCGCGGCGCGTTGCAGGTGCGAGCGCCAGGGGTGGTCGGGGAACTCGCCCATGTTGAGCCAGGCTCGCCAGAAATCGGCGGTCTCGTAGACCTGCTGCCAGGCTTCGTTCGCATCGACGGGCACCCCGCGCTCGTCGCCGCTCCAGCTCAGCGCGGCGAAGGCGGACTCGCCGTCGTTGAGCCGCGTGAAAGCGACCGCGGCTCGACCTTCCAGGCCCAGCCGCATGTCGGTCGTGAGTCGAAGGTGGGGATCGGCGTCGCCGCCTCGAGCCATCGCCTCGGTCCACCCGGGCCCGGTGTATTCCCATCGGGCGTCGGTACGCCCGTAGTCGAACGCCGGCTCGCAGTTCAGCACGAGATCGACCTGCCCCTGGGCGCAGCGAACGACCCGCAACAACATGTGTTCGGCGCGGTAGTCGCCGGGCGGACGTCGATAGCCCTCGGGACGTTCATCGTCGCGCCAGGGACCCATCACGAGCGCGTCGCGCACGATCAGCCACCCGGTCCGGGTCTGCCATGTGGTCTCGAGCACGTTCGTTCCGGGCATGTAGCGGCGTCCGGCGGGAACGAGCAGCTCGGCCGGGCCGAGACGGAAGGCTCCCGCCGACCGGTCGAGCATCGCTCCGAAGACGCTGGCGCTGTCGGGTCGCGGTGCGCAGAGCCACTCGACGCTGCCGCTTGGCCCGACGAGCGCGGTCGCCTCGCGATCGCTCAAGAACCCGTACTCGGCGATCGGAGGGAACGGGCTCTGGTGACTCTGCAACGGCGCGACCGACCCACCCTCGGGCGGGTGCGCTGCAGGGGACAACGGCACGACGTTGGCGTCGCTCACGGGACGCGAGTGTAGCCCTGCGGCGCACGAACACTAGGATTTCCGGGATGGATCGTCTCAGGTCGTTCCGCATCGAAGATGGTCGTACCGGGGTGCTGCTCGATTTCGACGGCACGCTCAGCCCGATCGTGGCCAGGCCCGAGCTGGCCCGCATCCGCGACGGTGCCCGAGACGCGATCGAGCGACTGGTCGGCCGGTACACGGTGGTCGCAGTGGTGTCCGGCCGGACGAACGAACAGCTCCGTGACCTCGTGGGGGTCGAAGGGGTCCGCCTCGCGGGCCTCTACGGGCTGTCCGACATCGCGACCCCGCTCTCCGACGACGTGCTCGACGCGGTGGGCGAGGCCGCCGCTCGGGTCGCGGGCGCCAGGGTGGAACCGAAGGGAGGCTCGGTCGCCGTGCACTATCGGGCGGCGGACGACGCGAGCCAGGCCCGGGACGAGCTCGAGACCGGACTCGCGCCGATCGCCCGCAGGTCGGGGCTCACCCTGCTGCCGGGGAAGATGGTCATCGAGCTCGTGCCGGCCGACCGACCGTTGAAGGAGGGGGCGGTCGAACGCATCGTCGCAGCTGAACGGCTCGATGCCGTGCTCTACGCCGGCGACGACGTCGCGGACATCCGTGCGTTCGAGGCGTTGGACCGGCTCGCCGAACGCGGGGTGCGCACGGTCAAGGTGGCCGTGCACGGGCGTGAGACACCCGTTGCGCTGAGCGATACGGCGGATGTCGTCGTCGATGGCCCGGCAGGGCTCGTCACGCTGCTCCGCGGACTCTGACCGGCACGTCGGCGGCGATCGCGCTCGACCGCATGTCTCGAGCCGTGCCGCTCACGAACGACGTCGACTCGGGGGACGCACCTGGTCGACCGCCTCGAGCTGGTCGGCGAGCCAGTTGGCCGGTGTGTGGGCCTGCACCGTGCGTGTGAGCCCGCGGGCTCGCCGCGCGCGCTCCTCCTCGGGCATCTCGAGCCCCTCGCGGATGGCCTCGGCCGTCTCGGCCAGGTCGAACGGGTTGACCGCCAGGGCCTGACGGCCGAGACGGCTGAACGCACCGGCGTTGCGAGAGAGCACCAGGACGCCGTCACGCCGGTTCACGAGCGGACCCTCCATCGCGACGAGGTTCATGCCGTCGTACGTCGGATTCACGAACAACACGTCGTAGAGGTCGTAGGCGGCGACGGCGAACGCGTAGTCCTCCTGCACGCGAACCTCGATCGGCTGCCACTGCTTCCGCCCGAACTCCTTGTTGATCCGCTCCGCTTCCGCGAGGCACTCCTCGCCGTAGTTCTGGTACTCGGGCACGTCCTCGCGCGAGGGGCTGAGCAAGCAGAGGAACCGCACCGATCCCGCCCAGGACGGGTTCCGGCGCAGGAACAGCTCGTAGGCGAGGAAACCGCGCAGTATGTTCTTCGACGGCTCGAGCCGGTCGACGCGCAGCACGATCTTCGAGTCGCCCGCCCAGGCACGGAGCTCGTCGCGGACCACATCGGCCTCAGGGCGGTTGGCCGTCTCGCGCAGCGGCTCGGCGCTGACCGCGACCGGGAAGGACCGAACGGCCGCGGTCCGTCCCTCGATATCGAGGCGTCCGCCGCGGAGCACCCGCAGCTCCGGCAGGCTGCGGGCGGAGAGCAGGTAGTTCTCGGCCCAACCCTTCGCCTGGAACCCGAGCACGTCAGCACCGGCCATGCCGCGAAGCAGTGCTGCACGCATGGCCCCGGGCAGCACCCGCAGGTAGGTGGCGCCTGCGAACGGGGTGTGGGAGAAGTGCACGATCTTCGATCCGGGGACCAGCTCACGCAACATGCCGGGCACCAGGCAGAGGTGATAGTCCTGGATCAGGAAGACGGGGTCGTTGTCGGCTTCCTGGGCGAGCGCCTGAGCGAACGCCCGGTTGGCTTCGACGAAGTCGTGCCAGGCGGCCTGCGTATCGTCGTCGAAGATCGGGGAGCGGGGGATGTCCCACAGGTTGTGATGCGCCATCCACAAGATGCGGTTGGACACCTCGTTGTAGTAGTCCTCGTACCGATCGGGCGGGATCACGACGTATCGCATGCGTTGATGGGACTCCGAGGTGACCGTGCGACCCTTCAGCGCGACGCTGCGGTCGCCCTCGGTCATCGCTGCCGATACCCACGTCGTGTCGTCTCGATAGAAGACCCCCGAGAGCGCGGTGACGAGGCCTCCCGTGCCGCGGCGGGGGCTCAGACGCCCCCGGTCGTCGCGATCGAAGCTCACGGGTCCGCGGTTCGAGGCGACCACGATCGGTGATTCGATCGCGCTGGCCGCGATGGTTCCCCTCCGAGACATCGCCCGCAGTCTATCGGGAGCGTCCGGAAGGGCAGCGGTGGGCAACCCTGGCTCGATCGACGTTCCGTGTCAGCCGGTGACCGAGCCGATCGCGTCGTCCAGCACGTCGAGGCCCTCATCGAGCAGCGCCTCATCGATCGTGATCGGCGGCAGCAGACGCACGACGTTGCCGTACGTGCCGGCCGTGAGCACCAGCACCCCGTTCTCCAAGCAGCGGCGGCCGATGGCGTTCATCGTCTCGGCGTCGAGAGGTTCCTTGCTCCCCCGGTCGGAGACGAGCTCGATCGCGCACATCGCCCCCCGGCCCCGCACGTCGCCGACGACGTCGTGCGTCGCGGCGAACGCCTCGAACCGGCCCATGATCTTCACGCCGAGCTCGCGAGCGCGAGCGAGGAGGTCCTCACGCTCGATCGTGTCGAGGAACGCGAGGGAGGCCGCGGCCGCAACGGGGTTCCCGCCGAAGGTGCCTCCGAGCCCACCCGGATGCACGGCGTCCATGATCTCGGTACGGCCGGTGATCGCGCTGATCGGCAGCCCGCCGCCGAGCGACTTGGCCGTCGTGACGATGTCCGGAACCACGTCCTCGTCCTCGATCGCGAACCAGCGCCCGGCACGGCCCAGCCCCGACTGGATCTCGTCGGCGACGAACACGATGCCGTTGGACGAGCAGAACTCGGCGATGCCTTTTACGAAGCCGGGCGACGGCACGATGAAGCCGCCTTCCCCCTGGATGGGCTCCATGATGACCGCGGCGATGTTGTCCTCGCCGATGTGCTTGTGCATCTGGTCGGTCGCGTAGGCGAGCGCCTCCTCGGTGACCCGATCCGGGGTTCCACGCCACCTGTACGGGTAGGCGAACGGGAGGCGGTAGATCTCGGGTGCGAACGGCCCCATGCCGTGCTTGTACGGCATCACCTTCGCGGTGAGCGACATGGCCAGCAGCGTGCGTCCGTGGAACGCATCATCGAACGCGACGATCGCCGTGCGCCCCGTGTGGTGGCGGGCGATCTTCACGGCGTTCTCGACGGCCTCCGCGCCTGAGTTCGCGAACATCGTCTTCTTCGCGTCGTCGCCGGGGGCGAGCCGGTTCAGCCGCTCGGCGAGCTCGATGTACGGTTCGTTCACGGTCACGTGGAAGCACGTGTGGGTGTGGAGCTCGGCCTGCCGCGCGATGGCGTCGACCACGGCTGGCGGCGTGTGGCCGAGGTTCAGCGTGGAGATGCCGGTGGCCAGATCGATCAGGCGGTTCCCGTCGACGTCTTCGATGATCGCCCCGGAACCCCGGGCGGTGACGAGCGGGTGCATGTTCCCCACACCGCGAGGCACGGCCTCGCCGCGGCGCGCGAACCACTCCCGGGACTTCGGGCCGGGGATCTCGGTGACGACCTTGCGCTCTTGAGGGATGTCCATGCGACAGAGTGTCGAGCGTCGGGCATCGACTGTCAGCACCTGCGACCACCAGGAACTTCCGGTCTATTTGTACGGTCCGGCCATGCGACCCGCGGCCCCCTGGGGCTCCGATGTACGTTCCGTACAATCGTCGACATGTCCGTCACCGTGCGGGACATCGTTGCGATCCCGGGGATGCCGCTGCGCCTCCTCGCAGGTGAAGAGGAGGCGGATCGTCCGATCCGATGGGTCCACGTCTCGGAGCTCGAGGACCCGACACCCTGGCTGAGGGGCGGCGAGCTGATCCTCACCACGGGGCTCGGCATCGGCACGACGCCGGCGAGACAGCGCACCTACCTCAAGCGTCTCGTCGATGCCGGGCTCACCGGTCTGGGTTTCGGGCTTGGCTTCACCCACACGCGGACCCCGCGATCGTTGATCACCGCGGCGGGCAAGGCCGGGTTCCCGCTGTTCGAGGTGCCGTACCCGGTGCCGTTCATCGCGATCACCGAAGCGATCTTCACCCGCATCCTGGCCGAGCAGTACGACACCCTGCAGCGGGCGGTCGACGCCGAGCACGTGCTCACGCGCGCCGTGATGGATGGTTCGGGTGCCGACGGCATCGCGCGGTCGCTCGCAGACGTGACGAAGGGCTGGGTGCTGGCGCTCGACCTGCACGGACAGCCGATCGCGAGCACCGGCAGAGCGGCGATGCAGCGCGCGGGACGGATCTGGGACGAGTTGCGCAGCCGTCGCCCGGACGGCACGTCGTTCAGCGTCACCCTCATGGACCGCGGTCACCACATCTGGGTCCAGCCCGTCGGCGCGCAGGGCAGGGTCGAAGCCTTCCTCGCGGTCGGCAAGCAGGATCAACCGACACAGTTCGATCGCATCGTCGCGGGGCACGCGCTGAGCCTGTTCGCGATTGAGCTCTCGAAGGCGCGTGCCGTGGCCGACGCTCGGCGCCGCCTGCAGGGAGATCTCTTCGACGACCTCGCCGGTGGCGAGATCACGGCGGCCGAAGAGACGCGGGGCCTGGCTCGTTTCGGATTCGACCGGAACGCCCGTGTCATGGTCCTCTCGATCGAGGGACTGGACGGCGATCTCGACGCCGAAGCGCTCGCCGACGCGGTCACCGACGACCTGTCGCGGGGGTCCGAGGGGTTCCTGGTCTCCGCGACCGATGACGGCGTCCACGTGCTGCTCCAGGCGGACCCGCCGCCCGACCTCGACGGGGTCACGTCGTCGATCGCGGAACGGCTGGGATCGAAGGTGCGCGTCGGCGCGGGCTCGGCTGTGGGCGCGAGCGAGATCGGCAGGTCGCTGCGGGAGGCGCGCTACGCGCTCCAGGTCTGCCGGCTCGAGGGATGGCAACAGGCGGGGTTCGCCGATCTCGGCACGTATCGCCTGTTGCTGTCGATGGCCGACCCCGGCGCCCTTCGCGCCTTCTCCGATTCGATGCTCGGTCCGCTCGACACGTACGATCGCGAACACGGCGGCGAGCTGCTCGTCTCGCTCCAGGCATTCCTCGGACACAACGCGCGATGGGAGACGGCAGCGGCCGAGCTGTTCGTGCACCGGCACACGCTTCGATACCGCATGCGCAAGGTCGAGGAGCTCACGGGTCGCGATCTGTCGAGCAGCTTCGACCGTATGGAGTTCTGGCTCGCGCTCCGTGCCCGCGAACTGCAAGCGGCAGAGCTCGACGGTTGAGGACGGTTGACCAGCCCTGCACCGGGTTGTCCGCCGTGTCCAATGCGGGTGGGACGGGGAGCCGTTCCGTCGGGTGGTCCGACCCCTCGCTCCGAGGCATACTGGCCACTGAGCGTTGATTCAGCCGAGCGTTCGCTTCTGGAGGAGGGGAACTATGGCCGACAGCTACCAGATGTTCATCGGCGGGGAATGGGTCAACTCGACGTCGGGTCAGACGCGATCGATCACGAGCCCTGCCACGGGCGAGGTGCTCGCCGAGGTCCAGGAAGGATCGGCCGACGATGTCGATCGTGCGGTCGCCGCGGCACGTCGTGTCTTCGACGAGACGTGGTCGGACTCGACCCCCGGGGAACGCCAGGCGGCGCTGTTGAAGATGGCTGACATCGTCGAGGAGCACGGTGAGGAGTTCGGTCGCCTCGAGTCGGTCAACGTGGGGAAGCCCTTCGCGGTCACGATGTCCGATGAGATCCCGGTCATCGCCGACCAGTTCCGGTTCTTCGCGGGCGGGGCGAGGGTCCTCGAAGGCAGAGCCACCGGTGAGTACATGAAGGGCTTCACCTCGATGATCCGTCGTGAGCCCATCGGCATCGCCGGCTTGATCGCCCCCTGGAACTATCCGCTGTATATGGCCGCATGGAAGATGGGCCCGGCGCTGGCTGCCGGGAACTGCATCGTCATCAAGCCCTCCGAGCTGACACCCGTCACGCTGTTGAAGTTCGCGCAATACGTGGCCGAGGCCGACGTGTTCCCACCGGGGGTGTTCAACGTGGTCACGGGCGATGGTGTGCCCGTCGGCGAACGTATCGTGCAGCACGCCGACGTCGGCATCGTGTCGCTCACCGGCGAGACGACCACCGGCAAGCTGATCATGAAGAACGCCGCCGACACGATGAAGCGCACCCACCTCGAGCTGGGAGGGAAGGCGCCGGTCATCGTCTTCGACGACGCCGACGTCTCCTCCGCGGTCGAATGGATCAAGGCCGCCGGGTACTTCAACTCGGGCCAGGACTGCACCGCGGCGACCAGGGTCATGGCGAGCGGTGCCGTCTACGACGGTCTGCTCGGCGAGCTCGTCCCGCAGGTGGAGTCGTTGAAGGTCGGCGACATCTGGGACGAGGGCACCGAGATGGGCTCGGTCGTCTCCGAGGAGCAGTTCGAGCGCATCTCCGGCATGGTCGACCGCGCCGCCGAGTCCGGGGCGAAGATCCTCACCGGCGGCGGGTCCATGGAGATGGGCGAGGGGAAGTTCTTCTACCGTCCGACCGTGATCAGTGATGCCCAGCAATCCGACGAGATCATCCAGCGGGAGGTGTTCGGTCCCGTCGTGACCGTGCAGCGATTCGACGACGAGGCGCAGGCGCTCGCATGGGCCAACGGCGTCGACTACGGACTCGCGGCGTCGGTCTGGACCCGCGACGTCGGCAGGGCCATGCGCATGTCCCGGAAGCTGCAGTTCGGCACCGTGTGGGTGAACACCCACATCCCGCTGACGCCGGAGATGCCCCACGGAGGTTACAAGCAGTCCGGCCACGGGAAGGACATGTCGATCTACTCGATCGAGGACTACACGAACATCAAGCACGTGATGGTCTCGCTCGACTGACCGGCTCTACGAGGTAGCAGGAGACACGCGAGATGACCGAGATCAGACCGTTCCTGGTGAACGGGGAATGGCGGACCGGCGAGGGCAGCCTCGAGGTCCGAAGCCCCTTCGACGACGGCGTCGTGGCCGAGTTGGGCGTGCCCACCGAGGCCGATGTCGAGGAGGCGGTGGCCACCGCCTCTTCGACGTTCGAAACGTCATCGAGGCTGTCGGTCGCCGCTCGGGCGACCGCGCTCGACCACATCTCGGCCCGACTGAACGAGACGCAGGAGGAGAACGCCGAGCTGATCGCGCGGGAAGGCGGGAAACCACTGAAGTGGGCGCGGGTGGAGGCGGCCCGGGCCGTCTCGACCTTCCGATGGGCGTCGGAGACCCTCCGCCACGGACAGGATGAGGCGATGCGCCTGGACACCGAGGCCGCGTTCGGGTCCCGGTTCGGCATCCTGCGGAGGTTCCCGATCGGTCCGGTGCTGGGCATCACCCCCTTCAACTTCCCGCTGAACCTGGTGGCCCACAAGGTCGCGCCGGCCATCGCGGTGGGCGCGCC
This sequence comes from Actinomycetota bacterium, assembly GCA_035249905.1. GTDB lineage: Bacteria > Actinomycetota > UBA4738 > UBA4738 > HRBIN12 > JAOUEA01. The sequence goes on along the minus strand of DATFFT010000003.1, from coordinate 40,292 downwards.
GATCGTCGTGAAGCCTGCCAGCGCCACACCGGTCGGAGCGCTTCGTCTCGCCGAGTTCTTCGATGAGACCGATCTTCCGAAGGGCATGTACCAGGTATTGCCCGTCAGCTCGAAGGTCGCCGACGGCATGGCTCGCGACGAACGCTTCCGCAAGATCTCGTTCACCGGCTCGGCCGGCATCGGGTGGTACCTGAAGGGGCTCGACCCGAAGAAGAAGGTCACGCTCGAGTTGGGTGGCAACGCCGGGGTGATCGTGCACGCCGACGCCGATCTCGATCTGGCGGCCCAACGGATCGCGTTCGGCGGCTACTACCAGGCCGGGCAGAGCTGCATCAGCGTGCAACGTGTGCTGGTCGCGAGCGAGGTCTACGACGAGTTCTCCGAACGACTCACGAAGCAGGTCGAGCAGCTGAAGGTCGGCGACCCGATGGACGAGACGGTCGACGTCGGGCCGGTCATCACCAGAAGCGAGGTGGACCGCATCGCCGAGTGGGTGGCCGAGGCCGAGGCGCAAGGTGCCGAGGTGCTCACCGGAGGGACCGCCGACGGACCCTTCTTCCAGCCCACGCTCATCTCCAGGACCAGCCCGGAGATGAAGGTCCGGTGCGAGGAGGTCTTCGGCCCGGTCTGCACGATCACGCCGTACGAGACGTTCTCGGAGGCGCTCGCCGAGGTGAACGATTCGAAGTACGGGTTGCAGGCCGGCGTGTTCACGAACGACATCAACCGGGCGTTCGAGGCGCACAGCACCCTGGAGGTCGGGGGCGTGATCGTGAACGACGTGAGCGCGTTCCGGGCCGACCAGATGCCCTATGGAGGCTCCAAGGAATCGGGGTTCGGTCGCGAGGGCCTGCGCTTCGCGATGGAGGAGATGACCGAGCCCCGGATCATGGTGCTCTCCCACGTGCCGCTGTAGCGGTCGCGCCCGGGATCGTCTGCGGCCCAGTCGCCGACTGTAGTCTGTCGACAATCTGCTGTCGTAGTGCTAGCGTTCGCGGCCAAGTTGCCGAGCGATGCACCGCTCGAGTGCCGAACGATCTCAGGGAGGAGACTCGTGCCGAAGAATCCGCTGCGGAAGACGGTCGCGCTCGTCGCGCTCGTCGCGCTCGTCGTGATCGCCGCCGCGTGCGGCGACGACGAGGGGACCGACCCCGGCCAAGGTGCCGGCACCGATGCGTCGGCCACTGCGGCCGGTCCTGTCTCGGGTGACGTCGTGATCTTCGCCTACGAGGACACGTTGTTCCCGTTCATCCAGGACCCGTTCCAGGAGGCGAACCCCGACCTGAACATCGAGGGTGTGCCGTTCGGCGACGCGTCCGACACGGTGACGAAGCTGCGGGGCGGCTTCCAGGCCGACGTGGTCGAGACGTGCGCAGGTGAGATGGATCAACTGATCCGCGGCGGCTTCCTGCAGCCGATCGACACGAGCCGCATCCCAGTCTGGGATGACATCTACCCCTTCATGAAGGACGGACAGGGCGTCGAGGTCGACGGCGAGTACTGGATGGCCCCGACGCAGGGCGGGATCGACGGCATCGTCTACAACGCCGACGAGATCCCCGAGGGCGTCATCACCGGGTACCGCACGTTGTTCGAAGGCGACTGGGAGGGTCAGATCGCCCTCGAGAACGACTCGACCGACTCGATGCCGATGGTGGCCGCCGCGCTCGGGTTCCCCAACGTCTTCGAGCTCGATTCCTCCCAAATCGAGCAGGTCCGCGACTACCTGATCAACACCGACCGTGTCCGCACCGTGTTCGACGAGGACGCCCAGCTGATCAACCTGATGCAGCAGGGCGAGGTGCTGGCCGTGCAGGCCGGACCGGAGCTCGTGCGCGTGCTCAACAAGGAAGGTGGCAATTTCAAGTTCGTCACCCCCGAGGAGGGCTCGGTGTCGTGGGTCTGCGGACTGAGCATCTCCGAGAACGCCGAGAACCTCGACGCCGCCTACGCCTTCATCAACCACATGCTCGACCCCGAGACGCAGGCGAGCGTGGCCGTCGAGCTCGAGTACTGGGGCTCGAACCCCGCGATCCTCGACGCGGCCGACCAGGAGACGATCGACAACCTCCGGCTCGACGAGGCGGAGGAGGTCGTGACCAACGCGGTCCCCGAGCTCATCCCCGAGAACATCGACGAGTGGGAGGACGCGTGGCGTCAGTACCTGGCCTCCTGACGGGGGGATCCCCCACGAGGTGAGCGTGGAGCAAGCGGCGACGGGCGGGGCGCGTGCACGATCGGCGCGCCCCGTCGTCCGCCAGGTCTTCTGGACGATCCACCGGCGTGAGCTCGTCACCCGGATCGCGAGCGCGATCATGCTGGCGTTCGGGGCGCTGATCCTGTTCGGGCCGTTCCTGCTGCTCGCGTTCCTGAGCTTCAACGACTCGCAGATCCTCGCGTTCGGGTTCCGCGGGTTCACGACGCGCTTCTACGAGGAGGCCCTCGGCGACGCCGCCATGCGGGAGTCGTTGCGCAACTCGCTGGTCGTCGCGGGTCTGACCACGCCGATCTGCGTGGCGCTGGGCACGCTGGGAGCGTTCGGGATCGCGCGTTTCGTCTTCCCCGGACGTGGGCTGGTGGCCGGGTCGCTCACGCTCCCCCTCGTCGTGCCGTCGCTGCTGGTGGGTGTCGGGGCACTGGTCACGTTCAGCAAGATCGACGTGCCGCTGTCGTTGTACACGGTCGCGGTGATGCACATCGTCGTCGGGTTCCCGCTCGTCATGGCGATCGTGACCGCCGCGCTGTATCGGTTCGATCGGTCGCTGGAGGAGGCCGCGCTCGATCTCGGTGCGACGCGTCGCGAGCTCGTCTGGTACGTCTTGCTGCCCTACCTCGTTCCCGCATTGGCGGCGGCCGCCATCTTCGTGTTCGGATGGTCGTTCAACAGCTTCACCGTCACGTTCTTCACGGTGGGCAGCGAGCGGATGTTCACCGTATGGGTCTTCTCGAAGCTGCGCCGAGGAACGAACCTACCCACGGTCAACGCCATCTCGACCCTCGTGACGTTCGTCACCGTCGTCGTCGTCTACATCGCCTACTACCTGCTCCGGCGTTCTGCCGTCCGCTCGGGGCAGGACGTGCGGAGCCTGGTGGCCGGGGGGCCGCAGCAGTGAGCGCTCGCGTGTCGTCGTCGGGGGTCGCGTTCGGACGCCGGACGGCGGCGGCCGTGCTCGCGAGCCCGGTGCTGACGTTGCTCGTCTTCTTCGCCGGGCCGCTGATCTACCTCACGTGGGTCAGCTTCACGAGGGCCGACATCGTCGGCGACGGCAGCTTCACGTTCGACAACTACGCCGAGGTCCTCGGGGAACCGATCTATCGCAGCATCTTCCTGGACACGATCGTCATCACGGTGACCGCGATGTTGATCCTGTTCGTCGTGGCGTTCCCGATCGCGAGCTTCCTGGCGTTCCGGGCCGGGAAGTGGGAGATCCCGATGCTGCTGGCGCTCGTGCTCACCGACGAGCTGAACCCGCTGATCCGCCTCTACGCCTGGCAGATCGTGATGAACAAGGAAGGGGTCCTGAACAGGTTCCTCGAGGCGATCGGTCTCATCGACGAGCCGCTCACGATCCTGTTCACGAAGACCGCGGTCGTGGTGGTGCTGGCGACGGGATCCCTCGCGTTCGTCGTGATCCCGATCTACGCTGCGCTCAAGACCGTGAACCGCACACTGATCGAGGCGGCACGCGACCTGGGAGCCGGCTGGGTGACGATCCTGCGCGAGGTGCTGCTGCCGCTCGCCGCCACCGGCTTCATCGCGGCGATCATCATCGTGTTCGTGCCGATGCTCTCCGACTTCGCCTCGCCCGCGGTGGTCGGTGGGCGCGAAGGCTACATGATCGCCTCCCTGATCGAGGAGGAGTTCAACGCCCGGGGGGACTGGGGCGTGGGATCCGCCCTCAGCTTCGTGGTGCTTGCCATCTCCGCCTTGATGGTGTGGGTGAGCATCAAGATCTCGAAGGTGGGGAGGCTGCAGGCATGAGCACGGTTGGTGAACGCGATCGCGCCGAGGCGGGCGCGCGAGGGCCGGCGACGCCGGCGCTCGAACTCGACGGGGTCACCAAGCGCTTCGATGACGTCGTCGCGGTCGACGACGTCAGCCTGGCGGTCGACCGCGGCGAGTTCTTCTCGCTGCTGGGCCCGAGCGGCTGCGGGAAGACGACCACCCTGCGCATGCTCGCCGGCTTCGAGGAGCCCTCGGAGGGCAGACTGCTGCTCGACGGGGTCGAGGCGACGCAGATCCCTCCGTTCAAGCGGCCGACGAACCTCGTGTTCCAGAACTACGCCCTGTTCCCGCACATGAGCGTGTATCGCAACGTCGCGTTCGGCCCTCGCCGCGCCAAGCTGCCGAAACCGGAGATCGATCGTCGCGTCCGTGAGGCGCTGCACACCGTGCAGATGGACGCGCTCGCCGAACGCATGCCCACTCAGCTCTCGGGCGGCCAGCAGCAGCGGGTGGGGCTCGCGCGCGCGCTCGTGAACGATCCGTTGGTCCTGCTCCTCGACGAGCCGCTGGGCGCGCTCGACCTGAAGCTCCGCAAGGAGATGCAGATCGAGCTGAAGCGGATCCAGCGCGAGGTGGGCATCTCGTTCGTCTACGTCACCCACGATCAGGAAGAGGCGATGACGATGTCGGACAGGATCGCGGTGATGTCGCACGGGCGGGTCGAGCAGCTCGGCACGCCGCGGGAGATCTACTTCCATCCGACCACGAGGTTCGTGGCCGACTTCATCGGCACGGCCAACCTGCTCCCCGCCACGCTCGTGCGGTCCGGGGAACGGCCGCAGGTCCGTATCGGCGAGCTCGTCGCCGAGGCCGGGTCGATCGGCTCGCTGCCGGGCCGGGAGGCCGTGGAGGGCGATCCGGTCTCGCTCATGGTCCGGCCCGAGACGCTCCGAGTGGTCCGCGAGCGCCCCGAGGGGATCGCCCTGCCGGTGGTGGTCGGCGAGGTGATCTTCCAGGGCACGGGCATCCGGCTCGACCTGCAAGGGCCGGGCGAGGCTCCGATCGTGGCGCTCGTGCCGGCCGACGCCGCCGATTGGCGTCCCGGCGATCGCGCCCACGTGCAGTGGGACCCCGATCGGGCCCACGTCGTCGTGGAACCCGCCGCGTGAAGCCGCCGGCTGCCGATGCGTCGTTGATGCGCCGTGCGGTGGACCTCGCCCGCGAGGCGGGGTCATTGACGCTCGACGGGTTCCGCACCGAACGGGTCGTGCCGTTGCGCAAGGACGACGGCTCCACCGTGACCGAGACCGACCTGGCGGTCGAGCGGTTCCTGCGCGAGCGCATCGAGGCGGAGCATCCCGACGACGCCATCGTCGGCGAGGAGCTGCCCGACCGCCCCGGCACCTCCGGTCGAACGTGGGTGCTCGACCCCGTCGACGGCACGGAGTCGTTCGCCCGCGGAGTCGTCACGTACTCGACGATGGTGGCCGTGCTCGACGACCACGGCCCGGCGATCGGCGTGATCTGCTCGCCGGCCGTCGGGGAGACGGTCTGGGCCGGTCGGGGGCTGGGCTGTTGGTGGAACGATCGTCCCACCCGCGTGAGCGAGACGACCGACGCCGGGGGATCGTTCGTCGCGACCAGCGATCAGGAGGACTGGCCGCTCGAGGCCTGGCTCCAGGCTCGGCGCGCCGGCGTGCACGTGCGGGACTGGGGGAACGCCTACGGCGTCGGCCTCGCGGTCACGGGGCGCGTCGACGCCTTCGTCGACTACGGCCTGGCGGTGTGGGACCTCGCCCCGATGCCGGTGCTCGCCCGCGAGGCCGGAGGGCGCTACACGGCTCTCGACGGGACCGAACGTCTCGATGGCCGGATCGGGGTGGTGAGCAACGGTGCGATCCACGAAGAGCTGCTCGGCATGCTCCGGCTGGGCGTTCGCGACCCGGAGGGTGTGCCGACGTGGTCCACCGGACCCGACGCCGGCGGCGACGTTACGATCTGAGGCGTGACGTCCGGCTGGGTCTCGCTCGTCCTCGCCGCCGCGCTCGTCGCGTTCGGTGCCTTCGTGATCCGGCGCGTCTGGCGATCGTGGCGGACCACCGACGAGCGGTGGAGCGAGCACGCCCCGACGACCTCGCCGACGGCCGGCGGCGACGGACACGCCGGGGCGGGACCGACCCGATCGGACCCCGGCCGCGATCCTCAGAGCTGAGCGAGCGAACCGTCGACGAACTCGCCGACGACGGCCGCGGCCTCCCGCTCCCTGCGCCAGAGGTAGTGGTCGGTTCCCTCGACGATGCGGACGGTCGCGGACGGGAAGGCGCCGGAGAACGTCCGTACGTCGTCGGGCGGGCTGTACACGTCGTGCTCCCCGGAGAGCACCAGCACGGGCCGTCGGAACCGCCGCAGGTCCTCGTCACCGGGGATCGGCGGCATCGTCAGGTCCCCGGGACGCAGAGGCATGCCGATCAGTGCGAGCGCGGCCACGAGGTCGTCGTCGAGCGCTTCGCGCAGCGCCACGCTCGCGCCGAACGACCAGCCGCACACCACGGTAGGCCGGTCGGGCGCCTGTCCTCGGACCCACGCGATCGCGGCCCTGACGTCGCGGACCTCCTCCCGGCCTCCGCCGTACGAGCCGCTCGAGCCCATCACGCCCCGGAAGTTGAATCCCAGCACGGCAAGGCCTCGGGTGCCGGCGAGCTCGTTGCGAAGGGCCCAGAGGATCGGATGGTCCTTGCTGCCGCCGTGTTTGGGATGCGGATGGCACAGCACGGCCGTGGCCCCGGGGGCCCCGTCGGGCAGGCGCAGCTCGCCCTCGAGCCGCACACCGTCGTCGGTCGTGAACCTCACGGCTTCCACGGCCGCGACGATGGCACTGCCTGGCCGCCACGACAACAGCGGGTCGCATCCGTCGGTTGCAGTCGGCCGGCCGACGCGTACACTGGGGTTTGCAAGGCTGACACCGTGGAAAAGGGGTTTATGGCATGACCTACACGATCGCAGAGCCGTGCATCGACGTGAAGGACCGCGCCTGCGTCGACGAGTGTCCCGTGGACTGCATCTACGAGGGGCCTCGCATGCTCTACATCCAGCCCGACGAGTGCGTCGACTGCGGGGCGTGCGAGCCTGCGTGCCCCGTGACCGCGATCTTCTACGAGGACGACGTGCCGGGCGACTGGAAGCAGTTCACGCCGATCAACGCGGAGTTCTTCAACGACGACGTGAGCGGCATGGGCTCACCCGGCGGCGCCGCACAGGTCGGCCCGGCCGCCGTCGACCACCCCGTGGTCGCCGGCTGGCAGGCTGTCTAGCGTCCGGGAACCAGGTCGTTCGCACGAGGGCCCGGGCTTCGCCCGGGCCCTCGGCACGCGTGCCGGAGCCTTCTTCCCGGCGGGACGCTCGCTCGTTCACGTGACAGGATTGCCCCGAACCGAACCGAAGGCGAGGTGAGTTGATCCGACGGAGACGCCGACCGGGGCCATCGCGGGCAACCCTGGTCGCGACCTCGCTCGCGCTGTCTGCGTCGCTCGTTCCCGTCGGTGCCACCGCCCAGGAGCCGCAGAACCCCGCGCTGGCCGTCGAGCCCGTGCTGCCGGCCGACGTCGCCGAGGTGGTCCAGCGCCTCTCGGGCCGCACGATCCGCTCGGGGATCGGCGCCACCGTGGAGTCGGTGCGCGTGCCGGCCACCGTGCGAAGCGCGGACGTGCCGAGCCGCGTGTATCGGGTCACGATCGAGGGACGATACGCGCCGCGAGCCCTTCCCTACGTGATGACGGTCGACGGCGCCGCGGTCGCCGTGGCGGTGCCCTCACCCGACCTGCGTTCGGTCGTCGCCCTCACCACCGACCGATCGGTCGCCTCCGGCCGGCTGGGGCTGACCTACGGTGGCCGTCTCGCGGAGGAGAGCTCCGCATCGGCGTTGCGCCCCCCCTCGATCCGACGGATCCGGCAGCTCCCGTCGCCAGGGCCCTACGACGTCGTCCGGCGCCGCTACGACTTCGGAGACCGGGCGTTCCAGCCCACCGGCCTGGGAGCGAAGGTCGAGGTCAGGGCCAGCGTCCATCTCCCGGCCGGTCTTCCCGACGGTCCCTACCCGATCGTGCTGTTCATGCACGGCAACCATTCATCGTGCTTCCGGAGGGATCGGGCAGGGTACCGATGGCCGTGCCGCCGCGGCTGGAAGCCGCTGCCCAACCACGAGGGGTACGACTACGCGGCCTCCCGCCTGGCGAGCTACGGCTACATCGTCGTGTCGGTCAGCGCGAACGGGGTGAACGTTCACGGCAACCGGCTCGCCGACACCGGGATGCGCCAACGGGGGGAGCTGCTCGAGCACCATCTGGATCTCTGGCAGACCTGGTCGACGGTCGGTGGAGAGCCGTTCGGCGACCGCTTCGCCGGGAAGGTCGACATGAGCCGTATCGGCACGATGGGCCATTCCCGTGGCGGCGAAGGCGTCGTGTGGCACGTGATCGTCGACCGGCAACGCGACGATCCCTACGGGATCGACGCGGTCCTTCCCCTGGCGCCCGTCGACTTCACGCGCGTGACCGTGAACCGCGTACCGCTCTCGGTCGTCCTGCCGTACTGCGACGGTGACGTCTTCGATCTGCAGGGCGTGCACTTCTTCGACGATGCCCGGTACCGGGTGCCGGGCGACCCCAGGCCGAAGCACGTCCTCACGCTCTTCGGGGCGAACCACAACTTCTTCAACTCGGTCTGGACGCCCGCTTTCGGGTTCCCCGGCGCCTTCGACGACACCTTCGGCAGATGCGCCGGCAAGCTCACGCCGTCCCAACAGCGCCGGGTCGGGGCCGCGTACATCGTGTCGTACTTCCGCCGGTACCTGGGCGGAGAGATCGGCCTGGACCCCGTGTGGACGGGAGCCGCGACGCCCAGGCGCATCGATCCCTCCCGCGCGCTGATGTCCTTCATGGCACCGGATCTTCCGGGCCGAAGGCTCGACATCGACCGGTTCACGGCGTCGCGTTCGATCGGGCGAACCGAGGTCGAGGACGACGTCACCGCGTCCGGCCTCTCCCTGCTCGCCTGGTGCGCGAACACGGTCGAGGTGCCCTGCGTGCCGGGCGACCTTTCGTTCAGCGACGTCCATCTCCCCGGCCTGTCGCGGGGGGTGTTCGGCTGGGCCGGCTCCCAGGGCGAGGTCCACTTCGATCTCGGCACGGCGACCGACGTAGTCGCGTTCGATGCGCTGCAGTTCCGGGTCGCCGTGAACCCGGGGTACCGAGCCAATTCCGGCATCCGGTACCAGGATCTCTCGGTCTCGCTCGTCGACGGCGACGGAGCCCGGGTCGCGGTGCCTGCATCGACCGTCGGGAACGAGGCGCTGCGGTTCCCGAAGGGTGTCCATCGATTCACGGGCCACGTGATCCTGCAGCAGCTTCGGTTCCCGCTCGATGTGTTCGCAGGCGTCGATCTCTCCGACGTGAGGGAGGTCGTGATCTCCTTCGACCGGGTCGACGCCGGCGTGATCGACGTCGCGGATCTCGCGTTCAGCGCGGGGGCTTGAGGCAGGGAGCGTCTCAGCCTGCCGGGGGTTCGGCGGGGAGCAGTCCGAGCGCGCCCTGGCCGAGGGAGTCGTCGGCAGGCGGCACGTCGCCCACCGGTTCGGAGGGTAGGAAGACCCGGAAGGAGGCGCCCCCTCCTCGCCGCTCCTGCACCCAGGCCCGGCCCCCCTGAAGCTCGGCGAACCGGTGGACGAGCGTCAGTCCGACGCCGACGCCGGGGGAGTGTCGCGGGGCATTCGGACCCTGCCGGAACGGCTCGAAGATCGTCTCGCGGAGCTCTTCGGGCACCCCCGGACCATCGTCCTCGATCGCGATCACGACGCCGGACGGATCGGGCTCCACGCGCACCCAGACGGTGGCGGTTGCCGACGCATGCCGTACGGCGTTGGCGAGCAGGTTCTCGACGATGCGTTCGACCTTCGCCGCGTCGATCGGCTGGACGACCGTGGCCAGCTGCATCACGAGGCGGTCGTAGGGAACGAGCTCCGACTCGGCCGCCACCCGGCCCACGAGGGCGCCGACGTCGGTCTCGTCGAGCTGTGGGGAGACGATGCCGCGAGCCAGCCGGTCCATGTCGAGCAGGTTCGTCACGAGCCGTTCGAGGCGCCGAGCGTTGGCGGCGATGCGCCCGGCGAGATCGCGGGCGTCGGTCTCATCGAGCGCGACATCGCCTCGCTCGAGGGTGATCGCGAGGCCGAGGATCGCCGCGAGCGGCGTGCGGAGGTCGTGGGAGACGGCCTGCAGGAACGTGTTCTTCATCTCGTCCAGCGATCGCAGTCGCTGGGCGGCCTCGCGCTCGACGTCGAGCGCTCGTTCCAGATGCGCCTGCGACTCCTTCCGTTCGGTGATGTCGAGCATCACGCCCTGCCGGTACGCGGATCCGCCGTGCGCATCCTGCACCACCACGGACTCGTCGTGGATCCAGACCATCCTGGCGTCGGCGGCGATCAAGCGGTACTCCTGCCGATACGGCTCGCCCGAGGCGTTGGTCCGCTCCCGCTCGGCCATGACCGCGCCGAGGTCATCGGGATGCAGTACCTCGCGCCAGAAGCCGGGCCGCTGCCAGGATCCGAGCGGGTAGCCCAGCAGCCGCTCGATCTGCGGGCTCATGTACGCGGTCACCGACCCGGGGTCGTACAGGTCGGCGATCGTCGCGGTGTACGTGACCGCCGGGGTTCGCTCCACCAGCAGCCGATATCGCTCCTCGGCCTCGCGGACGAGCTCCTGGGCCCGCATGCGTTCCGTGATGTCGATCATGAACCCGAGGAAGTGGTCGAGGCTTCCGTCATCGCGGAACACCGGGGTCGACGTGTCGTGGATCCATCGATCCGCGCCGTCGGCCGCTCGCATGCGGTACACCTCGTCGAACGTCCCGACGTCCGCGGCCTCGAGGATGCCCGACGACTCGAGCCGGGCAAGGTCGTCGGGGTGGATCAGGCTGAACCAGAAGGCCGGGTCGTCGAGGAAGCGCTGCGGGTCGTAGCCGAGGATCGTGCGGATCTGCGGGCTCACGAATTCCATGCGCACGTCGCCGGGGCCGGCCACCACATCGGTGTAGGTGACCGCAGGGATGTGTTCGATCACCTGCCGCCACCGTTGTTCCGCCCTGCGCCGCTCGCCTTCGATCCGCTGCCGGGTGACCGCGGCGCCGATCACGGTCGCCGCAGCCCGCAGCGCATCGAGCTCCGACCCCCACACGCGTTCCCGCTCGCAGTCGTGGAAGCCGATCGCGCCCCACCATTCGTCGCCGACGAAGATGGGATGTTCGGCGACCGCTTGCACCCCCCTCGCCGTCAGCCACGGCCTCTCGGCAGCGGGCAGGTCGGCGACCTTGCCCACGATCGACTCGCCGCGGGCGTGCAACGCGGCCCATCGGGCGGGCATCGCGTCCCGGGACACCGCCTGAGGGGTCGGATCCGGCGGCCCGGCTCCCGTGTTCGGGGTGTGCCACTCGTGCCGGATCGTGCCCGGATCACCGCCTCCGGTGTCGGCCCGGTTCTCGATCACGTAGGAGCGCGAAACGCCCGCAGCGAACCCCATGTGAGCGAGCACCTCGTCCGCCGCGGTTCGCCAGTCCGCCGCGAGGAGCAGCCGCTCGGCGGCGAACGCCACGGCCTCGAGCACAGCGCCCTGCCGCGAGGCGGCATCGGGGGCCGCGCGCACCACGTCCATCTCGTCTCCTCGTCCCGAAGGCCGGCCGCGTGTGGCCGCAGGGCGCCGGGCAGCGTCCACACGACGTCTATCGGACGGTCTCGGACCGGGGTGTAGACGGTCGCCCGGACTAGGCCGGATGGGGGATCAAGCCGGGTGAGGTTCCGGCGGAGGCGATCTCGCCGGCTTCGGGCCACCGCTCACGGGACTTCGCCGCCAGCTTGAACATGAGCTCGACGGCCTTGGGATCCTCGGACGCGGGCCGGGCCTGCACGATGCCCTCGGCGAGCGCTCGCTCCCAGATCTCGGCGCCTCGATCGGTCCGCACGATCGTGAGCGTCCAACCGTCGGACTGGCCCAGACCACCGAAGGAGATGTCGGCGTGCTCCGCGGCGAAGTCGGGGCACCGCAAGCAGCCCGGCCTGGTGAACCGGTGCGCGTCCTTCAACGAGTAGGTGATCTCGTCGCCCTCGTCGGTGTAGAACAGCAGCTTGCCCTTCACGTTCACCCGGGCAAGATGATCGAGATCGAGGCCGAGCTCCTCCTGAGCGATCTGCACCATGAGGCCGTCGTAGGTGAACGTCTTCGAGCAGAGCAGCCCGAACGTCCAGGCGATCTTCCTCCGCCACTTGTTCACCCTGCGGGCTTCCATGGAACCGGTGACGCTCGCCTGGCAGCTCATGCCGACGAGCGCCACGTTCGACAGACCCATCTCGGCCGCCTGCAGGAGCGCGAGCGGGTTCGCCGAGTAGGTGTACCGCGAGCCGGCGGTGTCGAGCACGCCTCGCGCATCGGTCACCACCGTGGGCTCCGCGTCCCAGGGGCTCTCGTCCGAGAGCTTCGACGTACAGGCCCCGTCGATCTGCCCGGTTCGCAGTCCCCAGATCAGCAGCGCGGACACCACGCCGCCGTCCTGGCCGTTCATCAGCATCTCGGGATCGGCCGCACGGGCGAGCACGATCTCGCGGTGCTTGCCGATCACCTCGTCGGGCGTGCGGGCCATGCCGAACAGGGTCGTGTCGATCTCCGATTCCCAATCCCGGAACCGCGGACACGCGAGCGTGCAGAGCGAGCACCCCTTGTCGCCGTGGGAGCAATGATCGGGCCCCTCGTCCTGCAGCTGCACAGGAAGGTCGTCCTCATAGCCCAGCACGTGGAAGGGGCACGCGACGATGCAGGCGGTGCATCCCGTGCACAAGCCGGTCGTGACGACCTCGTCGTAGAGATGCTTCCACTGTGTCTTGTCTGCAGGGGCGGGCATCGACTGCAGCATAGCTGACGTCGTCGTGGGGTCCGGTTGCGGACGCCCGTCGACGAGGGGACGCTCTTCTAGATGCTGAAGGATTCCCCGCACGCGCACTCGTGCTTGACCTGCGGGTTCACCATCTTCAGGCCGCCGCCCAGCATCGAGTCGTTGAACTCGAGCGTGGAGCCGGCGACGATCGGCACGCTCGCGGGGTCGACGAGCACCCGGAAGCCGCCCGGACCGTCCACCACGTGATCGTCGTCGGCCGGGGCGTCCTCGAGCGTCAGCTCGTAGCTGAAGCCGGAGCAACCGCCGGCGGTCACGCGCACGCGCAGGGCGGCGCCGGGGCGTCCGTCGCGCTCGGCCAGCGCGCGTGCTTTCGTGGCGGCGGCCTCGGTGACGACGATCGGTGGAGTCGTCGCGGTGTCCATCGCCTTCCAGGATACGTCGCGGGAGGCCGAACGCGAAGCGCGTGATCTCACGCGAGGAACGCGGCGAACATCCTCGCGTACGCCCTGGCGCCGGCCACGAGCTCGTCGACCTTCACCCATTCGTTCGCCGTGTGGGCGACGGTGAGCGAGCCCGGCCCGCAGATCACCGTCGGGATCTCCGCCTGGTTGATGTAGAAGCGCGCGTCGGTGATGCCGGTGAACCCCACGAAGGGGGGACGCGACCCCGTCACCGCCTCCAACGCGTCGACGGCGACACGGGCGATCTCGGTGTCGGGAGACGCCTCGGCCGCCTCGGTCCATTCGCGGAGCGAGACGTCGATCTCGACCTCGGGGTGCTCGGCACGCAGCGCCTCGACCAGGGCGACGAAGGGGGCCCGCACCTCGTCCGGGTCGGTCTCGCCGGGCACGATCCGGCGATCGATCGCGACCTCGCACCGGTCCGGCACGACGTTGGGAGCGCTGCCCCCCGAGATCGTCGCCGCGTTGACCGTGGGGCGTCCGACGAGCGGATGTTCGCGGTCGGGCAACACCTCGGGGAGGCGCAGCAGGAACCGCGCCATCGACGTGATCGCGTTCACGCCGCGGTGAGGCTGGGACCCGTGTGCGGCCTTCCCGTACGACGTGGCGGTGAACCATCCCCCTCCGCGCTCGGCGAGGCCGACCTGCAGGTCGCTGGGCTCGCCGACGATCGCGGCCTGCTGGGTGAGCAGCCCTCGTTCCCACAACACGCGGCTGCCGTGCACGCCCGCGTGCTCTTCATCGGCGGCGAGGTGGAACACGAGCGAGCCCGTGAGCGGCACGCCGACCCTGCGGAGCGCGGTTCCGGCGGCGAGGGCGGCCGCGACCGGTCCCTTCATGTCCGAGGCCCCGCGTCCGACGAGGGAGCCCTCGTCGTCGACGACGCCGGCCCAGGGATCATGTCGCCACGTGTCGAGCGATCCAGCGGGCACGACGTCGAGATGTCCGTTCCATGCGAGGCTCGGCCCTCCATCGGTCGATCCGACGGCCGCCACCACGCTCGGACGCCCCGCGTCCGATCTCACGATCGTCGGCTCGGCACCGCATCCCGTGAGGATCTCGCTGGCGACGCCCGCGGCCTCGTCCTCGGTGCCTCCGGGGTTCTCGCTCTTCGCGGCGATCAGGGCTCGGGCGAAGGCCAGCAACTCGTCGGGGTCGACGGCGGCGGCGACGGCGTCGAGCACGGCCTCCTCTACCATGGCGCGGGATGCTACACGCAGACGCAACGGCGTCGCTCGCGGCAGCCCTCGACCCCGATCCTTCGCCCGTCCTCGGGGCCGGGGATCGGCTCGCCGCCGTCCTGGCTCCGATCGTGCTCGAGCCCGAGCCATCGATGATCCTCACCGTCCGCTCGGCCGCGCTGTCGCGCCACGCGGGTGAGATCTCGTTCCCCGGTGGGCTGCAGGAGCCCGGGGAGACGCTGGCGGAGACGGCCCTACGGGAAGCACACGAGGAGATCGGCCTCGACCCCTCCACGCCGAGGGTGCTCGGCGCCCTGCCTGCCGTGCATACGTTCGTCACCGGCATCCTGGTGGTGCCCTTCGTCGGCACGGTCGATCACGCGCCGGGGTTCACCGTGAACGAGGCAGAGATCGACGAGGTGCTCGTCTTCGGCCTCGAGCGACTCGCGCTGGCGGAGCAGCGGGTGTCCCACGACCGGCCCGGCGGTAGCGTCTGGCGTGGGTTCGCCTACGAGCTCGACGGGCATACCGTCTGGGGTGCGACGGGGTGGATGCTCCACACGCTGCTCGAGACGATCAGGAAGGAGACGACGTGGCCGATGCCGTGAACGCCGTTGTCCCGGAGGACCGGGAGCTCCGCATACTGCTCGGCGAGGCGCGCACGATCGCCGTCGTCGGGCTGTCGTCGAAACCCGGCCGGCCATCGCTCGATGTGGCCACGTACCTGCAGCGCCGCGGCTACCGCATCGTGCCGGTGAACCCGCGGGAGACCGAGGTGCTCGGCGAGCAGGCGTATCCCTCGCTGCGCGACATCCCCGACGACATCCGGATCGACGTGGTCGACGTCTTCCGCAGGGCCGAGGAGACTGCTGAGGTTGCGCGCGACGCGGTGGCGATCGGAGCGAAGGTGCTGTGGCTGCAGGATGGCATCGTGAGCGACGAGGCCTACCGCATCGCGACCGAGGGTGGGCTCGACGTGATCATGGGCGTGTGCATCAGGGCCACCGACATCCGACTGCAACGGGAGGAGAGCGAATGACCGCGTGGGAGTACTTCGTCGCTCCGCTGCTCGAGCACAACCCGGGAGAGATCCTCAACACGTTCGGCGACGACGGGTGGGAGCTCATCTCGGTGGTGGCGCAGCCCACACCCACGGGGGCGGTCTCGACGGTGGCCTACATGAAGCGACCGAAGGGGTAGCCGCGTAGCCTCGAACCGCCTCGCGCTCACTCCCGATGCCCGGGACGGCGCCGGAGTCGCCGGCCCGCGGCGAACCGGGCCCACAGCGCGCCGGCGAGCACGACGAACGCACCGGCGGCGATCCATGTGCGCGCCGAGGTGCCCTCGTCGGCCGAGGAAACCGGGCGAGGCGACGGCGTCGCAGACACCGTGGGCGGAGTCGTCGCAGGGGTGGCGGATGCCGACGGCGAGGTCTCGGCCGGCCCCGCGACCGTCCAGATGGAATCGGCGGTCGCGACGTAGAGGTCGCCGTCAGGGGCCAGCGCCACATCGGTCACGCCCGCGGTGAACGTGGCGACCTGCCGGGCCTGGGCCGAACCGGAGCCGTCGGTCCGCAGGCGCCACAATCGCCCGTCGAACGAGCCGAACCAGACGTGGTCGCCGACGACGGAGCACCCCGTGATGGCGATCGGCTCCGGGAAGACGACGACGGGGTCGCTGAAGTGCTCGTCTGCCGCAGCGCCCGTGACGATCGGCCACCCGTAGTTGGCGCCTGCCTCGATCAGGTTCACCTCGTCGTCGCGGTCCGGTCCGTTCTCCGTCTCCCAGAGCGCTCCGGTCGCAGGATCGACGCAGAGCCCGAACGGGTTCCGGTGCCCGATCGACCAGGCGGGGTTCTGCGGCCCGAAGGGGTTGTCGGCCGGAACCTCGCCGTCCGCGGTGAGGCGAAGCACCTTTCCTCCGATGTCGCCTGCGTCCTGGGCGTGGTCGGGATCGTGCGCCTCGCCCACCGCGATGAACAGGGTGCCATCGGTGCCGAACGCGAGATCGCCGCCGTTGTGGTAGCCGGCGGCTGCGCTGAGGCCGTCGAGCAGGGCTTCCGGCGCACCGGCGGCGACGGCGCCGGCGGCCCGCACCCGCACGAGCCGGTTCCGACCGTCCGTCCGATCCGAGAGGTAGAGGTACACCCAGGGGTCCCGTTCGAAGTCGGGGTGGACCGCGACCCCCAGCAGGCCCCGCTCCGCGTCGGGTATCACGTCGAGCGTCACGAACGGCCGCCGGAGCAGGGTGCCGTCGGGTGTCACGACCCGGAGGTTCCCCGTCTCCTTCTCGGCGAAGAACAAGGTCCCGTCGGGTGCGAACGCCATGTTCGTCGGGAACGCGAGGCCCTCGAGGAACGGTTGGGGCTCATCGGCCGTCGCCTCGGCGGCGCCGACGGTGGCCGAGGCGAACAGGGCCGATACGACCAAGACGAAGGCGCGTCGCATGCATCGACCGTATCGCGAGACTGCAGGATCGAGACGCAGGTCATGCGAGCGCGTGGTCGAGGTCTTCGATCAGGTCGTCGGGGTGCTCGATCCCGACGGAGAGGCGCACCAGGTCGGCCGGAACCTCGAGGGGAGAGCCGGCGACGCTCGCATGTGTCATCGGGCCCGGCACCTCGATCAGCGACTCCACGCCGCCT
Source organism: Actinomycetota bacterium (assembly GCA_035249905.1). GTDB lineage: Bacteria > Actinomycetota > UBA4738 > UBA4738 > HRBIN12 > JAOUEA01. Next base: position 23,126 of record DATFFT010000003.1, on the reverse strand, counting down.
AGCGATTCCGCCAGGAAGAACAGCCGCGTGCGCCGAGCGACGTCGATGGCTTTCTCGGCGGACCCGGCACGGAACGACACCATGCCGCCGAACTCCTGCATCTGCCGGGCGGCGACGTCGTGGCCGGGATGGTCGTCGAAGCCCGGGTACAGCACGGCGGCGACCGCCGGGTGGGCCCGTAGGTATCCCGCGACCGCTCGCGCCCCCGCGCAGTGGGCACGCATGCGCACGGCCAAGGTCTTCAATCCGCGGAGCGCGAGGTAGCTGTCCATCGGGCCCGGCACGGCCCCGACCGCGTTCACGAGGAAGCCGAGCCGCTCGATCCACTCCTCATCGCTCGTGACGATCGCGCCCCCGATCAGGTCGGAGTGTCCGCCGATGTACTTCGTCACGCTATGGACGACCGCGTCGGCGCCGAGAGCGAGAGGTCGCTGCAGCGCCGGCGTCGCGAAGGTGTTGTCCACGACCGCGCGCGCTCCGTGCTCGTGGGCGATCGCGCAGGCGGCTGCGATGTCGACGATCTTCAGCAGGGGGTTCGAGGGGGTCTCGATCCATACCAGCCTCGTGGCGGGGGTGAGTGCCGCCGAAAGCGCCGCCGGGTCACGCAGGTCGGCGGTGGAGAACCGCAGGCCCCAGTCGGTCAGCACCTTCGACAGCAGCCGGTACGTGCCACCGTAGACGTCATCGGCGAGCACCACGTGGTCACCGGGGCCCAGCGTAAGCAGGAGGGTGGCTTCGGCGCCGAGCCCGCTCGCGAACGCGAAGCCGCGCTCACCACCCTCGAGGGAGGCGAGGGCCTGCTGGAAGGCCTCCCTCGTCGGGTTGCCGCCGCGGGCGTAGTCCCAGACCTTGGGCGCGCCCACCTCGGGCTGCGCGTAGGTCGACGTCTGGTAGATCGGCACGTTCACGGAGCCGTACGGCGCGTCGGGGTCCTGTCCGGCATGGATCGCGCGCGTCTCGAACCGCAGGTCGTCGTCGGTCATCGAACTCTCCTCATCGCAGCTCCGGCGGCGCCTTCCAGCCCCTGGTCCGCAGCTCATCGAGTGCCTGGGCGCCTGCCCGTGCCCGTGACCACAGCATCGCCTTGCGCTTCGCGTCGTGGCCGGGGGCGAACTCCCCGCGAACCAGCCGGTCGCACGAGGCGTCACCGCACGCACAGTAGGCGAACAGGGGTGTGGATCCGCTCGGCGCGACCGTGCCCCGCCGATACGGCACGGCCGGCAGCGTCGCCGATGGCACGACGATCACCCCCTCCCGAGGGTCGCCGGGCGCGAAGCGCTTCCCGCCGAGCGCGTAGAGGCCCGTGAGTGCGGCCAGCGCGGCGTCGACGCGATCCTGCGTGCCCAGCTCGTCGGTGCGCACCCCTTCGGAGCGCAGCACCGCGGTGCGGAACGCCCGCTTGCGGATGCCGTCGGGCGCGAGGCAGCCGGCCAGCACGACCGCCGTCGCGTGCGGGAAGACCTCGATCGCCTTCCCCCGGGGGCTTCCCGCACGGTAGGTCGGGAACCCCGCCGCCTCCGCCTTCGCGAACACCTCGAACCCCGCCTCCATCCAGGCGAAGAACCGGTTCCCCGCTCCGTGTTCCTCGCTCGGCGTGTTGAACGAGGAGATGTTGAGGGCCGCGAGCTCGCGCTCCGTCAGTCGCGAACGGCCAGACGAGGCCCATCGCGGCGGGGAGTCGATCGCCACGACGTCGGGGCGCAGGTCTGCGATCAGTCGCCCGACGTCGCCGACGTGCGTTCGCGACGAGACGTGCAGGGGCACGAAGCGTTCGTCGAGCAGCACGACATCGAGTCCCTTGCCCACGCCGACGTCGATGCCGAGCGATCGCACCGTGTGGCTACCGGTGCGCCTGCCGTCGATGCGCCAGGTAGTCGAGGAGGTCGCTGCGCGTGAGCACGCCGAGCACCTGCCCCGCCTTCGAGACGAGCACGGCCGGGGCGTGTTCGAGCTGCTCGAATGCCGACTCGATCGGCTCGTCCCATTCCACGAGCGGGATCGGGGGCGCCATGACCTCGGCGACGTCGGCCTGGAGCGCGTCGGGATCGCGGAAGACGCGCTCGAGCAGCTCGCGGTCGCGGATCGAGCCGACGAACTGCGAGACGTCGGTGGAACCCTCGCGGACAACCGGAGCCTGCGAGATCGAGCTCGCCTGCAGGACGTCGATCGCCTGGCGCACCTTGTCGTGCGCATCGACGGTGATCAGCGACGGGAGCTCGGCGCCCTTGGCCGACAGCACCGCTTCGACCGTTGTGACCTCGGGCCCTTCGAGGAAGCCGTACTGGCGCATCCAGCCGTCGGAGTAGAGCTTGGAGAGATAGTTGCGGCCGGTGTCGGGCAGCAGCACGACGATCGTGGCGTCGTCGCCGTAGTCGCGCGCGACCTCGAGTGCCGCGTAGACCGCCGATCCGCCCGACCCGCCCACGAGGATGCCCTCCTGCCGGGTCACCGACCTCGCCGTGAGGAAGGCGTCGCGGTCGGTCACCCTGACCCATCGGTCGACGATGTCGGGGTCGAAGGTCTCGGGGAAGAAGTCCTCTCCGATGCCTTCGGTGAGGTAGGGGCGTGGCTCGTCGCCCGTGAAGACGGAGCCCTCGGTGTCGGCGCCGACGACGACCACGTCGGGGTTGCGGGACTTCAGGAACCGGCCCGCTCCCGTGATGGTGCCCCCGGTGCCGACGCCCGCGACGAAGACGTCGATCTCGCCGTCGGTCTGAGCCCAGATCTCGGGGCCGGTCGTGTCGAAATGCGCGGCCGGGTTCTCCTGGTTGAAGTACTGGTTGGGCTGGAAGGCTCCCGGGATCTCGTCGGCCAACCGCGACGCGACCGAGTAGTAGGACTCGGGGGACTCACGGGGCACCGACGTGGGGGTGATGACCACCTCGGCCCCGTAGGCGCGCAGCAACGATATCTTCTCCTGGCTCATCTTGTCGGGCATCACGAAGATGCATCGATAGCCGCGGATCGCCGCCGCGATGGCGAGGCCGTGCCCGGTGTTCCCCGAGGTGGGCTCGACGATCGTGCCGCCCGGGCGGAGCTTCCCCTCGTGTTCGGCGGCCTCGATCATGCGGATGCCGATACGGTCCTTCACCGACCCGCCCGGGTTCAGCATCTCGAGCTTCGCCAGCACCGTGGGGCGCAGCCCTCGAGTGACGGACCGCAGACGCACCAGCGGTGTGTCGCCCATCGCATCGAGGAAGGACTCCAACACCCGCATCGAACGAACCCCCTCTGCCCGTGGTGGCGCTATCGTGCCACGTGGGGGCGACGCCCGCCCGGCCGAGCTCGGCCTGACGGAAACCATTCGCCGGGCGAGCTTCACCTCGGCGGGTGACGTGCCGATTCACCATCCGGACCGCGCCGAGCACGAGACCGAGGAAGCGCGGGTGGGCGATGAGGACGGGGACGTGAACGAGAGCTACAGGACCGACGAGGCCGAGGCCGTCGAGGACGACGCTCCAGCGGTCGGGGAGAGCCTGCTCGTCGTCGACGACGATCCGTTCATCGCACGGCTGCTCGAGATCGAGCTGCGGGCGGCCGGCTACGACGTTCGAGTGGCGGCCGACGGCTCGGTCGCGCTCGACGCCGCGCGCGAGCGCTGCCCGGACCTCGTGCTCGCCGACGTGATGATGCCGAACATGGATGGGTTCGAGCTCACGCGCCGCCTGCGCGAGGACCCACGCACGGCGGGCGTCTCCGTGATCATGCTGACCGCTCGCGGTCTTTCTGCGGACAAGCTCGAGGGGTTCGCGATCGGCGCCGACGATTACATCGTCAAGCCGTTCGACACGCCGGAGTTGCTCGCGCGCATCCGCGGGGTGCTCCGTCGCTCCCGCGATACGCGCGCTCGTTCGCCGCTCACCGGCCTTCCGGGGAACGTTCGGATCGAGGAGGAAATCGATGCACGGATCGAACGAGCGGAGCCGTTCGCGATCCTGTACGGAGACATCGACCACTTCAAGGCCTACAACGACCACTACGGGTTCGAGCGTGGCGACGGGGTCATCCGGACCACGGCGACGCTGATCGGTGACGTCGCCCGCGATGCCAGCGACGGCGCGGCGTTCGTCGGCCATGTCGGGGGCGACGACTTCGTGGCGGTGGTGCCGCCGGAACTGGCCGGTCGGGTCGCCGAGACCGTGGTGGCCGCCTTCGACGGGGCCGCTCCTGGCTTCTACGACGAGGTCGACCGGGAACGCGGGTTCATCGAGGTCACGAACCGGCGGGGTGAGCTGCAACGTTACGGCGTCGTGACCCTGTCGATCGGCATCGCGAGCACGGCGAAGCGGAGCTTCCAGCACTACGCCGAGGCCGTCGCGCTCGCGACCGAGATGCGGCGGTACACGAAGGGGTCGCAGGCCTCGTCGTGGGCGATGGACCGCCGCAGCGGCGAGTAGCCGGTCAGCTCAGCTCGCCGGGAGCCGCGAGGAAGAAGCCCTGCCCGTAGCCGACGCCGAGCTTCCGGAGCGTCTCGAGCTCCTGCGCCGTCTCGATGCCCTCGGCCACGAGCGCTGATCGCATCTCCTGGGCGAACGAAACGAGCGCCGCGGCGAGTGCTCGCTTCGCCCGATCGGTGTCGATGTCGCGTGTGAGGCTCGGATCGAGCTTCACGATGTCGGGCGCGATGCGCAGCGTGTGGCGCAGGCTCGCGAACCCGGCGCCCGCGTCGTCGATCGCCACCCTCGCGCCTCTGGCCCGCAGAGATGCGAGCGCGTCGACCAGATGGTCGTAGTCCTCGACGGCCTCGTGCTCGGTGATCTCCAGCACCAGGCGCTCGGCATGGGGTACGAGCAACGCCGCCAGCTCGGTCGACACCGCCGCGCGATACGAGCAGTTCACCGCGAGGTAGACGCTCGGATCGATCCTCGGCAGTGCGCGCAGCGCCCGCCGGGTCGTGGTCAGCTCGAGCTGCACGCCGAGCGCGAGCGCGACCGCCTCGGCGAACCACTCGTCCGGCGGCTTCGGTGGCGACGGCGTGTCGAACCGCGCCAACGCTTCGAACCCAACGGTCGCCTCGCTGGCGAGGTCGACGATCGGCTGGAAGACCACCGACACCCCTTCACCGGCCACGAGCCGCTGGATCGTCGAGCGGCGGGCGTCGAGACGCTCCCGGACCTCGTCGTCACGGCGGAGCTGGCTCGTCAGCTCTGAGACGATGCCGGCGATGACCCCCGACGAGAGGCTCGCCCCGCCGGCCATCACCCTCTGGATCGAGCCGACGATCTCCTCCCCGGCCGTGCCCTTCACGAGGTAGCCGACCGCGCCCGCTCGCAGCATCTCGAGCACCGTCGGGCGGTCCTCGAACGCCGAGAGCGCAATCACCCGGGTGGCGGGGGAGCAGCGGGAGATCTCCCGCGCCGCCCGAGCGCCACCCCCCGCGGGCATCGAGACGTCGACCAGGGCGACGTCGGGGCGACGATCCCCCGCGATCGCGATCGCCTCGTCGGCGTCGCCCGCCGAGCCGATCAGCACCATGTCGTTCTCCTGCGAGAGCAGGTCGGCGAGGGCAACGCGCAGCGCGGGCTCGTCATCGGCGATCAGGACGCGGATCGGCCCGGTCGAGAGCCTGTCCGCGCCATCGGTTGCGTAGGGGGAAGTGCCGACGGCCATCGGAGGGACGCTACCCGGCAAGGTCGGGCTGCTCAAGCATCCGGCATGCGGGACGCGGACGCCTCCACCGCCGCGCGAGGCCCCATCGGTCGCAGTAGCATCGCGCCGAGACGCGGGGCCGACGCCGCGCCGTCTCCGGAGGTGGACATCGGATGACCGTGCGAGAGATCCGCGCGCCGCGAGGTTCGTCGCTCTCATGTCGCTCGTGGCCGCAGGAAGCCGCGATGCGCATGCTGATGAACAACCTCGATCCCGATGTCGCCGAACGGCCGGAGGACCTCGTCGTCTACGGAGGCACCGGCCGCGCCGCCCGCAGCTGGGAAGCCTTCGACGCGATCGTGCGCTCCCTCCGGACGCTGGCCGACGACGAGACGCTGCTCGTGCAGTCCGGGAAGCCGGTCGCGGTCTTCCGCACCCACGACATGGCGCCCCGGGTGCTGATCTCGAACTCGATGCTCGTGCCTCGATGGGCGGATTGGGAGACCTTCCGGGCGCTCGAGGCTCAGGGGCTGACGATGTATGGCCAGATGACGGCCGGGTCGTGGATCTACATCGGGACCCAGGGCATCCTGCAAGGCACCTACGAGACCCTCGCCGAGTGTGCGCACCAGCACTTCGGAGGCTCGCTCGCCGGCACGGTGACGCTCACGGGCGGCCTCGGCGGCATGGGGGGCGCGCAGCCGCTCGCGGTGACGATGAACGACGGCGTCGCGCTGTGCGTCGAGGTCGACCCGTCACGTATCGAGCGCCGCGTGAAGACGGGGTACCTGGACCGGGAGACGGCCGACCTCGACGAGGCCCTGCGCTGGGTCGACGAGGCGAAGGCTGCGCGTCGGGCCGTCTCGATCGGTCTGGAGGGCAACTGCGCCGAGGTGCTGCCGGGGCTGCTCGCGCGAGGATGGCAACCCGACGTCGTCACCGACCAGACGAGCGCGCACGACCCGCTCGGCGGGTACGTGCCCGCAGGGGTCTCGCTCGCCGATGCCACGGAGCTCCGCGAGGCGAACCCGTCCGGCTATGTGCGCCGGGCCGAGGAGTCGATGGCCGCCCACGTCCGGGCGATCGTCGGCTTCGCCTCCCGAGGGGCGGTGGCGTTCGACTACGGCAACAACCTGCGTGCGGGCGCGGAGGCGGGCGGCCTTCCCCACGGCGAGGCATTCAGCTATCCGGGGTTCGTCCCCGCGTTCGTCAGGCCGCTGTTCTGCGAGGGGAAGGGCCCCTTCCGCTGGGCGGCGCTCTCCGGCGACCCGGCGGACATCGCCGTGACCGACGAGGCCGTGGCCTCTCTCTTCCCCGACGACGAACGGCTGCAGCGCTGGCTTCGCCTGGCTTCCGAGCGGGTCGCCTATCAGGGATTGCCGGCGCGGATCTGCTGGCTCGGGTACGGCGAGCGCGACCTGGCCGGCGACCGGTTCAACGAGCTCGTGGCGAGCGGCGCGGTCGGCGCTCCCATCGTGATCGGCCGCGATCACCTCGACGCCGGCAGCGTGGCGAGCCCGTACCGTGAGACGGAGGCGATGCTCGACGGGTCCGACGCGATCGCCGACTGGCCGATCCTCAACGCGCTCGTGAACACCGCAGCGGGAGCCCACTGGGTGAGCGTTCACCACGGCGGCGGTGTCGGCATCGGCTCCTCGATCCACGCCGGCATGGTCGTGGTGGCCGACGGCACCGACAACGCCGCCGAACGTCTTCGTCGGGTGCTCACCACGGACCCCGGTATGGGCGTCGTGCGCCATGTCGACGCCGGCTACGACCCTGCGATCGAGGTCGCGCAGCAGCGCGGCGTCCGCATCCCGATGCAGGAGGCCGAGTGAGCGGGCGGCACATCGTGGCGATGGGTGGCGGCCAGTGGCCCGACGACCCGATCTATCGATACATCTTCGAGCTCACCGGCGCCGCCCGGCCCAAGGTGCTGTCGGTGCCGACGGCGACCGGCGACAACGATCGCAGCGTGGCGGCGTTCTTCCGAGCCTTCCCGGCGGGGCCGTGGGAGCCGGCGGTGCTCACGCTGTTCGAACGCACCGAGCGCGATCTGCGATCGGTGGTGATGTCCCACGACGTCGTGCTCGTGGGCGGGGGGAACACGGTGAACATGCTCGCGGTGTGGCGAGCTCACGGCCTTGACGAGATCCTCCGCGAGGCCTGGGACGCCGGCGTGGTCCTCGCGGGCGGCAGCGCCGGAGCGAACTGCTGGTTCGAGGCCTCGACGACCGACTCGTTCCTGATCGGGCGAGCCGACCCGTTGACCGACGGGCTCGGCCTCGTGCCGGGGAGCTTCTGCCCGCATTTCGATTCGGAGCCTGCTCGGCGGCCCGAGTTCCACCGGCTCGTGGGCGAAGGCGTGCTCCCGCCGGGCATCGCGTGCGACGACCTCGCGGCCGTGCACCTCGTGGGCGACGAGGTCGGCGAGGTGCTCGTCTCCGCCGAGGATGCCGGTGCTCGTCGCGTCGCGCCCGGTGAGCGCGGCGACGTCGTCGAGGAGCCGTTCGAGGTCCGGCTGCTGGAAGCGGCTCGCGGATGAACGTCGAGGTGGGCGGCCCGCTCGGCCTGGACGACGTCGTCGCGGTGGCCGACGGCGCGCCCGTCTCGTTCGGGAGCGAGGCCCGGTCCCGCGTCGAGGCCGGGCGAGCGGTGATCGACCGCGAGGTTGCGAGCGGCGAGACGATCTACGGCGTCACCACCGGCTTCGGGGCGCTCGCGCACACCCGGGTCGACCCTTCGGAGGCCTCGACGCTGCAGCACGGCATCGTGCGATCGCACGCGACGGCGGTCGGGCCGCCCCTCACCCGCGAGGAGGCACGCGCGATGCTGTTGCTGCGCGCCCACGTGCTCGCGCTGGGGCACTCGGGGGTGCGGCCCGTGCTGATCGACCTGATGATCTCGATGCTGAACGAGGACGTGATCCCCGCCGTGCCCCAGCAGGGTTCGCTCGGCGCGTCGGGCGACCTCGCCCCGCTCGCGAACCTCGCCCTTCCGCTGATCGGCCACGGCGGGGTGCTCACGCCCGAAGGCGGGGTCGAGCCGGCCGCCGGGGCGATGGCTCGGGCAGGGCTGGAGCCAATCGCGCTCGAGGCCAAGGAGGGCCTCGCGCTCGTCAACGGCACCCAGGGCATGCTGGCGATCGGCATCCTCGCCCTCGCACGCGCCACGACGCTGACACGCACGGCCGACGTCGTCGCCGCGATGACGATCGAGGCCTCGTTCGGCACCGATCGCCCGTTCGACGAGCGGCTGCAGGCGCTCCGGCCCCACCCAGGCCAGTCGGCGAGCGCCTCGAACCTGCGCCGGCTGCTCGCCGGATCTCCGATCCTCGCCTCGCATCGGGACTCACCGCACCTGGTGCAGGACGCCTACTCCCTGCGATGCGCCCCACAGGTACACGGCGCCTCGCGCGACGCCCTCGGCTACGCAGCCGGGGTCCTGGCGATCGAGGCGAACAGCGTGAGCGACAACCCCATCGTGCTGCCCGACGACGATGCGGGCGAGGTGGTCTCGGGCGGGAACTTCCACGGACAGCCCGTCGCCGTCGCGCTCGACACCGTCGCGACGGCGATCGTCTCGCTCGCCTCGATCGCGGAGCGACGCCTCTACCGCCTGCTCGACGAGCACCAGTCCAACGGCCTGCCGCCGTTCCTGGTGCACGGGTCCGGGCTGAACTCGGGCTTCATGCTCGTGCAGTACACGGCCGCGTCGCTGGTGAGCGAGTGCAAGGTCCTCGCGCATCCGGCCTCGGTCGACTCGATCCCCTCGAGCGCCGGGCAGGAGGACCACGTGAGCATGGGCATGACCGCGGCTCGGCACGCCCGCGAGGTGGTGGCCAACGCCGAGACGGTGGTCGCGCTCGAGGCCCTCGGCGCCGCCCAGGCGCTGGACCTGCGGGCGCCGCTCGAGCCGGGCCGCGCCACACGCGCCGTGCACCGCGCGATCAGAGCGACCGTGCCCTTCTTCGAGGCCGATCGCGAGTTCGGGCCCGACATCGCCGATGCGGTGAGCCTGGTGCACGAGGGAGGGTTGGTCGCCGCCGCCGAAGCAGAGATCGGATCGCTCGACTAGCCCGTTCTGCCCCGGTCGCGGACGACCTCGCCCGCGACGATCGTCGCGACGACCGGATCGTGCCCCGGCCGGTACGGCACCTGGGCGAACGACCGGTGCTCGAGGAGCACGAGATCGGCGCGTTTGCCCGCCTCGAGCGTGCCGAGCGTGCCGGAGAGGCCGAGCACCCACGCCGGGGTCAGGGTGGCGGCCGTGAGCGCGTCCAGCGGGGGCACCTCGTAGACCGCGGCGGCCATCGCGATCACCTCCGGCATCGAGACCACAGGTGAGGTGCCAGGGTTCGCGTCGGTCGCGAGGGCGATCGGCACGCCGGCCTCGCGCAGCGCTCGCGCCGGGGCGGGCGTGCCCCGCAGGAAGAACGTCGACGCCGGGAGCAGCCCGGCGACGGTGTCGCCCGCGGAGAGCGCGGCGACGCTCGCGGGCGAGCAGTGGTTCAGGTGATCGGCGCTCCTCGCGCCGAGACGTGCGGCCGCGGCCGCCGCGCCGGAGTCGCCGAGCTGATCGGCGTGCACGCGCAGGGCGAGTCCCGCGGCATGTGCCGACCCGGCGATCGCCTCGAGGTCGTCGAGGGAGAACGCGAAGTCCTCGACGTAGACGTCGACCGCGTCGGCGAGCCCTCGCCGTGCCGCCTCAGGGATCAACTCGTCGCTCGCCACTCGCACCCAGCCGGCACGATCCATCTCCTGCGGAACGGCGTGGGCGGCCAGGAGCGTCACGGTGCAGGTCTGCGAGGCTTCCTCTGCGAGTCGGCGCGCGAGCCCCGCTGCCCGCAGCTCCTGGTCGACCGAGAGCCCGTATCCGGTCTTCAGCTCGAGTGCGGTCGTGCCGTGGGCGAGCATCTCGTCGAGCAGCGCGTGGGAGAAGGTCATCACCTCGTCGTCGGTGGCCTCGGCGAACATCCGGGCCGACCGGAAGATGCCTCCGTCGCCTCCGTGCAGCTCCCGGTAGGAGAGGCCTCGCAGACGCGCCTCGAACTCGTCGGCCCGCCACCCCACGAACGGTAGGTGCGTGTGCTGGTCCACGAAGCCCGGCACGAGGCACCCACGGTCGTGCGCGCCGAGCGTGGGCTCCCAGGGGAGGCCGTCGGCGGCCCCGACGTAGGCGATCGATCCGTCGTCGTCCCAGGCGACGCCGACCCCGCCCTCGACCGCCTCGGAGGCCTCGCCGGTCGGCTCGTCGCCCTGCGCCGTCGCCAACGCCGCCGCCACCACCCCACCTCGTGCCACGGGCCGCAGCTTACGGCGACGGTCCCGCCGTCCGGCCTAGGATGACGCCGTGCTCGTCGAACGCCAGATCGTGGTGCCGGCGCCGCTCGAGGAGGCCTGGACGGTGCTGCTCGACTGGGAGCGCCAGGCCGGCTGGATGGCCGACGCCGACAGCGTATCGGTCGTGAGCGAGCATCGGGAAGGCGTGGGGGTTCGGCTGTCGGTACGCACGCGGCTGTTCGGCATCGCGGCCTTCACCGAGCCGATGGAGGTCCTCGCGTGGGATCCGCCGCGCCGGCTCGAGATCGGCCACGGCTCGCTCGTGGCCGGCGTCGGCACCTGGATGCTCGAGCCCGTCGATGGCTGCACCCGGTTCACGTGGCGCGAGCAGGTTCGGCTCGACATGCCGGTCCTGGGGGAGCTCGCCGCCGCGATCTACCGGCCGGTGCTCCTCGCGCTGATGGATCGCTCGATGCGCGGGTTCCGCGGATATCTGATCGCGGCCGGGCCGGCGCGGACCCGAGCGTTCGGTGCGACCGACACCTATACTCGTGTGTGAACACGGGGAGCTCGGGGAACCGGGCTGAGAGGCCGGCTGCGACGTCGGCGACCCGACGAACCTGAACCGGGTAATGCCGGCGGAGGGAGTTCGGACCGTGCGATCCGCTTTCATCTTCTGCGGGGGTGGGCCCTCGCGAGTGCCCCTCGTGGTGCCCGACGATGCGCTCGTCATCGCCGCCGACGTGGGGCTGGCCGAAGCCGAACGTCTGGGGGTGCGGGTCGAGCTCCTCGTCGGCGACATGGACTCCGTCGACGCCGATTCCCTCGAGCGGTTCGAGCGCGAGGGCGGTGAGATCCGCCGGTACCCGGACGACAAGGACGCGACCGACCTCGATCTCGCGATCGAAGCGGCGGTCGTGGCGGGGGTCGGGCGCGTGGTCGTCGTCGGTGGAGGCGGGGGCCGCCTCGACCACCTCTTCGGCAATGCGCTGGTCATGGGTTCGCCGCGATACGCCGCCGTGGAGGTCGACGGGGTGTTCGGGGGGTCTCTGCTGCACGTCTGCCGGAGCCGGCGCGAGCTCGCCGGAACGCCGGGCGAGCTGATCAGCCTGTTCGCGCTCGGCGGATCGGCGCGGGGGGTCCGTGCCGAGGGGCTGCGGTGGCCGCTCGAGGACGCGGTGCTGGACCCGGGTTCGAGCCTCGGTGTGAGCAACCGCTTCCTCGCGGAACGTGTGGTGGTCGAGGTCGCCGAGGGCGTCGTCCTCGCCATCAGGCCGGGCGACGAGGCGACGACATGACCCCGCGCACCTTCGCAGTCGCCGTGTGTGCGACGTTCCTGCTCGCCTCGTGCTCCGGAGATGGTGGGGATCCGCCGCCGCGGTCGGCCACGCCCTCGGAGCCGGTCGCGGTCACCCTGCTCACCCACGACTCCTTCGACGTTTCCAAGAGCGTGGTCAGGGCGTTCGAGCGCGATAGCGGCATCGACCTGCGCATCGTGCCCGCGGGCGACGCCGGCCAGCTCGTGAACCGCGCGATCCTCACCGCGGGGAACCCGGAGGGCGACGTGCTCTTCGGCGTCGACAGCAACCTGTTCCCGAAGGCGGTCGATGCGGACGTCTTCGAGCCGTACGAGTCGCCGGCGCTGAGGCGGGTCGACGAACGGTTCCAGCTCGATCCCACGCATGCGGTCACACCCGTCGATCACGGCGACGTCTGTCTCAACGTGGATCTGGGCTGGTTCGCCGAGCGCGATCTCGCCCCACCCGCACGCCTCGACGACCTCGTCGACCCCGCCTACCGGGGACTGACCGTGGTCGAGAACCCGGCCACCTCGACCCCCGGGCTCGCGTTCTTGCTGGCGACGATCGCTCGATTCGGCGACGACGGATGGCAGGGGTTCTGGCAGGAACTGCGCGCCAACGATGTGCTCGTCGTCGACGGATGGGAGCAGGCGTACTACGGGGGATTCTCCGGTGCGGGTGGCGGTGAAGGCGATCGTCCGATCGTGGTCTCGTACGCGACGAGCCCGGTGGCCGAGGTCGTCTTCGCGGAGGAGCCCCTCGACGAGGCGCCCACGGCCGCCGTCACCGAGAGCTGCTACCGCCAGGTGGAGTTCGCCGGCGTGCTCGCCGGCACCGAACATCCGGCAGAGGCCCGCCGGGTGATCGACTTCCTCCTGTCGAGGCGGTTCCAGGAAGACGTGCCGTTGCGGATGTTCGTCTTCCCGGTCGTCGACGACGCCGAGCTGCCGCCTGAGGTCGAGCGATGGTCCGAGGAGCCCGAGGCGCCGCTCGCGCTCCCCCCCGAGCGGGTGGCCGCCGAGCGGGACGCATGGGTCCAAGCGTGGACCGATCTGATGTTCGGTTGAGGCCGGCCCTCGGGCGGATCGCGCTCGCGGCGGTGCCGATCGCCTTCCTCGCGTTGTTCTTCGTCTACCCCCTGGCGTCGATCCTGGGCTCGGTGATCGGTGAGGTCTCGCCCGGCACCGTGCTCGGCGATGCCCGGCTGCGGGGGGTGATCTGGTTCACCACGTGGCAGGCCGTCGTCTCGACTGCCCTCACGCTGACGCTCGGGCTGCCGGCCGCCCATCTGCTCGCGCGGTTCCGCTTCCCAGGGCGGTCGGGCCTGCGCGTCGCCACGCTCGTTGCGTTCGTGCTGCCGACGGTGGTCGTGGGCACGGCCTTCGCCGGGTCGAGGCCTTCGCTCGCGGCACTGTTCGCGGCGCACGTCTTCTTCAACCTCGCCGTGGTCGTGCGGGTCGTCGGTGGGTTCTGGTCGCAGCTCGATCCTGCCTACGAGGACCTCGCCGCCGAGATGGGAGCCACGGGTGTTCGCCGGTTCACCGACGTGCTGCTGCCGCTCGCCCGCCCGGCCATCGTCGGCGCGGCCACGCTGGTGTTCCTGTTCACGTTCACGTCGTTCGGCGTCGCGTTGCTGCTCGCCGGTCCGTCGCGCCCGACGATCGAGGTGGAGATCTTCCGGCAGACGTCCCAGCTGTTGAACCTGCCGGTCGCGGCGGCGCTCACCCTGGTGCAGCTCGCGATCGTCTCTGCGCTGCTGTGGGTCACCTCGGTGACCGAGTCGCGTGCGGCGGTGCGACAGCGCATCGTCGCCTCGGCCGACGCGGCGCGGCCGCCTCGCACCCGCGGGGAACGCGCGTTCGTCGCCCTCGGCGCTCCGCTCCTGGCGCTGGCGGTCCTCGGTCCTCCGCTGCGGCTCGTCTGGCGGTCGCTTCGAACGCCCGCGGGACTCACCCTCGACCGCTACCTCGAGCTCGGCAGCGTTCGTGAGGGGAGCGCGTTGCCGATCTCCGCCCTGAGCGCGGTGACGACGTCCCTGCGCGTGGCGGTTGGCGCGGCGGCGATCGCGATCGTCGTGGGGGTGCTGGCCGCATGGGTGGTGGCGGGGTCGGCCCGTGGCTCGTGGCTGCGAGGGCTCTCGACCGTGCCGCTCGGCGTCTCCGCAGTCACGATCGGATTCGGCTACGTCGTGGCGTTCGACACCGGCGCGCTCGACATCCGCGGGAGCGTCTGGCTGCTGGTGGCCGCCCAGGCTGTGGTCGCGGTCCCGTTCGTCGTGCGCCTGGTCGAGCCGGTGCTGGCCTCCGCCGGGCACGACCTCCGCGAGCAGGCGGCGGCGCTCGGGGCGTCACCGTGGCAGACGAGCCGCGACGTGCTGCTGCCGGTCGCCTCGCGGGCGATCCTCGGCGCGGCCGCGTTCGCCTTCGCTGTGGCGCTCGGGGAGTTCGGCGCGACCGCGTTCGTGGCTCGGCTCGACTCGCCCACGATGCCGGTCGCCATCGTGCGCCTGCTCTCACAGCCCGGCGCCGCCTCGATCGGCCAGGCCACCGCGATGAGCGTGCTGTTGATGACGGTCACGGCGGCGATCACGATCGCGATCGATCGCTTCCGCGTCGGGACCTTCGGCCGGATCTGACCTCGGATCAGATGGAGGAAGCCGGAGGTGGCGCGGTCGTCACCTGCACGACGGCGGGCTCGTCCGACGCGTTGCGGATCGTGAGCTGGGTTCCCGCGGGCACGAGCACGGCGTGCCACTGCTGCATGCGGGCGCGCCCCTTCCCGACCTGCACCGCGACTTCGCCGGCGAGCACCGACACGATGGCGTCGGCGTGCTTGTCGGCGATCGGCCCGATGCCCTGGGCGCCTTGCAGGCAGACGAGCTGGCTCCAGATGCGCTCGCTCTCGAAGAGCACCTCGGTGCGCGCAGCCTCGTCGTCGAACCACACGAGATCTCGCATGTCACGTGGCTTCATCGCCGACAGCCTAGACGTCCGCAGTCGCCGGCCCAGGTCTGGTCGACGCGCGTCGGTAGGGTGGAGCGATGGCCGGGCACTCACTCGAGGCGGCGGCCGACCGTGCCGGTGTGGAGCCGGCCGAGATCGCGAGGCTCACGGAGCTCGGCATCCTTGCCCCCCGATCCCGACGTCGGGTACAGCGACGCGTCGAGCTGTACTCGGCGACGGCGCGGTCCGGCGAGCGATCCTGACCCGCGTCGTCCGCGCCGAGGCGAGGTCCGGGCCTCGGCCACTACACTCCCGCCAGCCGCGAGCGCTGCGGCACGCGGATGACCCCGAGAAGGAGCGACACGACGTGACCACGTATGCGTACTCGAGCCAGGCGCCGACCGAGGTCAAGGCCGGGCTGCTGATCGTGCCGGTGTTCCAGGGTCCGACGCCGGGACCGGGAACACGAGAGGTCGGGCTCGTGAAGGCATACACGGCCGCGAAGCACACCGGCAAGCGGGGGGAGTCCCTCCTGGTGACCCGCGACGATCGAGCCCGGTTCGTTGCCGACGCGGTCCTGCTCGTGGGCGTCGGCCCGAAGGACGAGTTCACGGTCGAGACTTCGCGCCGGGCGCTCGGCCGAGCCGCCGCCACGGCCCGACGCTTCGGCACGGTCGCGACGACGTTCCCGATCGCGTTCGGCGCCCGTCGAGCCGACGATGCGGTCCAAGCCGCCGCCGAGGGGCTCGGCCTCGGCGACTACCGGTTCGATAGGTACCGGTCGAAGCGTGAGGACGGCAACGGGCTCAAGCGGGTGATCGTGCTCGGGAACCCGGCGTGGGACGCGAAGCCGTTGACCGCGGCCGTGAAGCGTGCCGCGATCGTCGTCGACGCGGTCTGCTGGGCGCGCGACCTGGTGAACACACCGGCCGGCGACATGCCCCCGGCCGAGATCGCGCGAGAGGCCCAGCGCATGGCCCGCTCGGTGGGCCTGACCTGCAAGGTCTGGAACGAGTCCCAGCTCGAGAAGGGCGGGTTCGGCGGCATCCTCGGCGTCGGCAAGGGAAGCGTGAACCCCCCGCGCATGATCGAGGTGACGTACACGGGCGCTGGCAACGCCACTCCGATCGCGCTCTCGGGCAAGGGCATCGCGTTCGACTCCGGCGGCCTGTCGATCAAGGACGCCAAGGGCATGGAGACGATGAAGTACGACATGGGCGGCGCCGCCTCGATCCTCGCCACGATGAAGGCGATCGCGCGCCTGAAGCCGAAGATCAACGTGATCGCGGCGATCCCGTGCGCCGAGAACCTTCCGAGCGGATCGGCCCAGAAGCCGGGCGACGTGATCACCCACCGCGGCGGCACGACGTCGGAGGTGCTCAACACCGACGCGGAAGGCCGCCTCGTGCTCGCCGACGCTCTGGCGTTCCTCACCGAGAAGAAGCCGAAGCTGATCGTCGACACCGCCACGCTCACCGGCGCGTGCGTCGTTGCGCTCGGCCAGGGCATCTCCGGGGCGATGGGCAACGACGACGAGCTGATCCGCCAGCTCATCGCCGCGGGCGATGCCACGGGGGAGCCGATCTGGCAGCTTCCGCTGCACGAGGAGTACCGCCAGCTGATCGATTCGAGCGTGGCCGATATCAAGAACGTCGGCGACCGGTGGGGAGGCGCGATCACCGCCGCCTGGTTCCTCGCTGAGTTCGTCGGTGACACACCCTGGTGCCACGTCGACATGGCCGGGCCCGGGTTCAGCGAACGTGGCACCGACCTGAGCCCTCGCGGTTCGACCGGCGTGCCGGTTCGCACGCTCGTGCGGTTCGTGCTCGATCGCGCCGCGTAGCGTCGTGGCGAGCAGCGGATCCTCCGAACCGCGCACAGGTCCGGTGCTCGGCGTCTTCGCGCACGCCGACGACGCCGAGATCGCTGCCGGAGGCACGATGGCGAACTGGGTCGCCGCAGGCCGCGAGGTGCACCTGCTCGTGCTCACGAACGGGGATCGCGGCTCCCAGGATCCACAGCTCGATCGCGCCGAGCTCGCCCGGATCCGGGTCGGCGAGACCCAGGCCGCCGGGGAGGTGCTCGGCCTCGCGAGCGTGCGCATCCTCGACGTGCACGACGGCGAACTGCAGAACGCGGTCGAGGTTCGCGAACAGGTCGTGCGGCGCATCCGTGAGGTGCGGGCCGAGACCGTGCTCTCGGTCGATCCGACCGCCGTGTTCTTCCGCAACAGCTACTACAATCACTCCGACCACCGCACGGCCGGGTGGATCGCGCTCGACTCGGCGTTCCCCGGCTCGGGGAACCCGCACTTCTTCCCCGAGCATCTCGGCGACGGCCTCGGCGTGCAGGACATCACCGAGGTCTGGCTCGGTTGGACGAACGAGCCGAACCACGTGGAGGACGTCACCGCGTCGTGGCGCCGCAAGATCGACGCGCTCGCGAAGCACGACTCCCAGCTGTCGGAGGGCATCGCCTATTTCGAGAGATTCCTCGTCGAGGAAGCCGTGGAAGCGGGGACGAAGATCGGCGCGGAGCGGGCCGAGGAGTTCCGCGTGCTCGATCTCTCGGACTGAACGGGCTCGGGTCGAGACCATCCCCGTGACATCCGAGGCTTCGGCGCGTCGGAACGAGTTCGGAGGGAACGGCGACAACGATCTGTCGATCCCGCGGCGGCTCTTCCTGCTCTAGTCGATCTACTTCTCGCGGAGCTTCCAGAAGCTGTCCTTGCGAACGATCGTTCCGTCGTCCGCGAAGGTCCAGAGGTCGCATCCGCGAACCTCGATCCGTTCCCCGTCGAGGTCGGTGCCCGTGATCGTCCACTCCGAGACGCCGCGGGCACCGGACGCGAAGTGATCGTCCTCACCGTAGTGCACGTCGGGGATGCCCTCGAAGCGGCCCGCGAGCCCACGGCGCACCTCGTCCTTCCCGACGAACCGGCGGCCCCACGGATCGGGGCCTCGTGGAGCATCGAACACGCAGTCCTCGGCGAAGTGGGCCATGATCGCGTCGAGGTCGTGCTCGTTGAACGCGTCGAGGACCTGCCGAAGCGTCTGGACGGTTCGTTCGGTCGACATCACTGGCCTCCTCGGGATGCGGGCACATCCACGGACGCTTCGATATCCCAGATCGCCTCGGAAGGTCAAGCTGGCGACGGAACGAGCCAGCCGTCCGCAACGGGACAACTCCTAGGGGTCGACGGTCCCCCTTGCGGGCTCCTCATCACCGGGCAGCTCGAGCGCTGAGGGACCTGCCGTAGGCTCGCGGGTGATGGCGAACCAGCACTTCGGGCAGATCGGCGACGTGTGGAAGCACCTGGTGCTCGGCGATCTCCTCGACCGCATGCGACCCGCGCGCTACTGGGAGACGCACGCCGGCTCGGGGACCTACCCGCTCCACCGCTCGTGGGAACGGGAGTACGGCGTGTACACGCTGATCCGCGAGGCGCCTCGAGCACCCGCGATCGATCGGTCGAGGTACCTCTGGCTCGTGCGCACCCTGCCTCCCGGCGACGACGACCAGCCTCGGTACCCCGGATCCGCGCGCCTCGCGATGGAGGTGCTGGGCGAGGGAGCCACGTATCTGCTCTGCGACCTCGACGCTCCCAGCGTCGCGGATCTCACTCGCTCGGCGCGGGAGTTGGACCTCGCCGACCTGGTCCGGATCGAACGCGCCGACGGGATCGCGACGATCTGGGCGAGCGCCCGGGATCTTCCGCCCGAAGCCGCGGCTTCGACCATCGTGCTGGTCGACCCGTTCGACGCGACCGAGAGGTCGTCCGACGGCACGGACTCGCTCGACCTGTTCTCGGGGCTCGCCGCGCGCGGCTTCCCGACGGCGCTGTGGTTCGGCTACCACGATGCACGCGAGCGTGGCGAGCTCTTCGCGAGCTCCGCCCTGGATGTTGCCGCGGTCCACTCGCTCGACCTCGGGACCGCGTTCCTGCGGGGCCAGAGCACCTTGAACCCCGGCGTCGCCGGTGGCGCGATGGTGCTCGCGAACGTGTCGGCCGACGACGTCGATCACTCGGAGCGGCTCGGCCGCCAGCTCGCGGCGTGTTACGACGAGGTCCTGATGCCCGACGGCACCCCCGGGTCCCTCGTGTTCACTCGCTTCGATCCCCGGTGAGCGTCAGGCGGGCTTCGTCGCCGTCGCGAGGATCACATCGCGGAAGTCGTTGAGCGGATCGGGGAACCGCTCCGCGAACACGGTTCGTGCGCGTTCTCGCAGCGACGCCCAGCCCGGCTCGCCCAGCATGTTCTTCGTGAACCGGCCGGTGGCCCACACCTGCAGACCGTCGAGGTATTCCTCGAGTGAGTACGTCCACCGGTACTTCACCACCTCGGTCCTCACGCTCCGGAAGTCGGCGTCGATGAGGGCCTCCTCGACGTTCGTGCGCGACTTGAGCCGGTCGTGTCCGGGAGCGGCCCCCGCGTACGCGGACGCCAGCATCTCCCGGGGCACGACCGTCGTGACGATCTCACGCCACGCCTCCTGGTAGGCATCGTCACGGTCGGACCACGACGAGAAGGCGACGCGGCCGTCGGGCCGCATCACCCGGGCGATGTCGAACAGCGCGGTCTCGATCTTGTCGAAGTGCGCGAGCACGAACGACCCGAGCACGGCATCGAACCGGCCCGGTCCGAAGGGGAGGTCGATCGCGTGCGCGGCCACGACCGGCACTTTCGGACGCTCCCGTCGGGCGACGAGCAGCATGCCCAGGGACTCGTCGACTCCGACCACCGCGGCCCCGGCGTCGGCGGCGGCCTGGGCGGCGACCCCGGTGCCGGTGCCGACGTCGAGCACGGCGGCACCGTCGGGCAGGTCGATCATCTCCACCAGGTCGCGAGCCACCTCAGCGAGCCGCGGGGCATGGACCCGCTCGTAGGTCTCGGCGACGTCGTCGTAGGTGCGCCAGTCCTCCATCGGGCAATCGTATCGGCCCCCGGCGTGAACGCCGGGGTCGAACACTCGCCGGCACGGCGGGGTTCGGGATCCTCACGGGTAGGCTTCGGGCCGTATGCGAGGGAAGACACGGTGACCGGCGCGGCCGGCTACATGGCGCTCGTGCTGGCCCAGGCGGTGACCGGCTCGCTGGCGTTCCTGTGGCTGACCCCGTTGTGGAACGAGGTCAAGCGCGGCTTCTTCACCCTCACCACCGGGATCGTGCTCGTGCTCGCGGCGGGCTCGTGGCTCTCCACCCGAGCGGCGCAGGTCGCCGGCGACGACGCCGGCCGGTGGTCGGCGACGCTCGCCGCGGCGACGGCCGGAGTCGTGGGGCTCACGTTCCTGCTGATGCTCGGGAAGCGTCACCTGCCCGCGCGGGTCGTCGGATCCGCGAGCGTGGGTGTGTCGATCGCGACGCTCGTCGCGATGGCGGGAACCGGCCGGCAGGTGTTCCCGGTCGCCTTGTTCCAGCTGCTCGCCGGCGCGGCCTTCCTCGGATCGATCACCGACGGATTGCTGCTGGGCCACTGGTACCTCACCGACAGAGGGCTTCCCCGGAGGCCGATCGATCGCATGACGACGGCGATGCTCGTGGCCGTCGTGATCGAGGTGGTCGCGATCGTCTCCAGCGGGTTCGGCGGGGTCGAGTCCTCGGCCTCGTTGAACCCGCTGCTCACCGCCGGAGCCCTCGCGCCGTGGATCGCGCTCGGCATGGTCGTCGCGACGTTGCTGATCGCGCTCCTCACCCGCGCCGCGCTCCGAGGGCAGCGAGCCTCGGCCGTGCAGTCGGCGACCGGCTTCTACTACCTCGCGGTCGTCACGGCGTTCACGGCGGAGGTCGCCGTGAAGACCCGGTTCCTGGTCTGAGGATGCCGATCGCGGTCATCGTCATGGGAGCCGTCGCCGAGTTCGCCGGGTGGTGGCGCGTCTCGGCCGGACGCGCCGGGGTGTGGAAGCTCATGCCCGTGGTCCTGGGGTCGATGGGGATCGCCGCAGTCGTGGCGCGCCCGCCGGCAGCCGCCGCCGAGACCGGGGCGGTCACGGCGGCGGTCGTCGGCCTCGCGTCGGGGCTCGCGCTCTACGTCGGGACCCGGATGTTCGTGTGGCTCGCCGCTCGATGGCCCCGGTTCCGCGCAGATGTCGTCGAGCAGTACGAGCAGGCAGGCGACGTCACGCTGGCCACGTCGCTCGTGCTGAGCCTCGTCGTCATGGTGCCCGCCGAGGAGTTGTTCTGGCGGGGACTCACGCAGGCTCGGTTCGCCGATGCGATCGATCCGTGGGCCGGGGCCGTCGTCGCGTGGATCGGGTACATCGTCGCGAACGCAGCGAGCCGGAGCCTTCCGATCGTCGCCGGGGCGATCGTCGGCGGAGCCCTCTGGGCGGGCCTCGCGTGGTGGTCCGGGGGTGTGCTCGCGGGGCTCGCGAGCCATATCCTGTGGACCGGACTGATGCTCGCCCTTCCCCCCGGTTCCGGGCGCGGGGCGATCGAGGAAGGGGCGGCCAGGTGAGTTTCCTGTCGACCGCGGTGCAACAGGTGCTCGAGGACGCTCCCTTCTGCGCCGTCGCGACCTCGACGCCTCGCGGCCCGCACTGCACGCCGCTCGTCTTCGCCTATTCGGGCGGACGGATGTGGCTCACCACGTCGCGCGGCTCCGTGAAAGCCCGCGCCTGGAAGGTCGATCAGGGGGCCGCCGGCCTCGTGCGACAAGGCGATCTCTCGGTGACGTTCACCGGGACCGTGAAGACCTACGATGCCCTCGATCGGAACACGTGGGGCGCGGCCGTGACCGGCGCCACGTCGATCGCTCGCGCGACCGCGAGGTTCAGCAAGAAGAACGCGAAGTTCTTCGCGGGCTACGCGTTCGACGCGCGGCAGGTGCCGCTCGCGTGGACGCCGCCGGGGCGGGTGTTCGTCGGCATCGACCTCGATCGCACGGCGCTCCTCGACGAGGACGGCGTGCAGGAAGGCCGCGGCAGGTGGGGGGGTGAAGCCCTGGGGCACAAGACCTTCCGGCAGGTCAAGCAGGGCCCGGATCCGCTGAGCGCGTTGCCGGCCGACATGGCCGCCACGCTGGGGCGCAGCGGCGAGGCGGCACTGACCGTCTCGGGGACTCGTGGGCCGGTCGTGCTGCCGGTGCGGTGGCTCGCGGAGGCCTCGGCGCTGTACGCGTCGCTGCCCGATGAGACGCTCACGCTCGCCGGTGCCGCCCCTGATGCCCCCGTCGCGCTCACGATCGACGAGGCCAGCGTCTGGCGGGCACGCGACATGTCCGGCGCGATGGTGCAGGGCTCCGGGTCGTTCTACCTGCTCGACGCCCTGGGATCCGGCGCGAAGACGGCTCGGTCGATCGCGACGGCGCTGCACCCAGGTGCGGGCGCGCTCGTGCGCATCACGCCCGAACGTCTCGTGTGGTGGAAGGGCTGGTCGAGCGGCAGCGCCGCCGCCGCGGCATGACCACCGTCGAGTTCTCCGTCGAGGTCGATGCCGCGGCCGAGACCGTGTGGGAGATCGCGAGCGACCCCTGCAACCTGCCGCAGTGGGACAAGCACATCGAGCGCGTCGAACCTCCGGAGGGCGGGATGCAGATCGGTGCCACCTACGACGTCGTGATGGCGCTGGTGGGGGTGCACGCCACCGTGCACGCGACCGTGCTGGAGTGGGAACCGCCGTGGAGATCGTGCGTTCGCCTCGAAGGCCTGCTCGAGGCGACCGTGACGACCTCGGTGGCGTCGCTGCCCTTCGACCGCAGCTTGTTGCGACACGAGGTGTCCTACCGGTTCCGTGGACCCTTCGGCAGGTTCGGCGCTGCCGGGCTCAACGCCATGGGCGGAGCGGGATACGCGTTGAAGCACGGAGTGCTGGCGCAGAAGCGCGAGATCGAGGATCGCGCGCGAGCGTGAAGGTGCGATCGCTGCTCCGAGGTGCCGCGCTCGCCGCCGCCGCCGGCAGCGTGGGGTACATCGCGCTCGCGACCGACGAGGGTCGCCGTGCCGACGCCGATCTGTTCGAGGCGGTCAACCGTGGCCACGGCCACGAGGCGGATCGTGTCTTCGCAGGGATCACC
>DATFFT010000002.1:0-2856 GCA_035249905.1 Actinomycetota bacterium | reverse complement strand
CAGCCGCTCGACCGGACCGTCGCCTACGGGCTCGTGCGTCTCGACGGGGCGGACACCGTGCTGCTCCACCGGCTGCTCGACGTGGAGGACGAACCGACGATCGGCGCACGGATGCGGGCGGTGCTCGCGGCCGACCGCGAGGGCTCGATCCTCGACATCGAGGGATTCGCGCCGGCCGGTCAGCCGGACTGACGCCAGTCGATCGAGACCACGCGAACCGGCTTCGCGATCCCCTTCAGTGAGACCTCGCGTGTCTCGCCGACGGCCAGGGCGTCGATCCCCTCGATCGTGTCGAGGCTGGCGAGGACCTCGCCGCCCTCGGCGAGCGCGCCGATCCGCGCCGCCAGGTGGACACCTCCGCCCTCGTAACTGCCGCGGACACGGGTGGCCTCGGCGGCGTGCATGCCGATACGTACTCGGGGCGCGAAGCCATGGTCGCGTCGGTGCTCAGCGAGCTTCCGCTGGATCGCTGCTGCGCACGCGACGGCTGCTCGAGCGTCGGGGAAGGTCGCGAAGAACCCGTCGCCGGTGTGGTCGACCTCCTCACCGCCGCTGTCCGCGATGCAGCGACGCAGCGCCTGGTCGTGCCAGTGCAACAGGTCGTGCCAGGCCTCGTCGCCGATCGCCTCGAGGAGCGCCGTCGACCCTACGATGTCGGTGAACATGAACGTGCGGACCTCGCGCGCGGCCGCCGGACGCTCGAGGGACGCGAGGAACGCGTCGGCGCGCGCGAGGTCCGGCTGGGCGCCGAGCCGGGCGAACGTCGATCGTGCCGTCTGGAGTTCCTGTTTCGCCGCCTCCGGGTCGCCGCCCCCGGCGATCGCCTCCGCGAGGGCGACCGTCTCGAGGGCCCCCTCGTACGGCGCGTCGAGCTCCCGCCAATGCTTCCGGGCCTCACGGAAGCGTTGCGCGGCCTCGCCGCGCTCCTCCCGGATGAGCGCGACGA
This sequence comes from Actinomycetota bacterium, assembly GCA_035249905.1. Classification (GTDB taxonomy): domain Bacteria; phylum Actinomycetota; class UBA4738; order UBA4738; family HRBIN12; genus JAOUEA01. The sequence goes on along the minus strand of DATFFT010000002.1, from coordinate 1,910 downwards.
TGCCCGCGGCGTGACTCGCCGCGGCACGGATCGCCGCCGTGCCGAACTCCTTCGCGACCTCCTCGAGCTCCGCCGCGGTGGCCTGTGCCGTCCCTGCGTCCCCACGTGCCTTCGCGATGTCCGCCTGCGCCGGGAGGAGCCTGGCGCGCGCGAGCTTGTCCCACTCGACCTCGTCGAGCGCGTTGCGGATCGACGCCGCTGCCGCGTCGGAACTCCCTCGGGCCAGCAGGAGGCGCGCTCGACCCGGCTGGCCGTCGTCGCCGAGTTCCTGCGCTTGTCGGAATGCCTCGTCCGCGGCATCGAGGTCGCCCATCCGAAGCCGAACCTCACCGAGCTCGTGGAAGGCGGCCCCCGCGACCGCGGGGGCGAAGTCGAACAGTTCCTCGGTGGCACGCCGGACCTCCGCCTCCGCCTCCCCCCACGCCCCCGTCAGACGCATGAACTCGGCACGGTGGACGCGACAGATGCCGGGGAAACCGGCGATGTCCTGACGCTCGCACCACGCCTTTGAGACCTCGGCCCATTCACTGCCCCGTCGGTAGTCGGCGGATTCGCGGCAGGCGGCCATCACGTTGCAGAACACGGCCCCCGTCGTGTGCGCGCCGAGCTCCCCACCGACGGCGGCCGCGGCGGCGTCCTCCATCAGAGGCCACGCCTCGTCGAGCCGGCCGGAGGTCGCGAGCGCGTGGGCGCGCCGCATCGCCGCCCACGTCTGCAGATCGCGGTCGTCCGATCCGGATGCGATCGCGACCGCGCGATCGAAGTGCGACAGGGCGTGATCCAGCTCACCACGGGCGAACGCCGTCTCGCCGTGTGCGATCGCGAGGTACCCGTGCGCGACCGACTCCGGCTCGCCGTCCAGCAGCTGCTCGGCCCGGCGGAGCCAGCCCTGCGCGACCGATCCGGCCAGCTTCACGAGGTACTCGCGGCGGATCGTGAGGGCGATGAAGGCGGCCTGCGCGCGGTCGCCGGCCTCGACGAACGCCGCGTACGAGCGCTCGAAGGCGGAGAGGGCGTCCGCGGACCGACCGATCCACCAGGCGGACTTCGCGAACGCCTCGAGATCGGCGCCATCCAGACCGCCGGCGTCGTCCGCTTCTTTCAGCAGCGCATATGCGTCTCGCCACGACCGGCGGGCATACGCCTCCCGCCCGGCCTCGAGGGGGTCGATCGTCACGACATCGCTCATCGCCGTTCATCCTCTCGCATGGGGCTCCAGACGGGAAGTCGGTACTCTCGAACCGATGGACTTCGAGCTGACGGCGGAGCAGAAGCAGGTCCGCGACCTCGTCCGGGAGTTCGCCACGCAGGAGATCGCCCCCGGCGCCGGCGAGCGGGACGAGCACGAGGAGCTCCCCCTCGACATCGTGAAGAAGCTCGGCGAGCTGGGGATCTGCGGTGTGCCCATCCCCGAGGAGCACGGGGGCCTCGGAGCCGATGCCGTCACGTGGGCGCTCGTGATCGAGGAGCTGGGCAGGGCCGACGCGAGCGTCGCGGTCACGGTCTCGGTCGCCTCGGGGCTGGCCGCGGGGATGATCGCCCGCTACGGGAGCGCCGAACAGCGACAGCGGTGGCTCCCCCCGATCGCCGCGGGCGAGATGCTCGCGGGGTTCGGCCTCACGGAGCCGGGGAGCGGATCGGACGCCGCCGCGCTCCGGACGAAGGCCCGGCTCGACGGCGGGAGCTGGGTGATCGACGGATCGAAGTCGTTCATCACGAACAGTGGGACCCCGATCACCGGGTTCGTGGTGGTGGCGTGTCGCACGGAAGAGGATGCCGGAGCCAACGGCGTCTCCACGGTCATCGTGCCGGCCGACGCGCCCGGGTTCTCGGTCGGTCCCCCGTACCGGAAGTTGGGGTGGCGATCGAGCGACACCCACGAGCTGTCCTTCGAGGGGTGCCGGGTCCCC
>DATFFT010000001.1:0-35524 GCA_035249905.1 Actinomycetota bacterium | reverse complement strand
CGGGCTGCGGAACGCACCCTCGCGGAACGGTCCGACGCGAGGAGGGGCAAGCCGCTCCAACCTGGATCGGCCGTCGCTCATCGCGCATCCAGCCGGGCGAACCAGCGACCACCGTCGGACCAGACCGCAACCGGGCACAGGCCGGTCGGCACGGCGATGTCGCGGACCCCGTCGACGCCGACACGAGCCCACGGGAACCACTCCGTCTCGGAGCCGTCGAGCTCCGCGCGGACGCTGAGCCGCTCCGACGCCACGCCGGGGCCCTCCACCTCGACGAGCGCCCTGCCACCCGGACGCAGCAGCTCCCTGACCCGGCGGAAGAGCCGCAATGGATCGCCACCGATGCCCACGTTGCCGTCGAGCAGCAGCGCCGTGCCCCACCGTCCTTCGCTCGGGAGCCGATCGAAGACCGAGCGGTGGGTCACGGCAGCGCCGTGCGCGCGCGCGGCGGCGACCGCCGCGGCCGAGGAATCGACCCCGAGTGCAACGAGGCCGAGCCGGGACAAGGCCACCGTGTGCCGCCCGGGGCCGCACCCGAGATCGAGGACGGGCGAGAGGGCCAGCCGTAACAGCCGAGCTTCCTCGTCGGGCGGTTCTCGCCACCACCGATCGCTCGAAAGGGAGAACGTGCGCCCGCACGTCGATCGAAGAACGGTGCCCTTGGACCGCGAGACGGCCGAAGCCCCGTGAGCCACGCTCCATGCCGTGGCGCTCATGCGATCGCCCCCACCGTCGACCCGGTCGCGATCGGGCTGGCGGCGACGGCGAGCGCGAACCTCGATCCCGGAACGGATGCGGCCACCGTGAGCGCGTCGGCGGGTGTGTCGACGTCTCGCATCGGACGGAGATCGGCGACGCGCATGCCCCTCGCGCGCAACCGGGCCCGTTGTGCATGCAAGGTGCGGTCACTGCTCATCGGCACGCCGTCGAAGACCCGGGCGTCGGGCCGGCGCAGCCCGAGAGCCCACCACCCTCCATCGAGCGCCGGTCCGAGCACCGCGTCGTCCCCGGACTCCGCCAATCGTGCGCAGGCGCCGGCGAGATGGGACACCTCCACGTGTGGTGTATCCATGCCGATCAGCAGCGACGGGCCACCCACGTCGTCGAACGCGGCCGCGATCCTCGCCCCGAGCCCTCGGCCCCGCTGGGGTATCACACGGATCCCCGGTGGGAGCCACTCCCCCGGCGGGCCGTCGAGGGCGATCACCGGTCTGGCGCCGACCACGTCGCGCACCGCCTCGAGCGTGTCGGCGAGCGACGCCTCGGCGATCGACGCCGCATCCTCGTGCGAACACGGCGGGCACAGTCGAGTCTTCACGCGGCCGGGGATCGGCGCCTTCGCGATGACGATCAGGTGCACCGCAACACCCGCACCAGGTCGCGCGAGGCTCGCACCGTGCCTCGCACCGTGCCGGTCACCTTGCTCCTGCCGACGCGCGCGAGATACGACACCGGGACCTCGTCGATCCGCCAGCCCTCGCGGCCGGCTGCGAGCACCATCTCGAACGGCCACCCGAAGCGGCGGTCCTTCAACCCGAGGTCGAGAAGGGCGACCCTGCGAGCGGCACGCATCGGGCCGACATCGTGCAGGCGCGCCCCCACCCTGCGTCCGATCGCGGCGGCGATCGACCGGTTCGCGAGTCTCGCCTGCAGCGGCCACGCGCCGGGATGCGGCACCCGCCGTCCCACGACGAGGTCGGCGCGGTCGGCGACGATGGGATCGGCTACCCGCTCCAGCTCGCCGGGATCGAGCGAGGCATCGGCGTCCATGAAGCACACGACGTCGGCCTCGGCGGCCACCAGCCCCGCGAAGCATGCCGCACCGAATCCCGGCGCGGGCTCGTCGACGACAGTGGCCCCGAGGGACCGGGCCACCTCGCCCGAATCATCACTCGAGCCGTTGTCGACCACGATCGGCCGGAGACCCTTCGGCATGCGGCCGAGCACCCACGGCAGCGCTTGGGCTTCGTCGAGCACGGGCAGTACCACGTCGATCACGCCCGCCAGTCTCACGAGCCCGCCTTACCGACCTCTTACGCGATCGACGCCGGACCGGCGTGGTCGTCATGTTCTCGAAAGAACTCTGGTGCATGCTGGTTCGATGCACGACGTCCGGGTGCTGCTGGTCGACGACGAGCCGATGGTGCGCGAGGTTCTCGCGAGGTACCTCGAGCACGACGGGTACGAAGTGGTGACCGCAGGCGACGGGGAGCAGGCACTCGAACGGTTCGACGAGCACCGTCCCGACCTCGTGTTGCTCGACCTGATGCTGCCGAGGATCGACGGGCTCGAAGTGTTCCGGCGCCTGCGCGCGGTCGGCGACGTGCCGGTGATCATGATCACCGCCCGGGGGCAGGAGACCGATCGCATCGTGGGCTTGGACCTCGGCGCCGACGACTACGTCGCGAAGCCGCTCTCGCCGCGGGAGGTCGTCTCCAGGGTCCGGGCGGTGCTGCGACGGGCGGCGCCGCCCGACGACGACGGCCCCGCCGTGCTCGTCGCCGGTGACCTCGAGATCGACCTGGAGCGCAGGGAGGCGCGCAAGTCGGGCATGCCGGTCGGGCTCACGCGCAAGGAGTTCGACCTGCTCGCGCACATGGCCGCCAGGCCCGGAGTGACCCTCAGCCGAACGCGGCTGCTCGAGGACGTCTGGGACTTCGCGTGGGAAGGCGACAGCTCGACCGTGACGGTCCACATGCGACGACTGCGCGAGAAGATCGAGGACCACCCCTCCGATCCGACCCACCTCATCACCGTGTGGGGTGTGGGCTACCGGTTCGAGCCATGACCGGCTCGGGACGCACGATCGTGCTCGTGGTCGCCGTGGCCGCGGCCGGGGTCATCGGGACGCTGATCGTCGCGGCCGCGATGGGGGTCGGTGCCGGCGAGCGGTCTGACCTGCTTGTGCTGCTCGTGCCCGCCGGGATCGTCACGATCGTCGCCGCGGTGCTCGCCAGGTCTGTGCTCGGCCGGGCATCGATGCGCGCACGGTTCGTGGCGGTCGCCTTGCTGGCCGCCGTGATCGCGATCGCGAACATCGGCGTGCTCACGCTGCGCATGACGGTGAGCGAGCACGACGCGACGCTCGTCACGGTGTTGCTGCTGTACTCCGCCGCCGCCGGCGTGGCGGGCGCGCTCGCGGTGGCCCGGACCTCGTCGTTGGCGGTCGATCGGCTCGACCGGGCCGCCAGGCGGCTGGGTGAGGGGGACCTCGACGCACGGGTCGGCTCGCTCGACGCAGGCCCCGAGCTCGACCGGCTCGGCGCCACCCTCGACGACATGGCGACCAAGCTCCAGGCCGCCCAGCGACTGGAGCGGCAGGCGGAGGCGATGCGCCGCGACCTCATCACCACCGTGAGCCATGACCTACGGACTCCGCTCGCCTCGCTCCGCGCGATGATCGAGGCGATCGACGACGGCGTGGTCGCCGATCCGCCGAGCGTCATTCGCTACGTCGGCGAGATGCGCCGTTCCGTGGCGCAGCTCTCCGGCATGGTCGACGATCTCTTCGAGCTCACCCAACTCGAGGCGGGAGCGATCGAGGCGGAGACCACCCGGGCCGACCTCGAGGAACTCGTGTCCGACGCGATGGCCTCGGTCGCGGTCGAAGCGGATGCCAAAGGCCTCAGTCTCATCAGCGAAGTCGAGGGTGTCGACGGGGTGCGATGCTCGCCCAGGCTGGCCCGTGTGCTGCAGAACCTGCTGTCCAATGCGGTCCGACACACGCCTGCCGACGGCACGGTCTGCATCGAAGTGAGCCGGCTCGGGGACCATGTGCACCTCTCGGTCGAGGACGACGGGCACGGCATCGCCCCCGACGACATCCCGCGCGTCTTCGATCCGTTCTTCCGAGCCGACCCGGCTCGCTCGGGTCCCGGAGCCGGCCTCGGACTCGCACTCGCCAAGCGCATCGTCGAGGCGCTCGGGGGAAGGATCAGCGCCGAGGCGACCGGCGGAACCGGCGCACGGTTCGCCGTGGAGCTGCCGCTGTCGGGGGGAGTCCCTCGGTCGTGACCCACCTTCCGCCGAGCCGGCGGCGAGGAAGTTCAGCGGGTGAGCTGGTCGATCGTGCAGGTGGCGGGGTCTCGATCGGGGAGCCATCGCACGAACGTCGCCGCACGCCGGAACCGGCTCCCGCGCAACCGGTCGAATCGCACCTCGCATACCAGCGCGGGCAGCACCTCGACCCAGTCCGGACCCTCGTCCGCGACCCCGCCCCCCGGCGACACCGTGGCCAGCGCCGCAGCGGCCGCTCGCCGCAGGGGTGCGCGGCGGAAGGCGGTCGTGCGACCGACTTCGACCAGTCGTCCCCCCTCGTACATGCCCAGGCGAACCGACCCGAGGCCTCCGGAGCCGGACGTGCGGTACCCGGTCGCGACGCACGCCACGGACCGGACGCGACGGACCCGCACGAACGCATCACCGTCGGCATGCCGCGCGATCACACCATCTCGTCCCGTGAGGTCTCGATCGTTCAGCCAGCCTCGTGCGACCGAAAGGTCGAAGGTCTGCGGCGTCAGGATGAACGGTTCACCGGGCATGATCCGACGCAGGTTCGCCGGCACCGCCGGCGCCCCGATCTCGGACGCGAGCCCCTCCAGGGAACGACGCCGATCGGCGAGCGTCCTGCGCGTGACGACCTCGCCCCGATCCATCACGACGTCGGTCAGCGCGAGCGTCGCCGGCGACGACTTCGCGAGCCACTCGACCCGGGCCGACGAGGGGTGCAGCCGGCGCCGGACCGACGCGAACGCCAGCCCGCGCGCGGCGACCACGATGAGCGAGCCTTCCACGATCGTCTCCCCGACGTCGAGCTCGGACAACGACCGGACGACCTCGGGGAAGAACGGGTCGAAGTTCCGCCGCCGCCCGGACACGAGCCTGGCAACGCCCGGGCCGAGTCGCGCGGTGACCCGAAGGCCGTCCCAGTCCGGCTCGTACCGCCAATCGACACCGTGCGGGATGTGATCGACGACCTCCTCGGGCGGCGGCGCATCGGGGAGCGAGACGACGTCGCTCGTGATGTCGACGACCGCTTCCCCCCGCTCCCGACGCATGCCCCACCCTCCCATCCGCGGGGGACCGACAACATCGGGAGCTCGGCGGAGTCCCCGTGGGCCATTGGCGTGAGGTTGCGGTAGCACTCCCGCCGTCCCCCGAGAGCGGGACCCGGACCCGTCCATCAGGTCGATCCCGACCCGAGGCGCGGCGTGCGGCTCGGGGGTGGAGCCTGGTCGACGGTCCACGACCGGGGCTACGCGGGTGTCGGGGTCGGGGAGATCGACGGCGAAGGCGTCACGCTCGGCGCCACCGAGGGCGAGATCGTCGGGCTCGGGGTCGTCTCGGTCTCCGCGATCAGCTCCTCGAGCGACGCGGCTGGCTGGAACCGAACGATGCCCGCGCCCAACGGCGGAACCGACACCACCGAGCAGCCTGCGCCGCCGGAGACCGCCGGCGTACACGTCTCGGCCGAACGGTCGCCGACGGTGATGAGCACGCTCATGAACCGCGCCCCTCCATCGAGCGCCATCGCCTCGCTCACTCGTACGCGGCCGGCGGAGTCGCCGGTCGCCGTCACGCGCCCGATCAACACGCCTTCGGCTTGCTCTGCGGAGTACTGGCGCACCTCCACGGCGACGACGTCGTCGGTGGCGATGCCGTGTCCTTCCACCTGCACGGTCGCGGTGACTACGCGGTTCCCGGCGGCGAACGTGATGAGCGGCGCCGGAACCGGAGGCTCGGCGTCGAGGATCGGCGGCACCACCGCCGAGGCGAGCGCGAGCGCGAAGATGCCGGCCGAGACGATGGTCGATGTGGCGAGCAGCTCGGTGCGGCTCGCGTAGTGGCGCCGGAGAACGAAGGTGTCGTTGGCGTTTCCTTGGGCGTCGCTGCGGCCGAGCAGCGCGATCAGCCCGATCGCGACCGCGGCCACGGCGAGCGTGACGGCGAAGCCGAGCCACCCGGGAGTCTCGCGCACCGCCAGCGACAACGCACCCGACGCCCACGCCGCACCGGCGACGAGGGCGGCGATCACCAGCTCGGCGATGAGCACCGCCTTCAGCCGCCGCTCGGACCGTCGGCTCGGCACGGGAGGGGCCAGGTCGCCGGCCGCGGCGTCCTCGAGGGCGACGTCCCAACCGACGGCGGGGGTCCCGAGCACCTCGACGGGCTCGTGGTCGCCCGTTCCCGTGAACACGACGCGGTGGCTCACGGGTGGGTCCCCGACGGGTGTCGGGCATTCGATCACGACTCGCCACGGCCCGGTGCGTTCACCCAGCGAGGGCCGCATCGTCCTGGTTCGCTTGATCGCCTCGACGATCGCACGCTCGTCGGCCGGCGCATCGGCGATGCGAGCCGACAGCTCCATGACCGGGAAGATGCCCTGGGGCAACACCCGTGCCTGTTGCGCTCGTTCGAGCTGGGTCGCGGTCATCGTCTCGGCGGGCTGGACGACTCCGGTCTGCGGCGCCCTCTCGAAGCCCGGAGCGCGCTCGACGTCGGTGATCACCACCACGTCGTCGGCACCGGGCACGACGGTCTGCGTCCGCCGGTCGATCAGTGTCGCGATCGCGGGGTCCGACCGGAGCTCGTCGAGCTCGTACAGTCCCGGAACCCGGTCGGTGGACGAGGCCGCGAGCACCACCGGCGCGTCGATCGGGGCGGCGGTGCCGGACAGGACCCGCCGCACCTGGGCGAGGCGATCGATCGGGTCGGCGGTACGCAGGGCGAGCACGCGGGCGATCACGTCGTCGGTCGAGGCGAGGTAGGCGGACTCCCTCGGAAGGAACTCCCGCTCCAAGCGAACCTGGGGCGTCACGTCGACCGCCCGGGCACGGCCCTTGCGGTCGTGGCCGGGATGGACGCACAGGTATCGGGTCATGTCGGGGCGTCTCCTTCCCCCGGGACGAGGCCGCACCGACTCGCTGCGATCGGATGCCGACCCGGGGGGTCCTACGCTACACGGGGTGCGGGGCAACGGAACAGTCCCCTCCCAACGGAGGAGGCAAGATCGCGACCTTCGGCCTAGGCCGAAGGAACGAGGGCCCACCCCTTCGCGACGGGCTCGGGCCGAGTACCCTGCTCGCCGACGTGCCCGCCGACCTCGCCCTGTTGAGGCGCATCGACGCCTACCTCGACGCCGCTCCCAGGACCGGCGCCCGAGCGGAGACGATCGGATCCTTCGTCCTGTTCATCAACGAAGGGCACGGTTGGCGCTACTACGCCCGTCCCACCCCGGGCGCCGGCGGGCTCACACCTGAGGAGATCGGGCAGGTTCGCCGCCGTCAGCGTTCGCTCTCGCAGCCGGAGAGGTTCGAGTGGATCCACGAGATGGCGCCGGAGATGCGGGGTTCGGCGTTGGCGGAGGGCCTGATGGTGACCGACCACCCACTGATGGCCCTGAACGGCGGCACGGCCGATGTCCTCCCCGCGCCCGACGGCGTTCACGTCACGATCGTCGACGCCGATGACGACCTCGCGATGCTCGGCGGAGTGGCCGAGCTCGCCTTCGCCGATCCAGGCACCGCGGTGGGCTCGGCGAACGCCGTCGACGCGGCCGCAGCGGCCACGAGGCAGAGCGCCGAGACGCTCGCGTTCCAGAGGGGGCGCATGTTGGCCGGGCTGACCGTCGCGGTGGCCGCTCGCGTCGGTGGCGTCGCCGCGGCGGTGGGATGGCATCAGCCCCTCGGCGGCGTCAGCGAGATCGTCGGCGTCTCGACGTTGCCCGCGTACCGCCGGCGCGGTCTGGGATCCGCCGTCACCGCGGCCTTGGTCGCCGACGCGCTCAGCCGGGGTATCGGGACCGTGTTCCTGTCGGCCGACGGCGACGATGTCGCACGGGTCTATGGGCGCGTGGGCTTCGTGCGGGTCGGCACGGCGTGTTCCGCCTCGGCTCCCAGCGCCTGAGGCTCGGTCAGGGGATGGCCAGGAAGACCTCGACCGGTTCGGCGACGCCTTTGAGCTCGACCGCGCCGAGCGCGTCGAAGCTGGCCGGGGCGTCGACTGCGGCATCGACGACCTCACGCGTCACGATCACCTCGCCAGGTCCCGCGACGCCGGACAGGCGGGAAGCCAGGTTCACCGTGCGACCGAACACGTCACCGTCGCGCATCACCACCGGTCCGGCATGCATGCCCACATGGGCGGGTGGCAGACCGGCCGGCTCGACCGCACCAACGGCCTCGAGCGCGGCCGCCACGCCTTCCGACGCACCTTTGAACAGGAACAGCACACCGTCGCCGAGGAACTTCACCGCCATGCCACCGTACCGCGAGCGATCCGCCGCACGAGCGTGGCGTGCGCGGTGGCGAGCTCGGCGGCACGCTCGTCGCCATGTTCCTCGGTGAGGCGCGAGTAGCCCGAGAGATCGACGAAGCCGATCGCCGGCGGACGCTCGAGACGATGGGTCAGCCCCGCTTCCTCGATCGCGAGCTCGACGTGCTCCACGAGATCTCCCATCCAGGCCATCTCCTGCAGCCTCCGATAGAGCGAGAGCAGGTTCGCGTCGACCAGCGGCACGATCGCCCGGCCGAACGTGTCACCGCCCTCGATCACCTCGCGCTGGGTCCTGCCGTCGCGCTGGGCCGGCACGTCCACGTACTCGTGCCACAGCTGGGTCTCGGTCCGCGTGATCCGGCGAAGGGCGTCGCCGTACACACGCATCATGCCGACGAGCGCCTCGGGGTCGAAGCCCGCCTCGAGCGCCGTCGAGATCACCGGCATCATCTCGAGCTCGTCGGTCCGAGGGGCATCGGTCGGAGCCGCGGGAGCGAACCCGAGCGCGTCGTGGATCCGCCCGAGGAGCTCGATCGGGATCTTCCACCGGTCCGCCTCCGCCGCGAACGTCGTGCCCGATCGCTCCCCCCAGCGCGAGTAGTAGGGAAGGTCGAGGGGCGAGAACGTCAAGGCGCCGCGGCCGTGCGCCTCGACGATGTCGTCGAGGCGCATACCCGCGGCGACGCACGCCTCGATCAGTTGCAGGCGCCGAACGTCACCGGTCGAGTACCGGGCTTCGACCGACTCGTCGCCGGTGCCGGGGTCCCCGATCAACCCGTCCGACCGGAGTCGCTGCGCGAGCGCGAGATCGGCTCCAGCACGCCGTACGAGCTCGTCGAACGCAAGGCGCTCGCCGCTCACGAGCGCATCATCTCGGACTGCCGAGCGGCGTGTCCACCGGCGTCACTCCACGTCGCGGGTCATCGTGACGGCGATGCCGGCCGCGAGGGCGATCGCCAGGTACAGCGCCATCAGGAGTGCCGAGACGAGCGGCGAGAAGAGCTCGACCGTGCCCGTCTGCGAGAGGGCCGCCGCGAGCCCCGAGAACGGGAGCCACTTGACCGCGCCGGGAAGGATCGCACCGACCACCGACTCGACCACCAGCGCCCACCCCAGAACAGCGAGGATCGCGATCAGCTGGCTTCGCAGCGCGGCCCCGGCGGCGGCGCCGATGGCTGCCGAGAAGGCCGATCCCGCCCCGACCGCCGCCATCGCGACCAGGAGTGACCATCCGATCGGCACGGGGTCGCCTCCCACGGTGAATGTGATCGCGACCGCGACGAGGGGGATCAGACCTCCGATCAGCCCGAACACGAAGCCAGCGAGTCCGGCTCCGATCACCTTCGCGACGACGACGGGCATACGGGTCGGGGTCGTGAGGAACGTGCCCGCCAGCGTGCGATGGCGGTGTTCGGTCGTCATCGTGGTCGCCCCGAGCACCAGCGCGAAGACGCCGACGATCGACCCGGTCGCGATGAACCCCCTCACGTCCTCGAGCGTCTCGATCGGAGCGATGCCCGCCTCCCGGCCCTCCGGCGATCCCGCGATCGCGAGGGTGGCGACGACGCCCAGCGTCACGAGCGCCACCCCGCCGAGCAGCAGCCCGATCCAGAACCGGGTCGTGCGGACCTTCTCGATCTCGACGGCGATCAGCCGTATCACGAGACGTCCTCCGGTGGCGGCGGGATCGGCGGTGATCCGTCTGCCTTCGGCTCGCCGCCGGTGAGCTCGAGGAACGCTCGTTCCAACGAGGCCGCCCGGCCGCGCAACTCGTGCAGCACGGCCCCCTCGGCCGACGCGACCTCTCCCACCCGCTCGATGGCGACACCCGTGACCGAGAACGCCGAGGGGTCATCGCCGTCGCTGATCGCGGCCCCCGCTTCCTCCAAGGCCCGCCGCAGCCTTGGGGCGTCGGGCGAGCGCACGACCACGTCGTGGGCGATCGTCGACGTGATCGCCTCGACCGGCCCTTCACGAACGAGGCGGCCTTCGCTGATCACCACGAGCCGGTCGACCGTCTGTGCCATCTCGGCCAGCAGATGACTCGAGACCAGCACCGCCCGACCGGCCTCGGCGAACGCCCGCAGGAAGCCTCGCAGCCATGCCACGCCGGCCGGGTCGAGCCCGTTGCCCGGCTCGTCGAGCACCAGCACCTCGGGATCTCCCAGCAGGGCGGTGGCCAGGCCGAGACGCTGGCGCATGCCGCTCGAATAGCCACCGGCCCGACGGTCCGCGTACTCCCGCATCGCCACCTGCTCGAGCACGGCGTCGACCCGGGCGAGGTCGATGCGCCCCGACCGCGCCGCGATCCGCAGGTGCCCGCGCCCGGTGCGCCCCGGATGGAAGCCGGTGCTCTCGAGCAACGCACCGACCCGGGCCGTCGGCCGATCGAGCGCCGCGTACCGCCTGCCGAGCACGAGCGCCTCGCCCTCGGTCGGCGAGGCCAGCCCGAGCAGCACCCGCATCGTCGTGGTCTTGCCGGCCCCGTTCGGACCGAGGAACCCCGTGATCTGCCCATGCTCCACGGCGAACGAGAGCGCGTCGACCGCCGTGATCTCATCGAACCGCTTCGTGAGGCCGACGATCTCGATCGCCGGCCGGCGCGTGTCCGCCGGGCTCATACGCGGAGGAACGTCGCTCTCCATGCGTGTACGTGGCCGGGCTCGAGGTTCGTCTCGAAGACGGCCGGCGCGACCTCGAGGACCCGCCAGCCGTGGGCGAAGGTCGTCCGCAGCTCACCCTCGGTCACCCTGCGGGGTCCCCAACCTGCCGGCTCGTCGTCGCTGAAGCAGAGCAGGTGGAGCTCCCCGTCGACCTCGAGCGCCTCCCGGAGGCTCTCGGCGTACACGGGGCGTTCGTGGTCGTCGAGCACGTGGAACAGACCACAGTCCAGCGCCGAGGCGAAGCGACGCCCCAGCCCGCCCACCCCGAAGGCATCGGCGACGAGGAAGCCAGCTCTCGGCAAGTCGCGTTCCCGCGCCTTGTCCATCGCCTTGCCGATCGCTCGGGGCGATGCGTCGATGCCGAGTACCTCGAGACCGCGCTCGGCGAGCGCGAGGGCGTTCTCCCCGGTGCCGCACCCGACGTCGAGCACCGGAGTGCGGAAGGAGCCCGCCTCCGCGACCGCGACCACCTCGCGCTGGGGTCGTCCGATGTCCCACGGCGGCACGCCGATGTACGCGTCGTCGAACCCGGCGCGGCTCGGGTAGGCGGGCGCCCGCAGGTGCATGGGAGGCAACCCTAGCCGGTCGGGACCCTCGGAGCGATACCGTGGATGCCGGTCGGGAACGGGGGGGATGGATGAGCGACGAGCGATACGAACGGGGCCGGGAGCGGTTCCTCGAGGTGCACGACGAGAAGGCGTTGAACGCCGTCGTGAACCTGGGCGAGCTGGGACGCCTGATCGTGGAGACCGTCTACGGCGACGTCTTCACGCGGCCCGGGCTGTCCACGCGAGACCGGGAGCTGGCCGCCGTGGCCGCGCTCGTGGCGCTCGGTCGCTCGGCGCAGATCCCCCAGCACCTGCGCGCGTCGTTGAAGGCCGGTCTCACGCCCGACGAGCTCGCCGAGGTGATCATGCAGACGGCCACGATCGCCGGCTTCCCGCCGGCGATGAACGCCATGGCGACGCTGAAGACGATCGTCGGCGAGCAGGAGGCATGAGATGCGGTGGCGATGCGAGTGGACACGGCCGCGGCGTGGACGGCACGATGGTGGTTGGAGGTGAACAACGATGACCGACGAACGTCGTTCGGATCCGGGCGAGCGTTCGCTGCGTGAGCGTGCGGTGGAGCGGATCAAGAAGAAGGAGGAGTTCCGCACCCACGTGCTCGCCTACGTGTTGGTGAACGCGTTCCTCGTGGTGATCTGGGCGATCTCCGGGCCCGACAACTTCTTCTGGCCGATCTTCTCGATACTCGGGTGGGGCATCGGTCTCGCGTTCCACGCCTGGGACACCTACCGTGGCGGCGAACCGACCGAGGAGAAGATCCAGCGCGAGATCGATCGGCTGCGCAGGTCCGGCTAGCGAACTCGCGAGGGCCGGAGCCGTGGGCCTCGCGACCGCGCTCGTTCGGGCACCGTCTATCCTGGCGCCATGTCCCTGTTCCGCGTGCGTGACGACCTGCCCACCCTCAGGGCGCCCGTGTTGATCGGGGCGTTCGACGGCTGGATCGACGCCGGAGGTGCGGCGTCGGGCGCGGCCGGTCGCCTCGCCGAAGACGCAGAGACGCTCGCGACGGCGGACGGCGACGCCTTGTTCGACTACCGGTCGCGGCGTCCCGTGCTCGACGTGGTCGACGGCACCCTGACCCACTTGGAGTGGCCGCAGATCTCGATCGCACGAAGGGCCGAGTCCGATCGTGACCTGTTGGTGCTCCACGGACCCGAGCCCGATTTCCGGTGGCGGGAGCTCGCGGAACAGGTGATGGAGACGGCCGTCAGGTTGGGCGTGGTGGAGTGGATGAGCCTCGGCGCGGTGCCCGCGGCGGTGCCGCATACGCGGGCCGTGCACGTGTTCGGCACGGCCTCGTCCGAAGGCCTGCTCCTCGACGACGTGGAACAGGGGCCGCAGGGGCTCCTACGGGTTCCGGCCGCCGCGCTGTCGGTGATCGAGTCCGCCGTGGCGGGAGCGGGCATCCCGACGGTGGGTTTCTACGCGCAGGTGCCGCACTACGTCGGCGGCGCCTACGCGGCGGGCACGATCGCCCTGCTCGAGCAGCTGGGCCGGCACCTCGGCGTGGACTTCGCGCTCGGCGACCTGCCTCAGGATGCGCTCGACCAGCGCCAACGGCTCGACGCCGCGGTCGGCAGCGACGGCGACGCGCGAGAGTATCTGGAACGTCTCGAGGCGATCGCCGGGCAGGACCAGTTGCCGACGAGCGACGAGCTCGCCTCGGAGATCGAGCGTTTCCTGCAGCAGGAAGCAGGGGGCGAGGAACCGCCGAGGCTCGGCTGACGGTCGGAGCGGCGCTTCGCGCTCAGCGCGTCACGAACACGACGACGCCGGCGAGCAGTACCGAGACCTCGACGAGCTGGTTCGAGGCGCCGAGCTGGTCGCCGTTGATGCCACCGACCTTCCGGCGAACGATCGCCATCGCGAGCAGGCAGGTCAGCGCGGCGGCCGTGACCGGCAGCCACGCCCACCGTCCGAAGCCGACCAACGACGCGCCGGCGGTGACTGAAGCGACCACCCACCCCGTCGGGGTGGGCGGACCGGCGCTGGTGGCCAGCCCATCGGTCGCCGGCGGCAGGGCTCGCATCAGGGCGAGCGACGAGCAGCGCGCGAGCACCATGGCGGGAACGAGCGTCGCGGCGAACGCCGGCAGCGACATGGGAACGAGGGAGAGGTACTTGGTGGCGAACAACCCGATCAGGGCCACGGTTCCGTACGTGCCCAGTCGACTGTCGTGCATGATGCGGAGCCGCTCCTCGGGCGTTCGGCCTCCCCACAGGCCATCGACGGCATCGGCGAAGCCGTCCTCGTGGAAGGCGCCGGTTGTCGCCACCATCGTGGCCAGGGCCGACACTGTGGCGAGCGGGGCCCCGAGCGACGGTTCGAGAGCCCAGCGCACGACCAGACCGATCGCCGCCACCAAGGCACCGACGGCGGGAAAGGCACCCGCCGCCCGACGCAGATCACCGGGCTCGAAGCGCACGCGAACGGGGATCCGCGTGAGGAACTGCACGGCCACGCCGGCGAGCCGCGCCCAGTTCGCCGGCCCCCGGCCCCCGACCCCCGACCCCCGGCGCGTCGTCATGCGAGCCCCCATTCCTCGAACGTGGCCACCTCGACGACGGCTGCTGCGGCCAGCCGCAGGATCGGCACGGCGACCAGGGCGCCGCTCCCCTCGCCGAGCCGCAGCCCGAGGTCGACGAGGGGTTCCTGCCCGAACCTTCTGAGCAGCTCGGTGTGACCCGGTTCGGCGGACCGATGCCCCGCGACGCAGTGGTCGAGCGAGTCCTCGCGAGCGAGATGCACCGGCGCGACGGCGGCGCCGACGACGAAGCCGTCGAGCACCACGGGTGTCGACCGCCGCCGAGCCTCGACGACCGCGGCCGCGATCGCGACGAGCTCTGCGCCACCCACCACACGCAACACCTCGAGCGGCGGCAGGCCGAGCGCTCGGGCCTGCGCCGCCTCCACGGCCGCGACCTTTCGCGCGAACCCTTCGTCGTCGACGCCGGTCCCGCGTCCCGTCCATGCGGACGCATCGCCGCCGAACAGCGCCGCGCACACGGCGGCGGATGCCGTGGTGTTCCCGATGCCCATCTCGCCGAGCACGAGCAGATCGGCGCCGTCGTCCACCGCGGCCTCGACGGCCGCACGGCCGGCCGTGACGCATCCGTCGAACCGGGCATGCGACAAGGCTGGCTCGACCCGGATGTCCCCGGTCGGAACGCCGACCCCGACGTCGACGGCGACCAAGCGCGCACCCAGCGCGCGTGACATCGCCGCCGCGGTCGCGCCTCCTCGCTCGAGCGCGGTGAGCATCGCCTTCGTCACCTCGGCCGGGTAGGCGCTCACGCCGGTCGAGGCGACGCCGTGGTCCGCGACGAAGACGATCGCCGCCGGACGGTCGACCGCCGGGCGGGTCGTGCGTTGCCAACCCGCGAGCCAGGCCGCGAGCTCGTCGAGCCGGGCCAGAGCGCCACCCGGACGCAGGACCGACGCCGCCCGTCTCTCGACCGCATCCCGCGCGGCCGCATCGGATTCGGGAAGATCGCCGAGCATCTCGGCAAGCCGGTTCACGCCAACAGCTCCGCGGCGTCGATCGCGGGGAGCGCCACCGCACGACCGGCGACCACGAGCCACGCGCGATCCGCCCGGGACGCGAACTCGGCGTTCACTCCGCCGAGCACGTCGCGGTAGGCGCGGGCCAGATCGTTCACGGGCACGATGCCCCAGCCGACCTCGTTCGTGACCACGACCGTGGGTGCCATCCGCGAGGCCGCGAGCTCGGCGGCCTCGCGGGCGAGGCCGACGACGATCGCTCCGTCGTCGCCGGCACCCAGCCGGTTCGACGTCCACAGGGTCAGGCAGTCGACGATCGCGAACGCATCGTCCGAGAACGCGGCGATCGCACTGCCGAGGTCGAGCGGCTCCTCGTGCACGACCCACGCCTCGGGACGTTCGGCCCGGTGGCGCTCGATGCGCTCGCGCATCTCCTCATCGCCCGCTTCCGCCGTGACGACGAGCTCGACCCGTCCCTCCCACATGGCCGCGAGGCTCGCGGCGAGGCGGGACTTCCCGCTCGACACCGGTCCCGTGAGCAGCGTGACCGCCATCAGAGATCGATGCCCCGCTTCGCAAGGATGCCGGCCTCGAAGGCGTGCTTCACGTTGCGCATCTCCGTGACCGTGTCGGCGATCTCCACGAGCGGCCGGGGCGCGTCGCGGCCGGTGATCACCACGTTGACCCGATCGTCACGGCCGCGGATCTGCGCGACCACCTCGTCGACGTCGAGCCAACCCCACTGGAGCGGGTACGTGACCTCGTCGAGCACCACCAGCCCGTGCGTCCCCCCGGCGAGCGCCGCGGCCGCCGGTCGCCAGGCCTCGCGAGCGAGGGCGGCGCTCGCCTCCAGGTCCTCGGAGTCCCAGCTGAAGCCGTCGCCGACCACCTGCCAATCCGCCCCGAGCCGCGTGAGCATCTCCTGCTCTCCCGATCGCCACTCACCGGACTTCACGAACTGCACCACGAGCACACGCCAGCCGCGTGCCAGCGCCCGAAGCGCCACACCCATCGCGGCCGTGCTCTTGCCTTTGCCGTCGCCGGTGTGAAGGAGCACGAGCGAGCGGGCGTGTTCGTGCGTGGACGTCCGGGGCGCGGAGGTCGGCGGCTCGGTCGTCACGATCGTTCGGCCTGTCCGACAGGGATGTCTCGGCGCACCGGCACCACCACGTGCCCCGAGCCGCCGACGTGGACGAGCCGCACCGACGCACCGAAGAACTCGTGCACGACGCGTTCGGTGAGCACGTCGTCCGGGACCCCTTCCGCCACCTGGTTCCCCTCGTGGAGCAAGAGGAGGCGATCCGCGAACTGACCGGCGAGGGAGAGATCGTGCAGCGCCGACACGACCGTGACGCCTCGATCTCGCCGCAGCGCTTCGATCAGCTCGAGCACGTCCTGCTGCCTGCCGACGTCGAGGGAGGTCGTCGGCTCGTCGAGCAACAACATGGATGGTTCCTGCGCCAGGGCCCGCGCCAGGAACACCCGCTGAACCTCTCCGCCCGAGAGGGTGTGCATGGGCCGGGCGACGATGTTCGTCAGGTCGAGGCTTTCGAGCACCTCCGCCACGACCTCGCGGTCGCGCCTGCCCATCGAACCGAAGTAGGGGATGTGCGGGGTCCGTCCGAGCCCCACGTACTCGAGCACCGTGGTTCCCTCGGCCACGGTGGGCTTCTGGACGACCATGGCGATGTGTCGGGCCAGATCGCGCCGGCGCATGCCGAGCGCGTCCCGGCCGTCCAAGAGCACCTGCCCGCGATGCGGGATCAGACCGATGATCGCCCGAAGCAGCGTGGACTTGCCCGCCCCGTTCGGCCCCAGCACACCCAGCCAGCCTCCGATCGACAGGGAGCAGGTCACGCCCCGGACGACGTCGCGCCCCGCGAGCTCCACCCCGACGTCCCGGAGTTCCAGGTTCACGTGGCCCTCCCGGCACGACGCAGCAACACGGCGAAGAACGGCGCGCCGATCACCGCCGTCACAACCCCGATCGGCAGCTCACCCGGCGCAACGACGGTGCGCGCCGCGAGATCGGCGAGCACCAGGAACGCGGCTCCGCAGAGTGCCGACAAGGGCACGATCCACCGGTTCGACGCACCGACGACCAGGCGAACGGCGTGCGGCACGACGATACCGACGAACCCGATCAGTCCGGCCACCGCGACCGCAGCCGCGGTCGCGAGCGACGCGGCGACGATCACGGCCAGCCGCACCCTCGACGGCCGCAGCCCCAGGCTTCCTGCCTCGTCATCCCCGAGTCCCATCGCGTCGAGGACCCGGCCGTGAAGGAGCAGGACCGCGACGCTCAGCACGGCGTAGGGCAGGATCAGCACGACGTCGCCCCATCCTGCCGTGGCCAGCCGGCCGAGGATCCAGGTGTAGACCTCGCGCAGCGTCTCGGAGTTCCGTTGCTGCACGAACGTCTGCACCGCCGTGAGGAAGGAGGCGACAGCCACTCCCGCGAGCACTAGCCCGGTCGTCGTCGAGCGCCCGGCCATCGCGCCCCCGACCGCATACGCGATCCCGACCCCGGCCAGCGCTCCCACGAACGACGCGATCGGCAGCAGTGGCGTGCCGGCGACCAACGATCCCCCGGCGCCGGTCACCAGCGCGATCGTCGCACCGAGCCCGGCGCCGGCGGCCGCCCCGAGCAGGTACGGATCGGCCAGCGGATTGCGGAACGCTCCTTGGTAGGCGGCACCCGAGACCGACAGACAGGCACCGACGACGCATGCCAGCGCCACCCGAGGCGCTCGGAGCTGCCACAGGATGGTGGCCTGCTGGTCGTCCAGCCCGTCTCCGCCCACGAGCGGCAACCAACCGAAGAGCTCGTGCATGACCCCCGCGGCATCGAGTGACACGGGTCCGACCAGGAGCCCTGCGAGCGACGCGAGCATCACGATGCCCACGGCCGCGACGATCACCGTCATACGCCGGCGCCGGCTCGAGCCAGAGGCGACCCGTGTCACGTCGAGGACCCGTCGAGCGCGTCGACGACCGCACGCATGAACTCGACGACTCGTGGCCCCCAGCGAGAGGCGATATCGTCGTCGATCGCGATGACCGACCCTTCGGACACGGCGGTCAGATCCTTCCATCCCGGGCGTACGGCGACCGTCGCGGGCGATTGGCCGCAGCAATCGCCGTCGGCGAGCACGATCAGGCTCGGGTCGCTGTCGACGATGTACTCGGAAGACAGCTGCGGATATCCCGACCCTGCCCCCTTCGCCTCGTCGGCGATGTTCTCGACGCCGAGCATCGAATACACCTGGCCGATGAAGGTGTCCGAGGTGACGCTGTAGTACGTGTCGTCCAGCTCGTGATAGACGGTCAGTCCCTCGCCGCCGGGCGCCGCTGCGAGGATCTCAGCGACGTCGGCGCGCATCCGATCGACGACCGCATCGGCCTCGGTGCGATGCCCGGTGACGTCACCGAGCTGCCGGATCTGCTCGTACGTGTCGTCGAGCCGGGCCGCCGCCGGCTGCACGAGCACCGGCACGTCGAGCTGCCGCAGGCCGTTCACCATGCCGCCGGCGTCGCCGGCCGCCACCACCAGGTCGGGTCCATAGGAGACGATCGCCTCGATGTTCGGCTCGTACCCGGAGAGATCGGTCGTCGGTACACCCTCCGGGAAGTCCGATTGATCGTCGACGGCCACGACCTGATCCCCGGCGCCGACCTCGAAGAGCATCTCGGTCGCGGTGGACGACAGCGACACGATCCTCGTCGGTCGCCGGTCGATCCTGACGGGGCCTTCGGGCGTGTCGAGCGTGACCGGGAACGCGCCGGCGCTCGTGGCCCGGGCGCCGGCGCCATCGTCGACGTTCGGGCCGGCCGTCCCACACGCGGCCAGCACGATCGCCAGCACCCCTGCGAAGAACGAGGAAGCGAAGACCTTCCTCATGAAACATCCTCCCTTCCGGAGGATGAGGATGACGCTCGGCGCGGGCGCCGAACGGACCGCTCCTCATCGCGAGAACGATTCCGCCGGCACGGGTCAGGCGACCTGGCTCGTCCCCCGGGAAGGGGCATCACAGCTGCGCGTCAGCGCCGGGATCACACCGGCTTCGCTGAGCACCGTGCCACCCGAGCTCGAACTCTCGGGCAGGAGCACGATAGCACCGGACGCGGGAGGCCGGGAACCGCCCATCGACGACGTCGCCCCGGGTAGCATCTCCGCCATGTCCCAGCCGCCGACCGAACGCACCAGGGTGCGCCGACACCCTGAGCGAGCCGACTACGACCTCGGAACCGTGCGCGCGGTCCTCGACGAGGCTCTGCTCTGCACGGCGTCCTGGGTCGACGGCGACGGCCGGGTTCGAGCCCTGCCGACGATCCAGGCGCGCATCGACGACACCCTCTACCTGCACGGCTCCCGTGCCGCCCGGGCGTGGAAGGCGGTCGCCGCCGGCGCAGAGGTGTGCGTCGTCGCCACCGTGGTCGACGAGCTCGTGCTCGCCCGCACCTCGCCCGCGCATTCGATGAACTATCGGAGCGCCGTCGTGTTCGGAACCCCGAGTGAGGTGACCGATCGAGACGAACTGCTCGCGGCCGCCAGGGCGATCACACGGCACGTGCTGCCCGGTCGTGAAAACGACGCCGCCGAGCCCGACGAGGACGACTGGCGACAGACCTTGATCCTCGCGATGCCGATCGCCGAAGCCAGCGCGAAGGTGCGGGTCGGTCCGCCGATCGACGACGAGCACGACCTCGAGCTCGATGCCTGGGCCGGGACCCTGCCCCTGCGCCTCGTGGCCGGATGCGCGCATCCGGCGCCCGATCTGCGGGCCGGCATCGAGGTGCCCGCGTACATCCCTTCCTCGGGCGAGGAGCTCCCGCGTCCATGAGCGGCACGGCGCCCACTCACCGCACGAGGGTCCGCAGGCTACCCGAGCTCGGGGTGTACGAGCGGGCGACGGTCGAGGCGATCCTCGACGAGGCGCTCTACTGTCATCTCGCGTGGGTGGGTGACGACGGGGAGCCCCGGTTGATCCCCACGATCCACGCACGCATCGGCGACACGCTCTACGTGCACGGTTCCGCGGCGTCGACCACGCTGCGTGCGATCAAGCAGGGCATCCCGGTCGCGATCGCCGTGACGCTCGTCGACGGCATCCGGTTCGCTCGGTCCATGTTCGAACATTCGATGAACTACCGCACCGTGATCGTCTACGGCCGGGCCGAGGAGGTCACGGACCGGGCCGAGCTCGTCCGCGTCTTCGACGCGATCACGGATCACATCGCCCCCGGTCGAAGCGCCGACGCCCGCACCCCCAACGCCGACGAGCTCCGACAGACCACCTTCGTGAAGGTGCCGCTCGACGAGTGCAGCGCCAAGGTGAGCGAAGGATTCCCCGAGGAGCCCGACGAGGACCTCGCCCTCGACGTGTGGGCTGGCGTCCTGCCGCTGCGGACCGAGCCGGGACGGCCGATCCCCGATCCGCTCCTGCGCGAGGGCGTCGAGATGCCCGGCTACGTCGCCCGCTGGCGCCGCGGCACGGTCTGACGCCGTTCGTTTCCCGCCTACTCGGCGAATCGGGGTGTCAACCGCACGACGAACCGCTCCAGGGCGGCCGCCGTCTGCAGCACCGTGAGCTCCCCGGTCGCGGCGACAGCGACGAGGGCCGTCAGCTCATCGTTCTCGCCCTGCAGATCGAGGCCGTTGCGATTGAGGAAGACCGTGCCCGCGAGGAGCGCGATCCTCGCATTGGCGCCGCTGAACGGACGCAACCAGAGGATCGTCAGCATCAGGGCGGCGGCCTTCGGCACGATGCTCGGGTAGGCCTCCCTCCCGTCGGAGATCCGCATGGGTTCCGCGACCGCCTCGGCGAGCCGGCCCATGTCGACCACGGGGTCGTCGCCCAGCTCGGGGCGGGCGATCGCCATCACATCGTCGACGGTGAGGGGCCGCGGCGCTTCTACAGGTCCCCCAGTTCGTCGAGCACCGCGCGGAGACGTTCGCGTGCGCGGCCCGTGAGCGCCGTCACCTCGGCATGGCGCCCGGCCGTCTCGAGGTAGCCCCGCATCGCGCGGCGCAGATGTTCCTGTTCGGGGACCCCGGTCACGGTGGTGAGCATGCGCAGCTGCTCCGCCACCTCCTCGGGGATCCGCAGCGTCTGCAGCAGGGGAGCCCTCCGTTCGCCTCTGGGGTCATCTTCACCCGGGGGAGGGGCCGAATCGAACACCTCCCGCGAACGGTTTCGGCGGACTTGACGCGATGCCCGAGTCTGTGTACATATATCGGACCGATATATGCGGGCGATACATCGCGCGTACCGACCGAGGGGGGACCGCTCACGACATGCTCGAGCTCGCGATCCTGGGCCTGCTGAAGCAGCAGCCCATGCACGGCTATCAGCTCTCCAGAGAGCTCGGCGGTTCGCTGGGTGGCTTCTGGCGCGTGTCCTACGGCTCGCTCTACCCCACGCTCCGCAGGCTCGAGCGCGAGGGACTCGTGGCGCGGGTATCCGACGGCACGACCGGGGGCCGACGCAAGACCGTGTACGGCATCACCGAGCAGGGAGAGGCTGCGTTCCTCGAGCTCCTGCAGGAGACACCGGCCGACACGTCGAGCGAAGACGCGCGATTCCGCGTGCGTCTCGCGTTCTTCCGCTACCTCCCGCCCGAGACGAGGATCCGGCTGCTCGAACGTCGCCGGGGGTTCCTGGCCGATCGCCTCGATGCGATCGACGACTCACTCCGGTCGGAACGCGAGGCGGCCGACGACTACGCGCTCGCGGTGATGGAGCACGGCCGTACCGCCACCGAGTCCGACATCGAGTGGCTCGACGGCCTCATCACCAACGAGCGAGCCAAGACCGAACGACGAGGCCTCGAACGAGGGGGCGCGAGAACCCACCGCACGGCGGTCCTCAGCAGGAAGGAGCACACCTCATGAATGCCGCACGGATCGCCATCGTCGGTGTGGGCAACTGCGCCTCATCGTTGGTTCAAGGGCTGACCTACTACCGCGACGCGGACCCGAGCGACGGCGTGCCCGGCCTGATGCACGTGGACCTCGGGGGGTACCACGTCCGTGACGTCGAGATCGCGGCGGCATTCGACGTCGATGCGAACAAGGTCGGCAAAGACGTCGCCGACGCGATCTTCACCGAGCCGAACAACACGATCCGATTCAGCGACGTGGCGCCCCTCGGCGTCAGCGTCTCACGCGGCCCGACGCTGGACGGGCTCGGCACCTACTACCGGGAGCAGATCGCGGAATCCGACGAGCCCGAGGTCGACGTGGTGCACGTGCTGCGCGAGGCGCGCGTGGACGTGCTCGTCAGTTACCTGCCCGTCGGTTCGGAACAGGCCGACCGGTTCTACGCTCAGTGCGCGATCGACGCCGGGGTCGCCTTCGTCAACGCCCTGCCCGTGTTCATCGCGTCCGACCCCGTCTGGGCCAAGAAGTTCGTCGACGCCGGTCTGCCGATCGTCGGCGACGACATCAAGAGTCAGGTCGGGGCCACGATCACGCACCGCGTGCTCGCGAAGCTGTTCGAGGATCGCGGCGTCGAGCTCGACCGCACGTATCAGTTGAACTTCGGCGGCAACATGGACTTCAAGAACATGCTCGAGCGCGAACGGCTGATCTCGAAGAAGATCTCGAAGACGCAGTCGGTGCAGTCGCAGCTCGACGTGCCGCTCGGCGCCGAGGAGATCCACATCGGTCCGAGCGATCACGTGCCGTGGCTCGAGGACCGCAAGTGGGCGATGATCCGGCTGGAGGGTCGCAACTTCGGCGACGTGCCGCTCACGATCGAGATGAAGCTCGAGGTGTGGGACTCTCCGAACTCGGCCGGGGTCATCATCGACGCGGTGCGTTGCGCGAAGCTCGCGAAGGACCGGGGAATCGCCGGCCCGATCATCGGGCCCAGCGCCTACTTCATGAAGAGCCCCCCGGTGCAGTTCACCGACGAGATGGCCCGCGAGATGGTCGAGCAGTTCATCGTCGGCGCCGACGACGGCGCGAGCGCGGACTGGACCGCGTTCTTCGACACGACGACGGCCTGAACGATCGCGCGGAGGGAATGGACGGGGCCGGGTCCGGATGGACCCGGCCCCGACGCCGTCCGGGGGGAACGGACGTCTTCAGACCGCCGGCGCGTGCAGCTTCCTCGCGCCGAGGTAAGCGATCCGGCTCCACGAGCTCGTGCTCGACGATCCGCGACCGGTCATGGAGCGCACCGTGCCGGTTGGTGCGACCGGTCGAACGTCGTCGAGCTCGAGGGGGACCAGCGCGGAGCCGGTACGGGTCGAGCGGCGCGGGACCCCTATCCCGGCGATCGACCGTCTCGTACGTCGCTGCATGTCCCCAGGATGTGCTACAGCATCCTCGCTCGCTACCGGCGACCGACCGACATCGCTGGGACGAAGGTCGGCGGCGCGGGTGCCGCGCCGCCTAGGGCGAACGGCCCGAGGGCTCGTCGCGGCGTTCCAGCAAGCGTTGCACCGGAGCGAGGTCGAACGGGTCCTCCCCCGTTGTGCCGAGTTCCACGATCAGATGCTGTGCGCCCGCCTCGACGAACTCCCCGGCGCGGTCGACCTCGTCGCCCTCGATCAGGATCGTCCGCTCGATCTCCGCGGGGTCACGACCGATGCGCTCGCACCACCGGTCGAGCACCGCGCCCTTGCGCGCGTAGTTCTCGGGGGGTCCGAAGCTGTTCCACATCGACGCGTGCTCGGCGACCAGGCGCAGCGTGACCTGTTCGCCGCCCCCTCCGATCAGGATCGGCAACGGCGAACGCATCGGGGGCGGGTCGAGGCGTGCAAGCCGGGCCTCGATCCGTGGGAGGGCGGCCTCGAGTGCGCGCAGCCGTTCGGTCGCGGTGCCGAACGTGTACCCGTACTCCTCGTAGTCGCGCCGGAACCACCCCGCGCCGATCCCGAGGATCAGCCGGCCCCCGCTCACATGGTCGACGGTGCGCGCCATGTCCGCGAGCAGGTCGGGGTTGCGGTAAGAGTTGCAGGTGACCATCATGCCGAACTCCGCGCGCTCCGTATCGCACGCCATCGCGGCGAGCAGCGTCCACCCCTCGAAGTGCGGCCCGTCGGGCCCGTCGTACAGCGGAAAGAAGTGGTCCCACGTCCAGATCGAGTCGACGCCCATCGCGTCGGCCTCTCGCCACCCTCGCCGAAGCGTCTCGATCGTGGTGAGCTGCGGGTGGAACTGCGCTCCGACCTTGAAGTCCGCCACGTCCTCGCCCCTTCGACCTCGGATCGCCGATGGACCGACGCTACCGCACCCGGATCCGGGAAGCCGGTGACCACCGCGAGGAGGCCTCCAGCCCCGGGTCGCGCATGCGAGCGCGGAAGCGGTAGACGCCGTTCCCCGCGTGGGCGATGAACGCGCCGGTACCGCCCCCGCACCCCTCGCCTCCACGAGTCCCATGTGTCGCCGGGCCGGCGGATCTGCACGTCGTAGACGCGGCCGTCGGTCGCGGTCGAGGCCGCCCACACGACGGTGAGGACACCGTCCCGGAGCCCGGACGTCATCGGCCCCGGTCCGGTCGGGACTGAAGCCGGCCATACGATGTGCGGCGATGAGCGTCCCCGCCCCCGCCCGCATCGGCAGCCCACGAGACGCGCTGCGCCACGCCGACTTCCGCCGACTGTTCGCGATGCGGATCATGAGCCAGTCGGCCGACGGGCTGATCCAGGCGGCGCTCGTGGCCTCGCTGGTGTTCTCGCCCGAGCGGGCAACGACCGCCGCGAGCTTCGCGCTCGCTTCGGCGATCGTGATCGTGCCGTATTCGCTGATCGGCCCGTTCGTCGGCGTGTTCATCGACCGCTGGTCGCGACGGCGCATCATGACCGTCGCGCCGTTGCTGCGAGCCGTGCCTGTCTTCCTCGTGCTGACCAGCCCGAGCCGGCAGGCGGCGCTCTACTACGGCGGAGCGCTGTTCGTGATGTCGGTGAACCGGTTCTTCCTCGCCACCGCCCAGGCGGTGGTACCGAGGCTGGTACCGACCGAGGACCTGCTCGCCGCGAACTCGATCGCCACGGTGGGCGGCACGGTCGCCCTGTTGGTCGGCGTCTTCGCCGGGGGGCTTGCGGCCGACGCGTTCGCCACCGGCGCGATCGTCTCCGTCGCCGCAGCGATGTGGGTGGCCACGTCGTGGATCGCGAGCAGCATCCGCAGCGATCTGCGTCCCCTGCAGCTGCCGGAATCGCCGGAGCTCCTCCGCCACCAGGTGCGTCGGGTCGGTGCGGAGTTCGTCGACGGACTGCGCCACATCGTGCACACGCCCCGGGCGGTCGGCCCCATCGCGTCGATCGGGCTCGACCAGCTCGGCCAGGGACTCATCCTCGTGCTCGCGCTCGTCGTGTTCCGGGAACGGTTCCAGCAGGGGGTCGGGTCGTTCTCCTGGTTGATCGGGGCGGGGGGGGTGGGCGTCTTCGCGGGGCTCGCGACGGTCGGAGCGCTGGACCGCCGCTTCGAGCGGGAGCGCATCGTGGCCGGGGCCTTCGCCGTGGGAGGGGTGGCGATCCTGCTCGTCAGCGTGCACGTCGCCCCGTGGACGCTGCTGCTCGCGAGCGCCGTCGTGGGCCTCTCGTTCGCTTGGAAGAAGATCCCGGTCGACACCATGGTGCAGGAAGCCGTCCCGGACGGCCTGCGCGGCCGGGTGTTCGCGGCCTACGACGTCGTCTACAACATCGCCCGCCTCTCGGCCGCGGTGCTCGCGATCCCGATGATCCCGACGCTCGGCGAGCAAGGCTCCGCCGCCCTCGTCGGCATCGCGTTCCTGCTGTGGGTGCCGGTCCTTCCCAGATGGCTGGCGCACGAGCCCGAGATCCGCCTGCGCTTCGCCGAAGGCGCCCGTGCGGACGAATGGCCCCGAGCCGTCGCGTGGGGGGGCGTGGAGGAACCCGTCGAGGTCGTCCGGAGCGCGCTCGACGAGCGCGACGGGGTGCGGATGCGGCGATTCCGCCTGCGACTCGCCGACGGGACCGTGCTCGACGTGAGCCGCGACGAGCCCGACGGAGATTGGCGCATCGATCGCGAGGTCGGCTGAGCCAGTGGTCTCGTTAGCCTCTAGACTCCCCAGAAGCCCTACAGGGTCATACGTAGCTCGTCCTACCTAGGCCAGGGTAGCTACGTTCCCCTCGTCTTGGGTATCGACCTGCCCCCGGAGCGCGATCATCATCGTCCGTGTGACGGACGGTCTGGCGGCCTTCTTCTCAAGGAGAACATCGAGGATGGGCGACCACCGAGAGCACCGAGACCACCCGCCGGGCACGGCCAGCGAGTGCAGGCAGTGCGCTGCGCTCGCCTACGAGCCGGGCTGGTACGCCTCGCTGATCATCTGGTCGCAGACGGTCGGCGCCCGCCCCGCGCCTCGGACCGTGACGACGTAGCCCGGGATCCCCCTCGCGGGCCACGGAAGCCGGAGGCGGCCGGGAACGCGCCTCGCGAGAGGTGACTCCCGCGCCGCCCCTGGCACTCTCGCGTCGGGTCTATGCGTCGGTGAGGGCGAGCACCGCGGAGCGGCGTCGAGCGGCGAGGAGGGCAACCCCCAGGCCCCCCGCGACGAGCCCGCTCAGCACGAACCCGGCTCGCGCCCCCAGGTGCTCACCGATCACCCCGGCGATCGGGGCCCCGATCGGCGTCGACCCGAGGAACACGATGCCGTAGAGCGCCATGACCCTGCCGCGGGCCTCGGGGCGCGATGTGAGCTGCAGCATCGTGTTCCCGGTGATCATGAAGGCCATGATCGTGAACCCCATCGGGAGCATCGCCAACCCCGCCAGCCACAGCGTCGGGGCGAGACCGGGCAACGCGAGCCCGACCCCTGCCGCGACGGCCCACAACGACAGGTCGCGCATGCCCGGCTCGGGCACGCGGCTCGCCATCACGATGGCGCCCACGAACGAGCCGACGCCCGCGAGCGCGGAGAGCACGCCGAACGTGCCGGCGTCGCCCCCGAACGTGCGCTCGGCGAGCAGCGGCACGAAGACCGCGAAGTTGAACGAGACCGTGAAGACGACGGCCATCGCGAGCAGCGGCCGCCGAAGAGCGTCGGTGGACCAGACGTATCGGATACCGGCCGCGAGATGCCCGCGCTCCCTCGTCGTGCGCCGTTGCGGGTGCATCTCCGAGGGTCTCATCGCCAGGAGCGCCACGAGCACCGCGGCGTAGGACAGTCCGTCGATCAGGAAGCATGTGGCGATGCCCACCGTCGCGATCAACGCGCCCGCGACCGCCGGTCCGATCACCCGAGAGCCCGTGAAGGCAGCGGAGTTCAGGCTCACGGCGTTGCGGACGTGTTCCTCGCCGACCATCTCCACGTAGAAGCTCTGGCGCGACGGGTTGTCGATCGCGGTCACGACGCCGCTGGCGAGCGAGAGCGCGTAGACCATCCAGAGCTGGACGAGGTCTGTGGCCACGAGCGCCCACAGCGACAGCGCGACGATGCCGTAGGCGGCTTGCGTGATCAGCAGGATGTGCCGCTTGTCGAAGCGGTCGGCGAGCACCCCTCCGTACGCGCCGAGCAGCAGCACCGGCAGGAAGTACAACGCGACGTTGGTGCCGAGCGCCGTGCCGCTGTGGGTGAGTTGCAGCACGAGCCAGGCGCTCGCCGTGAAGTTCATCCACGTGCCGATCGCCGACACCGTCTGTCCGAACAGGTAGAGGCGGAAGTTCCGCGAGGCTCGTACCGACGAGAACGTGCGGCCGATCGCCGCGCTGACCCGGGGGCTCACTCCTCCTGCTCCGTGACCCGATCGAGGATCTCCGCCGCCCGTTCGAGCGTGACGAGGTCCGAGGGATCCAGCGAGCGGAGCCGCCGGGCGAGGAACCGGTCGCTGCGACGCCGCACGTTGCGCATCATCGCGCGACCCGCCGGGGTGAGCTGGACCCACGCCACGCGCCGGTCGAGCGGGTCGGTCGTCCGCTCGATGAGGCCTTCATCGACGAGGCCCGCGAGGATCCGCGTCACGGTGGGCTTGCGGACCTGCTCGTGCAGCGCCACCTCACCGGCGGTGATCGGTCCGTGCCGGTCGATCGTGGAGAGCGCGGCAAGCATGCTCGGCGAGATGCCGGCCTGGCTCTCCCGTCGCAGGGTGCGCGAGGCGCGGAACACCGACAGCCGCAGCCGGGAGGCGAGCGACGCGAGGTCGGCGACGGGAGGAGCGGATGGCATGTCCCTCACGATAGTTCATATCGCTAACTATCGTCACGTCCGCCCCCTCCTTAGACGATTCCCAATGGCACGCGATATGTGGAGGTTGGGTGGTACGAAGACCCATTGCCAGGAGCTGGCTTCTACATCTGCCTTCCGGTGACGACTGGTACGCCCAAGTTCCTTGCCTTCATACAGAGCAACGATGGATGGCCCTGCATGAACGGAGGAAACCCGACGATGGGAGAAGGGAGCTCTCCGTACGAGTTGAATGTCGCTGACGTCAATGATGACGGGAAGTGGCGCTACAAGCTCGACGGCGCAAATGAATGGGACAGCCCGATCACCCTCACCATGAATAGCAATGTATCGCGGTCCAATGGCGAGCGGGCTAGTCCATCGGATTCAGCCAGGTCGTTCTTCAATGGGCTCGATCGGATGAACTCATCCGGCAACTGGATCGCCTGGCAGAATCCTGACACGGGTGGTGGGAACGATGATCCAGGTTTCCATAACTGTTTGGTCGATGACGACACGGTCCGGGTGATCAGGGATTCCGAGACATGCTAGGCAGGTAGGCGACATGGCGAATGTGCGTGAGTCTCGGCGATGGGCCATGGCCATCGCGATGATGTTCATCGTATCCGCGATCGTTGCGTTCATCATCGTGCGCCGTGGTCGACGGTCCCCCACTGGCACCTCCCGGCTTCGTTGACGGGCACCCGATCGATGTGATCTTCGACACGACCGTCCCATTGTTTCCCGGCGGATATGAGTCCTCGATCACGAAGGCGGAGAACGCGACAGACGGCGAGACGGTCCAGCCGGTGGCGTCGGCACTGCCGGGTCCGGACAAGACGGCCGACGTCTGGGTGTTCCAGAAGGATGTCGGCTACCGCTATGGGGATGACCTCGTCATTCAGACGACCCCATACACGATAACGACGGATCCTGTGTCACATCTTCGGAGTCATGTCGATGCCTTCGGTGGCTCCTTCGTTTCGATCGGAGGCCACCCTGCCCGCATCCGGCCGGCCCACAGCATCGAGCCGTTCGAGCGTCAGGTGGATGAGAAGACGCTGGTCGGTGTAGAGGCTGCCGCGATCGACACAACGATCATCGAGATGATCATCGGGGAGACTGAGGTGACGATCTTCGGACTTGAGCTGCCGGAGGCAGAGGCGCTCAAGGTAGCAGAGAGCTTGCACTGACCAGGAAGCGTCCAGATGCCCATACCGCCTTGGGCTCAGATGAACAACGAGACCGCGGCCGTGCGCATCTCCGCGATGGCGGTCGCGGCGCCGATCGGCTCCTCGAGGCCCTCGAGCAGATCCTCGCGCTTCAAGCCGAGCAGGTCCATCGTCATCTGACACGGGATCAGCCGAACGCCGAGCTCCCGGGCCGTCTCGATCAGCTCGTCGGGGGTGGCCACCTGGTGATCTCCGGCGAGCTTCTTGAACATCGTCGGGCCCGCCCCGGCGAAGTGGTAGCGCGACAGCTTGGCCTTCTGCGCCGAGCCGGGATTCATCGCGCTCATCATCTTCTGCATCCAGTTGTCGCCGGTGATGCGCACGCCCGGCTTCACGATCGCGAACAGCCCCCAGAACGTGAAGAACACGCTCGAGTCCATGCCGCTCGCGGCGGCCGTCGTCGCGAGGATCGTCGTCGGCCAGATGCGATCGAGGTCCCCGCCCCAGGCGATGATCGTCAGCTTATTGGTCTTCTCGACCCGGTGCGCAGACGCGGATTCCAGGGCCTCGATCCGCGCACGCAGATCCTCTAGCTCGCGTCCGGCTGCGGTCCCGATCCGTTCCTCGGTCGTCGCCACGGCGGTCACACCTTCCTGACGAGGAAGCGGTACAGCCCCTCGCCTTCGGTCGCCTGGACCAGCTCGTTGCCGCTGATCTCCGCCCAGCTGGGCACGTCGGACCTCGAGCCGGGGTCGGTGGCGAGCAGCTCGAGCAGGTCGCCGGTCGCGGCATCCTTCATCGCCTTGGCGAGCGAGACGAGCGGGCCCGGGCAGGACTGCCCCCGGGCGTCGACGGTGGTGGCGAGCGAAGCGACGGTCGAGGCGGTCGTGGACATGGGTGCACCTCCGGTGCGGGTGGTGGGACGAAGGGTGGGAAGGTGGAGCGCGTGTGCGGCGTTGAAGAGCCGTCCCTGCTCAGCGCGGACAGCAGATGCGGTCGGGGATCATGGCCCCCACGATGCCGGCTTCGCGTGTGCAGATCATTCGCAGGTGCAACAGGGTAGTCCATCCGCCCGCATCGGAACAACCGGCACGTTGACGACGGGTTGGCTCACGGGATCGGCGGCGTGGTCAGACATCCCTGGGACCGCCCCACCTGCCGGAGCCCTTCCAGATCGCCCGGCCCGAAGCCGGACATCCCTCCGCCGGCCGGATGCATCAGCTGTCCACGCGCCTTCACGTGGTCGAGCCCCATCACGTGCGCCCACTCGTGCAGCACGACGGGCCCCTGGTCGTCGGGAGCCGCGAAACCCGGTGGGTTCGGATCTTCCGCGTTGATCGCGATCCACCCGCTCACGATCACGTCCGACCCCTGGGGAGTGAACGGCGAGGCCACGCCCGCCGCGATGTCGCCCTCGCTTCGGAACGAGACCTGAGCGGCATCGGGGTCGAGCCAGGTCACGAGCACCGGAGCCCAGCGGTCGCCGTAGCGCGTCTGCACCATGTCGCGGTGGCGTTCGAGCACCTCGTCGGTCAAGCCGTCGTAGGCGAACGAGATGCCGGTCGCCGCGGAGACCAGCCGCACGGCCTGGTGCACGTCCTCAAGCGAGTCCGCCGGCGCGTCGGCCACGTTGACCACGTAGTGCACCGGCTCGCATGGATTCCACCGCAAAGGGTCACCGCCGAAGTCCCGCGCGATGAAGCGATGCTCGTCACGGTGGTCCGCCGGGTCGTACCGCACCACGAGCGAGGTGACGAGCGCTCCGACCATCGCGACGATCGTGAGGAGCGCGGAGCCGATCACCCATGCGGGGAACCGCCCCCGCCTCGGCTCGAGCGGCGGCCAACCGCCTGGAACGAGGTCCGGGCGGGGTGGGACCGGGGGAAGGTTCGCGGCCAGAAGATGCTCCTCGTCAGGGCTCCGCCGACGTTCGGCGTTCCAGGCATCGTAGGGCAGACCGCCCTCCTTGAGGCCGGCCCGCGAGCCGGTCGATAGCATCTGGCCGTGGCCCTCGCCCGCACATCCCTCGCCGTCGTCGCCGCGGCGGTCGCGTTGACTGCGTCGACGCTCGTCGCGGACACTCCCGGCGCGACCGCGGGCACACAGACGCTGCTGGTGAACACGACCACCGACACCTTCGACGCCGTCTGCGACGAGGACTGCTCGCTCCGCGACGCGATCGCCGCGGCCGGACCGGGAGGACGGGTTCGCGTTCCTTCGGGTTTCTACACGCTCACCCGAACCGGCCACGGAGGCATCGGCCGGGGCGACATCGACCTGCGGGCGTCGATCACGATCGCCGGTGTCGGCGAGACCGGTACCTTCATCGATGCGTCACAGCTCGGGGAACGCGCGTTCACGATGGGAACGGCATCGGCGGACGGCCGGTACGAGCTGCGACGACTCACGATCTTCGGGGCCCGAGCCCCGTCGATCGACGGGGCCGCCGCGCGACTTGGGGGGGGCTCGGCCAGGCTCCGCCGCGTGACGATCGTCGGCTCTCGAGGGGGCGACGGGGGCGCGCTGTGGTCCGCGCCTCGATCGTCCCTCCACGTCTTCGATTCGCTGCTGATCGACAACGCCGCCTCGAGAGCCGGCGGCGCGATCCACAGCCGCGGCCGGCTCGTGATGATCGGGACGACCGTCGCGGGCAACCGCGCCGCCGACGGCGGCGGCATCGCCGTGGCGGGCAACGGCGGCACGATCGAGCGATCGACGATCGCGGAGAACGTCGCAACCTCGTCGGGAGGCGGCATGTACATCGCGTCCGCCGCGACCCTCGACGGCGTCACCGTCGCCGACAACCGCGCCGGCCGTGGGGGTGGCATCCGTCGGCCCGCGTCTGCCCCGGGAGAGGTCTCGGTGAGCGGGTCGGTCCTGTCCGACAACGAGGCGGACCGCAGCGTGGACTGCGCGGCCGCGATCGTCTCGCTCGGCGGCAACGCCGGCTTCGCGAAGGGCTGCGGCTTGCGTTCGTCGGAGGACCACACGGGCGTCGATCCTCGTCTCAGGCGACTCGGGGCCTACGGCGGACCGACCCCGACCATGGCGCTACGCATCGACAGCCCTGCCCTCGGCGCCGCTGGGCGTTGCGACTCCCACGCCGATCAGCGCGGCGCCCCGCGGGACCGTCGATGCGACGCCGGCGCCTACGAGCTCGTGCGGTGCCTCGGCAAGCCCGTGAACATCGTCGGCACCCGCGGCGACGACGAGCTCAGCGGCGGGCGCAGGCCCGACGTCTTCCTGGGTCTGGGCGGCGACGACGAGTTCCAGGGTTCGATCGGGAACGACCGTGCCTGCGGAGGCGCCGGGCACGACCTGCTGATCGCGGGGCCGGGCAACGACCGATTCGACGGTGGACCGGGGAACGACCGCATCGAGGGCGAGGAGGGCGACGACTGGGTGTGGGGAGGCCCCGGCCGCGACCGGCTCGTCGGCGGACCGGGGATGGACACATGCCAGTCGGAGCGGCGCGACCGGGAGCCGAAGGGCTGCGAGATCTTCGCGGTGGCGATCGCTCGAGCGACCGACCGTCCCGGGTCGCCTATCTGACCCTGCGCCGTCGATCCGGCGGCCAGTACACGAGCAGGACCTTGGCCTTCAGCCGCTCTTCCCGCACCGGACCGAACTGGCGCGAGTCGGTCGAGGCCGGCTCGAGATCTCCCTCGACCCAGTACTCATCCTCGCCGAGCAGGCGGTCGCCGACGCGGTCGCCGGGCACCCCCACGATGCGTTTGACCATCTCGTAGCCGGGGCGCCCGGGATGTTCGACGACCACGACGTCGCGGCGCCCATACCGCGGCGGCGAAACGACGAGGGCCCAGTCGCCCGGGGCGAGGGTCGGAGCCATGGAGCCTCCCTCGATCTCGACGCGGCTCGGCTTCCAGCGAAGGCAGGCCCAGGCGACGCCGGCCGCAGCGGCGGCGGTCGCGCCGACGCCGGCGGCCCGTTTCCGACCGCGGTGATAGGTTTCGGTCGAGTCCGAACCGGAGACCGTTCCATCGGTTCCATCGTCGGAAGGAGGCCCATCCATGCTGGAAGCATTCCTCAAGCCGGACCGCGTCGTCCACGCGCACTGCGACGTTCCGTGCGGCGTGTACGACCCCGCGCAGGCTCGCATCGAGGCGGAATCGGTGAAGGCGATACAGGAGCGACTGCAGGACCCCGAGGGCAAGAAGTCGGCCACGGAGTCGGCCGAGGAATACACGACGCGCTGCATCGTGATCAAGGAGGAGCGCGCCGACCTGGTCAAGCACCACCTATGGGTCCTCTGGACCGACTACTTCAAGCCCGAGCACCTCGAGAAGTACCCGGACCTGCACGAGAAGTTCTGGAACGCGACGAAGCTCGCCGGCGCCTCGAAGAAGGCCAGCGACCCGGCGCAGGGGCAGTCCCTGCTCGACGCGATCGACGAGCTCGGCAAGATCTTCTGGGAGACCAAGAGCTAGAGCCGGGAAGAGCCGGCGGGCCGGGCCGTCGGATCCCCGACCCACCGGACGTCGCGCCTATCGGCGCTCTGCCGTGCCTGACCTCGTCCTCGATCGGTTCCCATCCTGCTCCGGTTCCGCGAGACGGACCCGGAGCGAGCCTGGCGGAGCGGGGTGGGTCTGGCGGCACCCCACTCCGCCCGGTCTCGTCGTAGTCATCGGCCCCGGGCTCGTTGCGCCGCATGGGGCGAAGGGCGAATCCGCGGGGCCGAAGGTCCGAAGCACTTCGGCACGCGAGCCCGCGCTCACCGTCTCCGATCGAGCCCCTGCTAGGCTCGCGCCTCCTCATGAAGGACGTCGGTCTCGTCGGGGTTCCGTACAGCGGCAGGTCCACGCTGTTCACCGCGCTCACACGAGCCGGATCGCACGGCGGTCAGGCCAACGTCGCCGTGGTCCCCGTTCCCGACTCGCGCCTGGCGGTGCTCACCGACATGGAGCGCTCGGCCAAGACGGTCGCGGCGCAGGTTCGCTTCGTCGACGTGCCGGGTGGGGTCTCGAGCGCCCAGGGCATCGCCCGGTTGCGCGAGGTCGATGCTCTCGCGGTTGTTCTGCGATGCTTCGGGGCCGACCCGGACCCCCTCGACGAGCTGTCGTCCGTACTGTCCGAGCTGCTGCTCGCCGACCTCGCCGTGATCGAGAGCGCTCTCGAGAAGGCCGAGAAGAAGTCGCGCCAGAAGCCGGGACCCGAGGTCGACGCGCTGCGACGAGCCAAGGAGGCGCTCGAGGCCGAGACGCCGCTGCGCGACGCGAGGCTCTCCGACAACGCCGCGGTGTTGCGCGGCATCGCTCCCTTGACGCTGAAGCCCGAGGTCGTCGTCGCCAACCTCGAGGAAGGCACGGAGGTGCCGCCCTCGCTCATCGAGGTCGGCGCGGTCGGCGTGTATGCCTCGATCGAGGCCGAGACCGCCGAGATGCAAACCGACGAGGCTCGCGCGCTGCTCGAGGAGTTCGGCGTCTCGCAGCCCGGCCTCGAGACCGTGATCGAGGCCTGCTACCGCGCGCTCGACCTGATCACGTTCCTCACGACCGGCGACGACGAGACGAGGGCCTGGGAGGTCCGCCGCGGTGCGAAGGCACCCGAGGCGGCGGGCGTGATCCACACGGACCTGGAGCGAGGGTTCATCCGCGCCGAGGTGATCGGCTACGACGAGCTGGTGGCCGCCGGTTCCATGGAAGCCGCGAAGTCGACCGGCAAGATCCGCGTCGAAGGCAAGGACTACGAGGTGCAGGAAGGCGACATCCTGCACGTGCGCTTCGCCGTCTAGGCGCCACTCCACGCGCCTGTCGTGCGCATGTTCTCGCGGCTGCGCGGCTCCTCGTCCGCAGCGGAGCGTGCGGGGATGTCGGGCACCCGGGAGAGGGAGACGGCGGAGACGAGCACCGTCGCACCCAGGACGGACATCGTTCGCCCCGGATCCCACGACGTCGGCGAGCGCTCGGCGACGACCTGGCCGAGCCTCCGAGGCTCACGACCATGACCGCGCGGGCCGCTGATGACGGACGATCATGGCGGGGGTCCGGGTCCGCGTGGCCCGGACCGACGAGTAGGTAGCCTGGCGCTCACATGACCGACAGCTATCGGATCGGGGAAGCCGCCAAGGCGCTCGGCGTGCGCGTCGAGACCCTCCGTCGCTGGGAGCGCGAAGGCAAGCTGCGGGTCGAGCGCACGAGCGGCGGACAACGCACGGTGCCGGCGGCGGAGGTCGCCAGGCTGCTCTC